>CAVREN010000084.1:0-41400 GCA_963720115.1 uncultured Alphaproteobacteria bacterium
GCCGGTGCAATCATCTCCCCCCCACAGCGCGGTAGGCTCAACCGGGCCGGATGAAGGCTATGTCGAAGACGCCGAATAATTGACAGGAAAAACCATCATTATCACCGGCGCGGCCAGCGGTATCGGCCGCGCCACCGTGCTGATCTTTGCACGCGAAGGCGCCGTTGTCGTTTGCGGCGACATCAACGAGAAGGTGCTACGAAACGGCTGCAGAGGGTCAGCAGGAAAGGCAGCAGGGCGCTAGCTATCAAACGTCGACGTCACGAAGCCAACCGAGGTTGACGACATGGCCGAACGCGTGTTCGACAGTTGCGGCGCCGCGATCCGCCGCGCGAATTTCTCGACGCACGCCGCGCCGAAGGACCAATCCGACTGCTAGAAAGCTGGAGAACAGACCACGATGGTTATGAAACGCTCGCCGAATTCGCTTTCAGCGACTTCCTACGCCGCCACCGATCCCACAACTCCGTCCTCTCTTAGATCGAAGAGGTGGTCTTCGAATTGGTTGTCAGGCGCGCAGGCGATCGAGCAGCGCCTCGCTTCCTTCACACCGTGTGTCGAACTCTTCCGTAATCGACCGCAAACCGGAGCAAGCAGTTCGCGCGCCGTCTACCTGGACCTGGTCTCGGCGCGAGAGGCGTGTGAAGACGATTGCGGCGCGGAGTTCCCACGATCTGGCTTGGTCGTTGGCGAGCGACAGCAAGGGCATGGGCGAAATGTTCTTCGTCGATCCGGCAGCCGGACGAAGCATATCTTCCCCTAGTGGCTCGTGATCGCGCCGCACCTGCCGAAGCCCTGCGCGACGGGCCGGCCACGCGAGTGGCCGATGCGCGAGATCGTCAACGGCATTTTCTATGTCATGCGGGCGGGCTGCCCTTGGCGCCTGCTGCCGAACGACTTGCCACCATGGGGGACGATTTACCGCTGGTTCGCCGCCTGGCGCGACGACGGGCGCTTTGAACGGATAAACCACGCGCTCGTGATGGCAGATCGCGAACGGGTCGGGCGCGACGCCAGCCCCACGGCGGCAATCATCGACAGCCAGAGCGCCAAGACCACCGAGGCCGGCGGGCCACGCGGTTATGATGCTGGAAAGAAGATCAACGGTCGCAAGCGCCATGCGCTCGTTGACACGGAAGGGCGCGGCCTCGTGCTCGAACCGCATCCGGCGAGTATCCAAGACCGCGATGGTGGCGGACCGCTTCTGCGAGTTCTCGCGGTGCATCTTCCCGTTCATCCAGCGCGTCTTCGCCGACAGCGGATATGCCGGGGAAAAGGTCACCAAGGCCACGTTGATCGCGGTGGAGATCGTGCGCAAGAACCCCGATCAGGTCGGCTTCGCCGTTAACCCTCGGCGTTGGGTCGTCGAGCGGTTCTTTGCGTGGATCGGGCGCAATCGACGGCTGGCAAAAGACTTCGAGGCTACCATCGACTCCGCACGCGCCTTCCTCTACGCCGCATCCGTCATGCTGCTCGTGCGTCGGATCGCTCGTTCTTCATGACTTTCGAAACCGACTTTAAGATAAAGTGTTGCGTCGATCAGTTGAGATCACCACCCAAAGCGGTCATTCCCAAGTTATTTCGAAAGCATCACCACACCAAACTGCATGAGCATGCTCAGCTCATCGCGGCACCCTTTACGAATTGATTTTAATTTTAGGCAAACGAGCAATTCATCCGCAGGGACGTGCTGCTACTGACGCTTGTATCGGCCCGGGAACGGGTGTGGTGTCGTTGATGTCCTTGAAGTGAGCGAGATCCTGCGCCCCGAGCTAGCGGGATGTCCCGCCCGAAGTGTGAGCCAAATCACACACTGGGGATCAGAGATTGCGCTAGCTCACCCCGCAGTCTCGACGCGTTGCTGCATGGAGTATCGCAATGGCAGAGGACTCCAACTTACCGAACATCGGAGGTAACGGCTTCATCTGGATCCTGCTCGTGGCCGCTGGAACGTATTTCGTGGCGCAGCAGCAGGTGCCACTCCAGGGCAGCCGCCCAGCGAGCACGGAGCGACGGGTCGGGGAGCAGCTCGTCGACGCGCGACTGTGGCAGGATCCCTTTGCGGCCGTTGCTGACTATCTTGCAAAGTCACCGAGCCTCAAGCCGGAGAACTGCGACGGCCACAACGGCAGATACAAAGACATCGAAACGTACTGTCGTCCTCCAGCGACCGGACAGGCATCTGAGAAAGCAACACCGGACGCGCTGCCTAACCTTACGTTGGTCGTATCGGCTTCCGGAGCGCCCTATTGGGAGGATCAGGAAGCGCGGCGACGCAAGCGCTATGCAGTCCTGGCGGGATTGAACGCCGAGGGCTTCGTGCCGGATGATCCGCAACATATAGGGTTCTTCTGGCCCGATCCGGGCGTTCCAATACCAGCTTCGCCGAGCGCTGAGTTGACCGCCTCACCGCCAAGTCTGCTCCCCCTCTATTTGTCAACCGCGCCGCCGCCCAGCGTCACGTTGCCTAAGACCATCCCATACGAATGGTTCAGGCCGAATCCCGAGCATGTCAAAGGGTCTACTTCCGAGGCGGTCGAGGCCAAGAAGGGATACCGAATTCTCTTGCTTTGGTTCGACGAAGACGCGCTGGCTGCGAACGCGCCAGGTACGACACACCCGGCTCCGCTGCGACAGTTTGCCAAACTTTTGTGTCCTTACCTTCCGGCCAAGGAGACGCCTGACAAGGTCAATGTAAAGATTCTTGGTCCGCAGCTCTCAACGACGCTGAAGGCGATGGCCAACGAGGTCAAAAGCTCGAAAGACGACTGGTCGGGCGGGATCTGTCCGCATGCCCCTCCCCAGTTCTACGTCTCCGACGCAACCGAGAGCGATGCAACATTGATACCTGATTACGTCCGTCATGTGGGTTTGATTGATCGGGATGTCGAAAACTCGCGGGATGTCGAAAACTCGTCTTGTCTCGCCTCGAACACTTGCCTCAGAGATTTCTTTCACGCAAAAGGCATCGCACTCTACCGACTCATCGCCACGGACCAAGCGCTCGCGCGCACGATCAGGGCCGAACTGGCGCTGCGCGGTGTCCCCCCGGACGGCAACCACCACATTGCACTCATCTCCGAGTGGGATACGCTCTACGGGAGGGAAGTCCCCGACGCGATGGCGCGCTGTTTGGGACGGGCCACGTGCAAGTCAGATAACGGTAATGAGGATCCCGAGTGGCTGCATCGCTACGAATACTTGCGCGGCCTGGACGGCCAGATGCCGAACGCCGCCGGCTTGGACTCTGGCAACGGCGCCAAGGACAGCGACAACGAGCCAAACAAGGACAGCAAGGACAGCAAGGACAGCAAGGACAGCAGCAAGAACCGACCTGATCCGAGCGCGAAGGACCGTGCCGAGGGCCAGGGTCAGTACGACTACCTTCGACGTCTTGGGGATCGCATCCAACAACAGGATGCGGAACTGCGCAGCAGAGATCAAAGAGGCATTGAGGCCATTGGAGTTCTCGGCTCCGATGTCTACGACAAATTGCTCGTGCTGCAAGCCTTGCGGCCGCTGTTTCCGGACGCCTGGTTCTTCACCACCGATCTTGACGCCCTGCTGCTTCATCCGGGCGGGCAGACCCCCACGCGCAACCTCCTGGTCGCATCGGGCTTCGGATTGCAGCTGCGGCCCGACATTCAGGGAGAAATTCCGCCGTTCAGGAGCAACTACGAGACAGCCGAATTCCTCGCTGCACGCGTCGCGATCCACAGCAATGACCCGCCCCATCCGTGCTGGTCGAGAGCTCCGCTGCTATTCGAGATCGGCAGCTCGCGCGAATTCCAGTTTGCCCGCGCAGCCCCGCCGGATTCCCTGGATTCCGATGCATGCAAGGCGGCCTTGCGCGACTGCGAGGAGAACAGGCCTGGAAGTCAACCGTCCGGCTCATGCACGGCCGTTCGCAGCGAACTCCGCCGCGCCGATCACGTCCAATGCAAGCACGAGTTGACCGACTGCCGCATTATCCAGCCTGTCGCCACGGCGATGCTGCCCCAGCTCAGCACGCGTGCGACGGTAGGTCTCGCCGGCGTTGGGCTCCTCGTCGGGCTCAGCCTTGTGTGCATTCCGAGCTTTAGATTGTTCAGGCGTCGACACCAGGACGGCACGCAAAGCGGCCCGCCGCCGTTCGTGCTCGCCACGGCGGGCCTCGTCGGTCTCGGCGTCGTCATCATTCTGGGGGTTGTTGCCCTTGTCGCGGCCGCGCCGCTCGGCGGCTGGCTGACGCAAAGCGGCCAGCCGATCATGCTGCTGGAAGGCATCAGCCTCTGGCCGACGATCTTCCTGCGCATGGCGACGCTGCTGCTGTGCATCTGGCTGCTCTTGTTCAGCCTGGACGTGCTGGCTGACAACATGAAGCAGATCGAGGACGAGTTGCACCTGAAGCAAACGCGCGATTATCTCGACGCTGAACGAACGGCACTCCTCGCGGCTGGACGGCCCTTGACCAGGCTGGCGCGCCGTTTCGGATATCGACTGCCGGATGTCGCGGGGGATGACGTGTTGACCTTCTGGCGCAAGTACTTCTATCGAGGACGGCCGGAGGCCCGCATTGTCCGTGTCCTCGCCGGCTTGGCGGCCATGGGTGTGCTCTGGTGCATTCTTGTTCTGATCTTCGGCAATCCACACGCCCCGACCAGGGGCTATATAATTGCCGTATTTTACTATACCGTCACCCTCCTGCTGCTCGGGGCCACCCTCGCCCTGATCTTTTTCGTCGCGGACGCGACTTGGCTGTGTTGGCGGCTGACCCGTGATATCCGCACCCCGACCATAGTCTGGCCGGCGCAGACGCTGCAGGAATTCGGCCGGCAATACGGTCTGCCGCGGGAGGTCCTCGGCGACTGCATCGATCTCATCTTCGTCGCCAAGCGCAGCAAGTGCATCACCAGGCTGTTGTATGGGCCGTTCCTGATCATCGCCCTGATCGTCGTCTCCCACAGTCCGGTGCTGGCCAACTATGGGCGCAGCATTCCAGACATCATCACGATGGCAGTGGCCGTCCTCATCGTCACCGCCTGCGGGGTGGCGCTTCGATTGTCGGCTGAGACCACGCGCACCGAGGCACGCCGCCGGCTCACCGAGCGGCTCATCGTTGCCAAGGGCCAGAACAGTGGCGTGCGGCCTGCGAGCCAGCTGGAGCTGCTCTTGCGTCGAATTCGAAGAGCTGCGTGACGGCGCATTCAGTCCATTCTCGCAGCAGCCCGTGGTCCGCGCCATGTTGTTGCCGCTTGGCAGCCTTGGCGGCACGGCGCTGCTGGGATATTTGCTGGGCCCTGGCTTCGGCTGATGCCGACTCTGATCGGCGTGACCGTCCGCCTGACTCGACCTGGTACAGGTGGGCCGACACAGGGATACATCTGAGAGCTTCTCCTTCGCTATACGCGCGATTTCCCGCTGGCTCACCCAGGACCCGACCGGGCACCTTCTGACTGGGGACCTACCCCCGGCACTGCCGCCCTTAGTGACCCAAGGGGTGTCAACTCTGTTCATTCATGTGATTAAACAAAGATATATCTCTCGTTCATGAATCCCTCTGGTCCTGTTGGAGTGACAGAGGAAACTAGAGAAGAACGTTCAGTTATTCCAGCGGCTTAGCTGTATCGTCCTTGGTGTTGGGAAGCGCCGGGGAAACCTTAGCCTCTATCGTCTTGGTTCGTTCCTCTATCCATTGCTCCTCAGTCATCGGCCTGTCGCTGATGATGTAGTGCCCGATGGCTTGGTCGAGGTGCTGCACGTCACGCCATTCGCTGGGACGTCTGTTCTTGAGCCAGAAGCAACAGGCGCCGACGTCGCCTGTGAGAGCCTTGCGATAGAGGCTTTCGACGACCCTTTCATCGCTTGCATCGCGCCCTCTTTTTAAGGCTTCCCGCAATTCGGGCTCCGCGTAAATCCAACGCTTGAACGAACCCCATGGGATATTGAGATAATTCGCGATTTCTTCGGCGGTGGCACCGAAGGTTGCGCAAGCGCGCACGACGGGCAAGACGACAGGCGAATAGCTTGAAGGACGAGCCATGAACCAAAGCCTAAGCTTCGGTCCAAGGGTCGGCAAGGCTTTGCTCCCGGACCTTTGATCCGGGGTCGTTGCGTTGAGTTGCGATGCGACGAGGCGCGCTGCGATGCGTTGCGATCGATCGAAAATGGAAAAGCTCGCCGAAGCGGGCCAGCGTGTGCCTCCGATTCGGTGCAGCAGGCTAGAGAAGGCCGCTCTTTAGCGTCAGCAGAGCCTGACCTCGCGGCGAGTGGGAAGAGGGGCCACCGTCCGGGCCGGCAGCTCCGCGCGCACGCGGTTTGCCGCGCGCACGAGCGCCTTCAGTTTCTCGAACGCCACGAAGCGCGGGAGCGCCTTCAGGCCGCAGTCGGTGGTCAGGTACACGCGCTCGGGTTCGATATACTCAAGCACTTTGTGGATGCGGCGCACGATCTCGTCGTCGGTCTCGATGTAGAGCGAGCGGATGTCGATCACACCCGCCTGCACCTCGCGGTCGGGCTCGAGCTCCTTAAGCGCGTGCACGTCGACCATGTCGCGCAGTGCGAAGTCGAGCGCGTACTGCTGCACCTTGACTCCCTGCCAGCGCTCGAGCACGCGCGGCAGCGCGTCCTCGACTACGCGGAACGTGTTGCCGTATCCCGCGCCGAGGCACGAGTGCCAAGCTATCTTGGCGTCGACGCCGTCTATCCACGCGTTGAGTACATCGATGATCCATCTCGAGTCGGGATCCCACGCGAGCTGCCAGCCGCCTAGGTCCTCGATCTGGATGAATTCTGCGCCGCGCGCGACCAGGTCCTTCAGGTCCTGGTTGAAGATAGGCACAATATCCTCGGCGAGCTTGCGTTGCTCGGAGTAGTGCGAGCCCTGGTACTTAAGGTCCACATGGAACGTGAGGTTGGCGGGGCCAGCGCCGACGCTCACCTTCAGCGGCTTGTCGGTCAACCCGCGGGCAATCTCGTACATCTCGCCGAGCCTGCCGGGGATGCCGCGGCTGACCTCGGCGGTTACCGCCGTCCCACCCCAGTCATGCATCCAGGCGGCCTGGCTGAGGTCCTCGCCGCTGGCCTCGATCCCGCGTGCGATGGGGTTTGGCAGCTTGCCCTTGCTGAAGCCGCCGAGCCGCTCGTACCAATACCAGACGAAGGAGCCGATTGCGCCGCCGTACTGATCGAAGTGCATCTGCCCGTCAGTCACAATGTCGAGCCCAGCGAGCTCCTGGTCCTTGATGCAGGCCGCGGTCGCGTCGCGATACGCCTGGAAATGCTTCTCGAGCTTCCACCACTCCAGGAGATCCGCGCCCACGAGGTTGTACTCCTCGAACCAGCGGGGCTTGGGATAGGAGCCGATCATGGTCGTCGGAAGGATGGCGTCGGTTACTTTCATCAGCATGCGCCGACCTCTCCTCGAGCGTGCGCGTTAGTCATTCAGCATCGCGACGGCGCGCACCGGTGAGCCATGGCCACCACGGATTCGCAACGGAAAGCCGAAGAACGTGAACCGGCGTCTGGTGACCTCGGCGAGGTTCGCCAAGTTTTCGTAGTGGGTGATGCCGGACGCGCGGCTGAACAGGTGCACGGGGTAGATGCGATCGGCGGGGTTGTCCGGGCTCGGCGAGTCGACACCGAAGATCTTCGGCTTTCGGTCGCGCAGCCAGTCCGCCGCGCTTTGGTCGAGCCCCGGGTACTGGGTCGTGTATTCTGGCGTGCCGCCGAAGCGGTCGACGGCGCCGGTACGCAGCAGCAGGACGTCGCCCTCGCGCAGGTCGACGCCGGCGGCCGCCCGATCGAGGTGGTCAGCGGTGATGTATTTGCGTGGCTCGACGCTGGAGACGTCAAGGCAGCTACCCTCGCCGCAGAACTGCGCGAGGTCCATGCGATCGATCGTCGGCGCGTTCGGGCGCGGGTCAAGATGACTCAGCGCGTCGACGTGCGTCGGCCCGTGGTCGCAGAACGTGATCCCGAGGCTTTGGTACGCGAAGTCGCTGTCGAAGTTCGGCGCCGTGTCTTCGAAACGGTGGTGCTGCCAGACCTTGGTCTTAAGGTGTCCAGCGTACACGGGCATGCCCTCATAGATCTCCTGCGATAGATCTACGATCCGCGGCAAGACGTCCCTCCCAGTGTAGCGCGACATACATACCCAACCGCCATACCGGACGGAAGATAAGAATAGTGGCCATATCGAAATGTTATATCAGATATAGAAAGAATGTATTTCAATTATCGTGCGGAAACATCTCAGGCTAAATCTGAGCCCACTAGCTCGTTCGCTGCGCGACTTCAAAGAATGCAGCGTAAGGGGAGGAAAAATTGAAGCACCTAAAGATCGGCTTTGCCGTGCTTGCTGCCGGCATGATGATCGCCACTTCAGCGATCGCCGGCGGCGTCGATGAGCTGCCGCAGGACATCCAAAAGACGCTTTACAACAAAGACATGCTCGATCCGATGCAGCCCATCGGCGAGAGCGCGTATCGCGACTGGAAACCGAAAAAGGGCCCGCCCTGGAAGATCGGCTATGCGAGCTCTTATGCGGGCAACACCTGGCGCGCCAATGTGATGGATCGCCTGCAAAACACGCTGATCCCGAAGTGGAAGAAGCTCGGCATGATTAGCGAGGTGATCATCACTCAATCGAACCTGAACGACGCCAGTCAAATTCAGCAGATGCGTCAGCTCATCGATCAGGGCGTCGATGCGATCATCGTCTGCTGCTCCAACCCAACAGCGTTGAATCCGACTGTCCAGTACGCTCATGATCGCGGAGTGCCGGTATTTTCGTTCTCCGGCTATCTCACGTCGCCTTATTCCGTGAATTCCTCGGCTAATTTCGCTGTGGGCGGCAATATGCTTGGAGAATGGATGGCTAAAGAACTCGGCGGCAAGGGCAACGTGCTCGTCGTTGAGGGGATTCCAGGCACTTCTGCTTCTGACTCGCAAGACAAGGGGAGCAAGGCGGCGCTGACGCGTCATCCCGACATAAAGGTGGTGGGTTCGCTCGCCGGCATGTGGACGGACCAAGTGGCGCAGACCGAGATCCAGAAATGGCTCGCTACGAACCCGGGCGAGTTGAACGGCATCATCATTCAGGACGCCTCCGAGCAGGGAGGTTTGCGCGCCTTGAAGCAATCCGGCCGAAAAATGGTCCCGATGACGATCGGCGGAGAAATCGGTCCGCTGTGCTATTGGCGCAAGAATCCGAACTATGTTTCGTCAGCCATCCAACCCTGGCCTCCGGGCGATGAGCTCGAAATGACCTGGAACATCATGATGCGGACGCTTCAGGGGCAAGGCCCAAAGGTCCAATCGATCCTGACCAAGCCGCAAACCTTGACATTGGACGATCTCAAGAAGGTGGTGAAGGAGGATTGCAACGACGAAGCCGACGGTTGGTACAACGTCGGCGCCGAGAGCTGGGCGGGTAAGGCGTATCTCGACCAGTTCTTTCTCCGTCCGGCGGATCCGGAAACCTACAAGCCCTAAGGCTTAGGTGGCCCGTTCGCCGCGCCCTCTATTCCGGCGCGGCGGACGCCTTCGGTTTTCCGGAGCCGGATCCATGACAGTTGCGACCGTAGAAATTACGTCGGTCCGCAAGACCTTCGGCCCCACCGTGGCGCTTAATGGCGCAAGCCTGCGCGCTTACGATGGGGAAGTTCACGCGATCATCGGCGGCAACGGGTCGGGCAAGAGCACGCTCGCCAAAGTCATTTCGGGCGTGCTCATTCCCGACAGCGGGCAAGTATCAATCTGCGGAAAATCCGCAAGTTCGCCGGTCGAGGCGAAAGCGCTTGGCATCGCCAATGTCTATCAGGAAGTGTTGGTTACCGATGAATGCTCGGTGCTCGACAATCTTTATATCGGCGCCGACGATCTGTTCAGCGCCAACATCGGCCCGGAGGAGAAAGTCGCGAAAGCAAGCGCCTTGATGGGCGAGCTCCTGGGCTTCGACCTCGATCTCGGAACGCCCGTGGGCGATCTGCCGCTGAGCATCAAACAATGGATCACCATCGCCCGCGCGCTTCTCACCGATCCCAAGGTTCTCATTCTCGATGAGTCCTCCGCCGCACTCGACTTCGATTCCACCGAGCGGCTCTTCCAAAAGATGCGAGAGCTAAAGGAGCAGGGCGCCAGCATTCTGATGGTGAGCCACCGTATCGCCGAACTGGTGCGCATCGCCGACCGCGCCACGGTGTTGCGAGACGGAGTCGACGTCGGGTCTTTGCAAAAGGAAGAGATCACTGAAGCCGGCATATTTGAACTGATCGCCGGACCTGAGCGCGGCAGAACTCTGGCATCGCAATTCGTTGCCGAGCGGCTGAGCCAAACGCCGGTGCTGCGCGTTGCGCGAGGCCGGGTATGGCATGATGCCGGCCAAATCGAGTTCGCGCTCTATCCGGGTGAGATCGTCGGCATCACCGGTCTCGACGGACAGGGTCAAGCCGATTTCGTGCGCTGCCTCGCCGGCGTTCAGAGCCTTGTCTCGGGCCGCGTCAGCGTCATTGACGGCAAAAGCAGTGACGAGGTGAATGACCTGCATTCGGCGCACCGCAATGCAGTGACCTATGTGTCCGGCGATCGGAAGAAGGAAGGCATTTTTTCGAACCTGAGCATCTTCGAAAATCTGCTGCTTTCGGTCTACCAGGACTACCGGCTTGGCGGATGGCTCAATCTGGTCGACCGGCGCAAGCTGCAGCCGGTATTCGAGTGGGAATCCGGCCGGCTCGCGGTAAGGATGGGAAACCAGGACAACCTGATTACCTCTCTTTCCGGCGGTAATCAGCAGAAGGTGCTCATCGCGCGCGCATTCGCCGAGAAGCCCAATGTCTTGGTGCTCAACGATCCGGCGCGCGGCATCGATGTGGGCGCGAAGCTTGATCTCTATCGGAACCTGCGGGACTTCGCCGCTAAAGGCAAAGCCGTCGTTTTCCTCTCCAGCGAAATCGAGGAATTTCTCAACCTCTGCACGCGCGTGCTCGTATTCCGCAACGGCGCGATCTCTTCGGCATTTGCCCCGCCCTTTGACGGCCACGTGATTTTGAACGCGATGTTCGGGCGCCGTCCGAGCGCGGCGTTGCCGGGCGAGGCCAACGAGGAGGACGGGCACCACTTTCACGGCCAGCGACGCGAGGTCGGGGATGAAAGCGAGCGCCCGGTACGCCGGCCGTTCAGTTCTTCGCCTGACGCGGAGCCGCGGCGCGATGAGCCGGTCAGGTTCAGCGCGCCGGACATTCCGGCAGGGTCGACCATCCCGCAACGCTTTGCCGAAGAAAACAAGATTTCGCCGCGGCTCGTATGGTCCGGCGCGCCGACCGGAACTCGAAGCTTTGCGCTCAGCGTGACGGATCCCGATCTGCCGGCCGAATTTAACTTCCAGCGCGCTTTCGCCCACTGGCTCGTGTTCGACATTCCGGCCAAGACGCGCGAACTTGCGGAAGGCGCAAGCGGCACGCCGGCGATGCCGGCCGGAGCGCGCGAGCTCAACAGCGATTTTGTGACGTTCAAGATCCCCGGCTTCGGCCGAGGTTATGGCGGCCCGTGGCCGCCCGACCGGTCACATCGCTATGTGTTCACGCTTTACGCGCTCAAAAACGAGCATCTCGGCATTACAGACGATGCGACGCTCGAGGCGTTTGCCACGGCCGTTCTGCCGCTGACCATCGCTTCGCAATCGTTCACGGCCCACTACGGCCCGGCCAAGAAAGCTTTGCCAACCTGATCGGAGACCCGTGCATGCGCGAGCAGCCCAGGAGGAGAAGATGAGCCGCTATTCAACCCGCAAAAGCTTCGATCTTGAATGGGTCGAGCAGTGGGCGCGTCGCGTCAACGAGGATCGCATACTGGCGGTCATCGGCCGCTTCTTCACCGGCAGATTTGTGCTCGGCATCGATGAAAACGACTATCTGATCGAGGTGAACAAGGGCAAGATCCAGCGCATCGCCGAAGGCCTCACCGCCAACGACTTCGGCTTCGATTTTGCGCTGCGCGCCCCCAGCGGCAGCTGGGCCAAATTTGCCCAGCCAATTCCGCCTCCGACGTTCAACGATATTTGGGCGATGGCGCATCCCCTGCATCAGCATATGCGCATCGAAGGCAACACATTCCCGTTCTGGCAGAACCTGCGGGCGCTCACCCACATGCTCTCGCTAATGCGGAAGACTTAAGCGAACGCCAGGAGCACACGATGAACACGCATGATCCGATTGTAGGTCGCTATGTCTATGTCCAGTGCGAGGGCAAAACTTATCGCACCTACTATGAAGAAAACGGCGAGGGCATTCCGATGGTTTGCCTGCACACCGCGGGAACCGACGGCCGCCAGTATCGGCATCAGCTTTGCGATCCCGAGATCACAGCAAATTTCCGCGTCATTGCGTTCGACCTGCCGTGGCACGGCAAATCGTTGCCGCCCTCGGACTTTTATCTGAAGGAAGACGAGTACAAGCTCACGGCCAAATTCTATTCCGAGTTTATCGTCGCGTTCTGCCATGCGCTCGAGCTGAAAAAGCCGGTGATCATGGGGCAATCGATGGGCGGCAATGTCTGCCTGACGCTTGCGCTCCGCTACGAGCACGAGTTCCTGGCCCTGATCGCGCTCGAAGCTTGCGATTACTCGCCGGGCTGGTGGATCGAGCCGCTGCACCATCCGCACATCCATGGCGGCGAAGTGGTGGCGACCTCGGTGTTCGGCCTGATGTCGCCAGAGAGTCCCGACGAATATCGCTGGGAGACCTGGTGGTACTACGCGCAGGGCGGGCCCGGTGTTTTCAAGGGGGACTTGTATTTCTACAGCGTCGATTCCGACTACCGCGACCAAGCTTCGAAAATCTCGGGCAAGCTGCCGATCTTCTTTCTCACCGGCGATTACGACTTCGCCTGCACCCCCGAAATGACGGAGCGCACCGCCGAGAAGGTCAAGAACTCCGAATGTGTCATCTTCTCCGGCGGTCATTTCCCGACCTCCGAAGATCCGGCGAAATTCAAGGAGGTCATCTCGCCGGTACTCAGAAAAGTCCTCGCGCTCGATCCCGAGCGACGAAAGGAGACCAGCGCCTTCGCACCGCGCGGCTCACTTTCCCTTGCCCGCAGCGAGCGCCCGGCGGCCAATGCAAATGGCCGCCGCGTCGTCGAACTCAGATAAGTAGGAGGTGACGATTGCCATGACGGAATCTCGGGGGGCGCAAGACACCTATCTCCTGATTCCGATCCTGTTGCTTGCCGTTCTGGCGAGCATTGCGGTGATTCGCGGGCCAAGCCTCGTTACGCTCTCCGGATTCGGCAGCGCGATCATCGTGGCGGCGCCGCTGATCCTTGCCACCTATGCGCTGATGTCGGTTGCGCTCGCGGGTCGCGGCACCGTCGATCTTGCGGTGGGTCCGCTGCTTGCGTTCATCAATGTCTCGATCGTCTCGCTCAACAGCCTGGGTCTGGTCACGTCCCCGCTGGGCGTGTTCGTCGTGGCGATCGGTATCGGCGTGATCTATCAGATCCTGTTCGCGATGGTGATCATTGTCGTGCGGGTGCAGCCGATCATCGTGGCGCTGTCGGGCTTTCTCGCGCTTTCGGGCATGAACCGCGTGATCCTGCCGCGGCCGGGCGGCGTGGCGCCCGACTGGATGGTGTCTTGGGGATTGGGCAACACCATCTTTTCGCCCGTGCTGCTCATCCTGGTTCTGGCCACCGGCGGTTGGCTGTTGTTCACGCTGTCTCCGTTCTTCAAGCATCTGCGCATGATGGGCTACGACGAGCGGGCCGCATTCACAGCCGGCGTGCGCAGCGACATCGTACGGATCGGCGCGCACGTCATCGCAGGTGTCTTCGTCGGGCTGGGCGCAATTTGCTACACGGCGCTCATAGGATCAGGCGACCCGACGCAGGGCACGACCATGTCGCTCACAGCCGTGACCGCCGTGGTGTTGGGCGGCGTGAGCTTGGCCGGTGGTCGGGGGACCATAACCGGCGCGCTGCTCGGGGCCACCAACCTGTTTCTGATCGGCTACGTGCTGTCGACCTTTCAATTTGGCCCTGTGCAAGGCTTTGTGACTCAGTTGCTCTATGGGCTAACGCTCATTGCTTCGCTGCTCCTGACGATGCTGGTGCCGATCGTCGGTCGCTATATCAGCTTCATTTCGCCGTTTGCCGCTTTCATGGTGCTGGGCATCGTGGTTGCCGGCATCGTGCTGGAAGTTAGCACGGCGCAGACTTATGTCGATGCCGGTCCGATCTCGGTTGGATCCGGAGATCTCGTTCATCGTTATCTCATCTTCCCCCCAGCCGACGATGGGCAGCAAATCGCGATTGCACTTTCGCCGCTGCAAAAGCTGCTTTTTGTTGCCGTAGCCGGCCTTCTTACTCTCGTTGTAATGATGCGTGCGGTCGTAGTTGAGGCCGCCGCCCACAGGTTTGGCGTGTTCGGTCACGCAGTGGTCGCCTGTTTCGTTCTGCTGTTTCTCGCGATCATCGCCATCTACAGTCAGCCGGCTCGGGGAGGCCTCTTCCCGTGACGCTCATTCTGCTGCCGCGCTCCACGTTCTTGATCGCTCTGAACTTGGCGATTGCGCTCATCGTCGGCGCGATCGGCTTCGGCGTCGGGTTTGCGCAAGGGCAATCGGCGCAGGCGGTGCTGCTCTTCACCGTCCTGACGGTCGCGGTGCTGTTTTGGTTCGCAAACTATGTTGCCGTCGCCTTCGAGAACCGGCAAGCCGCCGCCGCAGCGGCTGTCGAGCCGGATGGGGGCGGGTCGCTCGTTGGAGTGCGATCGATCTGGGTCGGCAACCGCGCGCTGATCATCGCCATGGCGCTTCTGCTGCTCGCCTATCTCATTGCCACCGCCACCGTACCGCCGTTCCGCACGGTCTCAAATCTGATCGCCTTCCTGGTGCTTGAGGCGATCCTTGTGGTCGCGTTCAAGGTCTCGGGCGTTTTTGTTCACGGCCGCAGCGCGTTCATTGGTCTGATCGTTCTGATCGCGCTCGTCGTGATAAGCGCATTCACGATCGAGGGTTTCCTCTACGCCACGAACATAAAGGCCGTGCTGCTGTTTGCGTCTTTCTTAGGCATCGCCTGTGTCGGCCAGACCCTGGCGGCCCTCATGGGAGGGCTCGATCTTTCGATTCCTTTCGTGATTGGAGCCGCCAATATCGGGCTCCTCTATCTTGTAGGCCTGGGTGTGCCTTCCTGGCTGGCCTTCGCGCTGGTGATAGTCATCGGGGGCGCCATCGGCTTCCTCAACGGCGTCATGTCCTACCGGCTCCAAGGCCAGGCGCTGATCATGACGCTCGGCATGGGCTTTGCCGCTGCCGGCCTGGTGCAGATCATCACCAGTATCGGCTCCCAGTTCAGCGGCAATGTCTTCGGCACCGTGCCGCCGTGGCTTTCCAATCTCGCGGCCATGAACGGCACGACGTTCGGACTGAGCGTGCCGCCGACCATTCTGCTTTGGATCCTCTTGTCCATTATCGTAGTCGTTGCGTTACGCTATTCCGCCTATGGCCGCTATATCTATGCGCTTGGAGGCAATCGGCGATCTGCCCAGCTCATCGGAATATCGGAGTTCAAGTATTGGGTTCTCGCCTACATTATATCCGGAGCCTTTGCGGCGCTTACCGGCGCGCTCCTGCTCGGCTGGAGCGGCGGCGGATTCATCGGGGTCGGTGACCAATACCTCTTCACCACGCTTGCGGCCGTGGTGATCGGTGGCACTTCGCTCGCGGGCGGCTATGGCGGTTATGGTTTTACCGTGATCGGCGTGCTCGTGCTGCAGGTGCTGAGCTCGTTCCTCATCGGCATCGGCCTGAAGTACGAATGGCAGCAATTCATTTTCGGGTTGCTCATTCTTCCCATGGTGGCTCTCTACAGCCGCTCTCCGCACATCAGAGCGCAGGTCTAGGATCATCGGATGTTCGCAAGCTCGTTCGCAACCAGCGATGTCACCGGCAGCACTTTGACGGCGGCCACGTTCGGCTGTTTCGCGACGGCCGCTTTGATGGCCCTGGGGCTCACATGGGTTTCGGAGCGCTGGCGCGTTCCCGTAGCGCTCGCCGCAATAGCAGTCGGCATATCGGCACTATCGTACATGAGCGCCGGCGAGCTATGGCTTTCCAGTGGCAAGCTTTCGATCGGTCCTCGCTTCGCTGCCTGGTTCGCGGTTCATCCGTTGCTGGTGGCCGCCGCCTATTTCCTCGCCAACATTGCGGGTCCGGTACCGGCAGGAGTGTTCTGGCGCTCCACGGTGGCTGCATTTCTCATGGTGCTCTGCCGGTATCTGGGCGATGCGCACGTCTTCAATCCCACGCTCGGTGTACTGCTTTCGATTGCTTTTTGGCTCTACATCCTGGGCGAGATGTATTTCGGCAGAATGGCCGAGGTCCTGCGCAAGGCGCCGCGTCCGATGCAGGTCGGCTACTTCTGGATACGGCTCATCATGACCATCGGCTGGGCCGTCGTCCCTATCCTGCATTTCGTCGATGTCGTGATCGGCGTGGGCTATGGGCCGGTTATCGCTACGCTCTACACGATCGCAGACCTCGTCAACCTCATCGCTCTTGCTCTCATCTACCTCGCTGTAGCGGGCAAGGAACGCTACTGACCCACGTCTCATGGAGAACGCGGCCATGACCGGCGCAGACGCAATTGCCATTATCGTCCTGCTGACAATTCTTGTCGCTGTCGGCGTCTATTTGCTGCACTGGCTGTATCGCCATTCCTCGAAGGACGAGGCTTTCATCCGCACGGGCCTTGGCGGAGAGAAGGTCGTGATGGGTGGCGGCGCGTTCGTCATCCCGATCGTCCACGACGTCACCCGCGTGAACATGAATACCGTGCCGCTTGAGATCAAGCGTTCGGGCGAGAGCTCGCTCATAACTCGCAACAAAATGCGCGTGGACGTGGTCGGCGAGTTCTCCGTTCGCGTGATCCCCACCAGGGAGAATATCTCGCTCGCTGCCCGTACCCTGGGCGAGCGCACTGCCGCCGCCGAATTGTTGAAGGACGTTGTGCAGGGCCGCTTCGTCGACGCGATGTCGACGGTCGCTGCCGCCATGACGATGGAGGAAATGCATGTCGGGCGGAAGCAATTCATGCGACAAGTTTCCGATCTCGTTGCACCGACGCTGGCCTCGCATGGGCTCGAACTTGAGAACGGCTCGCTGACCGGCCTCAACCAAGCCGACATCAGGGTGTTTAACCCGGACAATGCTTTCGACGCCGAAGGGTTGACACAGCTGACCCAGGAAATTGAGGAACGCCGGAAGCTGAGGAATCGCATCGAAAACGACACCCGTCTGGAGATCAAGCTCAAGGACTACGAGACCGAGCAGCGCGCCATCGAGATCGACCGGGATCTCGAATACGCGCGCATCGACCAGGCGCGCGACCTCGAGGCACGGCGCGCCGCACAGCTTGCCGCTATCGAGGAGGAGCGTTCTAGCTCGGCTATCAACATCAGCAACGCCAAAGTCAGAGCCGAGCAAGAGGCGGAGCGCATCCGCATAGCTAAGGACAAGCTCATCGACGCCGAGCGGATCAACAGCCAGACCGAGATCAGGCTCCTTGAAATCGATCGACAGAAGGACAACGAGCAGCGCGCCATCGAGACCTCCAAGGCCTTGGAAACCCAGCGCATCGTCTCGCGGATGGAAGTCGAATCTCAGCGCATCGAGAATGATCGCAAGATCAAGGAATTTGAGATCACCTCGCGGCAGGAGGTCTCTATTGTTGAATCCAACGCATCCGCCAGGATCGATCAGACGAAACTCGAGAGCGAAAGGCTTGTCGAAGCGAACCGAATTGAAATCGAAAAGGCCATCGAATCGCTTGCGGTCGAGAAAGACCGACATCTGCGGGTCATCAACGAGCTTGCCGATACCGAAAAGGAGAAGGCCGCGATCATCAAGCGATACAATGTCGATCTCGAGCGCCTGAAGAGAGACGAGGAGATCATCCAGTTCGAAATTGAGAAGAACCAAAAGGTGAAGCTCTCCGAAACGGCTGCGGTCCGCAAGATCGAGGACGCGGCGATCGTGGTCAATCGTGAGCTGGACGAACTGCGGATCGCGGCGCGCAAGTTCGTCGAGAAATTCGAGATCGAGCGTAACAAAGAGGTGGAGATTATCGACAAAGAGCGGCTCATCGCCGTCATCAACAAGTCGATCGAGGAGGCCGTCGCCAAGACCGAGGTGGCCAACGCGATGAGAGTGCTCGCTGCCAGTGAGGAGCAGATCGTGTCGGCGCGCGACCAGGAGGCGGCCGAACGCGCCAAGCGGATAGCTCTGATCGAAGCGGCCACGCGCACCGAGCGCGAGAGCCAACACCTGGTCTCGATCGCGGCGGCTGAGAAAGAGGCGATGGAGCAGCGGGCACTGGCGGATATCGCCGAGGCGAATGCCGCCGCAGTGCGTTACGAGAAGGAGGCCGAGGGCCAGACCAAACTCAACGAGGCGGAGAATATGCGTAGCGACGCCGCGCGACGCAGCGCGATTTACGAGAATTTGGTCAAGAACCTGCCGAACATCATTCGCGAAACGGTCAAGCCAATGGAAAACATCGAGTTGATCAAGATTCTTCAGGTCGACGGGGTCCCAGGCATCAACAGCCCGTCCGAGACGATCAGGAGCGGCGTCGCGAACGGCGGCGGTGGCGATGGCGGCAACATGACCGACCGCGTGGTGAACTCCGCTATGAAATATCGCACGCAGGTGGCCTTTGTTGATGGCTTGATGAAGGACTTGGGCCTTCCGATCGAGAGCATCGGCAGCGCAGGCGGCCTCTCCTTCCGCAATTTCCCGGCGCCGGAGAAGCCGTCGGGCGCTACGCGCAAGCTTGGCAAGGGCGGGAAGGATGACGATTGACGCAGACGGTGCGCGCGATGTCCACACGCGAACTTGAGGCCCTCGACCGCCACGCCTTGGTCATGACGATCTGGCTGCCGTTCGTCGTGGTGGCTGCGACGGCGTTCCACTATGGCTTTGGCGCTGGTGGACGGTCGTTTGTCGGCGCGGGTTTTGCCGTCCTCATCGCCGCCTTCGCCGGCCACGTTATTGTCAATGTGAGGCTCGGCACCGGATTCACCGTGCGCGAAGTAGCGCTCGGACTGGTGGTTTATTGCATAAGTGTGCTCGCTTTCGGCTTCGCCATGCTGTTGTCGCCGGCCTTCCGCACCGAGTTTGCGCTGCCGGTCAGCCTCGGGCTGCTCGCCACGGCGGCCGCGATCATCATCACCCTGATCCTTTGGCTCGGCCTGCGCGGCGCTTTCGATTCGTTCGACGTGATCCGCCGGTTCAAGCCGTGACTTCGCTTCTTGCCACCACGCTCGCGCTGTTCGCGGCGTTCGCGCTCTACATCGCCGCGCAATCGGCGAAGAGCGATGCTCCTGCCGCCTATGTCGACGCCGGCCAAAACCTGCCGGGCTGGACCTTAATCTTTGCGGGAAGCGGCGCCTTGCTGGCGAGCGTTGGGCCTTACGACTATCTGCATCTGCTCTCGGCCTATGGTTTTCAAGCGAACCAACTCGCATTGAGCTTGATATTGGTAGCGCTTGCTGCGGCGCTGTTTCAAAAACGCCTGTGGCTGGCCGCGAGAATCACGGGAAGCCGCTCGCTGGGGGATATTTTCGGCGCCCATTTTCAGAGCGCTTCGATCCGCATCTACCTTCTGCTGGTGCTTTTCCTCTTCGCCGTACCCTTTGCCGCGGCGCTGCTCGGCTCGGCGGGAGAACTGCTGGCGCGGGTGAGCGGTGGGGCAATTTCGCGGGCGTCGGCTATCGCCGGGCTCGCCGCCGTTCTTTTTCTCGCCTCCGCGCTAGGCGGTTGGCGCGCCACTGTCTACATCATTGCAGCGCTCTCGACACTGACCATCGCGCTTTTGATCTTTTCGGCGGCCTTCGCGGGCTTCGTATTTGATGGATTGTCGGTCTTCCACAGGGGCTTTGCCGCGCATGAAGGCATACTCGGCACTGTCCTGCCCGGCGTCATCCAATTTTCGCGCGGCATCGGACTGGAGGTTCCCGCAGGCGGTCTGTGGACCACGACGGCCGTGCTCTCCTTCGCGCTCGCGGCCGTCGGCGCCTTGCTGAGTCCATCGTTTGGATTCCTTGGTCTGACCATGAAAAGCCGGGCTGGCTTTGCCTTGTCGCAGGTATGGATCGTTGCTGGTATCGCAGCCGGCGCGCTCCTTCTGTTCGGCCCCATCATAGCGGGCGAAATGGGTCCGAGCGATTATTTCACGACGCTCGCCGCCAGATTTGCCGCCTATGATCAGCTTGCCGCCGCATGCGTGGTCACCATGTTGGTGGCGATGTTGCTTATCGCGGTCGCCTTCTTCGCTGCCTCCGGCGCAAGCATCATCACCATCGAGCTTTTGCAACGCTATCTCCTGCCCGGGCTACCTCCGCGCGAGGAACGGCTCAGCGCGCGCATCACGCTCGCGATCATCTACGCGGCGGTCGTGTTGCTTGCCGCGTTCTTGCCGGCGGTCGCAGCGGTGCTTTCGACGCTCGCCCTGCCGCTGTCCGCCCAGCTATTTCCTGCCTATCTCGGCGTCTGTTGGCTTCCGTGGATGAGTCGCAGCGCTGTGCTGGTCGGATTGATCCTCGGCGGTTTGATCGTGGTGTTCACGGAGCCGCCAGGACTGATCTTCTTCAACGGCCTGTTTGCCGAACTGCCCTGGGGCCGCTGGCCGCTCACGATCCACTCGGCCGCGTGGGGTCTTGCTGTCAATGTCGTCGGCAGCCTGCTCGTCGCGATATTCACGCGCCAGGATGCGGAACGTGGACGCCGCGAAGCCTTGCACGCCATCTACCGGCGCGATCACCGCATTGATCTTGGCGGGCGCGCGGCGCGCGCCGCGATATGGTCTCTCACTCTGCTCTGGGTTTTCCTTGCGCTTGGACCGGGCGCCATTCTCGGTAACACGTTCTTCGCGCATCCCGTTTTTACCGAGACCGATCTTACTTTGGGGGTGCCTTCGCTTTGGGTATGGCAGGCGTCCTTCTGGATCATTGGGGTGATGCTCGTATGGTGGCTGGCCTATCGTAGCCGGCTTTCGACGGCAGAGGGGGCGTTTCGCGCCGGCGAATTGCAGCACCTGAGCGGCGCCGCCGCTCCGCGCCGGAGGCCGCGCTGGATGGCACTGCTCGTTGCGCGGATTAGCGAGCGCCAGAACCTGACGATCCCGCGAGCTCAGAGATTGAGATGACGACGAACAACGTCATCGACGTTAAGCGGCTCCGCTATTTCGTTGCTGTGTGCCAGCACGGCGGCTTCTCGCATGCGGCGAACGTTATTGGCGTCGCTCAGCCTGCGCTTACGCGACAGGTCCAGCTGCTGGAGCGTGAGCTCGGACTCAAGCTGATCACTCGCGATGGCCGCGGCGCCAAGCCCACGGAGGAGGGCCGCTTCCTTTTGACGCGCTCGGCCGAATATCTTGACGGGCTGGACAATTTGTATTTGGAACTGAAGCAGCGTTTTTCGCAGATGAACGGCCAAGCTGTTGTCGGCATTTGCCCCACGATATCGCCTTTCTTCCTCGGAGACCTCAAAACCTACGTAGCGGCTAACAGCCCAGATCTCTCGCTCTCGGTGGTCGAAGCCTACAGCGGTGACCTCAAGAATCTGATGAACAGCGACCGCCTTGATCTGGCGCTCACCTACAAGCCGAGCGGCAGCCTCAGAGGAGGGCATGTGGAGCTCTTTTCCGAGCGGCTCGTGCTCGTTTCCGGCTTTCAGCCTGAGGTACCGCAGCGCACCTATCAGCTGAGCGAGCTTGAGAGGCTAAAGCTCATTCTGCCGAGCCGCATTCATGAACTCCGCCTGATTATTGATACCGTGGCCAAGCGGAAGGGCGTTCTGCTGCGGCCCGATCTCGAACTGGATTCACTCGACGCGGTGAAGACGTTCCTGAAGCGGCCGTTGCATTTCTTTACGATTCTTCCGGCGTATTGTGTCCAGGAGGAAGTGGAGACCCGACAATTCTCACGTTACGTGATCGAGGATCATGATATGTTGCGGACGATCTCGATCGTTACGCCGGCGAAACCGCGGAACCAAGCAGTGACGGCCTATTTGCAGCATCATATTATGGAGCGGGCTAGGGTGATAAAGGCACAGCTCGCCACTGTCTTTTAAGAGAACCCGGCGCGCGGAAATCTCCCGCCGTCAATCTGGACGGCTATCGGCCTTGGGTGCGTCAGCGCTCGATCCAAACGAGCCTGTTGGGGCTGCACGGCCACGGCCAATGCATTCTAGCCTTGGTTGGCTTTTCCGAATGATCTAGTCTTTGCTAAGCTGCACAGAGTGCCCTAGTTCGCATCCGGCCCGTGGATATCAAGCAACTCAAGTATTTCATTGCCATCGCCGAGGAAGGGTCGCTTTCGGCCGCATCGGCCCGGCTTCACGTCGCCCAGCCTTCTCTTTCTCACCATGTGATCAAAGTGGAACGCGAGTTGGGTGTCACGTTAATCAAGCGATCCTCACGAGGCATAGTGCTTACCGAGTCCGGGCAAACACTCCTTAAACACGCGCGCGAGATTTGCTCGAGTATGGACCGGTGTCGGGACAGTGTTCGTCAATGCGGCAGCAAGCCGAAAGGTGAGGTGAGTTTCGGAATGCCAAGCTCGGTATCGATGGTGCTCTCGGTGCCCTTAACTGAGACCGTTCTGGTGGAACAACCGCAGATAAAGCTAAGGGTGATCGAGGCAATGAGCACCTTTATTCGAGGCTGGCTCGAAGACCAAACGATTGATCTGGCGTTCCTCTACGAGGTGAACGAGGTTAGGAATTGTGAAGTCAGTAAATTGATGTCTGAGAACTTGTATTTCTTCGCAGCGCCAGATAACTGGCCCTTCTCGAAGCCGCCGGGATCCCCGGTATCTCTGAGCGAAGTTCAACAACTTGATCTGATTCTTCCGTCTCTTCAGCATGGCCTCCGGCAAAACTTGGAACGCCATGCCCGCACGCGAGGCGTATCTTTGAATGTAATCATTGAGATGGATTCGTTAGCTCAGATAAAGGAACTTGTGGTGCGGGGGAGTGGCTATACCATTCTGGCGCCCGCTGCCGCGAATGATCGAGTGCACCGTGGAGAGCTCGTGATGTCCCGCATTGTTGAGCCGGTTATTTCACGTCCGGTCTACTTGGTGCGTAATCAAGTAAAGCCAATGACCGATGCTTGCGGCGCCGTCGAGCGTACCACTCTTGATGTTGTGGAAGATTTGGTGCGTCGGAAGATATGGTTAGTTGCTGAGCCGGCCGGGTAAGCGAATTATTGATCCGCATCTTCAATTGAGTCATTTCAAGAAATGGCTCAACCGCGGTCTTTGGGCACCCGAAGTCGCCAATGATCAGCCCTGGCGGAATGTTACCATCAAACCGAACCGGACAATTGGGGTGGGTGCGGTCGGTCCGCCAGAATCTGCACAGCAAGAACTCCAGCCATTTGAGCAAGAGATGGAAGTTATAACCGGCGGCAGCCAGCACGGCGTTAACGGCATCGCCGGTATGGTGTGCAAGATAATTGCGGCCGATGCGGTGCTCGGCCTTGAGATGACCCGATTACCGGTTCGATGGCGGCGCGCCGCCGCAGCTCGCGTTTGATCTGAGGTGTGAGCCGGCGCTTCTGACCTGACGTATAGACCCTGAACTTGTAATCGGGTGGCGCATTGTGGCCGCGATAATTGGCATCGGCGAGTAGGCGCTCGATGGTGTTGCCGATCATGTCCTCCATGGCGGGAATGACGGTTGCCAACGTGTGACCGTCATAAGGATTGCCCGGCAGGGCGACGATATGGGTCACGAACTGGCCGCCTTTCGAGATATGCCGCGCAGCAACAGTGGCCTGCAAAAAATATAGCGAAGCGCGCCTCGAATGTGCCACGGGGGCATCCGGCTTCCCGGCTGGCTTCACCGCGAGGCACGCGACGGGGCCGCTCTGGGCAGGCGTTGGAGGCACAGAACGCCGAGTTCTCGATGAATGACATCGAATGTGAATTGGCGATTGCCGCGCCCTTGCACCTTGTGCCTTCGCACGAGGAACCTGCGCACACGTTCGAAAACGTATTGGTCGACGCTACGGTATGCCTTGCTCCGCGAGCCGCAGCCAAAGTAGTTGGACCAGCCTCGCAGTGACCTGTTCAGCTTGTCACATACTTCCGGCCATGGATCGATATTGCTCGGCACCAGAAGATCGCCGATCCTTGTCTTGAGCCGTTGCACACTCTTCTTGGACGGGCTCGCACCCAGATACCAATTCCCGTTCGCCTCAAACCAATGCGCGCCGAACGAGTAGCCGAGGAAGTCGAAGCGTTCCTGTCGGGCATTTCTCAACGAAGTTTTCGTTTCGTTGATCGTCAACCCGAGCTTGGTCATCACCGCCTTCGTCCACGCCAAAGCCTCCGCCGCGCGACCGCGGCTGAGGATAACGAAGTCGTCGGCATAGGAGACGACGTGAGCGCGGAACGTGTCGCCGCTTTCAGTCAAACGCCAATGCTTCAGGAACCGGTTCATGTAGATGTTGGCCAGCAGTGGACTTGCGACGCCGCCTTGCGGCGTACCGCGCGTGTTTCGCTTGCCGCCACTCATGCGCCGGGTCTCATCCGCGTCCCGTTCTTCGATTGGCGCCCTCAGCCACATCTTGATAAGGCGCAGGACGTTTCGATCCACCACACGCCGGGCTACTGACTTTATCAGCTCGAGGCATTTTACACCGCTATGCTAAAAGCAATCGATGCAGGTGAGGAATTCGCCCCGACAACTATCTCTGACCGAATTTTTCTTTGAATTTGTGGGCCGCCCATCCCGGCTTATAGCCACGCTGGAGGGCTATGCACGCCAACTGGGCATGCCAGCGTAGTTGTTCGTGTGGATCGCTAGTTTGCCACGTCGTGCCGGTACGGCGGTCGTACAGGCTCAGGTCGCCATCCTGGAAGACAATGGCTTCGGCTGCCCGCGTGGGGTAATAGCCGCAATGCAGACACGCCTCTCCGGACATCCGCTTTGCGCCGCAGACATTGCAATCGACAAAGCGCGATTGGAACGACCCGTCGGTGTCGCGCACCCGACGGCCGGTATGAACTGGATTGGCGGCACGCTTGTCCGGCTCAAGCGTCCAGGCAATCGAATCTTCGACGCAGCCGTGGCGGTAGATCGCGCCGGAATGGTCGAGCACCACGAGGTGGCTCTTGCCTTCTGCCGGCCGCAGTCCGCGCCCGACCATTTGGCGATATAGACCCTGCTGCCTAGTCGGTGTCGATCGCGGCGTGCTTGCGGAAGGCGGTCCAGTTCCGGTGCAGCTAATAGCGCAGATCGCTTCCCGTTTCGGCGTCGTTGTTGCCCAGGAGCTCGCGGCGCAAGCCGTCCCAGTTGTCGGCGCGCTCGGCGGTGCGGCGGTCAACTACGTATTCATCGACCACTTTCAGGAGATTGTGCGAGACCATTTCACTGTGCGCAGGCTGGAACGGCGCGCTGCGGCAAAGACCCCGTCCGCATGGCCTATGACAAGCTTTCAGCCGCCACACCAGCAGCCGCCTGAGGTGGGACTGCAAAGCCGTCGGTGGCGGGCGCGCGATAGCGTCATTCGGAAAAATTGACATTCGCCCGAAGAACATTATCCGCGCAGTGGGGAGCGAACGAAATTGACACCGCGCCAGAAGCGCTCGACGATTTCATTCACGAGGCAAGCCCGCCTAACGACCAGCCGCTCCAAATCCTCTGCGAGGTTCACGTCGGGACCTATGTGATTCCATTCCCGTGCCGGTGGCGCGATGGCATATGGGAAAACGCAAAAACCAGCAGACGCATCGAAGCTAGTGGTTGGTTGGCGGGCTCTTAACAAAACTCAGCGCTGAACTCTCAGGTTTTCGGCTGACGTTTTGCCTCGAATTCGAGACTTCCTCGTATTCGACGACCTGTCCCTCATTGAGACTGCTGAGGCCGGCTCGTTCGACTGCCGAGATGTGGACAAACACATCTTTGCTGCCGCCCTGTGGCTGAATGAACCCATACCCCTTTTGAGAGTTGAACCACTTCACGGTACCTTTAGGCATATCTGCTCCGATGGATTTAGCTTCTACAGCACTACATAGTATCACGCCAAAACGGAAGGGCGACCGAAGCCGCCCAGTCTGTCATGAGCGATTGGTCCGACGAAGAAACTGACGAGCCGCTGGTCGCGGACCACCGTAATTTCTACAAGGTCGAGAAGTGGACGCGGGACGGCATGAAAGTCGATAGCCTGCTCTATGCGGGCAACAATCTTAGCAAGGCACAGGAGGTATTCGCCAACGCCATCGAGCATCGGCCGAGGATTAGGCTTACAATTAGGCAGCGAACGCGCGTTCTGCGACGGTGGCCCCAGCAGAGATGGCGGGGCTGACGCGCGATGAGGCGTGGCGGATCGCGGCGAACATCGCAAAAATACCCCATTACCGCCGGGGCGGCGCGACGTCGTGAAGCTGTTTAACCACCGATCCCGCGCGGTTAGCGTGGTGGCCTGCCCTTCGCGTTCGCGATGATCACCTGCCCTGAACGAACTTCAGGCACTCCGCATGCACCTTCTTATTGTGCTTTACCCGTTCGGCCGCAACAAGACACGACCCTTGATCGGGATAGCCGACTGCTAACGGCTGATGATGATGACCAGCAGCGAGCATGATCACAAGAACGTAGGCCGTCATCCCATTGATCCTCTACGGGCGCATTCCGTCCAGCTTTTCGACGGCACATGATGGATGCTGCCATTATCTTCGGAAAGAGTCGCGTTTGGCTTAACGTCGTACACCGACCGCGTTAACCCGGCTTCAACCATGATTCGGTAGTTTGTGCTTGCTCCCGACCAGAGCATGTCTCGCGTCCTTGTCTGAGCTGAATGAGCCCCACGATCCGCCCGGACTCGGGGCTCATTTCTTTTTTTGTTTGTCCGCTGCAAGTCGCAGAAACGATTTGTTAGCATTGCCAAGCAAACAGCGTTGCGACTGCCTTCATTTGAGTTAAATCTGCCGTAGTGTCGATCGAACAGTCTCCCTGACACCCGGTCGACGTGAGACTCCCAAACAAACTTTCCCCGGCCCGTTTGCGATGGCGGAGCCGGGGTTTTTCTTGCTCACCCGCGATGAGGCACGGCGGATCGCGCTCAACATCGCCAAGCTGCCGGAGCTTTTGCGTCAGAAGTAAATATCTCCACCGGGCACGTCCTTACCGCCTGACGGCCGATGCCGCCACTCACATCCGCGACCAACACGGCATCCGTGCTGCGCTCCTAACCCTGCATACCAACAAGACACGACAGCGTTCCGCCGCGCAGCGCCCCTAATTTGGGGCCCACTATGAATTGTGCAATGCGGCAGAAAAAGACGGTGCGGGCGATGGGCTTGCACGCTTTACGACGTGCGTCCCCACGCCTGTGCGTCGATCTTCCAACCCTCGCCATGCTTTGAAAACGTATATGCGAGGGTGCCAGTCCGAGCGGCGGTTTGACCCTTAATGGTCACCGCGAGCGTCCCCGCTATAACGGCGTACGCGTCGGAGCCCTCCACGTTCCAGAACTCCATGGTACGACAGGTGTTCGTGCGAAACCCCAAGGTCCTTGCGCCACTTTTCTACGTCAGCAAGCCACTTGGCCGGAGCATTCGGGTTCAACCAACGATAAGGCGCGATGCCATCAATGATGATGGCGGTGTCACTAAAAACGCTGAGGAGAAGCTCGTTATTCTGAGTATTGAAAGCGTTGATGTGATTATCGATAAGCGCCTGGATTTCTCTCGGGGGGTCCCTTGTTTGAGCCGCTCCAGATTGGGAAAAACCTGAAGCAGCCACCATGCTGGTGGGCAACAATGCGATTGCTTTTCGTCTTGTGAGTGTCATGAAGCGAACTGTTGCGTCGTGAGTTACAGTGATTCCACAGTATCCGGTTTATGCATGACTAGCGAAACCCATCCAATGTTCACGCCGCGCAGCTCGATGTTTGATGCGAGTACTGCACCGCGTTGCTGCGTGCTGCGCCTACTCTGCGGTTGAGTTCTGTGCCAAGTGTCGCACCATATCACAGTGGGCTTCGACCCCCACCACTACCGCGGACTGACGGGTACCTTGGCGGGGCGGCTTCGCTCTGGTTTAGAAACAGCGATTAGGTCAAAATGGATTACAACTAATAGTAGTATATTTGATCCCCACACCCTTCGCATGGAATAAAGGGTCCCCTATCCGTCGAGGTCTCCAACCCCGTGCTAGAAAAAAGTCCGTGTGGTTTTCAGCGTCGATCGCGCAAGCCCCCATGCGTCGCGCGGGGTGACTGCACGGGCTTCGACACGGTTAAACACCCTCACCCCATAGTCGGTGCCAGGCTCGACACCGCGGCAGGGCTTCACGGTTCAAAGCCAGCATTTACGCAACGCTGTCGCCGTGAAAGCCTTAAGATCGGCCAGTCGCACTGTGCGGCCGTTGGGGCCTGTCAAGTGCCCGCAGCTCAGACGAACCGTAGACGCCGCCGCGCCGGTCGAGCCGCGCCATTAGCGAGGACCTGCAAGCTCGCAGGCACCACAGGCTTACTCATCGTGGTAACTTTGTTGACACCGCGGTGACGATCATAACCAAAGCAAAGCCGATCAAAAGAATGAGACCGGAGTCCGTCATCCCGCCTCCTCTTCCAGGCCGTGCAGGCCCTTCATTGCGTGAGTTGAAGTCAGTCTATGGCCGCTGTTCGATACCGACGTGTGACGTAAAGCACTGGGGTTCCGTCGCGGTCTCTGATAGCCTGAACGGTCCTTGCCCGGGACCGGCGCGCCAACTGCCAACAGGCTGGGTTGCGCAGCAAGCTGGCTGAATCCGCCGACTTACCAATCTTAAGGATTGGGTCACTATAATTCGTCCCATGAGGACGAACGTCGCAGCCAGCACTCGAGCATTTCTCGAGAGAACCCAAGAGCAAGAACTCGTCGGCGAGGCCCAGGAAGCTGCGATCGTCGCCGCGCTCGGCAACTATCAAGGCAAGCTCGGCAGGCTCTTCACTACGTGGATCCACAAACGCGGGCGTAGCAGCCTACTTTCGCCTTTTGGACTTCTTGAGATCTGGTCCGGCAAGGGCTTCACCGCCACGCGCAATGGCGCACCTTTGCGGCACGACTCCTGCCGCCCTGAACGAGCTTCAATTTTCCTAACGCGAGAGGCGGCACAGGTTGCCGCCGAACTCAACATGACGCTGGGTTGGTCAACGTATGGCCGCGAGCCAGATTGTTTGTCGTTCACTTGGTCCGACGACAGCCATCTCGGCGAGCCGGGCAGCTCTACGATGCCACGGCCGTCACAGGTCGATGACGATCTTGTCTATGCGAACTGGGAATTGGTGGACCGTTGCAAAGGTGCATATCCATTCTGGTGGGCGCGGAACGAACACCCGAAACTCAAGCGCGTCGTGCCGCACCTAAACGGACTGCGCCACGCCTGGGAGCCTGACTTCGGCAGTCAGCCCGACTGGTCTGTTGTCTGCCAAGGCCACCACGAACTGCAGACTCCTTATGGCGAGCTGGCGGTCCGTCGTGCCAATAACGCCGGCTGGATCATCGAGAAAAACGGACTGCCTCTTGTCTACAGCTCCGCCATCGAAAACTACGCCAGCCTGAAGGTCGTCTTCGGTGACGTTGCCGATGCCAAAACACTAGCCCTGTTATACGCGTTCCCGCCAAACGACATTCTGCAGTGGGGCCGATCTGCCCGACCGGAAACCAATGACACCACCGAGAGCGTCGCTGCGGCGGCATAGAGGAAGACAAATGGATCCGACGCGAACAGAACTTATGCTGACAATGAAGGGCCGAATGCAGCTCGCGGCCATGGAGGCGGAAGCGGCTGCGGCTGCGAAGAAGAGTGACTTGGCGAACGACCCTTGGTTTGGGCCGACCGCGAGGATGCAGGGCAAGATCGACTGGGATGGCGAGGAAACGATCTCCTCGCAAGTCTGCCTCGACATCCTCGAAGTGCCGATGGACGCGCGCCGCGCTCCCGTCTTTAGACGCCTCACGAAGATGATGGCGGCTCACGGGTGGTCGCCGATCCGTATTCGCGCAAATGCCGCACAAGGCGGCAACATCACGGAACGTATTCGCGGTTTTAGTCGCAGGACCAATAAGCTTCCGCATGGGAGGGTGAATAAAGATCATCCCGGCAAGTGTCAGACAGACACTCCGTATGTCATGAGCCATGTCGTCGGGCGCTTAGAAACCGATCGCCGGTTCGCTTTAGCTCGCAGTGTCAGAGCCCTGGTCGCCGAGAGAGATACCCTGCAGGAGAAGCTTGCAGCGGCCAATGACTTCGCCGCGGCACAGCATCAGACGGTGATCGACGATGCCGCCGATGATGACTTTGCTGAGGCTCAGCGGCTCGCCGAGACAGTCCTCGCCAATGACGGCGACGAAGACTAACCACAACAGGAGAACACAGTACGACTACCAACAGAAGAACGACAAGACCAGCAAGGGCACCTTCGCCGAAGGCGGCAGGCCCGCATGTTCGGCGAGCAACTTAGCGGACGCTCACGTCATCTAGACGATCGCCACGGCAGATTAGAAAGCACCCGCCGGTCCGTGCTTCCTGCCTGGACACCCGCTTTGGGCGGGACCATGATTGTGCGACCCCCAACTGTGGGCGCTGTCGTGGACATTGTGGTCTGGCTGCGGAGCCTGGGCCTCGGGAAGTATGAGGCGGCATTCCGCGAGAACGAGATAGACGAGACGGTTCTTCCGAGCTTGACGCACGAGAACTCTGAAGGAGATTGGCGTCACAGCAGTCGGGCACCGGCTCAAGCTGTTGGATGCCATCGCGGCTCTGCGTAGCGACGCGAGCGGCAAGACGCTCTCAGTTGGCCCAGCGACCACGTCGAGTGAGCCAAGCGCACGCCCCGAAGACCGCGCCGAGCGCCGCCAAGTGACGGTGATGTTCTCAGACCTAGTGGGCTCAACGGCACTCTCGGCGCGCATGGACCCTGAAGACCTCCGCGAAGTCATTTCCGCCTATCAGAAGTGCGTCGCCGAGACCGTGCAGCGTTTCGGTGGCTTCGTTGCGAAGTACATGGGCGACGGGGTCCTGGTGTATTTCGGGTACCCTCAGGCTCACGAGGACGACGCCGAGCGCGCCGTGCGAGCGGGGCTGGAGTTGGTCGCCGCTGTAGGTGCTCTGAAGACCCACGCGCCTCTGCAGACGCGCATTGGTATCGCAACGGGCCTTGTGGTGGTCGGCGACCTGATCGGCTCGGGCGCTTCCCAGGAACAGGCAATCGTAGGCGACACCCCGAACCTTGCCGCGCGCTTGCAGGGCATTGCGGAGCCAAACAGCGTGGTCATTGCGGGAAGCACGCGGAAGCTCGTGGGAAACCTGTTCGAGCTTGAGGACCTCGGAGCGCAGGACCTCAAGGGTATCGCAGGTCCCGTGAGAGCATGGGCCGCGCTGCGACAATCTTCGGTCGACAGCCGTTTCGAAGCGCTACACTGCGGCGGCCTGACCGAACTTGTTGGGCGCGACGAAGAACTCGAACTGCTCTTGCGCCGCTGGTCGAAGGCGAAGACCGGCGAAGGGCAAGTGGTGTTGCTCTCAGGCGAACCGGGGATCGGCAAGTCACGGCTGACGGCTGCCCTGCTGGAGCGTGTAGCTCCCGAACCGCACACGCGCTTGCGCTATTTCTGCTCGCCTCAGTACACCGACAGCGCGTTTTACCCGATCATTGGTCAGATGGGGCGTGCCGCGGGATTTACGCACGCCGACACTGCACAAGTTAAACTTGACAAACTTGATGCAGTGCTCGCGTTGGCATCGACCTCCAAACAGGACGCCGCGCTGTTCGCCGAAATGCTGTCGCTATCGAAAGATGGACGTTATCCCACGCTCGAACTGACACCACAGCAGCGTCGTCAGAAGACGCTGGAAGCGCTGACGGCGCAAGTGGAAGCGCTTTCGCGCTCCAATCCGATCCTAATGCTCTTTGAGGACGTGCATTGGATTGACCCGACAAGCCTTGAAGCGCTCGGTCGGACGGTGGATCGGTTGAGAACTCTTCGCGTGCTGCTGATTATCACGTGCCGACCAGAATTCGAGCCTCCTTGGATCGGCCGACCGTATGTCACGGCTCTAACTCTCAATCGCCTCGGCGAGCGCGAAATTGCCGCCATAATCGACAGTGTCATGGGCAACAAGCCGCTATCCGGGAGCATCAGACAGGACATCATCGAACGCACCGATGGCATTCCGTTGTTCATAGAGGAGATGACTAAGGCGGTGCTGGAAGCCGGTAGCGAGGAAGCTGCGCAGCAAGCGGTTTCAGTCGTTCCCTCGCCGTCCGTAGCCGTCCCCGCAAGCCTGCACGCTTCACTGATGGCGCGGCTTGATCGGCTTGGCCCCGCCAAGGAGGTAGCGCAGATTGGCGCGGCTATTGGGCGAGAGTTTTCTCATGCGATTCTTGCTGCGGTAGCGCGCAAACCGGAAGCGGAGCTTCAATCTGCACTTGACCGTCTTGTTAGGGCGGGGTTGTTGTTCCGGCAGGGTGTGCCGCCAAATGCGACCTATTTGTTCAAACACGCACTTGTACAAGACGCCGCCTATGGCACTCTCCTACGAGAGCCGCGACGCGCTCTGCACGCCCGTATCGTCGAAACCATTGAAGGCCAGTTCTCGGACGTTGCAGAGAGCGAGCCAGAGTTGTTGGCGCGTCACTGTACCGAAGCTGGGCTGATCGAAAAGGCCGCGCTTCTGTGGGGCAAGGCAGGACAGCGGTCGGTCGAGCGCTCGGCGCTGGTCGAAGCCGTAGCTCAGCTCACCCGCGCCCTCAACCAGATCACGACCTTGCCGAGCACGCCGGCGCTGCGTCGCGATGAGATCAAACTTCAGGTCGCGCTCATAACGCCACTCCTGTACGTCAAGGGGTATGCTGCGCCGGAAGTGAAGGAGGCGGCGGAGAGGGCACATCTGCTCATCGAACAAGCTAAGGCTATGGGCGAGCCTCTGGAGGACTCTCTCCTGTTATTCTCTACCCTCTATTTCCTCTGGGTCACGAACCTTGTGGCGTTCAAGGGCGACGTGATTCGCGAGCTTGCGCCGGAGATTGTGGCACTCGCCGAAAAGCACGACGGCCCCGCTGATGATCGGGCATCGCCTGATGGCCAGTTCATTGCTGCTTACGGGAGATATCGCCGAGGGCCGAGCGCACTACGATCAGGCTGTCGCGCTATACGATCCTGTCGAGCATCGTCCACTGGCAACACGACTTGGCCAGGACATGCGGGTGGCGATCCTGTCGTTTCGGGCGTTGAGCCTATGGTTGCTGGGTTATCCCGAAGCCGCGCTCACAGACTTGGCTCAGGCGGTCAAGTACGCGCGAGAAATCGATCAAGCTGCCACATTGATGTACGCGCTAATCCACACAACGATGTTTGTCCATATCCCATGCGGAAATTACACGTCGGCAGAGCCAGTTTTAGAGGAAGTCATTGCACTGGCCGATGCGAAAGGTGCCCCGTTCGTGAAGGCCCTGGCAATGCTGAATCGAAGTTGGATACTAAGCCAGACTGGCAAAGCCTCAGAGGCAATCCAAATATTCACCTCTTGGATCGGCGCGTACCGATCGACAGGAGCAACAATCTATACGCCGCTGCATTTGTCACTTTTGGCGAGCGCGAACGCGGAACTCGGTCAATTCGATGATGCTTGGCGCTACATGGGCGAAGCGATCATGGCAATCGAAACCACTAAGGAGAGGTGGTTTGAGGCGGAGGCTAATCGCATAGCAGGCCAAATCGCTCTGCTATCGCCGGAGCCAAACGCAAAGAAAGCGCAAACTTATTTCGAGCGCGCGCTGCAGACTGCGCGTCAGCAAAAGGCAAAATCCTGGGAGTTGCGCGCTGCGACGAGCATGGCGCGACTTTGGCGTGATCAGGGAAAGCGGCAGCAAGCGCGCGAAGTGCTTGTTTCGGTTTACGGGTGGTTTACGGAGGGGTTTGATACGCGCGATCTGAGAGAGGCGAAGGCGTTGCTGGAGGAGCTGGCGGCATAAGGGCCTCACTCACGTTCATTGGGTCGCGTCATGAGCATATTCCACAAGACGAATGCCTGTCGGCCTTTGGCTCTGCGTGACCATCGTGCCCTTACTTGCATTTTCTTGTGCATCATTCGGTGCACAGCAGCCTCCCTGGGAGAGGTGTCGTGCCGCGAGTACGAGAGCGCCAAGAGTGATTTTTTGCTGCAAACCAGCGGTCGGCGCGTATGCAACCATTGGCCATTGGTGGCGGCGTTACTACTGGTATTGTCGCTTGTAGTTGTTAGGGCGGGAAATCCGCAATGAGCCTGGCGCCGGCGTGGCGCGACCAACGGCAAGCTCGCGAATGGCTTGCTCCTATCTACGGCTGGTTCACGGAAGGTTTCGACGCGCGCGATCTGAAGGAGGCTAAGGCGCTGCTGGAGGAGTTGGCGACGTAAGGGAAATATGCCTACGACGCCGCTGCCCCATCTCAGACTGCTTCGCTGCCACGGTCTTTGCGCTCCAAATCAGCGGCACTGTCCGCGGCACGCCGCCGACCGGATCGCGTTCCAAGAACTTTCCCGGCGCCGCTGCGCTGCGCTCGTCTGACAGATTGCTGCATCGACAACTGGCCTACCGCGCTGCGTGACGGCGAGCCGTTGCGACGGTGCCGGCTCGCGCGCGTTGCATGAAATTGTGGGACGCCGTTCGTGACCAAACCACGCCATCTCGACGAGCGCGCCCCAGTGCGACAACTTGACACATTGCATCAGCTATACTATTTAATTGCGGGGCCATTTTAGAGGAGTTTGACCCTCCGGGTGGTGAGTACCAAGACGCTGTCTCCCTCGCAGGCGCGACCGACACCCCGCCGCGGGCTGTCCCGAACTGACGCCGCGATATACGTCGAAATTTCACCGTCCAAATTCGACGAGCTGGTCGAAGACAGCCGGATGCCGCGCCCGCGCATGATCGACAGTCGAAAAGTGTGGGACGTTTACGAGCTGGACGTGGCATTTGATGACCTGCCGCGTGAGGATAGCCCGCCAAGTGCCGGCAACTCTTGGGACGATCGATGACAAAGATCAGGTTGCCCTATGTCCAGGAATACCGCGATCGGCACGGCAAGGTGCGGCGCTATTTCCGCCGGCCGGGGTTCAAGCGCGTAACGTTACAGGGCACGCCGGGGTCGCCGCAGTTCATGGCGGCCTATGAATCCGCGTTAGCGGACGAGCGTCTACCGATTGGACGCAAACACAAGGATGGCACGATCGGGGACTTGATTGCTGCGTTCTACCGCTCTGCATTCTTTGAGAACCTGAAACCGCAATCACAGCGGGTCTACCGACTGGTACTCGACAAGTTCGCCCAAGAGGATGGTCACCGCTTGGTCCGCGACATGCCCAGGCGCGTCGCAATGAAAATCATCGAGGATATTGGCGAGACCAGGCCCGGAATGGCCAATCTGACCGCATCGGTGATGCGACGGCTGTTTGCCTATGCGGTGAAGAAGGAGCTGCGCAGCGATAACCCGTTTTCGGGCATCGAGGCGTACAAGCTCGGCACGCATCACACTTGGCGTGAAGCTGAGATCGTTACCTATGAAGCAACGTGGCCGATTGGTACGCGCGAGCGAGTGGCATTTGATCTCTTGCTGTACAGCGGTCAGCGGGTCGGCGACGTTGCAGCGATGCGCCGGACCGATCTGCGCGATGGCGCCATCCACGTTCGCCAGCAAAAAACCGGAGCCGAACTAGTGATCCCGCTTCACCCGAACTTGCTCCGTTCAATCAGGGCTTGCCCGACGAACGGATTGACACTCATCGGCTCTCCCCACGGCCGGCCCATGACGGCGAAGGCTCTATCCGCGCTTGTCACGCGCGCCGCTCTCGCCGCCGGACTGCCGAAGAGTTGCGTTCCGCATGGTCTACGAAAAAGTGCGATGAGGCGCCTTGCTGAGTACGGATCTTCCAGCAAGGAGATCGCTGCAATGTCGGGTCATCGCAGCCTCAAGGAGATCGAACGCTACACCGCTGCGGCAGACCAAGCGCGCTTAGCCCGCTCCGCGGTGGCGCGCCTCCCGGAAGAACAAAATGGCGACAAGTGATGTCTAACCTGCCCTGGTTAGACACTTCTTGAACAGCTAACCCATTGGTTAGCCGGCTGAAACGAAAGGGCGGAGTTAACGCAGTCATATATCGTCCTCCAGTGATTTGGCAGGGAGACACGCACGCCCAATCCGCCAAACGGCTCTCTCTCACGATGCGGGGCGCAAATAGGACGCCGTTGAAGTTCACCGCGTCGTTAAAATAACGGATTGCCAGCCGTTCCAGTAGAAGCACGAAGGGCGCAAAGAAGTATGAGCCCCTCTCACGCCAGGCGAGCTGAGGACACTCAAAAGGGTCCGGGCAGGGACTCAGGTACTAGTGAGAGTCCGGGGCACTTTGCGATAGTGCCCCAAATTTAACCCTCCGCCTTTATGTGGTTCATGTCAACGTTTCTGCGCGAAACCGTACAAACGTGCTGGGCTGATTGGTTCATCATGGCGGCGATGGCCCGTCAGCATCTTTCAATCCCGGCGCATCGTTGTGCGTTTGCCGCCATTGCTGAAACTCAGCGGCCTTACCGGACGGTTTCTGATCCGTATTGCTTCGGCTTGGGCGGCGGCGTCTCATGACTGGCAGGCAATTCATCGGGACCGATATAGGCTTGCAGCCTTGAAATCAGCTCGCGCGTCGCGCTGCTCTTGCTCTCGTATGTTTCAAGATCGGCCTGCAATACCGCGATTACTGACTTGAAAAGGGGGCCGGCCGGTCTCGCTGCAGCACCGGCCGGCAAGCCCGCGTCGCAGAGTCAGGGGGGCTGAGGAGACGACGCGGGGCATTTTCAGAGACTCGGCAAGGGAGCCAGCGGGTCGATCAATAGCTGATCGAGCACTGCCCTCGTTTTGGCGCTGACCCTGGCGATGGCCGGATCGTCGCCACCGCCGTCGAGGGCGAACTTATTCAGCCCCTTGCACAGATCGCCGACGAGGGCATCGCGAGCGCGGTGGGTCTCGTGCGTCGCCTTCCACGCGCTCTCGGGAAAGCTTGGATAATCATTGCGCAACGCGGCTCGAAGCACTGCCAGTGCCTCAAGCTTCGCACGGCGGGCGGCCTGCGCCTGCGCTAACACTGAGGCAACATACGGCTTGGCTAGTTTGTCACGTTCAAGATGGACATTGCGTCGGGCAACGTCGCGGGCAAGCGCCAGCTCGCCCGTCTGGTTTTCCAGATGCTCCAACGCCCGTGCTTGTAGTTCTCGATTCCTTCGAAGTTCTCCAACCGGATCCGAGCTACATCGCCCCCACGCCAGGCGCGTGCTTGTACCTTGCCCCTAAGCAAACGTGTTGCGGCATCGCCTCTTTGCTGCTCTGTCCAGCGCGCCACTTGACTTCGACTATCAACTAGACGACCGCTTCCAAAGTTCGAATCACAGGGGATCGCCCGAAAATGCTGCATTCTTGTGAACTTAGGCCAACACCGCAATTGATAGGTTTCATGGATTCGCTCGACTAGAGCGGCGGCGCATTATCAAACTTGAATTCAAATAGAACGTCAACTTCCGCTCGATCCTAGTCGTCGAACCCCAACCCAAACTTGACCGAATGAAAGTTGGGGACGCCCGAGACCAGCGCAATCTTTGGGATAAGCGACGCTTGGGATAAGGCCACCCAGGCATCATGACATGTCATAAACGTTAAGGGACCAAAGACCGTGGAGGTGATTTCGTCCTCGTTAAAACCGCTGACTTTAGATTGACTTTTTGGCGGAACGATCAACATCACACGCTCTCTAAATTCGTGTACTCATAAATTCGGCGCATCCAATGTCGGCTGTTTGCGCGAAAGCAGACATCCCCGGACAATTCCGCATGTCGCTGAATGACCCGGTGCGGAAACTACTCTTACGAAGGCGACTTGATGAAGTCGATCTTCCATTTTCGTGCCGCGACCGGTTTTGCCGCCGCCATTTCACGGTCGCCCCGCATGTCAGCGGACCCACTTCGTGAATCCCGCGACGGGCAAGGTCCCTTAGGCCAGGAGGACGGCGACTAACGGCGCTGCACAAGCTCGGGCAGCTTCGCGATGTTCATGGCGATGCGCGTGGGGCTTCGGAATTGCGGTGGCCGTCTAAAATCAACCCATGGCGCGTCGATCTTTGATGCACGGGGTCGCTCCCCAATGTGGCGTCAAAGTAGTTCGTCCATCGTTAGGCGGAGAAGCTGGGGTCGCTCCCTCGGCTTCATCTCCTGCCTGTCATCTAAGGCCAAATCGCTCACTCTATGGATTTGGCACTATCACATCCGGCCTATCCCGCTGGCAGCGAAAATGTGTGGTCGGATTTTGCAGCGCCTTCGCAATGACGATCTGTTCGGCGGCTGCTTTCTCACAAGCCTGCAGATCATCGAACGTGTTCAATGGCTCCACGGTAACCGTGCCGTTCGCTATGCCGGTGATTAGGAGCAATACGTACATCGCATCTGAACTCTATCACGAAACGAGCTTATACAAGGTTAGGGCGGCTCCCCTGCATTCTCAAGAAACGTCGTCATATCTTGGCCTTTAGAAATGCTGCATCACCTCCTCCAACAGTGCCATCGGATCAAGCTTCTCGTTTTTGTCCAGATCGTATGGCGCTACTCTCACCAACCGAGCCGCCGCACGATGCTGTGCCGCCTTCTTCGCATATTCTTCGCCACAGACGCGCTTTACCAGGAGGCTGGGTTGTTCACCTCGGCGACGGTATCGCTCACAACTTCCCATCGAAAAACAACGCAGGCTCTTCGCAGCGCACAGGCCTCCGCATGCCGGAAAACAATGACGTCATCCGGTTGAAATGCGATAACGAAGTCCTCGCCGTCGCGTCGGATCGCGACCTTCCGCCGAAGGGGGAGGATATGGCCTAAATCGCGCGGACATTGGGACATTTCCCCATTTGCTCTATCGCGGTACACAGCCTTGGACCGCAGTTCCTAGTGCACGATGTAATTTGGGGCGCCGTGAAGTACGACCAGCACACCAACAACTAAACTAACAAAAACACCGAAGGCCACTTTCACGTACCAAGGATCGTAGCGATTGGACGTTGTATCGGCTCCGGCCATTAAACTCTCCCAAAGGAGCACGAGGTCGCTAAGGACTTTCAGCATACCCGCCCCCTCGGCCCTCTGTTTAGTCCGGAACTGGCGGAGTAGTTTTTTTGTGCGTGGCCGTGTTTTTTAGGCAACATAGCGGGGCGTTCGCTCTATCGCTTAGATCATCCCGCAACAGTTCATGCGCTCGGATCACTCGCGTTTGGGGCTGAGTTGGGGTGACGCAGCCTTTATCGTGGAAACTGTCGATCGGAGCGAAAGTTGAGCTGTGTCTTAGCGTCGTTTCACCGCAAAGCGCATGCTGATAGCGAAGTAATGGCGAACCGAGCGGCCAGGCCATCGCGCTGTCCGGCTGATGTGCTATGGCTGGCGGCCGGATCGTGCATTCGGCTGCGGCCACAACAATGCATGTCTGGTGCCTCCGCTCACGTCCGGTCATTTGGGCGCAGAGGTGCCTCTAGTTTGTCTGACTCATACCAGCGAGTGAGGCGGTCAAGGCATCAGTCGATTGAGAACTGCCGCCGCGGTCACGCCGATGAGGAGCATCATGAGCAAAGTTGCGAGGCGACAATTGGGTTCGAAGCGGTTGACGATCACGAATAAGACCGAGCCTGCGAAGCCGATGCTGAATGCGTAAAATAAGCTCCGCATATCGGTCGCCCCATCCACAGGCGGCGCACTCTGGCTTTGTTAGGTCTCGGAGAATTCCCCAACCGCACTAGACTACTACCGTCAGTCCACTCAATAATCGTAGCTGACGCAAAGGTGCTTTAGCATATTCTGTGTAGAAATTTGATCGGTATATGTCGATCAATCAGCCAACCAGCCCCACGTGCGACCAATGGCAATGTCGCGGATAGTGGTGCGAAAGACGTCGAACCGCCTGGCGATCCCACCCTGAGAGTGGCCTGCTTTCAGCAGCCGACGGATTTCACGGACCTGGTCTTCGGTTAGCTTCGCCCTGTGGCGAATTGTGGCGTGGAAGTTTGCTGGTCGTGGGACGTGCTGCCAGTTTCGTCCGCTAGCAATGCCTTCAACGACCAAGCGGTTAACGCCGAACTGACGTGCGACCTCCTTTTGGGTCTTGCGGAACTGTAGCAGTTGAATAATCTGGCGGACCTGGTCTTCAGTAACGGTAGACCTGGGGTGGGCGTCGCCGAAGGCTCCCATACAAGCTCCTGCACCGACTGGGGCCAGCGTTAGGTTCTTCCGCTAGATGCCAGCGGCCGTGATGCCCACCAATATTGATGCGGTGGTTTGTCTACTACGCTCGTAAAAATGCGTTGGCTTCTTGACCGAAGATGATCCTCTATCGCGCGCTGGCATACTGCTCCCTCTGCTATTAATCGTGTGGGAACGGCAGTAATAGCATTCGTCGTAACGGCGTTGCTTTAAATCTTGTCGGCTAGGCGTCTCAGCTTGGACAGTGAAATCCGCCGTTGTCCGTTCGTTTTTCTTTTTCGATTTCGTCGGGCAAAGAGAAAGCCCCAGCGGGGGAGATTGAGGCTTAACGGACAGAGGGCGTGGCATCGGGGGGTGCGGAGGATGCCTTCCATGCTCGGTACTGTCCGAATTAGGACATCCGAAAAATGGAATTAGGACAGATGGAAACCGGGGGATAGGTCGGCGTTATTCGGATGGACGGGGAACACCCCTTGCCCTTTACCCTCCCCCGCTTCTCCGTCTAAAGCCCCACGCCAAGGTGGGGCTTTGTTTTTGGACACAATCATTTGTCAAACGACAGGAGAGTGATCGAATGTGCGCAAATGAAAGCCCCGGCCTGGGGAGGAGGAGACCGGGGCTCTAACGGGACGGAAGGGGGCGGGCATCGGGGGATACTTCCGCCCAAAATCGACTCAATACTTTTCGAGAGGAGGGGGCTGTGACCTGGATCACATCCGTTCGGGCTTCCCTGCAACGCTGGCCAGTATCGAAGCGGGTCAATAGCTCTAAGGCCGAGGCGGATGATGCTACGCTGATCGACAAATTGGAATTGGCCGTCGCGTAGGATCTTCGGCCCGCTTATAATACTTCTCATTGAGACTTTTGGTCCGCGACGATGCCTTTAATTCGTTATCTTCCCAAGAACATGGGCGAAGTTGAAGCTTGCCTTCATGGGATCGATGGCAACGTCGTAGTTGAATTTGGCAAGGGTGCGGAGCTCCCCGGCATTCGAACTGTTGATGACTTGCGCGCGCTGCCGACGTGGCTGAGTGGGATGCGACTGCTTGTTGATCGAGAACCGCCCGGCTTGGTGAGAGTTGAGCCGGTTTAACCCCAGTTAGTCACGCAGTC
>CAVREN010000085.1:0-86769 GCA_963720115.1 uncultured Alphaproteobacteria bacterium
CGGGGAGATCGAGAATTGGTGCAGGGTCTGCTTGAGTTCGCCAAGACGCTAGGTGCGCCACGGATCGCGGCCATGGCCGCCGTCACGCTAGCGCTCGTGGGCTTTTTCGCCTTCCTCATCCTGCGCGTCACCGCGCCGCAAATGACGCCGCTTTTCACCGACCTGTCCTACGAGGACTCGTCGGCGATCGTGAAGGATCTGGAGCGGCAAGGCGTGCCGTACGAACTGCGCAACGACGGCGGCACCGTCATGGTGCCCAAGGACCGGGTGGCGCGGCTGCGCATGTCGCTCACCGGCGAAGGTCTGCCCAAAGGCGGCGGCGTCGGCTACGAGATTTTCGACAAGTCGGACGCGCTCGGCACGACGAGCTTTATCCAAAACATCAACAATTTACGGGCGCTCGAGGACGAGCTGGCGCGCACCATAAGGGGCCTCGACCGCGTCGTGGCGGCGCGCGTGCATCTGGTGCTGCCGGAGCGGCCGCTATTCTCGCGCGACAAGGTGGAGCCGTCCGCATCGATCGTGCTCAAGGTCCATGGCGCGCTCGAGCCGCAGCAGGTGCGCGCGATTCGCCACCTGGTCGCGTCCGCCGTCAACGGGCTCAAACCGCAACGCGTGTCGATCGTGGACGAGGCCGGGCGGCTCCTTGCCGATGGCACCGGCAATGACGAATTCGGCGAAGTGACCGTCGACGAGCGGCGCGCGTCATTCGAGAAGCGGCTGCGCGACCAGGTCGAAGCAATCGTTTCCTCCGTGGTCGGCCCCGGCCGCGCGCGCATCCAAGTCAGCGCCGATTTCGATTTCAATCGCATCACCGAGACCTCGGACAAATTCGATCCGGAAGGTCGCGTGGTGCGTTCGAGCCAGACGCGCGAGGAGACATCCGCAACCGAGAGCCGCGACAACCAGGTGACGGTCGGCAACGAGATACCCGGCGGCGGCAATCAGCGGCAGCAGCAGGGGGCCGCTCCGGAAGCCAACGCGCAGCCCCGCGATCAGAACAAAAAATCCGAAGAAATCGTCAACTACGAGATATCGAAAACGACCAAGACCGAAGTGATCGAGGGCGGCCGCATCAACCGCATCTCGGTGGCGGTCCTGGTCGACGGCGTCTACGGCAAGGACAACAAGGGCGACATCGTCTACCAGCCGCGCACCAAAGAGGAGATCGACCAGATCGCGGCGCTGGTGCGCACGGCGATCGGCTTCGATCAGAAGCGCGGCGACCAGGTGGAGGTCGTCAATCTGCAATTCGCCGAGACGCCCTCAACGCCGATCACTGAGCCCACCGGCTGGCTCGGCGCCCTGCAATTCACCAAAGACGACATCATGCGCGCCATCGAAATGGTGGTGATGGGTCTGCTCGGCCTCGTGGTTTTGCTGATGGTGGTGCGGCCGCTCGTGCGGCGGGTGCTGGCGCCGGAAGCGCACGCCATTGCCGCGCTGCCGGCAGGCGGCCAACTGGCGGACGCGCTCGGCGCGGTCGAGAACATGAAGGCCGAGCCGAGCGAGACCGCCCGGAAGATCGATATCGCCCAGATTCAAGGCCAGGTGCACGCCCAATCGGTGCAAAAAGTCGGTGAGCTTGCCGACAAGAATCCGAGCGAAGCCGTTTCCATCATCCGCCAATGGATGAATGAACCCAACCCAGCCTGATCGCTTGAAAATGGCGAACGCCGCGGAAAAAAACTCTGCCGACACCCAGCGCGACCTCGCCGCTGCGATGTCCACGCTCGCCAGCCGCCCCGCGCCTACCGGCAAGCGCCCTGCTCACCGGGCGTGAGCGCGCGGCCGTGCTCATGCTTGCGCTCGGCGAACAGTATGGCGCCAAGATCTGGGGCATGCTCGACGACGACGAGTTGCGCGAGCTCTCGGTCGCCATGTCGGGCATCGGCGCGATCGAAGCCGACGTCGTCGAAAATCTCCTGCTTGAATTCGTCACGCGCATGTCGGCCTCGGGCGCGCTCATGGGCAGCTACGAGGCCACCGAACGCTTGCTGCAACAATATCTGCCGCCCGAGCGGGTCGGCGCGATCATGGAGCAGATCCGCGGCCCCGCCGGCCGCAACATGTGGGAGAAGCTCTCCAACGTGCAGGAAGAGGTGCTCGCCAACTATCTCAAGAACGAATACCCGCAAACCGTTGCCGTCGTGCTTTCGAAAATCAGGCCGGAGCATGCCGCGCGCGTGCTCGCCATTCTGCCCGAGGACCTCGCGCTCGACGTGGTCAACCGCATGCTGCGCATGGAGGCGGTGCAGAAAGAGGTGCTCGAGCGGGTCGAGCTGACGTTGCGCACGGAATTCATGTCGAATCTCTCGCAGACCCGCCGCCGCGACGCACACGAGGTGATGGCCGAGATCTTCAACAACTTCGACCGGCAGACCGAAACGCGATTTCTGACCGCACTCGAGGAGGACAACCGCGAGAGCGCCGAGCGCATCAAGACGCTGATGTTCACCTTCGACGACCTGGTCAAGCTCGATCCCGGCTCGGCGCAGACCCTCATGCGCCACATCGAAAAGGACAAGCTCGCGGTGGCGCTCAAGGGCGCCTCCGAGCCGATCCGGCAATTCTTCATGTCCAACATGTCGACCCGCGCCGCCAAGATGCTGGCCGACGACATGGGCGCCATGGGACCGGTGCGGCTGCGCGACGTCGACGAGGCGCAGGTGCTGCTGGTCAATCTCGCCAAGGACCTCGCCGCCAAGGGCGAGATCGTCATCTCGAAGACGCGCGGCGAAGAGGAGCTGATCTACTGATGGCCGCCCCGGCAAAATTCCTGTTCGATGTCGATTTCGCCGCCGGCAGCCAGCGCGAGCCGACGGTCACGCTGTCCGAGCACGCGGCAAAGCTCGCCGAGGCGGAAGGGGCCGCCCGCGAGCGCGGCTATGCCGAGGGTCAGAATGACGCGGAGGTCGAAAACGGCCGGCGTATCGCCAGCACGCTCGAGCGCATCGCGACAGGCATCGACCACGCCGCCGGCGCGCTGAAAGCGATCGAAGCGCGGCTCGAATGCGAAGCGGTCGAGGTGGCGGTCGCGGTCGCGCGCAAGCTCGCGCCGAGCCTGATCGACCGCGAGCCGTTCGCCGAAATTTCCGCGCTCGCCAGCGGCTGCTTCCGCGAGCTTGTGGCCGCGCCGCATATCGCCGTCCGGGTCAACGACGGACTTTACGCCGCCGCGCGCGAAAAGATCGACGACATCGCGCGCGCCCACGGATTTGCCGGCCGGCTGGTCGTGCTCGGCGAACCCAATATCGCGGCCGGCGACTGCCGGATCGAATGGGCCGATGGCGGCGTCAATCGTGACGCCGGCGCCGCCGACCGCGTGATCGGCGAAGCGGTCGCGCGCTACATCACTGCACGCCGCAGTTTCGCCGAAGCGAACTGAGGCGAGGAGGAGAAACGGGAATGAGTGACGACGGCAAGGTGCCTCTGCCCAATCTAGAGGATCGCGCGGCGCAGCCGGACATGCCGACTACGCCGGAACCGGACGGCTCGACCTCGCGCGTCGCCGGCGACCTTGAAGCCGTGTTCGACGTGCCGGTTCAAGTCTCGGCCGTGCTTGGCCGCGCGCGAATGGAAATCAACGACCTTCTCAAGATCGGCCCGGGCACGGTGCTGGAACTCGACCGCAAGGTCGGCGAGGCGATCGACATCTATGTCAACAACCGCCTGGTGGCCCGCGGCGAAGTTGTTCTGGTCGAAGAGAAGCTCGGCGTGACCATGACGGAAATCATCAAGGCGGAGCGCGGCTGATGCGGGAACGCGCAAATAGGGGATGGCGAATAGCGAATAGGGGCGGGAATAGAATCATCCGCATTCGCCAATCGCCACTCGCCATTCGCGATCTCCGCACTGCGACAGAAGAAGGAAAGACACCATGCGGCTCCTGATCGTCGGCACTCTCAACGGCCAGCTCACCACCGCGACCAAACTCGCGATGGACAAGGGCGCGACGGTCACCCACGCTTCGGACATCGCGCAGGCCATGGCCGTGCTGCGATCCGGGCGCGGCGCCGATCTTTTAATGGTCGATGTCGCGATCGCCATCCGCGACCTAGTGACCGGATTGGAAGCCGAGCACATCCATGCGCCGATCGTCGCCTGCGGCACAGCGACCGATGCCCGCGCCGCGGTCGCCGCGATCCAGGCAGGCGCGAAAGAGTACATCCCGCTGCCGCCGGACCCGGAACTGATCGCCGCGGTGCTGGCCGCCGTCGCCGACGACACGCGCGAGCTAATCTATCGCGATGAGGCGATGGCGCGCGTGGTCAAGCTTGCGCTGCAGGTCGCGCCCAGCGACGCCTCGGTTCTGATCACCGGCGAATCGGGCACCGGCAAGGAAGTGCTGGCGCGCTACGTGCACGCGCGCTCGAACCGGGCGAAGAAGCCGTTCATTTGCGTCAACTGCGCGGCCATTCCGGAAATGCTGCTCGAATCCGAGCTGTTCGGCCATGAGAAGGGCGCGTTTACCGGCGCGGTTGCGCGCCGCATCGGCAAATTCGAGGAGGCCAATGGCGGCACGCTGCTGCTCGACGAAATTTCCGAAATGGACGTGCGGCTGCAGGCCAAGCTGTTGCGCGCGATTCAGGAGCGCGTGGTCGACCGCGTCGGCGGCACCCGGCCGGTGCCGATCGACATCCGGATCATCGCCACCTCGAACCGCAATCTCGCCGACGCGGTGCGCGAGCATACCTTTCGCGAAGACCTGTTGTTCCGCCTCAACGTCGTCAATTTGAAGATCCCGCCGCTGCGTGAGCGGCCCGCCGACGTGATCGAGCTCGCGCAATATTTCGTCGGCAAATATGCGGCCGCGAACGGCTTGCCGCCGCGACCGCTCTCGCAAGAGGCGCGCCGCACTCTCACGGTCAATCTCTGGCCGGGCAATGTGCGCGAACTGGAAAACACCATGCATCGCGCGGTGCTGCTGGCGACCGGCGTGGAGATTGGAGCCGAATCCATCCTTGCGCCCGACGGCGCGCGCCTCGACCAGCAGCGCAGCGCCTCTTCCGTCGCCCATGCGGCGCTCGCCGCCGAACAGGTCTCGCGCGCGCTGGTCGGCCGCACCGTCGCCGAGGTCGAGCGCGATCTCATCCTCGAGACGCTCAAGCATTGCCTCGGCAATCGCACGCACGCGGCCAACGTGCTCGGCATCTCGATCCGCACATTGCGCAACAAGCTCAACGAATACGCCGCCGACGGCGTGCCGGTACCGCCGCCCGGCGGCGGCGAGCCGCGCGCGGCGGCGTAGCGTCATTCCGGGCGCGCCAAGGGCGCGAGCCCGGAATCCATAGCCTCGGGCGGTATGGATTTGGTGAGGCACCGAGTTATTTCGCCGGTTCCAGCCCTTCGATCACCACGACTTCGACTTCGCCGGCGCCGTTTCGGCGGAACACCGCGGCCTTCTTGTATTCTTCGGACGTGAAACAGGCGACGCCATGCTCGAAGGTCGGAAATTCGATCACCACAAAGCGCTGGAACGTCTCGGGGCCTTCCATGATCTGAAAGCGGCCGCCGCGGGCCAAGGCTTTGCCGCCATATTTGGCGAGGATCGCAGGCACCTGATCGGCGTATTTCTTATATTCGGCTGGATCGTTGACCCTTCCGCGGGCGACCCAATAAGCGGGCATTTCCTTCTCCACAATGCAGGAGCGTCACTCGGACAAAGGCGAGCGGCGCAATCTAGCAGCGGAAACGCCCCGCCGCTATTCACCTGCCGCCGGCTCCGCGTCGGTCAGCGTCGGGAAGAAATTTTCGATGACCAGCTTGGGCACGATCAACCCGAAAGCCATGGCGACAATGATCAAAAGCGCCGTTGCGCCATCGACCATCGTTCCCAGCAGAAATTCGGGCGAAGGACGGACTGGCGCAATGAGATTGAGCAAGCCGCCGGCCATCCGGAAGATGTAGATGCCGGGCATCAGCGACACGACCGAAGCGAAGGCGAAAGCACCAAACGGCATGCGCATGCGATCGGCGACCGGCGTGACGATACTGCCGACGACGAAACAAGCCACAAGCGCACCGGTTTCGGCACTGCCGCCCGCCGGCACCAGGATGACCCAGCGCGACGCGTGCGCCAGCATGCCGATCAAGACGGGAATCGGCAGCATGCGCCACGGCATGGCGAAGAACGTACCGTAAGCGGCGACTGCGATCCCGGCGGCAATCACGTCGTAGCCGAGGGGGACGGCGGTTAACGGCGGCGATAGCGGCAGGTCGGCACCGCCGAGCGACAAACCGGCAAGCAGGCCGACGCTGATGACGAGCGTGATGAGGCTTGCGTAACCGATCCGGCACGCTCCGAGCGCAATGCGCGTACGCGCAAGGTCGATTGCGCCGTTGAGGAAATGCGCTCCCGGAACCAGCACCATGCAGGGACAAACGGCAACCAGACGCAGCACCGAACTGATCTGAAAGTGAGCCACGATCGCGCCGACAATGCCGGCCAGCAGCGCCGCGCAAAAAGGCTGGGCGAACGGATTGCTGCCGAGTGTCGCGATCCATCGGCGCAAGACGGCGCCAGCGCCGGCGCTGAGCGCAATGAGAACCAGCGTGAGCCAATGGCTGGCGCCGAAGATCACGCCGAGCGCGGCGGCGCCCGCCGCCGTCAGGAGAACAAAGCGCGCCAGCGAGACCGGCGGCAGCGACCGGATTGCCGCAAGCTGCGACTGCACTTGGTCAAATCCAATCGCATTCTTGCAAAACCGGTCAATCAACTCATTGGTCGCGGCAACCTTGCCCATATCGACGCCGAGAGGCGCCGCGGCAATCCAATGCAGGCGGGGGCCGGCCGGATCGTCGATCCGCAGCATAACCTCGCCCCATCGCGCTGATACTGTGGCGTTGACGCCGAGCGCCTCCCCCAAGCGCTCTAAGCCTAGAATCATTCGCCGCGTGGTCTCGCCGTTGCTGAACAGCAGCCTAGTGGCGGCAGACAGAATCGAGACGACGTCGCCTGCGCTCTTCTCCGGCGAATTCACACTTCCCGGCGCCGAGGCTTGCACGACGTTCATCGGAACAGCGCCATCCCGCCGCTAGGGCGGGTTGAGTTATAGTTGGATCGGCATCCCGCCGCTCTAGCTTTTTGTTTGAGCATAATCTTGTCGGAAAACCGGTTTCCACCCATCGGGTCAAGGCCCGAGGGCAAGCTTTTCGCGATCACGGTCTACCGGCCGCGACGTAAGGCTTGACCATCTTGGCGGGGTCGACGACGCGGTCGAACTCGGCCTCGCTGACGAAACCAAGCTTCAACGCAGCCTGCTTGAGCGTGAGATCGTTGTCCATCGCGTAATGGGCGATCTGCGAGGCTTTGTCATAGCCGATGACCGGCGCCAGCGCGGTCACCAGCATGAGCGAACGCTCGACGTCGGTTTTGATCTTCTTCAGGTTGGGTTTCGTGCCCTCGATCAGGAACTTTCGGAAGTTGGTAGAGCCATCGGTCATGATCGTGATCGAATGCGTGATGTTAAAAATCATCAGCGGCTTGTAGACATTCATTTCCAGATAGCCGCCGGCGCCGCCGAATCCCACGGCGACATCGTTCGCCATCACCTGCACCGCGATCATGGTCAGCGCTTCGCACTGGGTCGGATTGACCTTGCCGGGCATGATGGACGAGCCCGGCTCATTCTCCGGGATCAGCAATTCGGCAAAGCCGGCGCGCGGACCGCAGGACATCAGCCTGATGTCGTTGGCGATCTTGTAAAGCGACACGGCGAGTGTACGCAGCGTTCCGGACAACTGCACCAGCGCATCATGCGCGCCTTGCACGGTGAATTTGTTGGGCGCGGTGACAAACGGCTGGCCCGTCAGCTTGGCAATGTCCGCGGCCACGGCCTCCGCGAACCCGGGTTCGGTATTGATGCCGGTGCCGACCGCGGTGCCGCCGAGCGCGAGCCGGTAGACGCCCTTGAGCGCACCATCGATGCGTTCGAGATCGTCGGCGAGCATGCCGGCATAGCCGGACCATTCCTGCCCGAGCGTCAGCGGCGTCGCGTCTTGCATGTGGGTGCGGCCGATCTTGACGATGTCGTCCCAGGCGCTGGCTTTGACGGCGATGGCGTCGTGCAGCGCCTTCACGGCGGGCATGAGCCGCTGTCTCACGGCAACGGCGCTCGCGATATACATCGCCGAGGGGAAACTGTCGTTCGACGATTGCGACATGTTGACGTGATCGTTGGGATGAACCGGCGTCTTGCTGCCGAGCGCCGTGCCGGCAAGCTGGCAGCAGCGGTTCGAGATCACCTCGTTGACGTTCATGTTGAACTGGGTGCCGCTGCCGGTCATCCAGACATGCAGCGGAAACATGTCATGATGCTGACCCGCGAGAATTTCATCGCAGACTTTCACGATCAACGCATGGCGCTTGTCGTCGAGCCGGCCGGCGGCGTGATTGGCATTCGCCGCCGCCTTTTTCAGGACTGCATAAGCCGTGATCATTTCGCGCGGGATGAGATCGGCGCCGATGCTGAAATGCTCAAGCGAGCGCTGAGTCTGCGCGCCCCATAATTTGTCCGCGGGCACGAGAACCTCGCCAAGGCTATCGGTTTCCTTGCGAAAATCGTCCATGTCTCTCTCCCCGGATGGCGTCTATGACGTGCGCCGCCTCACTCGTAATGCCCCGACGCCGGTCCGACCTTGCCTCTGAATACGGTGTAGCTGATCACGGTATAGAGCAGCATCAGCGGAAAGACGAACAAGCCTTCGCCCCAGAACATGAAAGCCAGAACTCGAGTGCGGCGCCGCCGCCTGCTCGATGGTGATGGAGAAGGGAATCATGTAGGGCCAGAACGAGATGGCCAGCGTGCCGAAGGCCGCGGTGAACATGAGCGCGACCATATAGAACGGCAGGCTGTCGCGGCGCGCGCGCACGCTGACGACAAGCACGATCGCCGCCACGATACCGATCGCCGGGAAAACGAACAAATAAGGCCGCTCCAGCCACCGGCCGATGACACGCAGGTCCACAACCAGAGCATAAGCGAAGACGACGATCAGGAAGACGAGCAGGCCGATCGACAAATAGGGGATCAGACGGTACGCCAGTTCGCGCAATTCGCCTTCGCATTTGCGCACCAGCCAGCAGGCGCCCAGAAGCGTGTAGCCGAGGCACAGCCCAACGCCGCACATCAGCGCGAACGGACTGAGCCAGCCGAATTCCCCGCCCACATAACGGCCGTCGGCGACTGGAAGCCCCTCGACCAGGGCGCCGACCATCAGGCCTTGAATAAAGGCGGCGGCCAGCGAGCCGCCGGCAAAGCCTGCATCCCAGACCGGGCGCATGCGCTCGGCCTTGTAGCGGAATTCGAAGGCAACGCCGCGCAGGATCAGGCCCGCCAGCATGAGCAGAAGCGGCAGATAGAAGGCGGAAAACAACGTCGCATAGACGATCGGAAATGCGCCCCAAAGAACGACGCCGGCCACCACCAGCCAGGTTTCGTTGCCGTCCCAGATGGGAGCCACCGCCGCCATCATCCCGCGCCGGTTCGATTCGCTGCGCGTCAGTCCGAAGAGAATGCCGACGCCGAGATCGAAGCCGTCGAGCAGCACGTAAAGCAATACGCTGAGCGCCAAGACGAATACCCAGAACATGAGCATGGCCTATTCTCCTGGCGATTGTGCCGACAGAGGCTCATCGACGACCGACAGCGGACGGTTCGGAGTGGCCGCGGCGGCAGGCTCAGCCAGACGCCCGACCGGACCGATACGCAGCAGCCGATGAATGTAGAGCGCGCCGAAGGCGAAAATGAACGTATAGACCAGGCAAAAGACAATCAGAGAGACGAGCGCCGCGCGCGTTGTCAGAAACGGAGTGAGGGCATCGGCGGTGCGCAACACGCCATAGACCGTCCAGGGCTGCCGTCCGACTTCGGCCGTGAACCAGCCCGTCAGGATGGCGATGAACGGCAGCGGAAAGCTCAAGAATATCGCCCACAGCAGCAGGCGGCTCTGCTCCAATCGCTCCTTGAGACTGAGATAGGATCCGATCCAGGCGAGAGCGAGCATGACGAGCCCGCAACCGACCATGATGCGGAACGCAAAAAACGGAATGAGCACGCGGAGGCCGGTCGGCGCGCGGAAAGTCGGTAAGCCCAACCTCCTTGGAATCGAAACTCATGCTGCCGATCAGGCTGCCGAGAACGGGAATCTTGATTTCGTAAAGGTTGCGCTCCGCCTGCTGATCGGGGATCGCGATCAACACTTCGCCGGCGGGCTGCTCGTCGTGCCAGCGCGCTTCGATCGCGGCGAACTTGGCCGGTTGATAATCGTGAACGTAATCGCCATTGAGGTGCCCGAAGAAGATCTGCAGCGGCACCAGAATGGCGGCGAGGAACAGGCCCATGCGCAGCATGATGTGCGCTTCGGCAGGGAATTTGCCGCGCAATAGATACCAGGCGCCGGTCGCCGCGACGCAAAAGGCACCGGTGATGAAAGCGGCGAGCAGCATGTGGGGGAATCGCACCCACAGCACCGGACTGAATACGATCTTGAGCCAGTCGGTGGGGACGAAGACGCCATTCTCGGTGACGTAGCCCATCGGCGCCTGCATCCAGCTGTTGTTCGCCATGATCCAGAACGCCGACAGCGTGGTGCCGAGCGCGACCATCGCGGTCGAGAACAAATAGAACCACGGCGGGACGCGTGAGCGCCCGAACAGGAGAATCCCGAAAAAACTCGCCTCGAGGAAAAACGCCGTGAAGGTCTCGTAGGAGAGGAGCACACCCTGGATCGGGCCGGCCATGCGGGCCAGCACCTCCCAGTTGGTGCCGAACTGGAAGGCCATGACGATGCCGGACACCACCCCCATCCCGAACGCCACGCCGAAGATCTTGAGCCAGAACTCGAACACCATGCGATAGGCCGGACGGCCGGTCGCCAGGTGCAAGGCTTCAAGGATGGTCAGCCATGCCGCAAGCCCGATCGAGAAGGACGGGAAGATGATGTGGAACGAGATCGTGAAGGCAAATTGCAGCCTCGACAGGAGTAGTGCCGTAAGCTCCATGGAAGCCTCCCGCTAGCGCCAAAGGTTCCCTTGCGCAAGGTCAACGATCTCGTCGGTTCTGCCGCTCAGCACCGCTTTGACCATGTAGAGCGTGAAGCCTTTCGCCATCTCGGCGGTGATGGCCGGCGGCATCGCGAGCTCGGTGCGCGCGACCACCGCATCGACCAGCACCGGACCGTCGTGGGCGAGCGCAGCCGCAATCGCATCTTGGACTTCGTCCGGCTTCTCGATCCTGATCCCGCGCACGCCGACGGCTTCCGCCATATCCGCAAAGTTCGGATTCACAAGATCGGTGCCGGTGGTCAGAAAACCGGTCGACATCTGCTCGAGCTCCACGAAACCGAGCTTGCCGTTGTTGAAGACTACGATCTTCACCGGCAACCGCAGCTGCGTGAGGGTCAAAAAATCGCCCATCAGCATGCTGAAGCCGCCATCGCCGGAAAGCGAGATCACTTGCCGGCCGGGAAACGCGGCCTGCGCGCCGATCGCGTGCGCCATCGCATTGGCCATGGAGCCATGCCAGAACGAGCCGATCAGACGGCGCTTGCCATTCATCGCCAGATATCGCGCCGCCCACACTGTCGGCAGGCCGACATCGCAGGTGAAGACGGCATCGGCGGCGGCCTGATCGCTGATCGCCTTGGCGACTTGCTGCGGGTGCAAAACCCGTTTGCCCGTTCCAACGGCCAAATCGTCCAGCGACTTACGCGCCTTGGCGTAATGCTGACGCGCCTGCGCCAGATGGGCGTCGTCGCTTTTTTCCTTGAGCAGCGGCAATAGGGCGGCAATCGTCGCCTTGACGTCGCCCACGACGCCAAGATCGACCGCAGCGCGCCGGCCGATCTGCTCGGGCCGTATATCCACCTGGGCGATGCGAACGGCACTTTCGCGGGGATAGAATTGCCGGTAGGGAAAATCGGTGCCGAGCATGAGCAGAATGTCGCAATCGAGCATAGCGTAGTAGCCGGACGAAAACCCGATCAATCCGGTCATGCCGACGTCATAAGGATTGTCCCATTCGACATGCTCCTTGCCGCGCAGCGCGTGCACCATCGGCGCTTTGAGCTTTTTGCCGAGCGCCAAGAGTTCTGCGTGCGCGCCCTCACAACCCGAGCCACACAGGATCGTGACGCTGTCGTCGCCGTTCAACAAAGCGGCGAGGCTTTTGAGTTCGGCATCCGCCGGCGTGACTGCCGGCCGCGGCGGCAGCAAGCCGCCGATTTTCGCCAGCGGCGCGTTCGAAGCGGGCTCCAGCGCCACATCGCCGGGCAGCACCACCACAGCAACGCCGCGCTTGCCGACCGCCTCGCGAATGGCGATCTCGAGGGTGCGCGGCAACTGCTGCGGATCGGACACCAATTCGCAATAGTGGCTGCATTCCTTGAAGAGCGTCTGCGGATGGGTTTCCTGAAAATAGCCGGCGCCGATCTCGGGTGACGGTATCTGCGCCGCGATCGCCAGCACCGGGACACGCGAGCGGTGACAATCGAAAAGTCCGTTGATCAAATGCAGATTGCCCGGCCCGCAGCTTCCGGCGCACACGGCCAGTTCGCCGGTCAAATGCGCTTCGGCGCCGGCCGCGAATGCAGCAACCTCTTCATGCCTCACATGAAGCCACTGGATCTTGGCCTGCCGGCGCAGCAAATCGGTCAGCCCATTCAGGCTGTCGCCGACGACGCCATAGATCCGCTTGACGCCGGCCGCCGCTAACGTCTCTGCAAACTGGTCGGCTACCGTTTTCGCCATGATTTCTGCTCCGTTAAGCGGAAGCGAATAATCCGCAAGGATGATGACGGGGAGAAACGTCTGCCGTTCTTCCTTAGCTTCTGCCAGGGTTACGCAGTGCGGTTCCATTCAGATCGGCTGACGCCAACAAAGCCCACTTACCAATAAAGCCCACCTACCAATAAAGCCCACTTAAACGTATTCTTTGTTACCGGCATGTATTTTCATCACCGGCATGTATTTTCATCACCGGCATGTATTTTCAACCCGGCCGGCCGGCGAAAGTTCGCAGCCGCGCGAAACCATGACAGCGCCGCTGTCATCATTGTTGAGTAATTCTTGGGCGGAGCGGCAGGCGGCCGACTGGGCCGACCGCCGAGTAAAAGGTCTGCAAACGGCATGAGGAGACCAGCATGATCCGATGCGTGCGCCTTTGGACCGGAGATGACGACAACTCGCATTTCGTTGACGGCGTTATCGATCTCGAGCCTAGCCCCCACGGCGATATCCTCACCGGCAAGCTGCCGGTGACAACCGTGTCGTTTCAGGAGACCGCTTCGGGCGGCACGCTCGATTGGCACGACGCGCCTACCCGCCAGCTCGTGATTACGCTCAGCGGCACGCTCGATTTCGAAACACGCAGCGGACATCATTTCACGCTGAAGCCCGGCGACATATTGTTGGCTGAGGATACCGCCGGCGGTGGCCACCGCTGGAAGCTGATCGACAATCAACCCTGGCGGCGGGCCTATGTGATTCTTGCGGCTGGCGCCGCGGTTCCGTTCCGGCCGAGCAAATAGCCAAAGCATGATCCCGAAAAGTGGAACCCGGTTTTTGGAAAAGATCATGCGCAGACACATGCGCTCGGGTGGCATAACGATTCGAAGAAAAGTCGTGCCGCTCCAGCTGCACGGTGCCGTGCGTAACGGCCGATCCGATGGGAGAGCAAGTCATGAATCAAACGCGCGCCGCGGATACCGACATCGTCCTGGTCGGTGCCGGCATCATGAGCGCCACCTTGGCCGTGTTCCTCAAGGAGCTCGAACCGTCGCTCCGCATCGAGATTTTCGAGACGCTGGAAGGCGCGGCGCTGGAAAGCTCCGACGCCTGGAACAATGCCGGAACCGGCCACGCCGCTTTGTGCGAACTCAACTACACGCCCGAGCGCAGTGACGGCAGCATCGATATCTCCAAGGCGCTCAACGTCAATGTCGAATTCGATCTCTCCCGCCAATTCTGGAGCTATTTGATCCGAAAGAAAGCGATCGCGTCGCCGGATCTGTTCATCCATGCGGTGCCGCATATGAGTTTTGTCCATGGCGCCGCCCACGTCGCCTTTCTCAAAAAGCGGTACGCCGCGCTGACCGCGCACCACCTCTACCGGGGCATGGAATTCACCGAAGATAGGCAGACGTTGCGGGACTGGATCCCGCTGGTCATGGAAGGCCGGCCGGACTCCGACATCATCGCCGCAACCCGAATGATCACCGGCGCGGACGTGAATTACGGCGCGCTGACCCGCAATCTGATTGGTTATTTGCAGACGCTGAGCGGCTTCGCCGCTCACTACTCGCGTCGCGTCACCGGGCTGCACCGCGAGGACGGCGGCCGCTGGCGCATCGATGCGATCGATGCGGCCAACAACGCGCAAACGTCGACCACCGCAAAATTCGTCTTTCTCGGCGCCGGCGGCGGCGCCTTGCCGCTGTTACAGAAATCGGGAATTCCGGAAGCGAACGGTTATGCCGGCTTCCCGGTGAGCGGCATTTGGCTGCGCTGCGACGCCCCGGCCATCAACAAACGGCATCACGCCAAAGTCTACGGCATGGCCGATGTGGGTTCGCCGCCGATGTCCGTTCCGCACCTCGATACCCGGGTCATCGGCGACACTCATTCAATTCTGTTCGGACCCTATGCCGGGTTCTCCACCAAGTTCCTGAAACACGGGTCGTGGCTCGATCTGTTTGCCTCGATCCGGCCAGGCAACATTCTGCCGATGATGGAAGTCGGATTGCACAATTTCAATCTCGATGAATATCTGGTGGACCAGGTGGTGCAATCGCCGAAGGAGCGATTTGCCACGCTGACTTTCTACTACCCGTTGGCCCAGGAAAGCGACTGGCGGATGCAGCGCGCCGGAATGCGCGTCCAGATCATCAAGCGCGATCCGGTGAAGGGCGGCATTCTGAAATTCGGCACCGAGATCGTGGCGGCGCAGGATCGCTCGCTGGTCGCGCTGCTCGGCGCTTCGCCCGGCGCCTCGACCGCCGCGTCGATCATGATCAAGGTCCTCGAACTGTGCTTCGGCAAGGAATTGGCTGGCGGCTGGAAAGCCAAACTGGGAGCGATCATTCCATCCTATGGGCATTCATTGATCGACGACGCCGCATTGACCCGCAAGGTGCGCGCCGACACCGCCGCCGTATTGGGGCTGCAAAACGTCTGAGCAATCGGCCCCACGCCGGCTTAGGCTGCCGCGCGGCGCGCGGCGATGATCTGATCGGCGGTGCGTCCGGTCAGCTCGGCCATGTGATCGAACTTGAACGTGAATGTGCCGGCGCCCGCGGTCGCCGAACGGACCTCGACGATGAGGTCGCCGATTTCCGCCTCCGGTATCTTGGCGCGCACCACGTCCCAGCCGTTCCAGCCTTCGCGTGTATCGAAGCCGAGAATTTGCCCGCGGCGTCCCGACAGCAGCGCGTTGATTTTTGCCGTTGCTTCGGTCGGACAGACGATCTCGACCAGATGGATCGGCTCGAGCAGCACCGGCTGGCATTGCGGCAAGCCTTCGGCGACACCGATGCGTCCGGCAGTCCGGAATGCCATGTCGGACGAATCGACGGTGTGGTAGGAGCCGTCGATCAGCGATACATGCAGATCGACCACGGGAAAGCCCAGCGGCCCGTGCTTCAGCCCGTCGACAATGCCTTCCTCGACCGAGGGGATGTAGTTGCGCGGCACGACGCCGCCGGTGATCTTGTCCTCAAAGGAGAAGCCCGAACCGCGCGGCATCGGCTTGATGTCGAGCACGACGTCGCCGTATTGGCCGTGGCCGCCCGACTGCTTCTTATGTCGGCCGCGCTGCACGATGCCTTTGCGGATGGTCTCGCGATAACCGACCGACGGCTGGCGGCGTTCAAGCACGACGCCGTAGCGATCGCCGAGACGCTCGGTCGCGACGCGCAAATGCATCTCGCCCTGGCCCCATAACACGACTTCGTGCGTCTCCGGATTGTGCACGATGATGATCGAGGGATCTTCTTCGGCTAGCTTGTTGAGCGCCTGGCCGAGCTTGACGTCGTCCTTGCGCTCCTTGGCCGAGATCGCGATCGCCAGCACCGGCGGAAAAGGCTCGATCTTGGCCACAGGTGCATGCGCCTGCTTGCCTGCGCTCAGCGTATCGCCGGTCTTGGCCTTGTCGACTTTGGCGAAGGCCACGGTCTCGCCGACCGCCGCCGGACCGCGCTTCTCGGTGGTCTGGCCGACAAGCTTGAACACGCCGGCGACGCGGCCGGCCTCGTCGTCGCCGGACACGAATGTCGTGCCGTCGCCGGCCTGGCCGGCAAGCATGCGCACGATCGACATCTTGCCGCCATGCGTCGTGTTCTGCGTCTTGAGCACATAGGCGACGGCATCCATGCCGGCCGGTTTCATACCGAGACGCTTGGCGGTTTCGGCGATGCCGGGCGATTCGTGGCGCAGCGCCTTCAACAAACGCAACACGCCGTTCGCGCGCGTCGCGGTGCCCATCAGCACCGGACAAACCAGCCCTTCACGCAACTCGCGCGTCAGATCGTCGAACACCTTGTCGCGCGGCGGCTGGATGTCTTCGAGCAACTGCTCCATCAGCTCGTCGTCGTGATCGGCGAGCGTTTCCAGCATGGAGAAGCGCGCGGTCTTTTCGCGATCAGCCACGTCGCCGTCGAGCGCAACGACCTCCGAAGGGGCGTGCTCCTTGTAGACAAAGGCGCGTTCCAGCGCGAGATCGACGAAGCCGCTGACGATCTCGCCGGAGAATGTCGGGATCTGCCGCAGGATCAGCTTGGTTCGGGAGGCGCCTTGCAGCAAATTGAGCACGTCGTGCACGCCGGCGTCGGCCTTGTCGATCTTGTTCAGGAAAAGCAGCCGCGGGATTTTTTGCTCCTCGAGCTCACGCAAGATGAGCTGGAGCTGCGGCACTTTCTTCTCGTCCATTTCGCAGACGACGACGGCGACATCGATCGCCGGCAGCACCGCGCGCATGTCATGGGCGAATTCGACCGAACCGGGGCAATCGAGAAAAGTGAAGGAATCGCCCATGAAGTTCGTGGTGGCGACTGTGAGCTCGACGCTCATGCGGTGATCGCGCGCTTCTTTGCTGCTGTCGCCGACCGTGTTGCCGGCCTCGACACTGCCCTGGCGCGCAACGGCGCCGGTGCGCGCAAGGATCGCTTCAAGCAATGTCGTCTTGCCGCTTTGGAAGGGACCGACCAGCGCGATACAGCGGGGTCCGGTCGCACGCGTTGCGTGATTGCCGTTTGCTGCCATGACTGCCTCCCGGCGCCGGCCCGTCGTTGGGGCGCGGGCTGCGCTTCGCCATCGTTTCAGGCAGCGGCGGGGCTGGTCAAGGGGCGCGACAGTACGACCCCGGACTGAAGACTAAAAATTTGAGACGGAACCGCACTAGTATCATAAATTTGCTTATGTCCTTTTGCTGCGGAGTCCGCAGGGAGTCCGCCTCAAGCTGCTTGCGAACTTCGCAATCAGAACACGCGCCGGTGGCGCCGCAGCGTAAATTATTGCGCGGGATGGAGATCGAGTTGACCGATGCCCGCGGCGACATCAAGGCCCACTTGGCCTTGCAAGGAGAGCGGTTGCAGCGCCACGGTCCGGTTTGAGCCGCCGACCAGAACGTTGGCGCCGAGACCTGCCGCTATCGAAACTTCCCCGGTCGCCCCAACATATCTACCGGCCAGCATGCCGACGTAGCGACTGGTATCAGCGAATACGGTCCAGACGATCACGCCGCCGGTCGTGATGCCGATATCGAGACCGAGGGTGGTCATGGTGCCGGTATAGGCTTCCTCCGGTTCGCCGGGCTGGCCGCGGAAGGCACAGTTTACGTTCTTTTGCGAGCCCACGATCAGCCCGATGCTGGACGACATCGCGCAGGTCAGCGTGCCAAGCTGGATTCGTCGCGGCTGCGCATTCGCCGGCGCCAATAGCATCGTGAGCGCGACGGCCATTGCGGCCACCGCAGCGAAAGCACTGCGAAACATAGTGGATACTCCCTCACCCGGCTCCCCCAGCGGGGCCGTTGGCGCGGCGGATTGTAGGTGAGAAAGACCCCCGCGTCTGCCGCCAATTCGTCCAGCCGCCATTCCGGGGCGTGCGAAGCATGGACCCGAATCCATAACCACAGAACCGGCAAAACGATCTCAGCGGACGAGTTGCGAGGACTGTGAATATGCATTCCGGGTCCGCGGGCGTTGCCCGCGTCCCGGAATGACGGACTATTTCAAATTGCCGCAAAAGCGCTGGATGCGCGCGCAGGCTTCCTCCAGGGCGCTCGTCGCGGTCGCATAGGAAATGCGAAAAGCCGGCCCGAGCCCAAAGGGCGTGCCCTGCACCACGGCGACACCCTCGGCTTCCAAAAGCTCGGTGACGAAGTCCTCGTCGGTCGCGAGCTTTTTGCCTGTCGGCGCCATCTTGCCGATCGTCCCGCCGCACGATGGATAGACGTAGAACGCGCCCTCCGGCTTCGGGCAACGAATGCCGTTCGCCTGGTTGAGCATCGACACGCAGAGGTCGCGCCGCTCCTTGAAAATCTTGTTGTGCTTGCCGATGAAATCCTGCGGGCCGTCGAGCGCTTCCACGGCGGCCCATTGCGCAACCGCGGTCGGGTTCGAGGTCGACTGCGACTGGATCATCGCCATCGCCTTGATCAGCGGCTCCGGACCTCCGGCAAAGCCGATGCGCCAGCCGGTCATGCAATAGGCCTTGGACACGCCGTTGACCGTCAGCGTGCGGTCATAGAGCGCCGGCTCGAGCTGCGCCGGCGAGTAGAACTTGAAGTCGTCGTAGACCAAATGCTCGTACATGTCGTCCGACATCACGTGCACATGCGGATGGCGCACCAGCACACCGGTGACGGCTTTGAGCTCGTCGCGCGTGTAGGCGGCGCCGGTCGGATTGGACGGCGAGTTGAAGATGATCCATTTGGTCTTCGGCGTGATCGCGCGCTCGAGCGCCTCGGGCTTCATCTTGAAACCCGATTCCATCGTAGTCGCGACTTCGACGGGCTCGCCGCCGGCGAGCAGCACCATTTCCGGATAGCTCACCCAATAAGGCGCCGGGATGATCACTTCGTCGCCGGCATTGAGCGTCGCCAAGAGCGCGTTGAACAGCACCTGCTTGCCGCCGGTGCCGATGATGATCTGCGACGGCTTGTAGGTCAGCTCGTTCTCACGCTTGAACTTGCGCGCGACCGCGGCCTTCAATTCGGGAATGCCGTCGACGGCGGTGTATTTCGACGCCTTGCCGTCGCGGATCGCCTTGATGGCCGCCTCTTTGATGTTGTCGGGCGTATCGAAATCCGGCTCGCCGGCGCCCAGCCCGATGACATCGCGGCCCGCCGCTTTGAGCGCGCGCGCTTTGTCCGTCACCGCGATGGTGGCTGACGGCTTGATGCGCGCGGTGCGGTCCGCAAGAAAGGCCATTGCTATCCTCCAATAAGGCGCTGTTTCCTAGCGCACATCCCGATTCAACCTAATCGGGATGCGCTCTAGATTCTTCTGCTGTCGCATGTCCTTTTCGGAAAACCGGCTTCCACTTTTCCGGGACATGCTCTAAAGCGCCGCGCCGCGACAGGCAAGGGCGGGCAACGGATCGAAAGGCTCAATTCTCCGTTAAGGCGGCGCTGGCCTAATGGGCCGCACAGCCCCCTGTCGAGCGAGCGGAGCGGCACCTGAACCGGGCATACGACATCCTGCGCAGCGGGGCCTGGCTCACGCCCGAGCGCGTCCGCCTAGTCGCCATCGCGATCCTCTGCGTGGCCGCGGCCAGCATCGTCTTCATGCTGGTCACCGCCCATGCGCTTGTCGACATGCAAGGCCGCCCGCTGGGAACCGATTTTTCGAGCTTCTATTCAGCCGGAACTTACGTGCTGGAGGGGAACGCGCAGGCCCCCTACGACCTCGCCCGGCAGCATGCCCGCGAGCAGGCGATCTTCGGCGAGGCGACACCGTTCTATAGCTGGTTCTATCCGCCTTTCTTCCTGTTCATCACCGCGGCGCTGGCGCTCTTGCCCTACGGCGCCGCACTCGTGACCTGGCAGGTGGTTACGCTGGCGCTCTATCTTCTGGCGATCGGCGCGATCATTTCTCGTTCTCTCCACCTGCCGGGAGAACGCCGGGATGAGGGAGCATCTCGGCTAGGCTCAGAATCGCGGATCGAGCTCCTTCTTGCGCTGGCCTTCCCGGCCGTGCTGGTCAATCTCGGTCACGGCCAGAATGGCTTCCTCACGGCGGCGCTTCTCGGCGGCGCGCTGGCCGTGCTGGATCGGCGCCCGATTGTGGCCGGGCTGCTGTTCGGGTTGCTCGCCTACAAACCACAATTCGGATTGATGGTTCCGTTGGCGCTCGCCGCGGGCGGGTATTGGCGCTCTTTCGCCGCCGCGGCGACGACATTTGCGCTCCTTGCTGTGGCGGCCACCGTCGCATTCGGCCCGGACGTATGGCGCGCTTTCTTCGACTCCACACACTTCGTGCGCACCGTCGTGCTCGAACAGGGCGATCCCGGCTGGCACAAGATGCAAAGCCTGTTTGCCTGGGCGCGCATGTGGGGCGCGCCGATTCCGCTGGCTTACGCGTTGCAGGCCGTGCTTGTGGCGTGCCTCGCTGCCGCTCTGATTTGGCTGTGGCGAAGCAGCACGGCCTATCCGGTCAAGGCAGCGTCGCTCTGTATCGCGACAATTCTCGCGACTCCCTTCACCTTCGACTACGACATGATGGTGCTGGCGCCGGCCATCGCCTTTCTCGCCGCGGACGGACTGGTCCGGGGATTCGGGCCTTGGGAGAAAACAGCGCTCGCGGCGCTCTGGCTCATGCCGCTCGTTGCCCGCAGTGCGGCGCAGTTGACTCTTATTCCCCTGGGGGTGCCGGTGATGCTCGTCACATTTATTCTGTTATTGCGACGCAGCACGCCTCACTTCGCCCAGCCGATGGCTTTATCCGACACGTTTCTTCTGAAATAATTTTAAAGTGGCATTGGCGCCTGCGACCGATCGCACCGGTCACGACATCGCCGCGTTCAAGACATAGATGGTCTTGCATAGTAGCGTCGGAAATTTCTGCAGCGGACTACGAGAAGCGATGTACACCCTCTATTCGATGCAGCGCTCGGGAAATAGCTACAAGGTGCGGCTCGCTTTGGCGCAGCTCGACGCGCCTTACCGGCTGGTCGAGGTCGACATCTTGAAAGGCGAAAGCCACACACCCGATTTCCTGAAGAAAAATCCAAACGGGCAAGTGCCGCTGCTGGAAGTGGCGCCGGGCCGTTACCTCGCCGAATCGAACGCCATTCTTTGGTACGTCGCGGGCGGCACGCCGCTTGCACCCGACGATCGGATCGAGCGCGCACAGGCGTTGCAATGGATGTTCTTCGAGCAGCACAGCCTGGAGCCGAATCTCGGCGCTGCCTATTTCTGGCTGACGCTGATCAAGGGCGGACGCGATCTGCAGCGGCACGCGTTCGAAGACTGGATGGAGGAAGGCCATCGCGCGCTGGGCGTGATGGAGAAGCACGTCGCGCAGCAGGATTTTTTTGTCGCCGACCGCTATACCATCGCAGATATAGCGCTCTACGCCTACACGCACGTCGCGCATCTGTGCGACTTCGACCTCGCGCCCTATCCGGCGGTGCGCGCCTGGCTCGCGCGAATCGCCGAGCAACCGGGTCATGTGCCGATGGGTTTCGATCTGGCAAGGGCGGTCGCAGCCAAATAACTGTGCCACGGGCGAACGGGCCCGGCGCTGCTGGTGTTTGCGCCCGCTGCGGTCTCGGAAAATCGACGGACGCGTGTTGGCCGAGCCACACATTGACTATTTCGTCGGCGACGGCTGCGGCGTTAACCAAGCCTTAACCAAAACTCACCAATTCGCCTTTATTCTTCAATGGCGCCGCCCCAATCTGCGGCGATCTTGTGACCACGGAACAAACGATTCGCGAGGACCACGGCCATGGCAGAGCTAACCGGCGTGCCCGGTTTCGCCCCGCCGCGAAAAGAAAACACCACATCGCGGCGGCGCGCCGCCACGATCGAGCTGATAGCGACGGTGGGGTTGACCATCTCGCTCGTCGTCGCTGCGACAGCCGTCTCACTCGGCAATCGTTCGTCGACGCGCGGCGAGCTCATCGAACGAGGCGGCGTGCAGAGCCCGACTGGGACGCTGCTTGATCAGGCAGACGATTGGTTGTCGGTCAGCGCGCGATTTTCAGTCAGAGCGCAGTGAGGCGCACGCCTCCGGGCTGGCGGTTCCTCCAGCCTCTGAGGCATTGACCGGCGCCTCGCGCAAGCAACCCAATTAAATCTCCTTCGGGCCGACGATAGCCTTGTCGCCAATCATCGCGTCTTGACCGAATGCCCGAAGCCCTTCCAATGGGGGCTGCTCAGGCTGCGAGAACCGCAATCCGCATGAACACGTCACTGTCGCCGCGTGCCGACCGAACCGACACCGACCGCGCGGCCGTCAAGCGGCTATTGCTGTTCTTCGCGCTGGTCTATGTGGTGGAAGGCGTCGGTCAGATCGGCGGATTGATCGCTCAGCCGCTGAGTTTTTATTTGAAAGAGGTTCACGGCTGGGCCGCGCTGCAGGTCACCGCCTTTCTCGCGGTATTCAATTTCCCCTGGATCATAAAGCCGATCTACGGCGTGCTTTCCGATTTTGTTCCGATTTTCGGCTATCGGCGGAAGACCTATCTGATTGCCGCGAACATCATCGCAATGGGCGCCTATCTGTGGAGCACGCAGCTCACCGCGCCGGGCCAACTTGTTTGGGCGTTGCAATTGACCGCCTATGCGATGGCGATATCAAGCACGGTCTGCGGGGCCGTGCTGGTCGAGAATGGCCAGCGGCTCGGCGAAAGCGGCCGCTTCGTCAATCAACAATGGCTCTGGTTCAACGCCGCAATGATGGCGTCGGCCATCGTCGGCGGTCAGCTCGTGCAATGGCTGCCGCCGGCCACGGCCTTGCACACCGTTGCCCTCATCGTCGCCGCTGCGCCGGCGGCCGTGCTGGCGGGCACGCTGTTGCTTATGCCGGAGGAACGAACGCGCATCGATCGACACGCGCTGCGCAGCGCAATTCACGGCCTCGGCGATGCTTTCAAAAAACGCGAATTGTGGATCGGCGGCTTATTTCTGTTTCTCTATTACTTCAGTCCCGGATTTGCCGCACCGCTCTATTATGCGATGACCGACAGCTTGAAATTCCCGCAAGGCTTTATCGGCATTCTGGGGTCGATCGCTTCGGCCGGATGGATCGCCGGCGCACTGCTTTATCCCAAACTATTCGAAAACATGTCGTCCAAACGGCTGCTCAATTTGAGCATCGCGCTCGGAACCATCACCACCGCGGCCTACCTTCTGCTTGTCAACGAGACGTCGGCAGTCATCCTGAATTTCTGCAGCGGATTTTCCGCCATGCTCGCGACCGTCGCCACGGTCACGCTCGCCGCCGATTACTGTCCGCGGCGAACCGAGGGATTTAGCTTCGCGGTGATGATGTCGCTGATCAATCTCGCGACCGCCTCGGGCGACATCATCGGATCGTACCTGTTCGATCATCTGTTCCATCAGAAGCTGACCCCGCTCATCCTGGTGTCGGCGGCGTTTACCGCTTTCGCGTTCGTGCTGGTTCCGCTGTTGCGCCTCGGCGACAAGCGTCAAGGAGTGCCGGCGAGCGCAATGCCCGCCGGTGGTCCGGAGAGCGGTCACATCGTGCGCGGCGTCGTGGAGTGAGCTGCGGCAATCGCAGGGAATGCCGCGACGCGAAACTCATCATCGCGGCGTCATGATGCGGCCGTCGAAAGCACTTAAGCGGCGCTGCCGGCCGCATTGATCAAAATCAAGGCCGCCGAAGCGACGCTCTCCAAAATGCCGCGCGCCCGCCGCAAGGCCTCGAAACCCATCGAGCATGTGGCAGGCGGCGGCGCGGCTACGGGGGTAGCGCGCCGTCTTTCATTGTGGGCACGTCTCGGCGTGCTAGGCTTGTTTCCGCAGCGAGGTCCGGGCCCGACTAGATCGTCGATTTGAGCATGATCTTGACCGAAAACCGGTTTCCACTTTTCGGAATCGTGCTCCAGGGCGGCCCGGAAATTGCATGGAAATAGCGGCTCTCTGACCCGTAGCAGCACAACGCCGGCACGCCGTAACCCCAACATGCCGTAACCCAAACACACCGCAACCATGTCCATCCTGGTCGGGCTTCGTCACGCAACGCGCTACAGCTACGATCGCGCCGTAGCGCTCGGACCGCAACTCGTGCGCTTGCGGCCGGCGCCGCATTGCCGCACGCGCATTCGCAGTTATTCGCTGACCGTGACACCGGCTCAGCACTTCGTGAATTGGCAGCAGGATCCGCATGGCAATTGGCTGGCGCGTTTCGTTTTCCCCGAGAAAAGCAAAGAGCTCTCCATAACGGTCGATCTGATCGCCGATATGGAAGTGATCAATCCATTCGACTTTTTCATCGAGCCGTATGCCGAAAAGTGGCCGTTTTCATTTCCGCCGGAGTTGCACGAGGATTTGGCGGCGTTTGTCACTCCGGAGCCCGCGGGTTCGCTGCTGGCCGAACTGGTCCGCTCGATCCCGCGCGCTGAGGGCAACACTGTCGATTTCCTGGTCGATCTCAATCAGCGGCTGCAGCGGATGATACGCTATTTGATCCGCATGGAGCCCGGCGTGCAGACGCCGGAGGAAACCTTAAGCTCCGGCGCCGGATCCTGCCGCGATACCGCGTGGCTCCTGGTGCAGCTGCTGCGCCACATCGGCCTGCCGGCGCGCTTCGTCTCAGGCTATCTCATCCAATTGCGGCCCGACATCAAGCCGCTCGAAGGCGCCGCCGGCGCCGAGCACGACTTCACCGATCTGCACGCCTGGACCGAAGTTTATTTGCCGGGCGCCGGCTGGGTCGGGCTCGACCCCACCTCGGGCCTGCTCTGCGGCGAAGGTCATCTGCCGGTCGCAGCCACGCCGCACTATCGCTCGGCGGCGCCGATCAGCGGCCTGGTCGAGCCGAGCAAAGTCGAGTTCTCGTTTGACATGAGCGTCAAGCGGATCGCCGAACATCCGCGCGTCACTATGCCGTTTTCGGAAGAAGCCTGGACCGCGCTCGATGCGCTCGGCGAGAAGGTCGACGCCGATCTCCTCGCGCTGGATGTCCGCCTGACCATGGGCGGCGAGCCGACGTTCGTTTCGGTCGACGATTACCAGTCTGCGGAATGGAACACCGCCGCGGTCGGCCCGACCAAACGGCAACGCGCCGACGAATTGATCAGGCGTTTGCGCAACCGCTTCGCGCCGGGCGGACTGCTGCATTACGGCCAGGGCAAGTGGTATCCGGGCGAACCGCTGCCGCGCTGGGCCTTCTCACTCTACTGGCGACGTGACGGCGTGCCGATCTGGCGCGACGACAGCCTGATCGCGCGCGAAGCGGCCGCTCACAGCCCGACGGCCGAGGATTCACAGCATCTCGCCAATGGGATTGCCGCGCGTCTTGGCATTGCCGCGGATTATGTTCAGCCTGCCTTCGAGGACCCGGCCGACCGGATGGTCAAACAAGGTCTGATCCCGGAAAACATCGATCCGAGCGATCCGAAGATCGACGATCCACGCGAGCGCGCGCGGATCCTGAGCTTGTTCGACAGCCATTTGAGCAAGCCGGCGGGCCTCGTGCTGCCGGTGCAACGCTGGACCGCGCAAGCGAAGCCCGGCTGGTTGAGCGAAGTCTGGCGCACGCGGCGCGGCCGGATTTTTCTGGTGCCAGGCGATTCGCCCATCGGCTTCCGCCTGCCGCTGCAGTCCCTGCCCTATGTCGCCCCCGTCGACTATCCGCATCTCGTTCCGGCCGATCCGTTCGGCGAACAAAAACCGCTGCCCGATCCGCGCGTCACCCATCCGATCGGCGCCTACGCGTTGCGCACGTCCGCCGGCGCCGACGCTTCGCCGCCGCTCGCTCCCGAAACCCTGATCATGCAGCGACCGCCGCCCGCGGCGCCGAGCGCAGCCGGGCTGCCGGTCCGCACGGCGCTCGCCATCGAGGTGCGCGACGGACGCTTGTGCGTCTTCATGCCGCCGCTCGAAACGCTCGCCGACTATCTTGAGCTTCTCGCCGTCATCGAGTCGACGGCGGCCGAACTCAGCCTGCCGGTGCATGTCGAAGGCTACGAGCCGCCGCCCGATCCGCGGCTGTGCGTCATCAAGGTCACGCCCGACCCCGGCGTGGTCGAAGTGAATGTTCATCCCGCCGCCTCATGGCGCGAAGCCGTCGCTATCACCCGCGGAGTCTATGAAGAAGCGCACCAGTCGCGGCTCGGCACCGACAAGTTCATGATCGATGGCCGGCATAGCGGCACCGGCGGCGGCAATCACGTCGTGCTCGGCGGCAGTAGCCCGGCCGACAGCCCGTTCCTGCGGCGGCCCGATCTTCTCAAAAGCCTGGTGCTGTACTGGCAGCGGCGGCCGTCGCTGTCCTACCTGTTTTCCGGCTTGTTCATCGGCCCGACCAGCCAGGCGCCGCGCATCGACGAAGCGCGCCAGGACATGCTCTACGAACTTGAAATCGCGCTGCGCGGTGTGCCCGCGCCGGACGAAGGCGCCGCGCCGCCGCCATGGCTGGTCGATCGCTTGTTCCGCAACCTCCTCGTCGACGTGACCGGCAACACCCACCGCGCCGAGATTTGCATCGACAAATTGTTTTCACCCGACGGCCCGACCGGCCGACTCGGCCTCGTGGAATTCCGCTCCTTCGAGATGCCGCCCGATGCGCGCATGAGCCTGGCGCAACAATTGTTGCTGCGCGCGCTCGTCGCCACTTTCTGGCAAACGCCGCTCGACGGCAAGCCGGTGCGCTGGGGCACGGCTCTGCACGATCGTTTCATGCTCGAGCATTTCGTTTGGAGCGATTTCCTTGAAGTCTTGGACGACCTCGCGCGCGCCGGCTATGTGTTCGATCCGGCCTGGTTCGAAGCGCAACGCCAATTCCGCTTTCCGCTCTGCGGCGCGGTCGAGCATGCCGGCGTACGGCTCGAATTGCGCCAGGCGATCGAGCCCTGGTACGTGCTTGGCGAAGAAGGAGTGGCAGGCCAAACGGCGCGGCTGGTCGATTCCTCGATTGAACGCTTGCAGCTCAAAGCCGAAGGTCTGACCGAAGGCCGTCACGTCATCACCTGCAACGCGGCGCGGGTCCCGCTGACGTCCACCGGCCGCTCCGGCGAATTCGTCGCCGGCGTGCGCTTCAAGGCCTGGAATTTGGCGTCCGGCTTGCACCCGACCGTCGCCGTGCAGGCGCCGCTCACCTTCGACATCGTCGACACCTGGAATCGCCGCTCGCTGGGCGGCTGCGTCTATCACGTGGCGCATCCCGGCGGCCGCAACTACGATACCTATCCGGTCAATTCCTATGAGGCAGAGGCGCGCCGCCGTGGGCGCTTCAAGGATTACGGCCACACGCCCGGACCGATCGACGTGGCGGCGCTCGACGTCTCGCTCGAATATCCAACCACACTCGACCTGCGGCGGGCTATCCAATAAAGAGTGCCGATGGCCGCCCCGCTCGAGACGACCGCCGAACGCGACACTGCAAGCCTCGAAGCATTTGTCGCCGCCTACCGGCCGCTTCCCGGCATTTTCGATGAGATGATGGATGACGGCGGCAGTGTGCGCGCACACTGGCGGTCGTTTCTCAGCATGCTGGCCGCGTTCGGCCCCGACGAGATCAACCGCCGCTTCGCCGCCGCCGATCGTTACTTGCGCAGCTCCGGTGTGTTCTATCGCGTCTACGAAGACGCAGCCGGCATCGAGCGGCCTTGGCCGCTCAGCCATGTGCCGCTGATCATCGAGCCTGCCGAATGGCGCGCGCTGGAAGCCGGCCTCGTGCAGCGCGCCGAGTTGCTCGAAGCCGTGCTGGCCGACGCCTACGGACCTTCACACCTCACTCGCGACGGACATTTGCCAGCGACCGTCATTGCCGGCAATCCGGAATTCTTGCGCCCGTTGGTCGGCGTAGCGCCGCCCGGCGGCGCGCATCTGCGTTTCTACGCGGTCGACGTTGCGCGCGGCGCCGACGGCGGCTGGTGGGTGCTCGGCGATCGCGCACAGGCGCCATCCGGCGCGGGCTATGCGATCGAGAACCGGCTTGCGCTGTCGCGGGCCGTCCCCGACATCTATCGCTCGAGCCGTGCCGAGCGGCTCGCGCCGTTCTTTCAGGCTTTTCAAGCCGAGCTCGCATCGCTTGGCCGGCAGGACGACGCGCACATTTGCGTGCTGACACCCGGACCGATGAGCGAGACGTATTTCGAGCACGCTTATTTGGCGCGCTATCTCGGCTTTCTCATGGTCGAGGGCGAAGACTTGAGCGTGCGCGATGACGGCGTCTTCGTGCGCACCGTCTCCGGCTTGCAGCGCACCGAGGTGTTGTTGCGCCGTATCGACGCCGACTTTGCCGATCCGCTCGAACTCAACGCCGCCTCCCGGCTCGGCGCGCCCGGTCTTCTGCAAGCCGTGCGCGACGGCAAGGTCGTCATGGTCAATGCGCTTGGCGCCGGTCTCGTCGAGGCGCGCGCCATGCTGGCCTTTCTGCCCGCGCTGGCGCGCAGCGTCCTTGGCGCGGACCTCGCAATCCCGAATGTCGCCACCTGGTGGCTCGGCCAAGCGGACGTGCGTGAACAGATCATCGAAGAACTCGACGGGCTGGTTATCGCGCCGGCTTTCGAGTCGCATGTCGACGAGCGCAGCGAAACCGGCGTGCTGGGCGCAAAGCTTGACGACGCCCAACGCAAGGCGCTCATCCATTCCATCCGCAACCGCGGCATCGATTATGTGGCGCAGGAAGCGGTGACACTGTCGAGCATGCCGGTCTGGCGCGACGGGCGCCTGCAGCCGCGGCCATTCACGCTGCGTATTTTCCTCAACAAGGTTGCCGGCCGCTGGCAGGTGATGCCCGGTGGATTTGTGCGTATCGCCGACACGGCCGACGCACGTGCCGTCAGTTTGGAGCGCGGCGCGGCGACCGCGGATGCCTGGCTGCTCGCGCGCGGCCCCGTCGGCGAGATCACCTTGCTGCCGGCGGCGGAGCGCATTGAGGTCCAGCGTGCCAGCGGACTATTGCCAAGCCGCGCTGCTGACAATCTTTTCTGGGTCGGCCGCTATGTTGAACGCGCCGAAGCGACGTTGCGCCTTGTGCGCGCCATGACAAATCGCGCCGCCGAGGCCGACGAGACCACGGCGCCGCTGCTCGCGGCGCTGGGTTCGCTGCTCGAAGCGTGGAGCGCAGCACCGGGCGAAACGGGCCGCGCGCAAAGCGCCTTCCTGGTGCGCGCGGTATTGACCAACACGCAGCTATCGGGGGCGTTGCCGGCGCTCACCGGCGCGGCGCGCGCGGCCGCGTCTGTCATTCGCGATCGCTTCTCGCCGGATGCCTGGCGCGCGATCAATGACCTCGCCACTATCATTGCGATGCCGCTCGCGTCCGGAGCCAACGAGAGCGCCATTACCGAGCGCGTCGAGGCGGCGCTGCGCATCATCTCTTCCCTCTCGGGGTTGGCGCAGGAAAATATGACGCGGCTTGCCGGCTGGCGCTTCCTCGAACTCGGCCGGCGCATCGAGCGCGCCATCCTCACCGGCCGGCTGACGCGATGTTTCGCGCTGCCCGGCGCCGCCGAAGGCGGACTCGACGTCCTGCTCGAGCTTGCCGATAGCCAGATCACCTATCGGCAGCGCTATGTCGTGGTCGCGGCACCGGCGCCGGTGATCGATCTTGTCGTGCTCGATCCTAACAATCCGCGTTCGATGGCGTTTCAGCTCGACCGCATCGAGGCGCATCTTTCCGCCTTGCCGGGACGCGGCGCCACCGGCCGGCTGTCGCCGGTGCAACAGATCGCGGCGGCGCTCGCGACACGGCTTCGCACCGTGGATGTTGCGGCGGTGGACGAGGCGCTGATCCTGGAGGCCGAACAAGCGCTGATGAAGCTCTCAGACGCCATCACCACCGCCTATCTGACCAACACGGAGCGCGCCGACGCGACCCGGGAGGCGCTGGCGTGATCTACGACGTCCGCCAGTCGACCACGTACGTCTATGCTTTGCCGGTGGCGCATGCGCGCCATGTGCTGCGGCAAGTGCCGATCAATCGCAACGGTCAGCGCGTTCACGTGGCAGCTTTGCAAATCGGCCCCGAACCCCAGCACCGCCGCGAGGGACAAGACTTCTTCGGCAATCGCCTGACCTGGATCGACGTGGACGCGCCGCACCAGACATTGACCGTCAGATTGACGGCCCGCGTCAGCGTCGATCCCCTGATCGAGCCTAACCCGCTCGCGACACCGGCGTGGGAAACAATACGCGAAGAGACGTTCGCCACCTGCGACATCGGGCAGGCATCGCCCGCACATTTTGTTTTTGCAAGCCGCATGGTTTCGCTCGACCCTGAAATACGCGGCTACGCGCAAGCGAGCTTCGCGCCCGGGCGCCCGATACTCGACAGCGCTGTCGAGCTCATGCATCGCCTGAAATCCGATATGGTCTATGAAATCGGCGCCACCACAGTCACGACCACGCCACCGATGTCCTTTGCGCTGCGCCGGGGCGTCTGCCAGGATTTCGCGCACATTATGATTTCCGGATTGCGCGGCATCGGCCTGCCGGCCGGCTATGTCAGCGGCTATCTACGCTCGGCGCCACGCGCCGACGCCTCGCGCCTGCAAGGCACCGACGCGATGCATGCCTGGGTGCTGGTCTGGTGCGGACCGCAGGCCGGCTGGATCGGGCTTGATCCCACAAACGCAGTGCTGGCATCGGACGAGCATATCGTGCTTGCGCTGGGCCGCGACTATACCGACGTGGCGCCGATCGACGGCGTCGTCGTAGGCTCGGGCGGGCAGCGCATCGAGGTGGGCGTCAGCGTGACGCCGGTCGCAAGCTAGGTTCTTTTTTTGAGCATGATCTTGTCCGAAGCCGGTTTCCACTCCGGATCAAGTCCGGGGCAGTTTTTTTCGGGATCATGCTCTAAGGATACGCAATGACAGTCTCATCGACTTTCACGGCCGGAAGCGGCGGAGGCTATGACCGGATCATGGGTCGTTGGAGCGCTCGCCTTGCGGAAGCGTTTCTCGACTTTGCCGGTTGCAGCGACGGTGAGGATATTCTGGATGCCGGCTGCGGGACCGGCAGTCTGACGTCGGCCGTCTCACGGCGTATCAATGCGCGCAGCATCACCGGCGTCGACTTCTCACCGATCTACATCGACTACGCGAGTGAGGCCATTCGCGATCCGCGAATTACCTTCGAGGTTGGCGACATTTGCGCGCTGCCGTTTGCCGATCACAGCTTCGATCGCGTGCTCTCGCTGCTGGTGCTGCATTTCGTGCCGCAGACCGAACGCGCCGTCGCCGAGCTGCGCCGGGTCGCCCGTCCCGGCGCGACCGTCGCTGCGGCAGTCTGGGACGTGCGCGGCGGTTATGTCGCCAATCGCATGTTCTACGATACGGCGGCGGCTTTCGACGACGAAGGCCGCAAGCGGCGCGCACACAACTATACCCGGCCGATGACGCGGCCCGGCGAACTCGCAGCCGCATGGAGCGCCGCGGGCTTCACCGACGTTCGTGATACAGCGCTGCACATCCGTATGGAGTTCAGCGCGTTCGACGATTTCTGGATACCGCTTGCCGGCAAGGACGGTCCGGGTGCCGAATATCTTGCGGCAATGCCCGCGGAGCGGCGGGATCGCCTGCGCGATCTGGTCCGCGATGCGTATCTCGACGGCGAGCCTGACGGCCCGCGGTCCTATGCCGCGATCGCATGGGCCGTTGCCGGCATCGCCCCCGCCTGAGCATCGTCCCGCGATCGTTGACCGTTGGAGTGCAAGTACCGGAGATCCACGAATGCGTGCTTATCAATTGCCCAAAGGCGGCGCCGGCATCGAGGCGCTGGCCTTTGTCGAGCGGCCCATGCCGAAGCCGCTTCATCGCCAAGTGCTGGTCAAGATCATTGCCTGTTCGCTCAACTTTCGCGACCTCGGCATCGTGCGCGGCACCTATCGCGCACCGGTGCGCGAAAATCTCGTTCCGCTGTCCGACGGCGCCGGCGAAGTGGTAGAAACCGGGCCCGGCGTCACCCGCGTCAAGACCGGCGACAAAGTGGCCGGCTGCTTCTTCCAGCGCTGGGCGGGCGGCGAGCCCGGCCCGCATGTGCACGCTTCGGCGCTCGGCGGCAGCATCGACGGCATGCTGGCCGAATATGTGGCGCTGGAAGAGGAAGGCGTCGTCAAAATTCCCGCGCATCTTTCGATCGACGAGGGCGCAACATTGCCATGCGCCGCAGTAACCGCCTGGGAGGCGATGTTCAATCACGCCAAACTGATCGCGGGACAAACCGTGCTGCTGCAAGGCACCGGCGGCGTCTCGATCTTCGGCCTGCAGTTCGCGCATGCGACCGGCATCGTCCCGATCATCACCTCATCGAGCGACGAGAAACTCGCACGCGCCGAAGCGCTCGGCGCCGCTTGCGGAATCAACTACAAAACCACGTCGGAATGGGACAAGGCGGCGATCGCTTTCAATCACGGTCACGGCGTCGATCAGGTGCTCGAAGTCGGCGGCGCCAATACGATGACGCATTCATTCGCCGCCATCCGCGTTGGCGGCAAGGTCAGCATCATCGGCGGCCTGAGCGGCGGCGCGCGGGAACTCAACCCCGGACTGATATTCTCCAAACGCGCCAACGTGCAGGGCATTTCCGTCGGCTCGATGCAAACCTTCGAGACGATGAACGCCGCCATCGCGGCGAACAAAATCAAGCCGGTGATCGATCGCGTGTTCGGCTTTGACGAGGTGCAGGCGGCCTATCATCACATGGCGGCCGGCGCGCATTTCGGCAAAATCGTCATCCGCGTGGCGTGAGCGAGCGCAACTGCTTCTGATTGAAGCAGTCGGCGCTGTAGTTTTGGTGGAGCATGATCCTGTCGGAAAACCGGGCTTCCAGTTTTCGGATCATTCTCTAAGTGCGCTCATCCCCAATAAGGCTTGGCTTTGCCGAAACGGTCGAGCGCTTCCTCGGCCGCAGCCATCACGGCGTCGACGCGCGCGTCTTCTCGTCCGGTGAGCAGGCCAGCGGCGAATGCCCTTTTACGGCTGGTCGGGCGATGGCGCATGCCGGCGGCACTGATCATGTTTTCGTGGACCGCGATATCGTTGAGGTCGCCGAGACAATCCTGCACGGTTTCGAGTGCGGCGAGGAATTTCGTTCGCCGCTTGCTTGCTTGTTTTCCTGAAAACAGACTACCGAAGAAATCGGTGGCATAGCGCAGCTTCTTCGCCTGGATGCGGAGCTTGTGGCGCCGCGCGGCGTCGAGCTCGGCAAAGGATTTGGCTCGCTTGCGGAGCTTGCGCCGGCGGAGCGACAATTGCTCGGCGGCAAAAATCTCGATCGGCAACTCGCCGCGGTCGCGGACGAGATCGTCTTGCGGTGCCAACCAGTCTCCGGTCTCCAGCCAGGCGGCGATCTCGATCTTGAGGAGCCGATAGCGTTCCGAGGCAATCGCCCCTCTGGCGTGCGCGAGCGCCGCAACGCGCTGGCCGGCAAATTGCTGCGATAACTTTGGAATGTCGTCCCAGCCCGATCTTCGCTGCCGGGCCGGCTTGACCACGCGCGCGAGCAGCACTTCCAGCTCCCGCGCCGGGCCAAGCTCGGCGGTAAACCATTTCAGCCCGGCTTTGATCCTTTCGGTCTGCGGATCTTCCAGCACCGCGGCGAAGAGCGAAACGGCTGTCCGCAACCGGCGCAATCCGATACGCATCTGATGCACCCCCTCGGCATCGTCCTTGAGCACCGCCGGCTCGTTGCCGATGATTTGCTGCAAACAGGCCCGGCCGATGTCGCGAAAGGCCTCGCGGGTCGGCACGTCGGGCGTGAGCGGAACGGCGGCGAATTTCATCGGCGCCCCTTGCGCGCCGTCCAGAAGGCGGTAGCCGCGTTCCGACTTGCTCGTTAACGCGAGCTGGACCGGCAGCGCGCGCGCCAGCAGCCGCGCGACCTCGAAAAGATGTTCCTTGTCGCCGCGTGCGAGCTCAAGCTCGATCTCGCAAAGCCGCATCGATGCAGCACCGGTGTCGATCGTGCCTATATCGAGCGCAAGTTCGATGACCGCGCCTTCGCGCTCGAGCGGAAAGACGGTCCGGCGCACGCGCGTTTCGAATTGCGGTTTGAGCTTGCGACAGAACTTGCCGGTCAGCAGGCGATCGAGCGCGGTGCCGCGCGCTTGCGCCAGGTCGGGCTGGCCGTCCGTGATCTCGCTTTCCCACTCGTCGCGGGTCAGGATATTGGAATTTTGCGTCGCCTTGACCGTCTGTACATGACGATCGCCGATGCGGCGCACACGGAGCACCAATCCGTGCCGCCGCAGTTTTTGCTTGTCGCTGTCGAAATAGACCGACACTTGCGACGAGCGTTTGGCCGACGCTTGCAGCGCTCGGATCAAGGGAAGTTTCCGGAATTGCGGCAAAGCCGACGGAGGAAGCTCAAGCTTGAGCTCGACTTCTAACGGCGCTGTCATGATGCTTCCGCCCGCGAGAATATCCGGACCTAAAGTAACGGCGATCCGGGCTTTCGGTTCACTACTACGGTTACCGCGCGATGCGCGTCGGGGGAAATGCGACTTCGATCAGCGTGCCGGCATTGGGCGCGCTCTTGATGCTGAAATGCGCGCGATTGGCTTCGGCCAACGCTTTGGTCAGCGGCAAACCCAGGCCGGTTCCGCCCGAGCCCCAGCTGCCGGACGTGGCCGCTTGACGGAACGGCTCGAGCGCCGCCTCGACGTCTTTTTCGCTCATGCCGACGCCGGTATCGCGCACACGCAAGACCGCCTCGCCGCTGTCGGCGAACGCGGTCGAGACGATGACCTGGCCGCCGGGACCCGTGAATTTGATCGAATTCGACAACAGGTTGAGAACGATCTGGCGCAGCGAGCGCTCGTCGGCGACCACCTGCGGCAATCCCGGCGTCAGCGACGTGCGGATGATAATGCGCGCCCGGCTCGCCTGCGGCTGCATGATGCCGACGCATTGCTGGGTCAGTTCGTTGAGGCTGACATTGGCGAACGACAGGTCGAGCTGGCCAGTCTCGATCTTGGAAAGGTCGAGCAGGTCGTTGAGCAGCGAGACGACATGCAAGCCGGCGGCATGGATGTCTTTGAGATATTCGCGATAGCGCTCGTTGCCGATCGGACCGAAGCGCTCGCCCATGATCACTTCCGCGAAGCCGGTAATGGCGTTGAGCGGCGTGCGGATCTCGTGACTGATCTTGGCGACGAATTCCGCTTTTGCGGCCGCGGCCCGTTGCGCGTCGCGCGTCGCGGCCCGCATCTCCGCCTCGGTTTTCTTGAAGGATTCGACGTGGCCCTTCAGCTCGCGAATCTCGATCTGCGCGCTTTCGACCGAGAGGGTTTGCGCGCGCTTGCGTTCCTCCGCCTCGCCGTTGCTCAAAATGAGCGCCAGCGCCGAAGCGTTGTCCCAGGGCACTCGGATGAGCCGGCCTTCCACCGGACGCCGCAGGCCGTCGCGGCTCACGATCGATAGCGCTTGCGGGCTGCCGCCTTCGGCAAGAGCGTCGGCCGCTGGTTCGGCGAAGAGCTTGTGCAATCCGCCGCGCGCGCTAAGCCCGTCCAAATCTTGGCAGCCGCTCAGATCGAGCACATAGCGGTTGGCATAGAGGAATACTTCGCGTGAATCCGCGTGCCGGTAGATCAGCACGCCGAGCGGAAGGCGCTCGAGCAGAGCCGGCGCGAATGACGCAATGCCTTGGCGGACTATTTGGCCTCCCGCTTGCGCCGCCGGCGACAATTCAGATGCGATGGGCAGCGGTGGCGGGCCTGCCGGCGCCTGATCTTCCGCAGGCAAAGCGCCGGGGCCTTGCTCGACCAAATCCTCGCGCACGCCCTGCAGCCGCGCAGTCAATTCCTCCGCCAGTTCGCGAAATGCTTTGCGCTCGACTGGACTGAGCGCCGGCACCTTTGTTTCGGGCGACGTGCCGATGCGAAACGGCACGACATTCGCAGCCGCAACCACCACGGTGATCGAGGGGTGGTCTGCGATCGAGGGGCGCTCTGCGGGCGCAGGAGCCGCTCCATCGGCTGCTGCGGGCGTGATCGCCACCGGCTCATCGGGCGTCGCGCTGGCGGCGTTCTCGCCGGCTGCGCTTTCAACCGCGACCGGCGGCTCCGGTTCGCCCGCAATCGCGCCCGCCTCGTCGCCGGCGGGTTGCGGCGGCGCCATGAATCCGATCGGACGCTCGCGCCGCGCCCGCGCAAGGTGGTTGATGCGATCAAGGTCGCGGCACACACCGAACCCGCGATAGCCGCGAAACAGACGATCGCGATCGAATACCGGAAGCCCCGACAGCTCGACCGGCAGACGCTCGCCGCCATCATCCACCGGCCACTGGACCGTGATGCCGCTCCAGGTCTCGTGGGTCGCAACGGCACGCGCGATCTGGTCGTCAGGATCGAGTCTCAGATCGGCCGCGATCTCCCGCCACAGCCGGCCGAAGACGGCCGTGGTTCGCGGGCCCATGAGCTCCATGAATTCATCCGAGCCGACCACGAACCGGCCCTCGGTATCCATTTGCCAGACAAAGCGCAATGGATGCCGTCGTTCGGACGCGGGCTCGTCGCGACGATGGGAAGTCGCCGATGTTTGGTCTGCTGCGACGGCGTCGGCGACAGAACTCGCGCTCGGCTGCGTATCGAAGTCGGCGATCAACACCGCCGAGGTGTCGGTGCCGAGACGTTCGATCGTGACGTTGCCGTGCGGCGTTGCTCCGCTGGCGTTGCCGGCGGCGAGCGCTTGGTTGAACAGCGCCGGGCCGAGCGCGGAGGCCGACTGTATCGCCGCAAACCGCGCCTGCGCCGGCGGCGTTGCGTAGAGGAGCCTGCCGTCAGGCGTGAAGACCAGAAGCGGCTTGCCGGTGTTCGCGAACAGCCGGGTCACCCTGTCGCGCAATGGCAGCGCCGGACCGACGGGCTCGGTGGCGACGAGAAAAATGGCTCCCCCATCGTTGGGCGCAACACGCGAGCAAAGGCAGGTGACGGCGCGACCGAAGCTTCCGCCAAAGCCGCGCAGGCGCTCGAGCCGCATGTGACCCGGCGGAGGCAGCGTCTCGGCGAGCCGCATGATCTCGGCCGCCGCCGGATGTTTGGAATCGAATCGGCGCGCACTGCACGCGGCCGGCTCAGCGCCAAAAATCGCGGCGCCAACGGCGTTGGCCCATAAGATCTGCGATCCGTCCGCGCTCCAGAGCCAGGCGGGCGCCGCGCTCGTCGCATGATCGGCGATCTGAGTCTCCAGTCGCGGATCGCGCGGCAGAGCGGCGAACGTAGACTCCACGATCGGCATGCAGCGGGCACTCGTTGCTTAAGAATTTCTTAATAGTGCGGGCGGCCCCGTCCGTCCATGGCGGGGCCCGCGCCAACCCTGCTCCGGACTGGATAACCTTAACCGCGCCCGCGCTCTGACCCGGCCTGCATGAACAAGGTGCACGCCGACGGCAAATTTGCTTAGGATGCAAAGTCGTCCGGGGGACGAGGAGCCGACCATGGCGAAGGAACCATTCGAGCAATTTGCGATGCCCAATGAGGTCCGCGCTTTCGTCGAGCAAAGCGTGGCGCAGGCAAGAGCCGCTTTTGACGGCATCGCTACCGCCGCAACTCAGGCGGTGTCACACTGGCAAGGACAGGCCCACGCGGCCCGCGCCGGCGCAAGTGAAATCGCCCACAAATCCATGGCTTACGCCGAGCAAAACATGGCGGCGAGCTTCGAATTCGCGCAAAAGCTGATGTACGCCAAGGACGCCACCGAAGTGATGCGGCTGCAGCAGGAATACATTGCCCACCAGATTCAGACCTTGACGGCGCAGACTCAAGAACTTGGCCAAAGTGCTGCCAAAATAGTCATGGACGTTGGCAAACCGAAGACCTGATCGGCTCGTCCGCCGCGCGCCTTACCAATAAATCCCTGTGAAATCAAAGCACTAAATTTTATTTGTGCAATGCAATATCTTGTATTGCGTCGCACCAACATTCCTGCTATGCAATTCATCGGAATGGTTCGGGCCTGTGTACTGCGTTCGGGCGACCGGGCCGATGGAAATAGAGAGACGCCTCGCGCGATGGGCGGCGGGGCTAATCGGGAATATCGAGGTCAAACAGCCCAAAGAGCACCCAGCAAGGATCGAGTGTCATGGCGGAAGCCACCATTGCTACCCCGAAAGCAAAAACGACCAAACCAGGCGCGTTCGAAATGCCCAAATTCGAGATGCCGAAGTTCGACATGCCGAAGGTGGAGATGCCGGCCGCTTTCCGCGAATTCGCAGAACGCGGTGTCGCTCAGGCGAAGGACACGTACGAGAAGATGAAGGCCGCCGCCGAAGAGGCGACCGACGTTCTCGAGAGCACCTATTCGACCGCCACCAAGGGCGCTTCCGACTACGGCCTGAAGGTGATCGAGGTCGCCCGCACCAATACCAATGCGGCTTTCGACTTCGCCGGCGAGATCATGGCGGCGAAGACGCTGTCGGAAGTGGTGGAACTGACCAGCGCGCACACGCGCAAGCAGTTCGAAGCTTTGACCGCGCAGAGCAAGGAGCTCAGCGCGCTCGCGCAGAAGGTCGCCACCGAGACCGCGGAGCCGATCAAGGCCGGCATGAACAAGGCCTTCAACAAGGCCAACTAAGCGCATCTGGCTTATCCAGCCCATCGTGTGATGGGGCGAAGCCCGGGTTTCCGACCCGGGCTTTTGCTTTTTGTACCCCGGCGAGGCCGCTCGCGGCTTGCCAAAGCCTTGCCAAATCCGGGCATTCCTCCTAGCTTTCGCGCGCTTGCCGACCGCGAGCCGTGCAGCTGTAGCTCAGTTGGTTAGAGCGCCTGACTGTGGATCAGGAGGTCGGTGGTTCGAGTCCACCCAGCTGTACCAATTATCGCAACATTATCAGATGGCTACTGCGCCCCAACTAAGCGAGGTTTAGCGGACCTCATCGAACCCAGCGAAACACTTTGTCGCCGCGGCGGGTGAAATTTGAGCCGGGTTGCCCTTCCAAAGGGTCGCGAGGGTCGCGATGAAGGGCAAGAAACCTTCGGCCCCCCAGTCTGTTCAGCATCGGATTTCGAAGACGGTGTCGGCGCCCTCGGACGCTTCGTCCGAAATTCAGCTTCCTTTTCACGAATTCCAAAAACTGGCCGGAACGCTCACGGAGATAGTCGGCCCGCGTGATTTGGACACGCTTAATTCGGCGCTGCATCATCTTTTCATTTTCCTTCGCGAGGCAAGCCGGCAGTTTTACGAAAATGGAGACGGCGGCCGTTCCGCGGCGTTTTATGCTCTCGCCGGCTATTGGATGTTCGTCACCGCCTTTCGACCCGCGCTAAACGAAAACTTGCAGGTGCCGATCCTAACCTTGCAGGACGCACTTGCCGGGCTAAACAACAATGCGGTGGCTCCAATTTTGAGGCCCGTTCCCCGTCGCGGCCGATCTCCGTCTAACGTCATGCACGCGGTAATGAGAGGGCATGCTGCGGCCACCGTGACGACGCTGATGGAAATTGGTTTTGGGCGTGACGAGGCTTTGAGGGAGGTCGCAAAGGTACTTTCTCAGATTGGTATACGTCCCGAGCGGGGGTCTGGAGCGGTGAAGGCCGGCACCGTGCGAAATTGGTGCAATGAAGTTTCAAGCGATATCGGGCGGCACGGTGAGGCTGCACGACAGTATGATTATTGGATAACAAGGCCCCAAGAGCACGAGAAGAATTCGGAGATGCCGAAAGACGCTAAAAGCGCGTTACGCACTAGCAGCTCTCACAGCCTGGGTCCAATCAGTATTCCCCCAGCCGAGAAAGTTACCTAAACCCCCCGTTTAGACGACTGTCCCCGCCCGTAATCTCGCGTCAGTTGCCGTCAACGAGCGACTTGGAGACGCGAAATGACTCGTTCGATCATAAGGTCGCGCGCCAGTGAACTGAAAGCTACGGCGCGCGGTATACCAGATTCAAAACCAGCGCGAGAACTAGGCGGCGATCTGCTTCCCGCCAGTCTGCCTCCGCTCCTTACACCGAAGGAATGTGCCGTCTATAGGCGATGCTCAGTTCGCAAGTTGGATCGAGAGCGGGCTGAGGGTCGAGGCTGTCCCTACGTTCGGATTGATGGACGTATTTTGTACAGGCGCGCAGATGTCGATCGCTTCATCGAATTGCACGTTCGGCTCGCCGGAAGAACGGGCATCGCCTCTGAGGAGAGCGCCGTATGAAGCGCCTCGGCCTGCTGGATGGCAGCGAGCCGAGGTCAGAAAGAAAAATGACAGTCGCTGGGGAGCACTCTCATAACCAATCTGACTCCGGCCGCGCAAGCCCTACATCACGTTCATCGCCGTCGCTGTCGAAGCCGCCAGCGCCCGCTACCGTTCTGGGTGGGACCGCACTGAATGTCGTGCTGACGGCGCGGGGGCGAAGCCGATTTGATGTCTTGTTTGGCGACAAACAAATCGTCACGTCGAGCGGACAGCCAATCTGTGATGCCGCCCGCGTTCTTCATGAGCTAGGCTTCTCAGATGATCGCCGGTTAACCGTTTGGCACGAAGGCGCCGATCATCATGCGATCAGTGGTCTACTCGGCTTTTGGCGGAAGCGGCGGATTCGTGAAGACCGCGGTCTGCCCCGATATGTCGCCTGGGAGCCGCTTCCGCGCCTGGTGGCGGGAAAAAAGCGCCGCGGCAAGCTTAAGGCGGTCGGAGATAGAGCGAACGAGAAAAAACGCACCTGCGACGACACCCGGCGCAGCCGGAAGGCATCCGGTAGCTCGCTCAGCGTCCCGCCGGCGATCGCGGACTGGTGATCCAAACGGCGGGAGCACCCGATGAACGCTGTTCTCGCGACCGCGCTGGCTTTTGCCCGCCATGGGCACGCGGTCGTTCCCGTTAATTGGCCGATTGACCAAGGCGGAAAACTGTTTTGCTCGTGCGGAAGCGACAACCGCGGAAGACCTTGCGGCCGCAACGCAGCCAAGCATCCGTATGGAAAACTGGCACCTCGCGGCCTTCTTTCCGCCACGGCCGACGCCGGTGTCATTGAGCATTGGTTCGGGTATGCCGCACCACTGGCAAACATCGGCGTTGTCACGGAACGCCTTATCGTAATCGATATCGACCAACGACACGCCGGCGATGAGAGCCTTGAGGCGTTAATCCGCGAGCACGGTGATCTGCCGCCGACGTGGCGCGTCCTGACAGGCGGTGGCGGGGAACACGTATTTTTCGCCTGCCCCAACGGCGTGGACATACGAAGCTTTGCCGCGGAGACGACGGACCATCCTCCGCTGGGGCGAGGCATCGATATTCGGGCCGGCGGCGGTTACATCATTGCGCCGCCCTCGCGGCATATTTCGGGCCGACATTATGCTTGGTCGGTCGATCATCACCCGCAGGATGTAAAGCTCGCGCTGCCGCCAGATTGGTTGATCAGGCGCTTGACCGTTCGCACAAGGAGGACGACCTCATCAGGCGACCACCCGGCCGAGCCGCTATCCTCCGATGTCTGGTCGCAACTGACCCGTAAACCGATCACTGGTTATCGGGACATGGCCGCGGCAAAGATCGCTGGTCATTTTTTCCGGCACAGTTGTGATTACCAATTGTCCTCGGCGTGATGCACGCCTGGAATACTGCATGGTGCAAGCCTCCCCTAGGCTACCGCGAGCTTAACGAAATTGTGGCCCGAATTGCAACCCGCGAAGCCGCGCGTATCGAACGGGAGCTCGCGCGATGATGATGGACGAAAGTTTTCAAAGCGCACAGCAGCAGTATGAGAATGCTCGAAATAGGCGCCGCGACAAATTCAAGCAGAATGCCGCGACGATCATGCCTCCACTACTCTCGTTGCGGGATTTTCTCAAAGACTTTGTTCCACCGGATTACCTAATCGACGGCATTCTTCAACGCCGGTTCATCTATTCGCTCACCGGGCAGACCGGACACGCCAAGACGGGATTAGCACTGCTGTTCGCGGTTCTCGTTGGCACGCCGGCCACCAACACCATGCTCGGCAGCCATCTCATCGAACACGGACGGGTCGTCTATTTCGCCGGCGAAAATCCAGACGACGTTCGAATGCGGCTGATCGGCATGGGGGTCGATCCCGCCGCCACGCGCATTTCCGTCATTGCAGGTGTGTTCGACATAGCTGCAATGTTCAATCGGCTTGCCGAGGAGATCGGGCGGCTCGGCCCCGTGGACCTAATCATTATAGACACGAGCGCTGCCTATTTTCTCGGCGATGATGAAATTTCAAACACGCAGATGGGTGATCATGCTCGCATGCTCCGCAAACTGACGGAAATGCCCGGCGGCCCCTGTGTCCTCGTTCTGTGTCATCCGATCAAACACGCTACCGATCCCTCTCAGTTGTTGCCCCGTGGAGGTGGCGCGTTCCTGGCTGAAATGGACGGAAATCTTACTATTTGGAGGCGAGACGATCTTGTCGAACTCCACCACAACAAAATTCGTGGTCCGGGGTTCGAGCCGATGACGTTCCGCATCGAGCGGGTCATGACGGCGGAGCTAATGGACAGTAAGGGAAGGCTCATTCCAACTGTGAAAGTGGTGTTGGCTTCTGAGCATGACGAAGCGGCACAGAAACAAAACGCAAGAAACGAGGAGGATCAAGTGCTTGCGGCCCTGGCAGAAGATCCTCAGCGCTCGATGGCTGAGCTAGCTCGCGCCTGTGGATGGACATGGCAAACAGGCGAGCCAGCAAAGTCGAAGGTCGAGCGCGTTCTTAAACGACTAAAGACGGACAAGTTGGTCAAGCTTTTGCGGGGTCGATGGGTACTAACCTCAGAAGGAACAAAAGTACGTACCAAAAGCCCAAAGGCCGACAACAGCCGCGCTAACTTCAAACCTGTTAAGGGAAAGAGGGTTCAAGGGGTCCAGTGCGTCCACTGCGCCAAGGCCTATGGTGAGGTGTTCAACATTCGGAATGGCCGAGTGAAGAAGGGAAAGGGCGAACCGCTGCACGAGGGATGTGCCGAAGCATGGTTCAGCGGTGATTCCGCAAAAAAGGAGCAGGACGGTTGAAACGCGAATTTTTCTACAACCGTCCTACTTTGCGAAGCAGGACAGGACGGCAGGACGATTGGACAATGAACGCACAAGTAATCCCTGTTTTATGGGCCGTCCTAGCAGGACGGTCTCGGCCCCATGCTCCCCCCTCTCCTGGGGGAGCTTATGGGGTCCCGAGAGCCGTCCCGTCCTGGCTCATACCCTATAGGGAGCCAACAGGACGGCAGTCGTTAGCGGCCAGTGAATTGTTGGGCGCGCCGCGCGATAGGCGCCCCCGCGCCGCGAGCCGGCCTCGCGCTCGGGTCGCCGCACAAGAGAATCAGGGTAGGTTTGCTCTTGAAGCCGCAAAAATCTTTTCGCGGGCAGCCTCATGACTTCGAATGGTCAACGCGCAAAATGGACGGTCGAGAAGTTAGCCGCCGACTACGACTACATCGACGTGCACTGGATCTACCGTCTCGGCCTGCTCGCAGATAATTGGGTGACCTTCGTGCCAATGCTCCGCTGGCCGCGGGTGTCCAAGATCCGCGCCTCACGATATTTGGTCCTCGTGGAATGGCGCGACCGACCAAGCCCCCAGCAAATTAGGGTCTCGTGGACCCGGCCGCATCTGGGCGGTTTGCGCCCCTGGCTCCACTGCCAGTGTGGACGAAGGGTGGCACGACTGTTCAAGGGATTGGACGGCTATTACTGCCGCCACTGCTTCGACAATCCCCGATACGCTAGCCAACGCAAAAGCACGTCAGGCCGACTTCATTTCGAGGCGTGTAAGCTGCGGTTGCTCCTTGGGGGCGTTGCTTCGCCCATGGCACCATTCCCGGAGCGGCCGCGGGGTATGCATAAGAAAACTTACGCGCGAATGCGGTGCCGGATTGAGGAATTGGAGGCTCGTATCTCGCTACGAATGAAGGCTAAGGATACGGACTATCCAAATTTGGTCTATTATCTGCCGCCTGAAATTCCGAAATGATTTAGGCGTCTGTTGCGCCGCGCGCGCTGGCCTCGCGCTCAATCGAGCATTTAGCGATGGTTTCGCAGACGGCGAAAGAGAATTGTGCCGAAATTACAAAAGCTTCGCGTTACAAAAGCGCTTAAATCTTATCTTATAAAAACTCCAAATTTATTCAGGAAAATCCAAATTTATTCACTGAACGCCCCACATCTGCACTTTCTTGCGTGACGCCGTTTGTAGAGCGCCAAGTGGCACCGTTTTGGACATCGATCGCACTGGAAGGTGACACTGATTTTGACACCGTTTCACGTCGCTCGTGGCACTGTTGATATAGACATGGCTTCAGGCGCCACTCGCAGGCAGCGAATTCGCGGGCCCAGCACCGCACGGAGGGGGTCGGAGGTTCAAATCCTGCCACTCCGACCAGCACCCCTCCAAAGGTGCTGATGACCGGCATCTTCCTGCAAACATTGACCATTTAGGATCGCCCCGAGTACACAAGAGCGTACACAGGTACGCCTTGCGAATGGTCACGCTGCGTCAAGACACAAAGGGCAATTTCAGCGCCCGCAAGCGGCTGCCCGACGATGTGCGGGACGAATTTGGGAGGCGGCATGGCCAGCGGTTTGAGGCGAAGTTCTTTGCCGCTGCGGAGGCAGGCGCGGCCGCAGCCAAGCGCTTGTTCCGAGAATGGGAAAATGAGGTTGACGCACGTATCGAGGCCATCCGAGCGGAGCGTACAGGCGAAGGCGTCGCGCTCACCCCCCGCCAAGCTCGCGCCATAGCAGGGGAATGGTACGAATGGTTCATCGCGCGACACCCAGTGAGGGACAAAGACACATGGGAGACCCTGCGCGAGCGAGTGCATGACGCATTTCGGGAAGCAGTCGGCGAAGACGAATGGGAGCGGTGCGACCCTGACGCCCTCTGAGCGCGAAGATGCCGAACTGAGAAAAGCCATACGTCCCGTCCTGGCGGACGTCGGTGAAACGGCACAGTTCTTGGCAATGAAGCGATTGGCACTCAACAACGAAGCGCGGGACCGCTTTCTTGATTGGCTGTACGAAGATTTAGCAGAGGCGCTTCGGAAGCTCTTGCGCATCGCTGAGGGCGACTACAGCGCCGACAGATACGTCGAGCGCTTCCCGAAGTTTGATGGCCTAGACAGCGGGGAAACGCCGCAGCAGCTATTTGAGGCGTGGGTGCTGGAACGGAAGCCTGCCCGCAGCAGCATTGAGAGTTGGCGCTACGTCTTCGCTGCGATGACCGAGCACTTCAAGGAGCGAGGCGCAAGCTCAATAACAGCGGACGAAGCACAGGAATGGGTCAGGAGCCTCAGGGGCGAACGCTCCGCAAGCACTATCCGTAACAACTGGATAGCCGCTAGCAAAACCGTGTTCGGCTGGGCGTTTGAGAACAGGCGCATCGCGCACAATCCGTTCGTTCAGGTCAAGATCACCGTTCCAAAGAAGCACAGACTGCGAGAGACTCAAGCGTTCCTGCCGGACGAATGGCGCGTCATCCTGCGAGCGTCGCTTGCACTAACCAAACTGGATACGCCAGACGACGCGACTAAGCGGTGGGTGCCGTGGCTTTGCGCCTACACTGGGGCGCGACCCGGAGAGATCACCCAATTACGGGGCGCGGATGTGATTGAATGGGATGGTACTCACGGCCTACGGATGACGCCCGATGCTGGAACCGTGAAGACCAAAAAGACCCGCGTTGTGCCACTTCACGACCATCTGATCGAGCAAGGTTTCTTGAAGTTCGTGGCGGAACACGGCGCTGGCCGATGTCTATCGGATCGCCGCAAAGCAGGATGCCCACGCCGACTATCACCCGTTGAACGAAAAGAAGCCGCGCTACGCACAAGCGAGGCAACGGCTGGCTGATTGGGTCAGGAGTTTGGGTGTCACTGACCCAGAACTTCTACCAAATCACGCGTGGCGACACACGTTCAAACAGATTGCCGACCGCGCCGGTATCTCTGAGCGAATGTCCGACTACATCACAGGACACGCACACAAGAGCGCAGGAGCTGGCTACGGCGCACCGACACTGGGCGACATGGCAGAGGCACTGAAGAGATTTCCCAAATACGCGGTTTGAGTAAAAGGCTCGGCTTTTGGTTATCAATGGCGATGTACCGCTGAACCTCATGAGGGAAACAAGAGTTCGGGGACTTCCGGAAGGAAGACTAACCGAACCGCCTTAGCTTCGAGGCCATGCGGCGCATTTGCTCAAGTCAGTGACGTATATTTCAGCGTAGATTTAGGCATTGACATCGTCTCGGTCGCTCGTTTTGTTTATGCTTATTATCGGCCTGATTAGTTCTTGTGGCACTCCTAGCTCCCGCAAATGCTGCGTCGGGGAAGCGCAATGGCAACGAGATTGATCAGTTTTTGAAAGATCGCTGGCTGCAATGTCTTGAAGCAGACCTCGAAAAGTAGGCACGGCCGCTTCATCCCGATCTATAATCAGCTGCATTACGGTCTCAGCGCGAGCGAGATCGAAAGCGATCATCTCCTCATATAGCTTCTCAATAACCGCATCGACTAGCCTGTCGTCATCCTTTACCGGGCACTTCCAAAGGCGGAATACTTGGTTCTTTGTGAGTTGGCACTCTCGAACGCTCTGAAGCATCACATTTAAACCCTGTGGTTTCCTTTCGGCCATGGCACGGCTCCTGAGGCAAAGCGGTTGGTTGAAGCTGCAAACCCAATTGTTTTTGGATGTCGAAATCTTGTCAGTGCCTCGCGTCACACCATTTTCAGGCTGTAACCCGGTCAACGTGATGGTATTACCTCATTGGGGTCCACTGGTTGCGCTTGTCGGCCGTGTCGTCTCAAGTTCCTTACGACACGGCGCCAACCACATTGTACGCCGCCAGGGGCCGCCTGATCCCGTTCAACTTTAACTCGCTCACTGGCTCTGCCTTCACAGTGGTCTCGACTTTCATCAACACTCGCGGACTAATGAGGATTTGCCCGGCTTGGCTTCGTCACAAAGACGAGAGGCGACGTTGGACACCGTTCCGATAGCGGCGGAATTGAACCTGCTCCTCAAAACCAATGGTGCCGAGCGAAGCGAAGCGAAGCCGCAATCCCGATGCCGAAGCCAATCTCGTGCCCGAGCCCCGACGCCACCCATCGGTAAATTCAAGAGAAGCTGGACGCGATTTATCAGCCCGATCCCGCCAAGTTCAGCTCACGTTCGGCACGAAATACGTTACTATGGAGGCCCGCTATCCATTGGCGTCCGCTCGACGTAACATTTAAATATCGAATTACCGTTTGAAGATGTGGGGAAATGCTGTTGAAATAGAATTTCGGGTATAGGTCTGTAAGGTCGGCGGGCGACGCATAGCCAAGTTTTTTGTTGATGCCGATTTCTTCAAATTCATAAAACAAAGCATTTGCCTTTCGCAGATAATGTGGATCGCCAAGTTGCCCAATTAAATTTGCGGCTCTCGCCAGCGAACCCTCTTCGTTATCTTGGTGATGCGGCTCGGTAATAGGAAATCGAGTGAATTCAATAGCGTCAGAAATTCTCCGTGCGTCGAGAAGCCGGCTCTTTCCAATTCGATCCATAACGAAGAGCTTGGAACGCTCAACATGATAGGGCATCAGCGCTGCATCAGATGAGCCCCGCGAGAGCTTTACTTGGCCTCCATTCGCATCAATGACGTAACCGTCTTCGCTATCTCCTGTGACGATGCCTCTCACGAAGCCGATGTCATGAAAGAGGCACGCAACAATGAGGTGGGCGTAATCGCTGGCAGACGTAGGTTTGAGTAACGAACGTCCTTTCATGATGTCGTACCCAACGAGCGTTACGAGCATGGTGTGTTCGACGTTGTGATAAAGAGCATCGCTGTTACCGATGCACTCGAGTGCGAGACGGGCCGCTGACGGAATGAGCTCAATCAAATTTGCATGCGTTGCTCCAAACCTGCGGCCCATGTGCGTTGTCAGGAAAGCCCCCAATGCCTCCGCCGCCAATCCGGGAACGGTAATCATGCAATTCCCCAGTTTAGACGCCAAAGCCCCATCCTGAGGTCATCTTGGAAATTTGCAATGGTCGGACGGTTCATCGCCTCAAATTTTTGAGGCCAGAGCAGCAACTACATTATAAGCCGCCAGAGGCCGCCGTATCCCCTTTAACTCGAACTCACCGACCGGCTCGACTTTCACGGCGTTCTCGACCTTCATCAACACTCGCGGACTGATTAGGATTTGACCCGGCTTGGCTTCGTCGCAAAGGCGAGAGGCGACGTTCGACACCGTACCGATAGCGGCGTAGTCGAACCGGCCTTCAAAGCCGATAGTGCCGAGCGTAGCGAAGCCGTGCGCTATGCCGATACCGAAACCAATCTCGTGCCCGAGGCGGCTCCAGGTCGCTGTCAAAGCGCTGAGGGCCTCACGCACTTCAAGCGCCATTAGCACCGCCTGGAGTGCCGGGTTCTCTACCGGCACTGGGTCGTTGAAGATCACCATCACACCGTCGCCAGCAAAGCGTTCCAGCGTACCGCCGTACTTGATGATGGTCTGTCCGATTGCAGCGTGATAGTCGCGCAGCAACGCCATCACGTCTTCCGCGTCCGAGCTTTCAGTGAACCCGGTGAACCCGCGTAGATCACAGAAGAGCGCGGCTATCTCGCGACGATGGCTCTCGAGTTGCTTCTCGCTCCCGGACGCCACGATCAGATCAGCCACCTGCGGAGGCAGGAAACGCCGCAGCCTGCTCATGCGCTCGATTTCACCTACTTGGTCGGAGACGCGCTGCTCCAAGTGCTGATTGAGCTTCTCAACCTCTTCTGTTCTCTCGCGCAGTTCTTTCAAAAGACGCGTGTTCTCGATAGCGAGAACGGCTTGCGCGGCAAAGTTCGTCACCAGCTCAATCTGCTTATCAGTAAAAGGCCGCACTTCTTGGCGGGACAGGTGAAACGTGCCGATCAGTTCGTCGTCTTTCAGCAAAAAGACCACCACGTGCGTCCGAATGCCACCAAGTTCGACGGCGGCAACCATCCCCGGATTGCTTCGTTCAATGTAGTCCTGTTCTTCAGCAAGATCGGCTATGTGGACTACATTTTTGTTTGTTAGCATTCGACCTACGGGGTCTTTAGGACCAAAGCGTAACCTCAAACGCCTTCGAACTTCGAGAAAGGCTGGTGGAGTGTTATGGGCCGCGACGAGGTTAAAAAACTCACCATCCCACTGGTAAATGTTTCCAAACGTGGCGTCGCAAAGCCGAGCGGCTTTCTCCAGCATGGTGGCAAATACCGGTTCGAGCTCGCCAGGCGAACTGCTGATAACTTGAAGCACTTCCGACGTCGCTGTCTGTTGCTCCAACGCCTCAGTGAGGTCCGTGGTGCGCTGGCGCAATTCGTTTAGCAGCCGCGCATTCTCTATGGCAATGACGGCTTGGTTAGCAAAATTCTTTACTAGCTCGATTTGTTTCTCAGTGAAGGGGCGAACCTCCGGTCGGAAAATGACAATCGCCCCAACAAGGGCGTTGTGAACCAGAGTTCTTCGCGTAGCACGCGGTGCTTCCGAAGAGATTTTCCCGCCTGCCCTGTTCTTCAGCATCGGTACGCCAAGGAGCCCGCGTGCGCCATCGTCCTCAACGCTCGCGACCCACACTGGATGGCGCTCGAGATAACCACGTTCCTTTGTGGCGTCCTCAATCTCAATGATTTTTCTTGAGGCGACGATCCTGCCAAGAATGGTGGTGGGATCTGGCGTGATCGGACCGCTTTTCATCAACTCGACTTTTTTTGTTCCTGCACCAATGTGCGTTGCCAAGCTGAAGTGTCGCCCGTCATACCGATAAAGGAACCCACACTTAGCGTCGCAGATGCGCGTTGCGTTCTCCAGGATAGCTTGGAAAACTGGCTCTAAATCGCCCTGTGATGAACTGATGACCTGAAGGACCTGCGACGTAGCCGTTTGCTGTTCTAGGGATTGCCTGAGTTCGTCGAGCAACCGCGCGTTCTCGATGGCGATGACGGCTTGAGCGGCGAAGTTCTTGACCAACTCGATCTGGTTCTCGGTAAAGGGACGAACCTCCTGGCGGTAGATGGAGAAAGCGCCGACCAACTCATTGTCTTTGAGCATCGGTACATCGACCGTGGATCGAGCACCGCCGAGCGTGACTGGCGGAGCGGGAATTCCTTCGGCGGCGTAGTCGGCGGTGTAACTGACCCGCTTTGTCTGCCTCAGGCGATCGAGATGACTGCCTGGTAGTGGTTGGGGCCAGGGCCTCGCCCGATTGTGTTCGGCCAATTCGGGCGGCGTACCGACCTGCGCCTCAAAGTGAAACTCGTTGCCGTCAAAGCTGAACACCACACCGAACTTAGCCTCGCAGATACGCGTTGCGTTCTCCAGCATGGCCTGGAACGCCGGCTCCAAATCGCCGGGGGAGTTACTGATGACCTGAAGAACTTCGGACGTGGCCGTCTGCTGATCTAACGCCTCCGTGAGGTCGGCTGTGCGCTCGGTAAGATCACTGGTGCGCTGGCGCAATTCGTTGAGCAGCCGCGCGTTCTCGATGGCGATGACGGCCTGATCGGCGAAGTTCTGCACCAGTGCAATCTGCTCGTCGGAGAAAGGCCGAACAGCGGAACGGGTCAAAGCGAGGACGCCCACTGCAACATCCTCGCGAAGCATCGGAACTCCGAGCACGGTGCGGAAACCGCCTAACCGTTGCCCCTCATTCCAAGTGAAATCGGGATCGGCAAGGACGTCGGGAATGTGGATCACCTTGCCCTCGAGTAGTGCGCGTCCCGTGCCAGTGTCGCGTCCGGGCTCTACCGGAATATCCTTGACGTACTCCAAGTAGGCTGGCGGAAAGCCATAGGACACCGAGCGATAAAAGGTATCGCCGTTGCGCTGCGCGACGGTGCCCTGATCGGCGCTGCACAGCCTTATTGCCGATTGAAGGAGCGTATCGAGCACTGTCCGCAAATCGAAGGTCGAGCGGCTGATTGCTTTGAGCACTTCCGAGGTGGCAGCTTGCTGCTCGCGCGCCTCGCTCAGTTCGCGGGAAAGCAGACGATAATCGGGCGGAGGAGGCTTGTCTTTCGGCACATTGCGGCGCTTCGGCTCTGGCGTCTTGCCACGCCAGCCTTTAATCGGTTCTCCGCCTGCTCTGGAGCGCCTCTTCATCGCGACCCCCGTAGGCTGAGGGGCATCGTAGCCGGTCGAAGGCCCACGCTGGAAGTCGCTTGTTCGTGTTCGTCTAACAAACCGTTATGACGCCGGCACGTCCAGCAACGCCTTCGCGTCCTTCGCGTGTTGTGCCCCTCAGTGAACCACCTGTAAACCGGCGCCAGCAGTTCGCGCGCTGCTGCACCTTGCCCTGGTCGCGCCAGAGCCGGGCGAGGCTCATGGAGGCGCGGAGTTCCTAGGGCTTTGTCGCACGTTGGCTGGGCGTGTTCCTGACGCGATAAGAAGAGAAAATCATGAATTTCTCAAGAGCATATACGTAGGACGTGGACCGCAAATCAACGCTTTGTCAAAGTCTTACTCGGCGGCAAAGAGCACAATCTGCTCAAACGCGTGGATGGGCAACACGGAGGAGCACGGCAATGCCAGTGGCAAAGGTCCGGCGGTATTATTTTGGCCTGCGATGGTCAGGCCATGAGGACGACGATGCGAACGGGACGCTGTTGTCTGATGATGCAGCTGCGCTCAAATACGCCGATCGTCTCATTCGACAACTCAAAGACGCGGGAGGCTACAGTGATCCCAACTTGATGGTGATTGTTAGAGACGGGATGAAAAAAGTGGTGCTCTCGGTTCCTTTCCTTGCAGCGTGCGCCTGATGCCGCAAATGGCGCGGACCAATGGACCTTGCAGGGCGGTCTCACGCCGCCAACTCCTCAAGCAACGCCTTCGCCTCTTTCAGATCGCGCGTGTCGAAGCCCTCCGTAAACCACCCGTAAACCGGAGCCAGCAGTTCCCGCGCTTGCTGCGGCTTGCCCTGGTCGCGGCAGAGACGTGCGAGGCTTATTGCAGCGCGGAGTTCCCAGGATTTGGCTTGCTGTTGGCGTGCGACCGTGAGAGCGCGCTCGAAATACCCTTCGGCTTTCGCTGTATCCGGTTCTGGGGACCTAAGCTCGACTTCGCCGGCAATGCGATTAACTTCGGCCTCGAACCACTTTTCCTTATTTGTCTCCATTGTGTTCATCGCTTCGGCCATGTAGCGCCGAGCATCGTCAAATTTCCCGAGCGCGGCATAAATGCTCGCAATCACAGACATATCTAAAGGGGCTAGGAACTTTCCTCCGGTTAACTCGTAAGCATTTCGCGTAGAGGTCATCATAGGAAGTGCTTTTGCCGGTTCGCCAGTGAGAGCCAAATGCCTAGCCTCTATCGAGAGTGCTACTGTCTTCCAAAAGAGGCTACCTTTTTCGTCTGCCAAGGCAGCCAGTTCGCGCATACACTCGCTCCCTGCAGGGTAATTTCCGCAAAGCATGTGCGTAGTATCTGCCAGGGACAGCGCAAACATCAAAGATGCGGCATGACCCATCGTGCGCGCGTCCTTGACCGCTCGATTAGCATCAGCAAGCGCTGCGTCGGGGTGGCCAAGCATCCACAACGCATTTGAACGCCAAACAAGGGCAGCCGCCCCGACGTCTTGGCCAAAACGCGCCACTAGCGGACGATACTCAGCAGGATCATGGTGCGCGATTACCTGATCAAAATGCGCCTTTCCTTCAGCGATCTCTCCCGCAAGCAATAATGAAACACCCATGAAGCAATTTCCGACGGTCAGCGAAGCCGGAGCTTGCTGCTGCTTGGCAAGTGCTAAAATGCGGCTCGCGACGTCACAACAGGTTTCGATATTTCCTGCGACGGTGTTTGCGTACCAGTAGGCACCGAGGACTGAGAGCAGCAACAGGGGGTCTTCGGGCGGCTCTCCGATTGCCGTCGCCTGCTCAATTAGAAGATTTGCGCGCTCTACAGCCGCCTTGGTTTGCGGCGCGGCGTACCCGTTGATGTGGATGATTGGGAATATGAGCAGAGCCTGTAGCTTCATCTGCACTTGACGCCGTGCTGGCGTGCTCGGCAGCGTCTCGATTTGGGAAAGGGCTCGCGCGAGTTGTTCTGCTCCTTCGATGAGTGCTGAGCGTTCAAGTGATCGTTGACCAGCCTTGCCCCAAAATGCTGCGGCTTTTTCGATGTGCCCGGCCTCGGTGCAATGGCGCGCCACGATTTCCGGCCGGTGCTCGGCGATTTCTGCGAATTGGCCTGTGAGCGTTTCGGCGATGCGCGCGTGCAGAGCGCGGCGCGGTTCCCGCAGTAGCGTGCCGTAGGCGGCGTCCTGCACGAGGGCGTGCTTGAACAGATAGGTCGCCTGCGGTGGAGTGCCCTGCCGAAACAACAAACCGGCTGCAACAATACGGTCAAGCGCCGCCTTCAATTCCTCCTCCGGCTTGCGAACCACCGCAGCTATAAGAGCATGAGAGAACTCACGCCCAATCGCCGCGCCGATCTGCGCCACTTCCTTGGCGGGGCCGAGCCGGTCTAGCCGTGCCATGAGGGACGCATGCAAGGTGGCCGCGACCGGCACCGCAGGAGACGGAACGGCGGCCGCTACTTGTATGGCTGCGCCCTCGCTCCCTGCTTCCAGCACCGCCTTGGTCATCTCTTCCACGAATAGCGGGATGCCGTCGGTACGCTCAATGATGTCCTGCCGAATGCTGGCCGGAAGCACAATGTTCCCGATGACACCGTCGATCATAGCGCCGACTTCGCGCTCCGCCAGCCGATTGAGGGTGAGGGCGGTCACGTAGGGCCGTCCGATCCACCTTGGCTCGAACTCAGGTCGAAACGTCACGATCAGCAGCGCGCGGAGACTTGGTATTGTGTTGATGATCTGATCAAACAGTTCGAGGCTCGTGGGGTCGGCCCAGTGCGCATCCTCGAAGATTATCAAAACCGGATTTTGGGTTGAAAAAGCTACCACCTGCGAAACGAGCGCATAGAGCGTTCTTTGCCTGCGCTCCGGCGGTGGCAGCTCGAGTAACGGATAGCTCCATCGTTCGGCAACGAGAGTATCGTTGCAATGAGTGCCGCGTCCGGCGGCGATGTCGCGCTTTGTGCGAGCAGCGCAGCGAGCTTGTTGAGCTTGGCTTCCGGGGTGTCGTCGTGTGCAAATCCAGCGGCACGCTCCAACTGACTGATGATTGGGTAAAGAGCGCTATCAGTGTGCTGGGGCGAGCAGAAGTTGCGCAGGCGCGTGTGGGGCTCGCGGGCGAGGCGTTCCGGCAGTTCGGCTGTGAGCCGCGACTTGCCAATGCCTGCTTCGCCGGAAATGAGAACCACTTGGCCTTCGCCGCTCTTGGCCCTCGACCAGCGCCGAAGGAGCAGTTCGAGTTCTTCTTCCCGCCCGACGAGCGGCATTAGGCCGCTGCTATGAAGTGCTTCAAATCGGCCTTCTACCAATGATGGTCGCAGCGCAGTCCACGCCTGCACCGGATTTGCGATGCCCTTGAGCTGTTGTTTGCCTAGGTCTTGCAACTCGAACAGATCGCCCATAAGCCTATGTGTGCTTTCCGCAATCACGATCGAGTTTGGTTCCGCGATCCCTTGTAACCGCGCCGCAAGGTTCGGCGTCTCGCCGACGATGCCACGCTCCTGTGCCTCGCCCGACCCCATAAGGTCGCCAACGACGACCAAGCCGGTTGCGATACCGACGCGCGTCTGGAGGGCCGCGTGGGTCTTCAGAGCACCTACTGCCGCCACCAATTCCAGCCCTGCGCGCACGGCTCGCTCTGCGTCATCTTCGTGGGCCTGCGGGTAGCCAAAATACACAAGGACACCATCGCCCATATACTTCGCGACGAAGCCGCCGAAGCGTTGCACGGTCTCGGCAACGCACTTCTGGTAGGCCGAAATGACCTCGCGGAGGTCTTCAGGGTCCATGCGGGCCGAGAGCGCCGTTGAGCCCACCAAGTCGGAGAACATCACGGTAACTTGGCGGCGCTCGGCGCGGTCTTCCAGACGCGGGCTTGGGGCACTCGACGTGGTCGCTGCATCAACGGGCTGCGCCTTGCCACCCGCTTCGTTACGCAGAGCAGCGATGGCATCGAGGAGCTTCACACGGTGACCAAACGAGGCGACGCCAAGCTCCTTCAGGTGCTCGTGCGTCAGGCTCGGGAGAACCGTCTCGTCTATGTCATTCTCGCGGAAGATCGCCTCGTACTTGCCGAGGCCCATGCTCCGCAGCCAGAGCACAATGTCCATAGGGACGCCGCTAAGCGGTGGTGACGTGTATCATCCTCCCACGTTGCCTGCGTGACAAGACTGGACGTGTTCAGCCACGTCAAAAGCTCGCGCTAAAAGCCCGCTGTGCCAGTCGCAGACGCGCTTTCCAGAGAACCAGGCGGAGCGCTCACTGGATTGGCGGCCCCACCACTTCCTGGTGGTACTTTTTGGCGAGGGCGCGGAGCGTCTCTGCATCTACACCTTGCCGCTCCTCCATCACCTTCTCAAATCCCCCTGGCGTCACGCCGACCAGTATCACGCCGGGGCTCGTCCCCACGTTTTGGAAGGTGTGTGCGGTGCCTCGCGGAACGAACATCACGGTCTGCGCAGGCGCGCTCATGATGCGGTCGCCAAGTTTGACCTTAAACTCACCGCTCACGACGTAGAAAAACTCGTCCTCCGTTTGGTGGATGTGCGTGGGTGGTCCGCTCTTGGGCGCGATGGTCTGACGAAACAAGCCTAGCGATCCGCCGGTTTGGTCGCGGGATGCCACTATTTCGGTAACATCCGCTTCTCTGCCCTTAGGTCCCGAGAACCGAGGCGCGCCGTCTGGCAAAACGACGAACCCCGCTTCTGCGGCAATCGCAGCGACAAGCCAAACGGACGCCACCACGGTTGGTCCAGATAGCAGGGCGACTAGTATCCAGAGGGCGTTGAGCCAAGACTGAGTGCCGAAAAGCAACTTCATGGCGTAGCTCCTTCCCTGGTGTTTTCGGATAAAAGCACTGTATCACGTCGCTTGCGTCGTGGACGGGTTTCAGTACCGGGGCCATTTTAGCAGGTCGTTGGCGGCGATGCGCCGGTCAGCAAGTTTGGCGCCGCGTCGGCCGGGCTCCTCCTCAAACTGAACATACGCCAGCGCCTGGCCCTGTGATCCGTTGACGACCAAGTATGCGTCGTTGCGCTCCTTGATCGTCCGTGGCGACGGGAAGCGCTATGTTGCCAACTCCTCCAGCAACGCCTTCGCCTCTTTCAGGTCGCGCGTGTCGAACCCTTCAGTGAACCACCCGTAAACCGGAGCCAACAGTTCGCGCGCTTCGCTCACCTTGCCCTGGGAGCGCCAGAGGCGTGCGAGGCTCATGGAGGCGCGGAGTTCCCAGGATTTGGCTTGTTGTTGGCGAGCGACCGCGAGGGCGCGCTCAAAGCACACTTGCGCCTGCGCTGTGTCCCCTACTTGAGACATTAGTGCGATTTCGCCGGCGACGCGATTTACTTCGGCTTCCCAATACCTTTCTTTTTTTGTTTTGATTGCCATTATCGCTTCGTCAATGCTGCGCCGGGCATCATCAAACTGGCGCAGATTCACATAAGCTATCGCTAAGTGTGACAAAAAAATCGACGTCGCCACCGTTGCGCCAGTCGAGCGCCAAACGGCTAGTCCGGAAGAGATGAGTTGAACTGCTTCCGAGGATTTGCCCATTTTAGCAAAACACTCACCTCGAATGGTCGTTGCGAACGCTTTCCAGAACATCGGCGCCTTTTTGGTCCGCCCAAGCAATCGCTTCATCTAAATGCGCGTTTGCTGCTGCGTAATCTCCGCAGGGAATATAGAACTCTCGAAGTGATGCCTACGGCATAGGCAAAGAGGCGCCCCAAATCACGCGCATCCTTTACTGCGCGCTGAGCGTCCGTGAGAGCAGCATCGGGATAGCCGAGGGTCCACAGTGCCATTGACCGATCGGACAAAGCAAATACCAAAAAATCTTTGCCAGTTCCGGTCGCCAGTGGACGCTCGGCATGACCACAAAGTTCAACGACTCGATCAAAATGCCCACGCCCTTCGACGATATCGCCGGTCCATGCTAAAGACGTGCCCATAACGCGATGTCCCATTATGAGGGGAATGATGGCTCCTTTGCTCTCGGCAAGAGCTAGGAACTGTGCGGCGCGTTTGAGTAACTCGTCGCCGTTGTAGGTGGTGTAGCTCGCTTGCCAGAGGCTCTCGAGCACCCGGAACAACAGCAGGGGGTTGTCGGAAGGCTCACCCAAAGCCTCCGCTCGTTCAATGAGCAGGCGTGCCTGCTCGACCGCAGCCGTCGTCTCGGGGGCGGCCGGACCTTTGCTGTTCATTAGACCGTACGCGAGAGCGATCTGAAGCTTGATCTGTCGACGACGCAGCGCGGACGTTGGAGACAAGGTCGAAATCTGTGCAAGCGCGCGGGTTAGCTGCGCCATGGCCTCTACAAAGGCCGACCGCTCCATAGACCGCTGCCCTGCCTTGCCCCACAGACCGGCGGCTTTCTCGATCAAGCCAGCCTCAGTGCAGTGATGCGCCAAGAGCTCAGGGTGGTTCTCGGCGATTTCAGCGAACTGACTTTCGAGGGTGTCCGTGATGTGAGCATGCAGCGCACGTCGTGGCTCGCGCAACAGCGTTCCGTAAGCCGCGTCCTGTATGAGTGCGTGCTTGAACAGATAGGTGGCATGTGGCGGCACACCCTGCCGGAACAACAAACCTGCTGCAACAAGACGGTCGAGTGCTGTTTGAAGCTCCGCTTCTGGCTTTCGTGTAACCGCAGCTAAAAGCTCGTGAGAAAATTCGCGCCCGATTGCTGCACTGATCTGCGCCAGCTCTTTGGCAGGAGCGCCGAGCCGGTCGAGCCGCGCCATCAGCGAGGCGTGCAAGCTTGCCGGGACGGCGAGTGCAGGCCGGGGAGCCATGGCAATGGCCTCCGCCGCCGCACTCAAGCTTTCCGCTTCCAGCACCGCTTTCGTCATTTCTTCCACAAACAGAGGAATGCCATCGGTTCGATCAATGATGTCTTGCCGGATATTCGCTGGCAGTGGCTTATTGCCCGCGACCCGGTCAATCATCGCCTCCACTTCGAGCCGCGTTAGCCGATTGAGAGTGAGGGCCGTCACATGTGGCTGCCCGATCCAAGGGGGCTCGAACTCTGGCCGAAAAGTTATGATCAGCAAGACGCGGCGAGCTGGAGTCCGATCCACCGCCCCGCTGAATACCTCCAGACTTGTCGGATCGGCCCAATGCGCATCCTCTAAGATCATCAACACCGGCTTCTTTCGTGCAAACGTCTTGACCGGCCCACGCAGGGCTTCAAGCGTTTTTTCCCGACGTCGCTGCGGTGTTAGGTCGAGTGTGGGATAACGTCCGTCGTTCGGCAGCGACAGCATGTCGGCGAAAAGTGCGATGTCTTTGCGCGACGTATGGCTTTGCGCCATCAGGGCATCGAGTTTGTCGAGCTTTGCTGGCACTGTGTCGTCTTGGGCAAAGCCCGCGGCACGCTCCATCTGGCGGATGATAGGAAAGAAGGCGCTGTCTGTATGTTGAGGCGAACAGAAATACCGCAATCGTGTATGCGGTTCCCTGGCGAGGCGCTCTAACAGTGCTGCCGTCAGTCGCGACTTTCCGATGCCCGGTTCACCGGACAACAACACAACTTGACCCTCGCCGCTCTTTGCTTTTGACCAGCGGCGAAGCAGTATTTCGAGTTCTTCTTCACGTCCGACAAGCTCGGTAAAGCCGCCTGTGTGCAGCGCCTCAAAGCGGCTCTCGACTGAAGAGGATCGCAGCGCAACCCAAGCTCGCACGGGTCCTTCGACACCTTTCAGGTCCTTTGCGCCAAGGTCTTCAAGCTCGAACAGGTTGCCCACGAGCCTTCGGGTGCTCTCCGCAATCACCACGCTGTCCGGCTCTGCGACGCCCTGCAAGCGCGCAGCAAGGTTCGGGGTTTCACCAACGATAGCTTGCTCCTGAGAAGCGCCCGAACCGATTAGGTCGCCGACTACGACGAGCCCCGTTGCGATGCCTACGCGCGTCTGAAGAGGCGCGTGGGTCTTCAGAGCACCCACAGCCGCGACCAACTCCAGCCCTGCGCGCACGGCTCGTTCTGCGTCGTCCTCATGAGCCTGCGGATAGCCGAAATACACCAACACTCCGTCGCCCATGTAGTTCGCGACGAACCCACCGAAGCGCTGAACGGCCTCGGCGACGCACTTCTGGTAGGCTGAAATGACCTCGCGGAGGTCCTCGGGGTCCATGCGGGCCGACAGTGCCGTTGAGCCCACAAGGTCCGAGAACATCACCGTGACTTGGCGGCGTTCGGCGCGGTCTTCTGGATGTGGGCTTGGGGCGCTCGATGCGGCTGCTGCGTCAACGGCGGGAGCCTTACCGCTCGCGTCGCCACGCAGAGCCGCGATAGCTTCTAGGAGCTTGAGCCGGTGACCGACTGATGTGACGCCAAGGTCCTTCAGCGTCTCGTGCGTCAAACTCGGTAGAACCGTCTCGTCTATGTCATTCTCGCGGAATGCCGCCTCATACTTCCCGAGGCCCAGGCTCCGCAGCCAGACCACAATGTCCATGACGGCGCGCCTACAATCGGGGGTGGCGCTATCATCTGCCTGGGAAGCGAGGGTGTCCAGGGTAGCGTTGGGTTCTCAGAGCTTCGCAAAGTACGTTGAGGTCTAATGGCAATGGCCGGTCTTTGTCGCATCGTCGGCACTGGATAAGCCCGCGCCGCATCGTTCGCCGCCTTTGGTGGACGTAAGACGGCTGCCGCCGCCGCGGGCTGTGCCATCATTTATGAGAGTGCGTGTGAGCGTCCGTCGTATGCTTGTGGGCAAGCTCGCTGTGCTCTTTAGCTGCCGCGGCGTGCTTCTTGGCCTCTTCATGCTCGCCGACCGCGTGATGGTGCTCCGCCTGATGATGGTGATGCGCGGCCGCATGATGGTGAGCAGCTGCGTGGTGATGGTGCTCGCGCGCTGGATGTTTCGGTGCCTGTGCCATTTGGATGCCCTTTGTATGCGTCGTCTGGGGTACGAATGCCGCAATCGGAAAAGTCATCAAGACAACGGCTGCCCGGCTTGTCCGGTTCCGGCATCGCCGAGCCGTACTCGCACCGGCCCAGGCTTTAATCCGAGTGGCGGCGGAATGGGACCCGGACGCGCTCCGGTAGCAGGCTGCGCGGCACGCGGAGGGATCAAGGTGAGAGCCTGCGAGGAGAAGCGCTCGGGTGGCTGATGACCCCGAAGACGACGCCTCACTTACTTCCAGGTGACGTGCCTTGCCTGCGCCCAGGCGCATCTGGTGAACCCGAAGAACGGAAAGGTACTCGGCGGCTCTGAATACGAATAGACGCGCGGAGTTCTACGCGTTTACACAACGCGCGCCGAGGTCGTACGGAGCCATTGGCCTTTCAGTGTCATTTTTTAAGTCCGGGGATGGCCGTCGAACTCCTCAGTTCATACCGCAAGGAAGGACCCGCCGTTCTCGCCCGAGCCCCGCGTTGCGCTCAGTCACGCCGTGGATTCCGCAGCGGATAATCATCGGCTTCATACAAGCGTTGGATTTCGCTGCTGTCGAAGCGCTCATCACCAACCTCAAGCCATGCGCCGAAGGCTTTGGGTATGCGTAAGTCCTCAACGGCATAACGGAGCGCCTCAGCCGCAGTCGCGAAACGGCGATATTTGGTGCGGCTACCCTTCGCAGGCTTCGCCAGAAACAGTTCGGCAGGGACGTTGTAGTCGAAGGACGACATGCCTCAACTCTGGCGCAGAAGGTCACGCGCTACGAAGCTCGTTCTCTTTGGCTACCCGCTCGTGAGGTTCGTTGACGTTTTTGATGCGATACTGAAACGCTTCGCCTTCCGGTGGCAGTAACTGAGCGATCTGATAAACGCCGGAGGCGCGCTCACGACCGAGATAGTCCACTAACTGGCCGATCTTGTATTTGTGGCCGCTCACTGTACCCTGCCATTATACAGCACTTCACCCTGTCCATTGCTACTCTAGCCGCGTTTCGGCCAACGGTAATGCCAAGGGCACCCGTTTGAGAAACTCGAGGCCGTCTAGGGAGAACTATTGCTACGGTTGCTCTTTCAGACGTTCCAAGAGCACAGCCAGTTCAGGCGGCAATTCCTCTGGCGGTTCGTTTCTGGCCCTTAACCCCTGACCGATTGCGGTCCGCACTACTCGCAAGAGCGCGCTCGGGTTGACGGCTTGCTCGCTCGTCTCCTCTTCATGTCCACGCGCCATTCGGGTTTCCGAGTTTTGAGGTCAATCGACAGACGCAAGCTCTTGTTCCGCAATAATTTTGGAACCATGTCAGCTACGCGTTTTTCAACGCCGCCGGAGACCCTTATGGGACCAAAAAATTCCCAACGCTTCCCAACGCCCTGGGTGGTCATAGCCCAGGCTTGAGCCTTTACTGGGATTTTGAAGGTCGGGGGGCCGCGTCGAAATCCTCAGATTTGCCCCGGAAGGGGACCCATTTTTCTGACGCGATGTGTGATCGGCACCGCCAACGGCGGGCGGCTAGATCGCTTCCCGGTCGTAGCCCAAAGCGGCTAGTCCTGCTTTGCGGAGCCGAGCCGGATCGCGCTCGCCCTTCATTGCCGCCTTGATAATCCGCTTGGCTATGACCTCCTGGACCAGAGCGGGCTGTCCAGTGTCGCGTAGGCCCTTGCACACCGCGTCGAAAGCCTCGCCGATGAGGCGGGTGGCTTCGTCGTCGAAATCGGATTTGTTGCGTATGAACTGCAGAACTGTCGCCATGCGAACCCCCGTCTTGTGCGTGTGCAGCACGTCTCCTCTCTCGCTGCACGCATCTGACGTTGAAAAATCTAGAGGCGATTTGGCCGTCCGCAAGGGCGCAGGTGAGTGATTCCTAAAACGCAAGGCTCAAGGCGCAGTTATGTGTAAAAATGACATTGTACAAAATCAAAACGTTGGTTTAGCGAGTTTACGTTTGGAGCAAAGTTCTTAGGGATTTGAGTCCCTGCGCGACAATGTCAGCTTGATCCGCAATGCTCTCAATCAGCTCTTCGGGAGTACGGCTATCAATCTTGATGACGACGTTTGGATTCACAGACTTCAGGTCAAATACCGATTCGTCGATTGCGTCAGCTTTGGTCTGCGCGTCGCGTCCGATCTTCTCCTGTTCCTGAATGTGCGTTTCGAGCTTCGCGACAGTGGAGTCCTTGGGTTTAGCCGCCTTGACAGCTTTCAACTGCTCCTTGAGAGCAACAACTTCCGCCTTGGCCCCAAGCCGTAGTCCGAGATCGACCAAGCGATGGGTGATCTACGCTTCAAGCCGGAAGGGTTCGTGGACTGCCTTTGTTTCCTAGCCGGACGCGGCGCCGCGCCGAGTTTTGAGGCGCTGGTCGCCGATCTCGCAGCGATCCGGCAGCCCGCGCAGTCGTCGCTCGCATCGGCAAGCTTGTTCAACAACTGTCGTTGCCTGAATCGATGCCTCCTGCAAAGGTCGACGGGGCGCGCCGCCTCGATGGCGTCGCGGAAATCTGCCGTCTTGCCAAACGGTGGAAGAATTGCTTGGCGGCCGGCTACCTCGACGCGGTGAACGACGGCCGCGCGGCCATCTATTTCTGGCACCATGCCCAAGCGCCCGCAGCTTGCGTCGTCACTGGCCACGGCCGCCTCTGGCTGGGCGCTAAAAGATGCAAAGGGATCGGAAAATGCCGATCTTCCGGCCGCCCGGCGGCAAGAGATTCATCGCGCGTTTGCGGCGGCCGGCATCCCGACTGACTCCGCCCTCGAAGCGATCGAGCATGCGGCTCGTGGCGTGAGGCTACGCGAGCATCGGCAGCATCCGCGACGCCGCCGTATAGATGAAGATAGACGATGGGCAATGCCCGTCATACGATCGCGCCCGCGGCTACGGATGGGGAGCCGAAGGTGCGCTTCGAAAAGCTCGAAACTTGCTGTGGCGAGGCAATCCGCGTAAGGTCATGTGCATAACAGACAGACGGTGGAGCGAGCTTGATGCTGCACTCGCTAGAGTAGCCCAAGGCGTTTACCCCGACGCCGCCGCTGAGCGCCACCTCCTGCAAATATTAAAGGATCTACCCCCTGACCGCGCTTGGCGGGTCTCACATATAGTTGTCCGCTATCAGGATGTTCAATTTCAAAGGTCGCAGCTCCCCCGAGTGAGTGCCGCCTCGACCAAGATATAGAAACGGCAATTCCAATTCCTGACGACTTAGGCCGCGCCGCGGCCGGCGCATGGTCAGACTACAGGGAAATCCAGAGGTGAGAGCGCTGTCGTTTCGGGAGAAAATGCGAGAGGAGGCTGCTAGAGCTGCCGCGGAAGAGACCGCCGATCCGTGGCGCCTGCGTCTAGAGCGCGTGCGCGGGAAAGTCGATTACGACGGCCTCGAGCGGGTAAACAGTCAAACACTCTTGGACTTGCTTGAGGTGCCACAACGCAACCGTACTGCGGGCGCCTACCGACGCTTGGCCAAATTGATGGCCGAACTGGGCTGGACCGCGGTGCGTGTGCGCGACCTAACGAGAGGTGGCTACAAAGAGCAGATACGCGGGTACTGTCGCGCTGCCAGGAACCGCCAGCCTGACTACCGTTAGATTGACTTTTGGCGCTCCCAGCGGGTTCAACAAGTTCACAAGGTAGTGTCTTCGCGTGTTCGCAGCCGGTTGGTGACGCGACCGTCACACGCACTCGGTGTCCAACAAGCTGAGACACTTTCAGGCGTTGTCAAGCGGTGACCGACATCATTGAAGAATCATTCCGCCGTCGATCATTAGAACCTGACCGGTCATGTAATCGGATGCCGGCGAAGCCAAGAACCTCACCGTACCAACGACGTCTCCCGGCTGGGCGGCACGCCCGAGCAGGATCGAGCTGGAAAAATTCTCCATGGCCTCGCCGGGCGACGAACTGACGCCCATCGTCATGAGATCCTTGTCGAGTTGCTCCCACAGCGGGGTAGCGACGACGCCTGGGGCGAAGGCATTGACGGTGATACCGTTGGCAGCAAGCGCTCGCGCGCCGGCGTGAGTAAGCGCAACGACAGCGAATTTGCTGGCAGAATAGGGAGCAAAGTCGGCGTACCCGGTACGGCCCGCAATCGAGGCCGTATTGATAATTTTGCCTTTGGTTCCTGCCGCGATCATCGCCTTAGCGGCTTCCTGGATGCCGATCATCACCCCGAGCGCGTTCACGTCCATAATCTTGCGCCAGATTGCCTCGCTCGCCTCGAGGAACGCTTCCGGCTTGTTGAAGCCAGCGTTGTTGACCATCACCTTGATCGAGCCGAATTGGCGTGTACACGCATCGATGGCGGCGCTGACCGATGCTCGGTCTGTCACGTCGAGGCGCTGGAAGATCGCTCTACCCTGGTGGGAAGCGGCAATGTCCTCGGCGACCGCACGGCCTTTCACCTCGTCGAGGTCCGCGATTACGACTGAAAATCCGTCTGCAGCCAGGCCCCCGGCGATTGCTCGCCCGATGCCGCTGGCCGCGCCGGTAACAACCGCTCCATCGCTTTGATTTGATGCCATAGTCCGTTCCTTGCGGCGCTGCGTCGCTCCTGTCCTACGCTTCGTTGGTCAGCGTCACTTTGATGCACTCCTTCGGATTCTTTCCGAATTCGAAGGCTTCGATGCCCTTGGTGAGATCGAAAAAGTGCGTCTGAATCGGAGAAAGATCGAGCTTGGTGCGGGCCAGGAACCGCATAGCCGCTGGCCAAACGCCGGGCGAACCGATCGTGCCCTTGATCGTCAGCGACTTGCCCTGAATTTTGCCGAGCTCGACCGGAATCTTGCGGCCAATGCTGATGCCGACAAAGGTAACGCGCCCGCGGGTGCGCACATAATCAAGCACCGCCGCCAAAGAGGCGTCGTGGCCCGAGGCCTCGATAACCAGATCGGCCCCCCTGCCGTCGGTCAGCTCCAGCACTTTGGCGACCGAATTGCCCGCGCTCGGATCGACAGTGACATCGACGCCGATTTTCTCGGCCGCCGCACGGCGCAGCGGCAGCGGGTCGACCAAGATCACGCGCGCCCCCATGCCCCTGGCCGCCGCCGCCGCGCACAGGCCGATATTGCCGCCGCCGGAGACGACCACGGTCTCCGACCCATTGGTGCGCCCGTTTGCCTCGATTGCGTAGTAGCCGCAGGTGAACGGCTCGACCAGCGCGCCAGTCTTGAAGCTCACCCCCTCGGGCAGCTTGTGCAGCCATTCGGGGCGGGCCTTGAACAGCTGCGAATAGGCGCCGTCGATGCTGAACCCGAAATGATCGATCTCCTCGCCACTCTCGATCACGCATTCGCCGACCACGCGGTCGCCGGGCTTGATGCCGCTGACGGCGTTGCCGGTTTCGACGACCTCACCGGACCATTCGTGACCGGGGGTCACCGGATACTCGATCGGAATGATGTATTTGCCGCTGTAGAGCTCGTAGTCTGAATGGCAGATGCCGACCGCGCGCATGCGCACAATGACCTCATCGGCTCCGATCGTCGGCGTGGGCAGGTCTTTGACCTGAAGTTCGCCCGGCTTGTTGATCACCAATGCCTTCATGTGCGTTCTCCTTCCCAAAATGGCTGGCGGCGAGCACGTTACGCCACCTTGACGAGCACCTTCACTTGATTGCCGGTGGGGTCGAGCAGGGTCTTGAAGCCCTTATCAACAACATCGTCGGCCTTGATCTGTGCCGATATCACCTTGTGCACCGGATAGACGCCGCGCTGCACCATGCCGATGATCCGGGGCCACATCGTCACGTGATAGCACCAGGTGGCCTCGATGGTGATGTCCTTCAACGCCCATAGTGCCGGATCGACGCTCGCCTTCTTCACATGCAAGCCGACCTGGGCGACCGTGCCATGGTTACGCACCGCCTCGCAGCAGGTATTGAGACCAGCTTCGCTGCCCGAGCATTCGATGGCGGAGTTGACCCCCACGCCTTCCTCGGTGTCATCGCGCAGCATCTCGACCACATTGACGGATCTCGGATCAACTACCTGCGAGGTCACTCCCAGCGCCTCGATCTGCTTGCGCCGATTTGGATTAGGCTCGCTGACGAAGACCTTCGAGGCACCCAAAGCCGCAGAGGCGAGCGCAGACAGTGCACCGATCGGTCCGGCGCCGGTGATCAGCACGGTGCTGCCGCCACCGACCTTCGCGCGCTCGACGCCGTAGAGGGCTACCGCCGCCGGCTCTATGAGCGCACCTTGCTCGTCGTTTACACTATCGGGCAGCTTGTTGGCATTGTAGTCGTTGACGATCGCGTATTCGCCCATGCCGCCCCAGGCCCAGGACAGGCCGATACAGCCCATCCTTGGGCTCAGATGGTTCAGCCCACGCCGGCTGTAATAGTCGTCGAGCGGCATCACCAGCGGCTGGATCGATACGCGCTCTCCCTTGCGGATGCGGCTCACGTCCTTGCCGACTTCGATCACTTCGGCCGAGAATTCGTGGCCGAGGATCTGCGGCAAAGTGGCCCCGGTGAATTGATGCTTATGAATTGGAGTGACGATCGGGCCAGCTGCATACTCATGCAGGTCGGTGCCGCAGATGCCGCACACCTTCGGTTTGACCACGATCTGTCTCGGTCCTGGACCCGACGGCGCCGGAACGTCCTCGACTCGAATATCCTCCTTGCCGTAGTAACGAACCGCTTTCATGTCAGCCTCTTTTTTCTCCTCGCGAGATCGCTTTATTTGATCACCAAGCGCCGATTTCAAATTCTCCCGGCCCATCAGGCTCTCGAACGCCTGCGGAATGATGAATAGATGAGCGCGGCGCTCACGATGAGCGCTCCCTGAAATACGTACTGATAGGTCTGGCTAAATCCCAGGAATGAAACGGCGTCCAAGACTTCGGTCAGCAGCAGTGCACCAAGCACAGTGCCGATGAATGTGCCGCGTCCGCCCCGGAGGCTTGTCCCTCCGAGAACGACCGCAGTTATGCTTGAGAGCGTGTAGTTTATTCCTTGTCGCGGATCGCCTACACCAATTTGGGACATCAGCATCACCGCGCCAATCGCCGTCAGAAGAGAGCACGCAATGTAGCCCAGCAGGTAAGTGCGATCCACCCGAACGCCCACCCGGCGCGCCGACTCTTCATTCGAACCGGTTGCCCGAAGTCGCCAGCCAAGGCCGGTCTTGCGCAGCAGATATTCGCTTGCGACTGCGACCGCGACCAAGGCGATGAACGCGACAGGGATAGGGCCGAACTGCGAAGTGACAGTTTCCACGACGCTGGCATTGATGTAGCCGCCAGGATTTTCACGAAGAAGGAAGCTCATGCCCTGAAGGCCGATGTACATGGCCAGAGTTGCCGCTATCGGCGTGAAATTGGCGAAGCGGATTAGGAGTCCGTTGATTCCTCCGACGACAACCGCGCCTAAAAATACCAGGACGAAACCAGTCGTGATCATGAACGCGGACTTGTCGTCGTTTATGAAGAACGACGCCACCACGACCAGAAATCCGGAGAGCGGTCCGACCGACAGGTCGATGGCCCCAAGCAACAAGGCGATAGTCTGACCAAGTGCAATGAAGCCCAAGGCGGTGGTCAGGGAAAGAATATTGTTGATGTTGAATGCAGACAGGAAATTGGCATTTTGGCTGAAGACATAAAGTCCCAGGAGAATAGCGACGAGCGCGAGAGGAACCGCGGGCGCATTGTCTGACTGCAGAAAATGCCGCAAGCCGCCCGTGGCGGAGCGGGCCATTTCCGGTAGATCGACCGTTCCCACATGCGCAGTGGCGCCAACGGCAGCACCGACAATCCGCGCTTCTGAAACGTCAGGCCCAGTCAGCGTCGCGACGGCGCGTCCACGCGACAGGACGATTACCTTGTCACATAATCCCTCGAGCTCGGCTGCGTCCGACGAGTTCACAACTACGGGCGTGCCGGAGCTCGATACCTCACGCAAGATACGGTAGATTTCAAATCGCGCTCCAACGTCGACACCCTGCGTCGGCTCGTCGGCAACGATGAGGCCTGGCTCAGATAGCAGAGCGCGCGACATGACAACCTTTTGTTGGTTGCCGCCTGAGAGCGAAAGGATTGGCGCTTCGATGCTCGGCGCCTTGACGGCCAGCGAACTGAATGTCGCGCCGACTTGATCCAGCTCCTTGCTCTTGCTGAGGATCCCGAACGTGGAAAACCTGTCGAGCGCAGCAAATGATGCATTTTCGCGCACGGTGAGGCCGGCAGCCAAGCCTTCCGTATGCCTGTCCGAGGGTATGAACGCCGCCTCTTGCAGAAGCTCCTTGCTCTTCAGCGAATGGCCCTGAAGATTTATGGCCCCTTCGGATGGCTGAAGCCCGGCAAGCGCCCGCATCAGTTCAGACTGGCCATTGCCTTCCACTCCAGCCACGCCGACGATCTGCCCCCGCGCTATTTCGAAGGATACGTCATGAAATCCTCTGCCGCTTAACGACTTCACCAAAAAGACCACTTCTTTCGAAATGGTATCCGGCTTTGGCGGGAATGGTGACCCGAGCGTCCGGCCAACGATCATGCCCAAGAGTTCGGCGTCTCCAATCTCAGCGACGAGTTCCTCCTCCCCGGATCCGCCCATCGCGAAGTACGGTGACGCGATGCGCGATTTGGCGAAGCTCCGCCAGCCGATGCGTGATGTAGATCACCGAGGTGCCAGCCTTAACGACTCCTCGAATGCGTTCGAAAAGCATTTGGGTCGAAATCTTGGTCGAGCGAGGCGGTGGGCTCGTCAAGCAGTAGAACCTTCGGGTTGATTGCCAGGGCCTTTGCGATCTCAAGCAGGTGCTTCTGCGCGACCGTTAACGCATCGGCTCGCGTGCGTAGGGGAACGTACAAGCCAACCGCGTCCAACATCTCTTTGGCGGCGATTTGCTCGGACTTCCCGCCGAACACCGACGCCGACAAAGCCACCTGAAGATTTTCAAGTACCGAAAGATCGTCGAGAACAGCCGGATGCTGAAATGAAATTGAAATTCCCAAAGATGCGGCGATCTCTGGCGACATATTGGAAATCAGGCGATCGCCGAGCCTGATCTCGCCCTCTTCCGGATGAACCGTTCCGGAAATGATGTTCATGAGAGTTGACTTCCCGGCCCCGTTTTCGCCGAGGATGGCGTGAACTTCGCCGGAGTAGAACTCAACGCTTACGTCGCGGAGAGCGGGAACGCCTGAATAAAATTTTGAGATGTTAGACAGCCGGATGGTCACGTCGCCATGTGCCGGGGCGCCAGATAGACGAGGCTCGTTACTATGAACATTCACGGCGAGGATTCCGCTTAAAACATCCGCATCCGCCATCTGCGAAAAATGTCGTGGCCCCGGAGGCTATTGGCCGCCGGGGCACGCATGACGCTACTTGGTGCTGACCGCCTTGGCCTGATCTTCCGGGGACAGCTGGGCCGACAAATAGATCTGACCGGGCAGATCCTTGCGGCACTGGACTGCGTGTGGCTTGCCCGTCACGGAATTTTCGAAGACAGGACCCTTGAAGGTGTCCTCTGCAGGCGGCTTGCCACCCGTCGCAGCTGCGACCGCCCATTGCACGGCCAGGCGAACGTTGTCGTTTTCGGTTGAAACCGTGAACAGCTTGAAGTCCGGGTTGTCCTGGTGGACGTCGGTCCAGAAGCAGCCCAGTGAATTGCCGTCAGATGTGGCAAGCGCCGGGATCGACCGACCAGATTGCTTGAACAGCGGCAGCGCCCCGACCAGCGACGGCCCAAAATCGGAAACAATGACGTCGATCTTGCTATTCTTGGCGATTTCGGCCGTCAAAACTTTTTGCGTCAACGCAGGATCCCAGTTCGTCACATCGAAGGGCTCGGGGTTGATGAACTTGTATTCGGGCCCAAGTACAGACTTCAGACCCGCAAGCTCGTCGAGACCCTGGCTGTTGCCCGCAGGGCCGCTCAGGAACAGAAGGTTGCCGCCCTGAGGCAGCACGCTCTTGATCCAGTTGCCCCAGTTCTGGCCGTCATTTTTGAAATCGGTACCAATGAACTTGGTGTAGTTCACGCCGGCCTTGCCACCGGCTTCGACGCGGTAAGGAACGATGACCTTGCCCGACTTGTATACGCTTGTGATGGTGGGCAGCATCGCCTGTCCGGCATCAGGGAAGACAACCAGCGCATCGATGCCCTTAGCGGCCAACGCCTTGATGTCGGAAATCGACTTTTGGGTGTCGCCTTGGCCGTCAGCATATTCATAGTTCGTGATGCTGGGGCACTTGAGAGCTTCCTCCTTGCCGGAAGCGGTCGTTACTTGGCGCCAGCTGTTGCCGCCGTAGCCATCGAGCAAGGCAATCGTTGCTTTCTTGGGTCCGCACCATGACGGTGTTTCGGCTTGAGCCAGATTGGAGCACCCGACGGCGATGACTGCCGCCGCGGCGGCGAGCGCAAGTTTCTGTCCAACCAAGAACTTCATTTTCTCCTCCCTTTCAAGTTGGTTTGGTCTGCCTGATCACGTTTGTCGTCCACCGGATGGAGTAGACGCCGATACCAAAACCCAGGGCCAAAGCCTGGATAATGGTCTGAGCCGAATACGGCACACCAACTGTGAGCGCGAATTGGCTTAATTGGTTAAGGAAGAACGCGGCGATGACGGTCGAAATCGGAAAGCCACGACCACCAAGCAGCGACGTTCCGCCGAGAACAACGACGGCGACGGAAGGCAAGAGGAGGAAATCGCCTTGGAATGCTGTTGGTTCGCGCGTGATGCCGGCCACAAGCGAGCCGGCCATGCAATAAAGCAGCTGGGCATAGACATAGGCCAAGAGTTGATGAAGGTGCACGCGAAGTCCCACGGCGCGGGTAGCCAATGCGATTCGCACCGATCGCTTCGAACCGTCTGCCGGCCACAGTCTTTTTTAGGATGAATGAAACCACTAGCAACGCCGCCAGCGCGAAATAGACGCTGTTCGGAAGCCCGAGTGTCTGGCCGCCGGCGATTGCTGCCAACATCGTGGTTGTTGTCTTGGGCACGCCTCCGGAAACAGCGAATACGCCGCCATAGAGCAGGGCGTTCACACCGATCGTCGCGACAATGGCATTGAGCCGAAAGAGGCTGACCAGAATCCCGTTCACCAGCCCGGCCAGGATCGCGCAGGCGATCGAAATCAAGACCGCCGGAAGGAGCAGAGCGTTGTCTCCTTGCGGATAGTGAGTCGATATAACGACCGCGAGGGAGACCGCCCCTGGCAACGAAAGGTCAAACCCTCCCTGTTGAACCACCAGCAACTGCCCTAGGCCGACAATTGCAATGATGGCTGCGAAGGGCAGGCTTCCCGACAAGGCGCCCCAACTCACGCTCGACGGGGCAAATATGAGACACGCAACAATCAGTGCAAGCGTGGAGATGACGACCGTCACAAAGCTTCTTGCGTGCGGAATCGGAAACATGTGCCGCAGCTGTGGTAAGATCATTGTTTGGTTGACGGTTTGGTTCATCCCCGACCTTCACTCAAGGAAGAATTTTGGCCGAACGGAACATCTCGAAGGCATCAGTAAAGGATCGCACCGAGTTTTGATAGGCGGTAAAGCCCATGTCCCGGCTCTTGGTCATATCGTTGAAGTTCTCAATGACCCGTCCCAGGTCAGCATCGCTATGCCACCATGAAGCAACTGCATTGAGCGGATTTTTCTGAAGGCCATACTTGGCGACGATCTTGTCCCAGACCGGCTCCATATCGGCCATCTGTTGTTCCAAAGGCTGCGCGTGGCCGGGATATTCGGCGGCAGCCAGACTCAGATGTTCGGCAAGTTTCGGCCACATCCAATTCCAGCGGAACACTTCGCCGTTGACGATGTTGAAGGCGTTGTTTCGGGCAATGAGCTTGGTTGCGGCCCACAGAAGGTGCTTGGCGATGATGCGCCCGTCGGTGATATCGACCACGGCTTCATACTGCTGCGGTGAACCTGGAAACACGAAAGGACGGCCTGTTGCCTTGCAGATCGCCGCATAGGCCCCAAGCGTGGCCGCCATGTTCATCTGGTTGCCGACCGCGTAGCCGATCAGCGTATGCGGGCGGTGAACCGACCAGCCGAAGCCCTGCTTTTCCGCGGCCGCAAACAGTTCGTCTTCTTGGTCGTAATAAAAGTTCTGATAGGGGAGGCGGGGCTGCTCCTCTCGGAACGGGGTCACCGCTTTGGTTTTGGCGTAGGCCTCAAACGGGCCCATGTAATGCTTGGCGCCAGTCACCAGCGCGACGTGCTTGATCTTCTTGCCTTCAACCGCATGCAACAGATTGCGCACCATACCGGCATTCACGCGGCAGTTCTCAGCCTCCGTGGGCTGGCGCAACCAGGCGGTGATGAACACGTCCGTGACGTCCGCGCGCTTCAACGCGGCTTTCACGTCGTCGCCAACCTGCAGATCGACGGAAATGTGCTTCACGCCTTTTGGCAGGTCATGCTTGTGGCGGGAAATACCGGTGACCTTCCAGCCATTGGTCGCGATCAAATGCTCAGCCATATGTCGCCCAATAATACCGGAAACACCGGCGATCAGCGCATGGCGATCCATTAATTCAGCCCCTGCATCGACGGCGTTATGTTGATCCGAGGCATCGGAATGTTGGCGATGATTGGCTTCTCCATTTCGGACATAAGTGCTTTCATCCCTTGAATGGTTCGGATCAAAGCTTCACCACTTCGCCATCGCGCGCAGCCGACGTGATGATGGCTTCAAGAATGCTAATGTTGTTGACGAGGTCTTCGCCGGTGATCGGATAAGGTGCCTCGCCGCGAATCGCCCGGGCGAACGCAACGAGATTGTCTTTGACAGGCTCCGCAGGAGGAACTTCCATTGCGGTGATCGGGCCATCGGCCATCGCAGAGGTTACAACCCAGCCAGCAGGCGCTTCGAGATGCGCCTTGTCTCGAATATCGATCCAGCCTCGCGAGCCGTAAACCGCAAAGCGAGAGATAAACGGCATGGCAAGTGAAGCAGATACATAAGCCGTGCCGCCGCCACTAAAGCGGATATGTGCGCTCATGGTGTCGCCCTGCGAAATCTTGGACGAAAGGCTTTCGCATGAAACGCGCACGTCACGCGCTTTTCCGAGAAGGGCCGTGGCGAGGTCGGTCAGATGAATGCCCGTAGCTGTCATGCCTGCGACAGGCGCTTCTGACGCATTCAATCGCCAATTGCCGGGATCAAGCGCAGTGAACCTGTCATGGCTGAAATTGCCTTCGACCTGCTGGATTCGTCCAAGCTGTCCTGACCGGGCCATTGAGAGCATTTGGGCCACTGGCGGTTCCCAGCGCCTTTCATGGCCAGTGCCGAGTACCAGGTTGTTTTTGGAGTAGGCGTCGACAGCGTCTTCGGCCTCTTTCCTGGTCAAGGCCAAAGGCTTTTCACAGAAAATATGCTTCCTAGCGGCAACAGCACGCTTGATCTGCTCGGCGTGAAGCGAATGCGGCGTGGCAAGAATGATGGCCTCCACACCGGGGTGCTGGAGGGCCTCGATTTCGCTGCCGTAGTGCTTGAAGCCGTTGGCTTCGGCAAATTCCTTCCCTGCTGGATTGGGCTCCGCGGCGCAAACGATCTCTATGTCGCCCTTTGCCTGCTGCAGCACCGCGGTCATTTTCTTGCCCCACCAGCCGAGGCCAATCATCGCGACTTTGACAGGTCCGCCCTTATTCATCTCAAGATCTCAACCAGTCGATCTCGACCTGGGCATATGGCTTCACGGTTGCTCATTCCTGCGGTTTCTTTGCCCGGCGAAAGCCTCTCGCGGGCGCCCAGTATGCTTTTTAGGCGCGGGTCACCCCGCTCCTGTTCGCGAAACGCTAATCCGAATGCGGCCCAGTCGAAAGTAGCCCAATTTTCCCATCACTGGGGAATTGCGTGCCCCAATCAGACCGCTATCCTCGTGCGGCCAAAACGCCGAGACGGGCCAACCAATGACAATCGAACGAATGAGGGACATTCACGCCTTTGTTCACGTCGCCGAGGCGAAGAGCTTTACCGCGGCGGCGGAACAAATCGGTCTGTCGAGGTCGGCGGTGGGCAAAAGCATCGTGCGGCTCGAGGATCGGCTTGGCGTACGCCTGCTGCAGCGAACGACACGGAGCATCTCGCTGACGGGAGAGGGCGCTGTATTTCTCGAGCGCTGCATCCACATCCTCGCCGATCTCGACGAGGCGGAAATGTCGATGTTGAGTCACTCGCAAGCGCCGCGTGGCCGCTTGCGCTTGGAGTTGCCGGTCTCGTTCGGCCGGTTGCACGTACTGCCAATCGTGAATCAATTCATGAGCAAGTGGCCCGAGATCTCCGTAAATGTGTCCTTCAGTGATCGATTTGTAGATCTGATAGACGAGGGCATCGACCTGGCCATCAGAACTCGGCGGAAGCGATGACAGTCGATTGATGACTCGATTGCTGGCGCCTCACCGTTTAGTCACCTGCGCCTCGCCGTCCTATCTAAAAAGTCACGGAGTTCCGACGAACATCGACGAACTCGCACGCCATAGCTGCCTTGCCTTTGTTCACGGCGGACGTCCAGTCGATTGGCGTTTCAGCATTGACGGGCATATTCGCACCGTGGCCGTCAACGGTCGTTTCAGTTCAACGAACGCAGAGGCTTTGTGCGATGCCACCCTTGCTGGATATGGCATCGCGAGACTCGCTACCTTCTTGATCAGCGACGATCTCCGCTCCGCGCGCCTGGTGCCGATTCTCAACGAGTACTCCGCCGCCGGCCCCGCTGTTCGCGCCGTGTACCCGTCGAGCCGCCATCTTTCACCAAAAGTCCGTACTTTTATCGACGAACTCCTGACCGCGTGGCGACCTGAACCGCCCTGGGATCGGCCATGACCAACATATTTCTACTTCCGGCACTTCGTATTTCGCTGAGGCATTGATCGCGCTTCGGGTTGGCGGGGCATAGGCAAGAGCGCGAACGCCCTAGATCTCCGCCACCGGGTCTGTGGTCATCGCCACCATTCTTTACTAAAGCACCGGTCAAGAGTCGTTGAGTCGTTTGGTATCGTACAGACAAGACGATCAACCGATGAGACGCCGATATTCCTTTTCGGGCACGCCGTAGGAATTGGCCGCCATCCGCTCGATGCCTTTGCGATTAAGCACCAAGATCTCATTTCGGCCGGTGTGGGGGACGACAAGGACAGCGAGAAGCGGCAGCGGTCGGGCATGGCTCAGTGAAGAGGTGAGGGGAGGAAGGCAATTACGTTTGCCGGCACCGATGTACGTTTTGCCCCTCACCTTGATGCAAGCAATTGGTGGCTCGAAGAGGTTCGATTTCTCTCGACCGCACCATGTGGGCAGAGAGTGGCAAGCGCGGTGATCGGCCAAAACCCAGCACCGCACACGAGAACCATTGTCGCAACCGTCGTATTCGCCAAGCCCACCGCTTGTGAGAGGCATGGACTTGCTGCGCGCTCATATTCACCGCGCAATCCACAACGAGCTTTCTGGAGGACTGAAATGGTCTTGAGAGGAGTACACAACGAGCGTACACAGGTCAGGCCGCTGAATTAAATTTCTCCAATAAATCCAATGGCTCGACCGCGTCGCTTCAAATCCTGCCACTCCGACCAAACAAAAACAAAGGCTTAGACGACGGTGTCTTCCTGATGTACCGCTAACCGCACCCGGTATCGCACCCGAAACGCTAAGCCTCAAACTTGAGATCGCTTGTCGTGAAACGCCTTCAGGCGAAGTAGGTAAGTTAGACCACTGCGTTTCAGGGCTTCGTTCTTGTCACCTCTGGCCGCGATTTCCGCAAAGAACTGCGATGCTGATGCGGTAATCACCTTCGCAATCGCTGCGGCAGGACCTCCCGTTAGGAACGCACCGCCGATTTGCGGAACGATCTTTACCGCGTCGATTGCTCGTTTGTGCCACGGCCGTGCGGGATCGTTCATGGCGGCGTTGAGCTCGTCGATCGCGGGAACGATCTCGGTTTCAATGAAGAATCTGGTTTCGGTCTCGAAGTCCTCGCGTGTCAGGTCCTTGATTTTGCCGTTCAAATCTGCTGCATAGCGGAGCATTGATCGTCGGAAACCGCGTAACAGGCCAGTATTGGCAGCGCGGAATTCCATCAGGTCTTCTATTCGAAGCAGCGGCGTGGGCGGTAGCGCAATCTTCGTGCACTCGATCGCCAAAGCGCCCGCCAATAGCTTGGCATTGTTCGCAGGCACTGCGTCCTTCACACCAGGAATCGGGAGGTCCGGAATATCGTTTAGCAATGGGATTTGGCTCTTGCCGGACTCGATGATTGCCCCAGCTAAGTAATGCAAGTCGCCCGGATAGATGACGGCTTCCTCGCCGCCCGGCAGTCCCTTCACGTGCCGTGGAGAAAACGTGGGAATGAAGCCGGGGCGCGGCGGCCCATGGATAGCATCGTAGAGGGCTTGGACCATCCCTTGAGGGATTGGGGTCTTCTGGCCGAACGGATCGTCGGGGTCGGCTGTGAACTCGCAAAAACCGTCGAGCGCCTTGGCGTGCTTTGTTAGTTTAAGTATGCCGATCAGCAGCTGGGTCTCGTAGTCGCCAGCAGAGGGAAGCGCTTCGGGCCGAGCGATTTCCTTATCGAGGCCGGCGCGATCATACCCCTCCTTTGGCAAGTGCACGCCTGGGAAATAGATCCTGTCGAAGACCGCGCCGAGAACGGATAGTACAGCGAGATTGCGCGGAATGGGCGCGGAAAGATAAACCGCATCCAATTTCAAGGCCTCGTCTATTCCCGTCGCTGACATTGGCGCAGTCTCTCGATTCCGTCCGCGAACTGATTATATCGGCCTTAGTTGCGTAGCGTCTGCGTGAGGAGCTTAGTTGCCCACCCCGAACTGGTCGCGGCCACTGCCGCGTCCGATCATCATTCCCGATGTGTTGACTCTGGAGATGCTCGCCGACGTGCGGACGCTCGTCGAAACATCTGCCAGCCGAATATCGATCGAAATTCACCTGGCGCCAACTGGCCGGGCTGCTCAAGCGTGCCGCCGAGGGGCAACAGGACGTGGCCGAGGTGTCGGTCGCGCTGAAGATCATCCTCAGCCTCGAAGGCGTCAAATGCCAGTAGAACGGCGCCGCTTCCCGCCGCCGTGGGATAACGGCGAACATCGCAAAATTGCCCGAGTCCGGATCGTGACGTCCCGTTCTACGGTCCGGCGCATGGCCGCGTGGAGAATCCTGACTGGCCACTGCTTAAGGCTAAGTCGCGCAAATCGCCTACGGTATGATCGGCGGACGCGGATACCAGCCGCTTAAACCTTCTCCTAACCATATCAGGTCAGGATGTGAGTCGCTGGACAGGCCGTCTGAAGCAGCAAGTAAACGCGTACCAAGGGTCCTTGTTAGCTCCCGCTTCCAAGGGCCCTTGTACTTTTCCAGCCAAGCGGTCGCTACGATGTGGCACAACCTTGTTTGGATTGGTGGCATTTGGCTGGTCGCCCTCGTCCTCGCCTGGCTCCTCTGCCATTGGCGTGGCTACAACGCCGCGGCTTGGGCTTTTACGATTAGCGCGTTCTGCCTTGGGCTTTTTGTTGGCGCCGAGAACACGACCCACGGACGGTTCAAAGTGCCGTTCCTGTCCGGTCACCACCATCGCCATCTCATACACCACGCGGCGAGTCGGTAGCGAGTGATCAACCGCCGTCTGCCGCTTCCCGCCGCCCTGGACCGTCGAGGAAACGGAAGCGTGCTTTATCGTGCGCGACCGCGATGGGCAGGCGCTTGCGTATGTCTATTGCGAGGATGCGGACTGCCGCCAAGCTGCTCACACGCGGCGGATAGCCGCCAATATCGCCAAGCTTCCAGCACTATTGCGCAAGGATTGACGTGGCTCACTCGCTTAAATCGGATAGGATCGAAAGCGAGTTGGGGGGCGTATCATGGCCAGACCCGTGGCGGTTCAGTTTTTCAGGTGCCCAAGCTGCAACGGGCTGTATCAAGTTGTCAGAGGCGAGGCCGGACCAGAGACCACCAAAGACGGCGAAATAGCCTGCCGGGTCTGCGGTGCTCCCCTTGCTGCTCGCGACGGCGAATTCGTGCTGAAATATTTTCTGCTGCGCAAAGCCGGTCGCCAGCAGGTGTGGCAAAGGCGTCGGCCCGATCCTGGCAGCGTGTCTCCCACGGAGACCTGACAAGAGCACCGCGACATTCGCGGCGAACATCGCCAAGCTGCCGGACCTGTTGCGGCGCTAATGCGGCCGTCTATTTGCCAATACCATTCTGCAAAGAAACTGCTGCATCGAGATGGCCTTTGACCGTGGCCAGCAGGGATTGCGTTTCTTGCTCGGTGGCGCTCGCCATTGCGATGGTCTCGGCCAAGACAGTGGCACAGGCACTCAGGATGTCGTCGAGGGATCGTGGTTTCCGCCCGATCGCCACTCGAAGCTCATCGAGAAGTTCCCAATCGTCCACCATTTTTGTCACTCCGCGCTAGGACCTCGAAGCCTAGCGTTATTCGAGCACCTGCACGACGAGCGACGCCCCGATCACACCCCCGAGGCGATGACGCCGGCGATCGCCTGCCGTAGCCGCGCCGCGCTTTCTGGCGCGGTCGGATCGGCCGGACATATGCCGAGCTAGGCCGCGAACCATAAATCTGCCAGGTGGTCGGCTCGATAGTGTCCGCTATGCCCCGACAGCGACCAAATTCCGCAGAGCAGCGAAATGACGCGACGGGCCAAGACCGGACTCAGGCATTGCAGCAAGTCGCAATCTTCATTCGTCACCTCGTCGACTGGTTTCGATGCCGGTGTCGCACTCTTGAAAGTTTGCGCCAGCTCGGTCGGGAAGATATCATATTCCTATGAAGACGATCGCCATCGAAGAACATTTCAAAATTCCCGCCATTATCGAAGCTAACTCTGGCGGTGCTCAGGAGAAGGCTTTCAAGTTGTTTGGTAGCACGGGAATTCTATTCCACCGGAGAGGACGGTGAAGTCCCCGCGGGCTCATTGGATATCGGATTAAAACGCCTGGCTGCGATGGACGCCGGTGGAATCGATGTACAGGTTCTGTCTCTTAACCAACCCGCCACGGAAAACCTGGAACCTGAACTCGCTGTAAAGCTGGCTGCGATGGCCAACGACAAGATCGCTGCGGCAGTGACCGCGCACCCGACGCGATTCGGGGGGTTTGCCACGCTGCCGATGCCTAACCCCGAGGCGTCGGCGGCGGAGCTCGAACGCATGGTGACCAACCACGGTTTCCTTGGTGCCTTGATCCATGGGCATATCCGCGGCCGCTACTTGGACGATCAATTCTTTTGGCCGGTTTTCGAGATTGCCGAAACGCTCGACGTGCCCATCTATCTACATCCGAAGCGCCCACCACAGGCGGTGGAAGATGCGTGCTACAGCGGATTCGATACGATGGTATCCGAAATTCTCGCAACCACGGGGTGGGGTTGGCATGTCGATACCGGTCTGCACGTGCTCAGGCTCATTCTTGGTGGCGTATTCGACCGCTTCCCAAAGTTACAGATCATCATCGGCCACATGGGTGAAGCGTTGCCCTCGATGATCTGGCGTGCAAACTCGGAGTTGGGGCCAGCGGCGAAGTACCTGAAAAGGCGTGTGATCGACTACTTCCACCAAAACATTCATGTGACAACGAGCGGCTATTATGCAGCGCCTGACGGGTCGATCGACTATGCGGCGTTTATCGCCCTACTGCATGCGATCGGCATCGACAGAATCCTGTTCTCTGTCGACTATCCTTACAGCGACAACCGGGCCTGCAAGCGCTTCCTCGAAAATTTGCCGATCAGCCCGGATGACAAGGAGAAGGTGGCTCACCTGAACGCTGAGCGGCTCCTCAAATTTAAGCCGTGGCCGCGCCAGTAACCGCTAGGATGAGATCGCGTCTCTTCGTATAGCCAAGCCACCAACGCGGGCGAAACAATAGTCGCGCAAACCCGCACGGCAAGCGGGACCAGGCATATGTCCGAATCGGGTCAAAACCCGGTCTTCCAGCAATGTCCGGGAGTGGTCCGCTTTACCTCCAATCGCGACCAACGAGCGGACATTGCGCGAGGTCGGCCTCGTGCTGATTTCAGACCACAGGGATCAACGGGTCGACGGCTCAGATACATGGCGGCCGCGCGAAACGGGCAGCATCGGCTCGGCGCCTGTATTCGCTTGCGCCTGCGCTTGCGCGGCGACGTCGTTCAATTGCTTCGTCAGCGCTTCGCCCGAAGCCTGCATGGATTGCTGCAACAGGGGCGCCAATTGGCCGACTAGGGCCATCTGCTGCGGTGACGGTTGGGCGACCCTTATTTCGATATGCGTGCCTCCCTCCGCCCTGTCGCTGAGCGCGTGCGTCATCGTCATGCTCAAGCCAGTGTCGAAGATTTGCGCGCGGCGCGTGATGTAATCATTCGGCCGCCAGTCCAAAATTTCTTCGACGATCACGTCCTTGCCGTGCAGGCAATGATTGATAGTGCCGGTGCCGCGCCGGCCATTGATCGGGCTTTCTTCGACGCCGGTCGAGCCGGCGGTCCATAGCACCCGCCGCCCCGGACTGGTGAGAAACTCCCAGGTGGTCTGCCGCGTAGCCTTGACATCGAGCGCAAAGGTGGCGATCGCGTCGTTAGTGGCGATTTGGACGCGCGAGCGTTCCTCTTCCTGCTGCCAGATCTTGGACAAGTCACGCAACCAGCAGCGCACGTTGCCGATGATGTCGATGTTCTCGTGATGCTCGACCAAGCCTTGCGCCGCCGCGTCGATGCCGGCACTCCGGATGCAGGCTTCGGTGTACAGCACATAGGCATGCCCACCGAGCGTGGCGTCTACGCTGTTCTTGAGTAGGCGATGGATCAATATCACGTCACGGCCTATCAGCTCTTCCTGGCCGGACATGATCTGCTTGGCGATCTGGCCGTGATGCACGATGAATTTGAGATCGAGGAGCGGAATCTGCCGGCAGGCGTCGCACTCGCAGCTCGATGCCTGCTTAATGTTGCGCAGCCGCCGGCGGAACGTAAAATAGGCCGCTTCGATCGTGTCTTGCAGGAGCGAGCCGTCCACTTGCGGCGCGTTGACATAGACGAAAGCGGCATCGCCTTCGAGCTTGGCCAGATGGAACGGGGGGCGCAGCGTGCCCACGATGGTATCGATCAAATCAGCCAGAATGTCTTGCGCGTGATCGAGCTCGACGCCGGCGAGATACCCCGTGTAGCCCGATATGTCGGCAATCACGAGGCAGGCGGATTCCGGTTTCGGCAGCATAGGTTACCCATCCAGAGAGGAAGGCAAAGCATTTTCCAAAGACCAGCGACCTGTAATCTAAGACAGTCGTTCCGAGAGAATAGCTTGTGGCAACACGGGAACCTGTTTCAGGGAACACGGGATGCACACAGCGTCCCGGCACAGAAGCTCCGACATTGACGGTGATGCTGGTGCTTGTCTCTCAAGCTACCTTTGCAGGACCACGGTAGTGCATCACCAAAGCATCTACGGAAGCTGGTTGAAGGTCTTTGCAGGACTACGGCAGTACCTCACCAAGGCACTTCAGAAGATGGTTGAAGGTCACCTTTGCAGGACCACGGCAGTCATCACCAAAGCACTACGGAAGATGGTTGAAGGCACCGTTTGCGGAGGATACGGCTGCATCACCAAAGCGCGACGGAAGATGGTTGAAGGGAGCTTGCAAGACCATAACAGTGTGTGTTATCAAAACAACTATCCACGAAAATCTTCTAACAACATTCCTGTATTTCAAGTTTGTAACGTGGAAGTTCCTCTCACTATCAGCTACAGCGCTCATTGGGTTGTCGTTGACCGGCGTTGTGCCGTGGGCTGCGCCACAGTGAAGAGAAAACTGCAATGTTAGCATCAGAAGCAAACGACCATTTCTTTCAGCAACCAAAGCGAGCAGTAGCGATCCGTCGTGATGGTGATGATTTCGTGGTGTCGCTCATGCCGAACGACCTCGTTATCTTCAGAAATGAAAGTGCCGACGCGCTACGGAAGCTCTGCAAGGGACTACGTTGGGCGGTCGTGAGCGATACTGCGATAGCCTCCATTTAGATCACTGAACGCAATCTTCCACGCACCATGGCATGGAGGACCGTGTGGAAAGCGCAGCGGGGCCGCGAGCGACCTTGTGACGCCAACGTAACTTTCAGATGTGGCGCGGTTACTTACAACACTTTGCGAACTCATCTGATTCAGGTGTAGCGCACCGTCTGCTGGATATTCTGATGGCCGAGGTAAGCCTGCAAGGCTCGGGTGTCATGCCTTTGTTGGCAAGCGCGTAGCCGCAGGCATTGGCGCAGTGTGTGGGGCGACTTCGGCTGCTGCTCGCGCTACATTGGGGTATCCCGCACGACCTTCTCAACGCTCGTCTCATCCACGGTGAGCTTCGACAAATGCTCTTCAGCGGCTACGTGCGCCGCCGTCATTCGGGCAAGCTGCTTCTGCATTGTCTCAAGCACACGGCGCGCCTTTGTTAGCCGCACTAGGTCATCGTCACGCTCATGTTTAGCCATGAGTTCGCGTTGCCGAACGATGCGTTTCTGCTGGTCCTCAATGTGCTTTCTGGCTAAATCGGCTAGTTGCTTGGCAGTTACAGCGGGATCGGTCATGACACATCAACGCCGAACAAAGCACACCTTTAATCAGTGATTTTAATCACAGACATTGTCGTTTAGCGGTCACGATTATAGGGCAAAACGGGACTGGCGCAGCAGCCAAGTTGCGCCTCCCCCAATGAGAAGTTTAGGCGACGGAACGCACACCGTGTCATCGGCTGAAGATTTCTATAACTATGCGGACGAGCATTTCGGCTGGGCGGAGACTGCCAAGACCGAACGCGAGCGAGCGATATTTCTGCAAATGGCGGCAGCTTGGTTAGAGGTCGCTCAAAAATGGGAAGCTTCCGTAAGGACCGCCCCTCAGCTTGATGACCGTCATAGCTTTACCGCAGGCTAGGCGCGTGCGAGCACATTCCTGACGGTCATCGCGTGCCATTGTCCACCGCGAGCGGTGCGAACCCCGCGTTGATTGAGGGCGTTTGCAATCTCTCGCAGCGTGCGCGCTCCAGCACGTCTGATTTGTCTAATGATAGGCACGACGTTGGCAGCGTGCTGATCAGCGGCAGCTTCGTTGGCTATTGCGGCGGCCTTGTGCGCCGCCTGACGGGCCTCAGAGAGCTTGGGGTTCCCAAGGGTGACACCCCGCGCTTTGGCTGCAGCCAATGCCGCTTTCGTCCGCACGCTGATTCGGGCGCGCTCTTTCTCTGCCAAGGCGGCAAACAGATGAAGGATGAACGGATCAACATCTGACCCAAGCTCCGCGACCACGAAGGGCACACGGTGCGTCATCAGTCCCGAAATAAAGTGAACATCCCGGCTGAGGCGGTCCAACTTTGCTACGCCTATTGAGCAGCGCTTACGGCGTGCTTCTGCCAAGGCTGCTGCAAGCTGTGGCCGCCGCTCTATGGCATCGCTGCCCTTGCCGGTCTCGACCTCTACAAATACACGTACAAGCTCAAAGCCCTCGGCCTCAGCGAAGCGGCTGAGTGCCTCTTGCTGCGCCTCGATGCCTAGCCCGGACTTGCCCTGCTTTGATGTAGATACCCTGACGTATCCGATCGGCGGTCTCATGGTGCCTCTTAGCCTCTGTATAAGTTATCATACGCACGTTTTGATTTTGTACAATGTCATTCTTACGCATAACTGCGCCTCGAGCTCTTGCGTTGGGAATCCCTCACGCTGCGCCCTTGCGGACGGCGAATCGCCTCTAGCTCTTTTACTTTTGACGTCGGATGCGTGCGCGAGAGAGCAGACGTGCGGGGCCACGCGACAAGACGGGGGTTAGCGCATGGCTGCTAGTTCTGCCGTTCGTATCGAACAAAATCGATTTCGACGACGAAGCGACCCGCCTCATCGGCGAGGCGTTTGACGCGGTGTGCATGGGCCTACTCGACACCGGACAGCCTGCCTGGTTCATGAGATCATCGCGAAGCGCATTATCAAAGCCGCAAAGAAGGGCGAGCGCGATCCGGCTCGCTTGCGCACTGCCGGACTAGCCGCTTTGGGATACGACCGGGAAGCGATTTAGGCGCGGGCCGTTCGTGCGCTGCCGATCACACAGTCGCGTCAGAAAAATGGGTCCTTCCTCCGCGAGAAACCCAGGATTTCCGGGGCCACCCCCGACTTCCAAAGACCGAGTAAACCCTCGGCGCTCACTATGACCTCGGCGGGCTTTGTGAAGGCTGGGAAACCTTGGGGTTGCCCATGGGTCGTGCTTCTCATGGAGCACGTGGTCCGTGGAAGCTGCCTTTCTTTCGGTTGGCGGTTCAACTCGCCGTGCCACCACGAACATCGCAGCGGCGGCGACCCGTTCCGCCACAGGTGTTCCAGTTTCCGACGCTGATACCTGCGGTGGACTTTCGCCAGTGCCTCGACAGACACCGGCGGTCAGTGGTTCTTTGGCCGTGGCATTAGGACACAATGTTCTTGTTGACGTCGCTCGCCTCCGACTTCCGACAACCGCCGTGAGAGGCGATCGGCGAGGCGCGTCGTCTCGATCACCAGGGGTCCTCCCCCAGCATGTTGGGAGCCGAGGCTGTCGAGTCATGGACGACGTGTGGTCTCGTCCTGCGCAACCGCCGCGCTACGCTATCGATCAGGTCATCGCTTTCACGGCTTGGTCGACGCAGATCGGAGCCCCGACGGCGCGGATACATCTTGGCGCGATGGCCACTTCCGCCTTCTCTATCGCTGCCCGAACACGGGTCTCCGTATTCAGGCAATAGCCGCCGCCGAAGAGACCCGGATGACGGCGCACGTTCGAGCCGGTGACCTGTGTCGTGTGTCGGCGGCCCGCGTGAACCTGTCGCGGGAAGCTCCTTGGCGAGCAGCAAGGACCACGGAATGGAAAGACTTCGGTCATGGCGTGAAGCTGTTGGGATAACCGGGATTAGCGTACCCGCCGCGTAGCGCGCTGTAGGCTGTCTGTGGCGTCGGGCAGGTGACGTTACCGCCGAATGCGCCGCCCAAGAGCCCTTGGACGATCTACAAGAAGTATTTGAAAATAAACCTGCCCTCGCGACCGTGGAGCAGTCCCTCGCACTTGCAACAGGCAAGTTGTTGGTCAGGCAAAGCGTCATCTGTCTCGACGCGCACGAGCTTGTACTGCGCGCCGCAGTTCGGGCAATCGAACGGCGTTACTCCGGCAACTGACATGGCGTTGGCGAGGTTCGACATTCACAATCTACTTGGCTGGTGAACGTTCGGCAAATGTTGTGGTGGCGCCCGCCGTTCTTTCGTCATTACCTTCCCTGGTGGACGGCTCCAGGACTTAGCCAGCACCCACGCCGAAGGATAGCCCGTGGCCGGAATTGCGTTCCTGATTGCAATGATCGGCGTCGCATCCTGCATCCTGGGCGGTCTCTATCTTTTGTTCAGAGACGACCACCCTTCCGATGAAGCGAAGAAGCGCCGTAAGCGGCTCCTGGTGTCGAACTGGAAGTAGCTTCTATTCGTCATCAGAGCCGAGCACCTTGCCGGTCTTCGGGTTCACCAGATGCGCCTGAGCGCACGCAAGGCACGTCACCTGGACGTAAGTGAGGTCATCGTCCGCGGGGTCATCAGCGGCCCAAGCCTGGACGTTGTCGCCAGTGTTTGGGCAGCGGTACAGGAACGGCGGCATCGGCTTTATAATCTGATCCTATCGCACAGGAACAACGTCTGCCTTCTTCGGCTTCCGCAACATGAACGAACAGGCGCAAGCGTGTCTGCGGAAGGCGGAAGAGTGTGAGCACTCTGCGCAGCGAACCAGGGACGAGAGCGCGCGTCTGTTGTACCTCGATTTGGCGAACACTGGCGGACATTGGCTGAACATGTGGAAACGATGGACCGCCAGCGAGCCAGATTTGAGCAGCGCGCACCAAAGCCTGAGTGGACCTAGCGGCGCTTCAGAACTGCTTCAGCGTCGCGTAACGCCCTGTTGCTTGCCGCGATGATTTTCCTGGTTTTTGTTATGAGGTCTTTTTCCTGCGTATCGTAAGCCGCAGCCGCTCTCGCTTACGTAATCTTTTTCCTTTGTCGGTGCCATAGCGGCGAGTTCTGCAGAGCGCTTGCGGGCCTGAAGGCGCTTACCTTGATCAGAAAGCATGCCATTACCCTCCTCAAGCCGTTCAGGCGGGAGCGCGATTGGTCTCTCAGCCACCGGCGCCTGGGGAGCCCTGCCGGTGATGCAAAGTAGCCTACGCCTCGCGCGTGAGCGTGGCGAGCGTGTTTCTTTGGAATGATCCACAGGCGCGCAGACAGATAAAAATGGGGCCTTCCGACGCGGGAAAATCAGGATTTCAAGGCCACTCCGGTATTTTCACGATCACCGATAAACACTGCCGTTGGCGATATGACCGCAGCGGTCTTTGTGAACCTCTGAGACACCCATAATCCAATCTGTCCTGGACACCTTCTATGGACCAGACGATGATGTGCGCTACCCCCGATTGTGGGCGTCGTCATGGACATTGTGCTCTGGCTGCGGAGCCTGGGCCTCGGGAAGTACGAGGCAGCGTTCCGCGAAAATGAGATAGACGAGACGGTTCTGCCGAATTTGACGGCCGGGGACCTGAAGGAGCTTGGCGTTATGTCGCTTGGGCACAGGCGCAAGCTCCTGGACGCCATCGCTGCGCAGCGCAGCGACGCGGACTTGAAGGAGCTCGGCATCAGTTCTCCAGGCCACCGCAAGCGATTGCTGGCGGGGATCGCCGAGAAGGGCTTAGCAGCGCCGACTAATACGGTGCGTACCTCAA
>CAVREN010000086.1:0-43379 GCA_963720115.1 uncultured Alphaproteobacteria bacterium
ACGTATCGCTGCGAGGCAGCGAACCGACACTTCGGGCCAGAAAGCGACAATCACGGCAGGCGCTTCGACACATGCTGCGAGCGTTGCGGTTCTCCCAGGTCCTCGGCCGCGCTAAGTGCGGTAGCTCCTTTGACTCTAGCTACGGAGTAGTTCCCGGCGGGATTGATTATCGGCGCCGCTCGCATCCCCTGGAAGGGGCTCGTCCAATCGCTCCCGATCTCAGTGCTGCGCCATGGTCGGTGGCCAGCGAGTTTGTCACTAACGCGGCGGTTTAGTCCGCAAACTTATACCCTGATCCCGTCGGGCAATTGTCGCGTGGCGCGCCAAGACTTTAGGGTGCTGCAGCAGTTACTCAAGACTATCCCCGGTTCGGCGATCCTCCGTATCCGGGGCCTTTCTTTTGCGCTTCGCCGTCTCGCCGAAAATGAGTTGTAGCCGTTTTTCAAAGGACGACGGAAGAATACAGCCCGCAAAATGCGACCCCTTCCGCAGCCGAGAAGCGTTAAGCGACCCGAAGTTGATACTTACGTTCTCCGACACAATGGCTTAAGGGTGCCGCACGCCGCCTGCGAAGACGATAAGTCCCAAAGGAATTTTGAGAGCTTGCTGAGGCATCTTCGTAATGCGCGCCAATAACTATTCGATAGAAGTTAGATCCGGTCCTTTTGAAGCTGCCAAATCACACTTCTTCGATACGAGCAACTGGGGTGCGTTTTGCGACGTCACGCTAACCTTGAAGCAAGCTTGTCAGCCCGACGGCGGCGGCTGGGTAAAGATCGACGACTATCGATGTAGGCAAGCTTTTCGGCACTTCATGAACCTGCTCAACAGAGCAGTATATGGAGCTGCATTTCGCCGATACGGTAAAAGCCTTCGCGTATTACCCGTACTTGAAAAAGGCGATGTCCGCGCCCGCGCACTGCGTTCATGGGAGCGCGGCACATTCGGTCGCTGGCATATTCATTGCGCGATTGAATTGCCCTCGCACTTCGATGGTATTGCTCTTGAAAACCTAATCCGAGACTGTTGGACGAAAGTCGAGTGGGGTTACGGCCGAATTCTTGTCCGCGACGGTGCGAACGCGGGTTGGATCGACTACATGTTGAAAGACCGCCAGAAGTCAGAATTCGACGGTTTTGTTGACTGCATAATGATAGAAGTCTTTGCACAATCCAATCGCTGACGCGTAGACGTTCGTTTGGAATGAGACTCTGCGTCGAAGAAGCCTGAGCAAGGGCGATTGCTTAGCAGTCGCCTTGTTTTTTCCTACCCCGCTCCTCCTCCCCCCTTCGAATAAGCTAAAAAGAAATTCGGCCGGCAGCGACGATCGCGTTGCCTCGCGCGCGCGCGTGTAGAGCGGGAAGGTGAACGGCATCGATATTCTCAAACAAATCCAGCGCCGCTCCACCAGGCAAGTCCGAGAGTGTGTCCGACCGCAACGAAGTTTAACGACTGCCAATTTCCGAAGCCGAGACGACGCGGTACGTCCATCCACACCGGTGAGGCGCCATCTCTCTATTATTGCCCGCGCTCGATCGCAACCGCGCCAGTAGCCTTCGCCGCCAACCGGAGCCGCGCCCCGCGAGCGGGTGGCACTGACGTCCGCCGATCTCGGCATTGTCGATTCGCGAAGCGAGCAACACCAAGAGCCTAGGCAACGCGATCGTCGCTGCCGCCGGCCGCCGCCAACGACCCCGTAGCTCCCCGCTCCTCCTCCCCCCTTCGAATAAGCTAAAAAGAAATTCGGCGGCAGCGACGATCGCGTTGCCTCGCGCGCGCGCGCGTGGAGCGGTTGGGAACGGCTTATTAGGCAACGCGATCGGCGCTGCCGGCCACCTGCGCCAACGACCCTGTAGCTCGCGAATAAACTAAAAAGAAATATCCGCCGCCCGGCAGCGCCGACCGCGTTGCCTCGCGCGCGCGCGCGTGAAGAGCGGTTTGGTGAACGGCTCTGTTAGGCAACGCGAGCGGCGCTGCCGGCCACCTGCGCCAACGACCCTGTAGCTCGATCCTCGATCGAAAAAACGAAAAAGAAAAATCCGCCGCCCGGTAGCGCCGCTCGCATCGACTCGCGCGCGCGCAAGGGGCAATTCGGTTAATGGCTGATCCGCTGTCGACTTATTCACGCCGGGTGCTCCTAGCTTTCGCCGAGAAGCAGATACCGCAAGAGCTCGTCGTCGTCGACATGGGTGGCCCGGAGACATCGTGAACAACCTTACCTGGCGCTCAACCCCTATGGTCGCGTACCGACCCTTGAGGAAAATGGATTCGTGCTTTTCGAGTCGACGGCGATCCTCAACTATCTTGAGGCGACGCAGCCAGCGCCGTTGGGTAGTACAGCTTAATTCCCATGGCAGGTTTCCCTTCGGTGACTGGATCGCACCAATAAATAGCATCGACGATGTGCAATTAAATTCAAGCCGAGAGCTGGTGTCGCCGCCACTAAATAATCCAACTCGGGCATGGATCGGGGTGCCGACAGAGTGCGAAGTATTTTGTGATCGCGCCTCAGAACCGCGCGCCATATTGAGAATTGAAAATTCGTCACAACGCGAATCGTTGACACGCGAGCACGCCATCACAAGAGTAACTTAAAAACCGACGTCCGCTAACGGAGCTTTGCGAAAGTGAAAAGACGAAAATCGTGGCGGGCCATGTAGCGACTGACTCAAAGCCGAAGTCAGTCTGCTTACTTGGCTGTGACGCGCGGCACAAGCGTCGGTCTGAGATGTGGTATTGCTTTACACTGACCAATGGGTATGAGGGCTCTCTCCTTAGCGGTATCCCACACAACATTTATGAGGAGATGAACAACCTGAAGGCAACGGGAACCAAAGGCATGCTCATCATCGCAGGCACGCCGCCCGGCGTGAACCTCCTCGACCCCCGGCAGATCGAACCGGCGCTCAAAGCGGGATATGAGCGAGCCAAGGCCGAAGCCCCCAAGATTAGCAGCTTCTGGGCCTAGACATGCCAGCTATAAAATAGGAGGCGCTCCACGCCGTACGATACCTTCGACGCAAAGCGGTGCCGGGGCCCATCATCTGTGATTGCGTTGAAGTCAAAGCTTTGGGGCGGCAAATCGAACTCGGGCATGGACGGGATACCGACAAAATTCGAAGAATTTTGTGATCGCGCGTCTAAACCGCGCGCTATTTCAAAATCGACTTCGCCTTTAGATGTGCCAATAACGGATGCTACCTTAGTGAGTTTTCATTGGTAGGCTTTGCAGCCGTAATTCGCCGACTGCACCGCCATAGACGGGAGTGAAGTTCGGATCGATTAGATGCGCCTTAGGAAAGCGCGCCAGCAGGCGTCGGATTGCGATTGTAATAGTAGTGCGGCCGAGGATGTTGCCGATGCAGTGATGTGGGCCCGCACCGAAGGAGAGAATGCGCTTGGGCTTGCGATGGATGTCGAAGCGCGTGGGGTCAGGAAATACGTCGGGATCGTAGTTCGGGGCGAGCGGCGACGGCCGTACCACCATGCCCTTGAGAATGGGCGTGCCTCCCACCTCGGTGTCGCGAGTGGCAATTCGGGGGAAGGTGAAATAGCCATTACTTCCGAGACGAAGGCATTCCTCTAGCGCGTCGGGAATGAGTGCCGGATTGCGGATCAAATGCTCCAACTGCTGCGGGTGCGTGTAGAGCAGGTAAAGGGCACCGCCAGCCGCGCGGCTCGTTGCCGACAGCGATGCACCGCAGATGCCAAAAATCTGGTCGAACAGCTCGCTATCGCTGAGCTTATCGCCCTGATCGCGGGCATTGACGAGATCGCTAATGAAGTCGGAGCGCGGACTTACACGTCGCTCTTCGATAATGGCCCTGACTTCCTCCATGGTGCGATCGAAGGCGCGCCGCAGTTCCGGTGACCACGACTCGCCCGGCTTGACGTACGTGGTGCCTGGAATCACATTGTGGAACGCGACGAAGATCGCCTTGCGCCGCTTGTCCATACTTACCATGGCGTCCAACAGGGCATCGACGACGAGATGCGCCCCATAGTCCTGCATGCCGTCGAACTCAGGGCCGTTTGCCTCGATGCGGTCGAGCATGCCGTCGACGATCCTGGTAATGCTCTCCTCGAGCTGCTCGATCCGCCGCGACGAAAACGCCGGTAATAATAGGCGACGGACACGAGCATGCTGCTCGCCGTCCATCTGCGTGACGAACTGAGCGAACATGACCTTGTTGAATTGCTCCCAGCCGGGGCCACGCGGCATCTCCGACTTGAAGATCTCCGTCTCAGAAAACACCCGATGCACGTCGGCGTAGCGGCCGACCACCACCTGCGGCGGGCCCTTATCGAATACGTAGAATGGCCGCCGTCGCGCCCATTCCGCCATGTGGCTATGCGCATTCGCTTTGAACTCAGCGCTGCCGAGATCCACGTCGACAACGTTGCTGCGATCCAGTTCCGCCTGTAATGACGTCATGTTTCAACTATCGCATTCCGTACAGCACTAGTGAAGACTACTTGGATGAACTGGGAATTGCCGTGAACTTAGGATAGCAGCGTCGCAACGCGACGTACGCCTGCGACATTGGGGACGCATGTGGTGGAAAATTCAGAAGCGTGAAATACCTAAGCGCAAGGGTGCGGGGGCGCCTTTCCATTGCCTTTAGCCATGTCATTTTCTGTCAGTGGTCAGTTCTCCTATCAACGAGCTCTCGTTTCGAGTTCGTTGACTAGCGCGCTGGTCGCCCGGAATAGGTTACCAAGGGGATTGGCTTGACATTAGGAATCGATCCAACTCGGCCGGTATTCGCTTCGCTTACAAACGCTATGTGCCGGTGCTTACCGAAATGCGCCTCCGGCTCGAGCTGACAAGAAACCAGCCGAACGCGGCCGCCACCGTTGCCCCGCTCAACGTTGCTAAGGCTTGTGACAGAGGAGAGCCGCCGGTTGGGGCCTGCCGTCCGGGTATCTGACTGGCAGGGGACTGCTCGGCGTCAACGTTTGCGCGCGGCGGATTTCCGACGGCAAGCGCGCTTGCCGGCTCTCCTATTGCCTCCCGCTGATTTGCAACGGAAAGGCCGACATCATTGCTGTCGCCGGGCGACGAGGCAAAAGCAACTACGCGGTCACCGACCCCGAGCGTTCCAGTTTGCTCGGCAGCAGGTGGCGAAATGTCGTTCTGTGCAGGCGGCGCGGCTCCATTTGAAGCGGCTTTGGTTTGACTGAGATTATTCCGGTGCGCAGCCTTTTTCTTTGCATGTGTGGCTGCTGATTTAGGTTTCTTGACCGCAATCTCTTTAGCGGCGGCCCCCTCCCTTATCTGAAGGACCTGAACCCGGTAACTATCACTCGCATCGGTAGCCTTTTGAGCCTGCGCTCCGCTGGCAAGGAGTGTAAAAATAAGACAAAAGAATGTGGGAACGACACGATCCCCCACGGAGCGAACACTCCACATCGCGGCGTCTCTATTGTTGAATATCCCCGAGAAGCAATGGGAACCACGAAAGTGACGATATCGTGACGAACAGCCGATTTTCGTACGCGATTTAGTTGCAACCAATGCGGTCAGGCTTTCACGCGGGGCCAAACGGTTCAGTTGCGACCTCTGTTTGGCCGCTGATCGGCTCAGGTCGTTCGCTTCTCTGTCCCGATATTCGCGCGCTCTGGTCCAACTAATAAGAATATCGCGCGCCCTTGGCCGGAGTTGCGCTCCTAGACGAGGACGTCGCCCTCGACAAACGCTTGGTGGTAGGTAGGGCCGACAGGCGCCCGCGTTGTGCTGGTGTCGACTCATGCCGTTCGGCTCGAAAAAATACGCCAAAACTCTGCCCTAATCGACGAACCGACCGAACCGAACTAGAGCTCTGGAAATTGAAATTCTACTTCGCGCATTAAGCCGTCGGTGACGCGCTTGCGGCCGGCCGCGCCAGCTACTCAGGCCGAGAGCTCGGCGGGCGGCAACACCAGCTTTTGGCCCTACCGACCTTCATTCGCGGCCATAGCCGTTTCAGAATATCGCGAATGGAGGTGGTCTGCTCGCTCCCGCCACATGGTTACAAATGCATCGGAAGTGAGTTTGTTCACTGATTTCCAAGCGCGTTTGGCGGTCGGAAGCGTGTTCCCCCAGATAGCGCGCTTGCACCACCTTTCACCCTTTTGTCGGCCTTCGTCGGTAGCGCACATTGATTTCCAGGCGATCCGCTCTGGATGGTTGACATGTTCTGCTGCGCCTCGCCATCCTTGTTGATGAATCAAATACAGATCGCTGACAGTCGGCACTTTATCAGTATAGAGTTCAAAGAGCGTCGCCTCAGTGGCCAATTTGTAGGCTGCCGCAACAGCGTTATCGCGCGGGCTGGTTATATCTCCGGACCCATATTTTCTGAACTCGGATCTGCTGAGTTGGAACAAGCCGATATACGAACCCGTGCGTTGCTTGGGATCAAAATCAGATTCGATTTTGGCCACCGCCATCATAAAGCTGAAGTCCAAACCGAATACATCGGCAGCTCGTTTAATTTCTTCAACTGGCGTTCCGACCGGAATATTTCTCAGCGAATCTAAAACGATATCGGCCAGTTTCTTGTCCGGCGGCAATTCAGCATCGGGATCTAAACCCGAATATGAAGAGTGCGGCTGAGGTGATATTGCACCGGCGGAGTGATCCCGAGACGAGAAATCCTCCTGCTCTAACCTAGCTCCCTTCTTGTTGACGTTATCGACGACGGAGTCCTGTTCTTGCAACAGCACTGAAAAACGTTCCGCAAATGTAGCAGGCGTGGCGGATGGTATGAAAAAGCTCGGCGGTTGTTCGGTAAAGCCTATCTCCGCCGCCAAATGGTCGGCCGGGATCTTTGCAAAAACAGTCACACAAAGCGAACTTGCCGCAAACGCAGCGGCAAAACAGGTCAATTGCCAAAACCTCATTGCCCCCTGCACCCCAGATATTTTTCTTGCTCCAAGGTTCGACTGGCTTGGCGTTCTTTTTTGTGGCGCGACGTGCCTTTGTTAATTTTTTGTCAAGGTATGTGGCAAATCTGCCACAATTCCTAAGCGCCCTTGGTTCGTGAAATAAGTGAAGAGCTGTGCATCGCCCGGCGCGTCTGGCGTTTTCTTCAGAAATCGCTGCCCAAACGAGTGGGCCCATCGCATCCGCTATTGACGACTGGTGCCTGTTACATCATCCGCGATAACAACGGGCATGCTTATTTTGAGAGCGAACCGGACCGACGCACCGCAGCCAACTTACTCACACGCGATGAGGGACGACGCATTGCGGCCAACATCGCCGACTGCCACCCTTATTGAGTGCGGAGCAGCCGGAAGGCAATCCGCTTGTGCAGCGAAGACCCTGACCCGGTCCCGAAAATCGATAGCACCGCGTTGATCCTAACAGCCGCGGGTCCACATCCTCCGTGTAAAGCCGACATGGAAGCGCCGTCTGGGTTCATATTTCAGAACCGGATGGGGGCCGGGAAAAGGAGGAGACTTCGAGTGGTTTCTCCTCAGTAAAGCTCACCGGGCAGGAAGCAGCGGATGTAGAAACCACCCTCCTGGCCTGTCACCTTGCTGCGCCAACTCTCGCTGTACCAGACGACTGCCCTGCCATACTTGTTCGGCACGTCGAGCACGGCATCGTCGGGAACGTCGACCCACTGGCCCTCAAGCATGACTCGGTAGTGGTTGTCGCTCGTCTGAACAATTGCCTCGGGCGGCCGGCCGTCAAAGTTCGAGCAGCAACTGCCAGCCTTCTTACTCGACAGGCTATTGAACCAGTTGTCCATCTCCCCGTAGGCGTCCCGGCTCTGCAGGTCCGCCCACTGCTCGGCTGTTCCGACCCAGCGGGCCTGGGCAGTCGCCGGCCACAAGACAATCAGCACCAGGAGAACGACCCTCATCGCTTTCCCCTCTCTCAATAAATCAGCGCTGCGGCCAGGGCCATTGTTGCACCACCATTTTCTACCACCTCGTGCCGAACCTCGGCTGCATACTGAACTGGTCCCAGTTGGTTCCTGTTTTCGTGATGAGCGACTGCGCCGCCAAGGCCCGATCCAGGACCGATGACCATAGTGCGCTCCCCCATCGAGCCTGTGCTCGCGTATCACGAAATTCGCGGCGTGAATGGCGCTCGCAGCCCACGCAAGGTTTGAAAGCCCACGGGCAAGCAGGAGGTTTTTCCATGTTGAATTCGATCGACGGGCGTTCGGTGATTGTTACGGGCGCGAGCAAAGGCATCGGCAAGGGCATCGCCAAGGTGTTTGCCAGCAAGGGCGCCCGCGTCCTTGTGGCGGCGCGCAATCTCGACCCCGCCGAAGCAACGGTGAAGGAAATACGCGCGGCCGGCGGAGCGGCTTCGGCGCTGGCGGCCGACGTCTCCAACTGGGCCGACACACAGCGCATCGCCGCTGCCGCAATAAATGAGTTCGGCGGAATCGATATTCTCTGTGCCAATGCCGGGATCTTTCCGGCCGCGAAGCTCGACGAGCTCACGACCGAAGCATGGGACGAGGTGCTCAGCACCAATCTCAAAAGGACGTTCCTTGCGATCAACGCATTTCTGCCGGCGATGAAAGCCAAGCGCAAGGGACGCATCGTCATCACGTCCTCGATTACCGGACCGGTCACCGGATATCCGGGCTGGACTCATTATGGGGCGAGCAAAGCGGGCCAGATTGGTTTCATGCATACGGCGGCCGTCGAGCTCGCGCCGCATAAATGACGATCAACGCAGTCCTGCCCGGCAACATCAAGACAGAAGGCCTAGACGGGCTCGGGCAAGAATACCTCGACAAGATGACCGCCTCAATTCCGATGAAGCGCCTCGGCTCGGTTGAAGACATCGCCTACGCGGCCCTCTTCTTCGCTTCGGATGAGGCCGCCTACGTGACCCGCCAGACGCTGGTGATCGACGGCGGTCAAGTGCTGCCTGAATCGCTGATGGCGATTGAGGAGATGGAAAAATGGCCTGAGCAGATGCACCACCGTCGCTCTTTGTCGCGCGATGTAACTGCGATCGGAATTCGAGCGCTGCGGGCGCGTCCCGGCGCTGCGCAGCAGCATAACTAAGACAGATTGGAAGCCACACTAAAAATCACCACGTTTGCCGCAATAGCTAGCGCGACCGCCATTCGCGCCGCTTCGCCGACAAGGTGATAAGGTCATGCTGAAAGTTGTGATAGCGCTCTGTCTGGTGCTGGTAGCTACGCCCGCGATCGCTGACGTCACCAGTGAGCTCGCGCGCTGTGCGCTTGAGGCTGAGCATTTATATCCAGGTCCGCCCAACAAGGGTGCCCAAAATTGGGCGGAGCGGGCAGCTAACTTACAGAAACGCGCTGAGAACATCGAAACGTGCATGCGAGCAGCGGGCTACAGAGTCACTGCAGAATGTTCAGCGCCGCTCAAGACGTATGAAAGCTGCATGAAGATAGCTGATGAGATCATGCGCGGCCCTAGTCGGAGCCTGTATCATGACGCCGATTGGAACAAGATTTGCCTGGACAATGAATGGGACGTCCGGACCCAGGAGCGGTTATCCGCAAGTTGCTATCGGTCGGGCAGTTGGTGGGGCCGTTGGTTGGGCCGGTGACATGGTCGGTGGCGGGCGTCGCCCGTCACTTCTTGACCATTGAATTCCTGCGGGGCCCAGCCGGCCAGCCGTCGCCTCTCTTACCGCCGGAATGCGCAGTCTGCGACGCTGGTCTAGTCTCAAGCTTCCGAGAAAACGTGGCCGTTCGCTTGCAAAGGCGGTGACGCCCAAACTGTTAGCCGCATCTCCCGCCGAGCTCGTCGCTGTTTAGGTGGCGATTATGCTCTTCGGATTTCGGGTGCCGGGCTTCTTCGAGACGACGGTGGGTGTATTCTCCTCACCGGCATCGATCGCTCTTTGCATTGCAGTACGGAACGCATCGTCCATTTTCTTTTGCGTCATGCGCAATGATAGTTCCTCGAGGTGAAGCTCTTCCATCGTTCCCATCACCTGCTCCGTTACGGAGCATCGCCCCGGAGTCCTAAGGTTCGGTAAAGCACTCTGGTCTGCGCATCGCGCGCCGATTCTCGGCCAAATGTGCGACTGGGTCGAAGGTCGTGGCGGTACGTTTCGCGACCGCTCTCAGCCTGCGATGAATTGTCCAGAATCAGTATCACCGGTGTCAGCTCCCCTTTGATTGAGATCAAACGGGGCCCTGCGAGTGAACACCGGCTATCGCGTCCAAGGCTTTATAGCCGAAGACGTTTCGGATGAACCTGAAGACTACAGAACGATCACATGCCTTGCATGTCGGCAGGTTCATCTCGTGAATCCCACATCAGGCAAGGTTCTAGGCTACGAGGACGATTCATCGGGCCGTTAGCGCAGAATGCGGCGGTGGGCGAGATGAAGCCGAGGGAGCGACCCCCGACTTCTCCGCCTAGCGATGGACGGCTCCTTTGATGCACATTGGGGAGCGACCCCTGCATCAAGATCGGTCCCGCACCGATGGCTGGGCTCCTCGAGCTTACACCGTGCTGTCTCGGAACTCCTACGGGGAACTGCGATTGACCATGATCGGCTCTCCAGGAGCATGACAATGGGCAACGTATTCATTGAGGCAAGGCCGAAGGGAAGACTGGCGGGTGGCAGAATCGAGGATTACGTTAGTCGAAACCCACGCGGATCACGCTCTCGCGACCTTCAAGACCCAGCACGATGCAATCGAATGGGCCAAGAAGAACGGTTACAGGACCCATGTTGCTCGCGCCCGGCAGCTAAACGACAAGAGGAAGCCTGATCACTGGCGTGCTGTCTAAGAGGCCGTTTCGAAATTGGCTGTCAGGCGTGCAGCTCATCGAGCAGCGCCTTGGCCTCTTTCAGATCGAGCGTGTCAAAACCTTCATTGAACCAGCCGTAGACCGGAGCGAGCAGTTCGCCGGCTTGCTGCGGCTTTCCCTGATCGCGCCAGAGCCGCGCCATGCTCATTGCAGCGCGGAGTTCAAAGGACTTTGCTTGCTGCTGACGCGCAACCGTGAGCGCGCGCTCGAAATAAGCTTCTGCTTTCGCCGCATCAGGCGCCGGTGACTTCAGCGCGATTTCGCCAGCCGTAAGATAGACTGCGGTCGAGGCGCATTTCGTTAGGCGTCGGCACGTAGCCTGTGTTAGCTAGTAAACGAAAAGGTTGCTGAGCCGAACGCCGCGATGCTTCGCCCGCACCGCAGTGACTCCAGGCGAGCCCGGACGATGTTGAGCCGCGCAGGCGATAGAATTATGATAAGCGCGAGCCCGTTGTCGCGAGGATATCACCAATGGATGCTGCCACGTCGAAAACGCTCGGCAATCACTCGCACGTCGTGCGCCCCGCCGAGATGGAATGGAAAAAGACCCGCTTTCCCGGTTGCGAGGTAAAGGGTCTCCTTCTGGACAAGCAGACCGGCCTCGTAACCGCACTTATGCGGCTCGCCCCCGGCGCGGTTCTGCCTGACCACGAGCACGTCAAGATCGAACAGACCTACATGCTCGAAGGCAAGCTGGTCGATAAGGAAGGCCCTGTGGCGGGCTTAAGTGTTGGTCCCGGCGAATTCGTCTGGCGCGAAGCCGGCACACGCCATGTCGCCTGGACGCCGGAGGGTGGGCTAATGCTGGCGATGTTCCAGGTGCCCAACAAATTCTTCGAGGCAGACGGCCGCGTCACCGACATATCAGGCGCCGACTGGGACAGCATTTGGGGCCACGTGTTCGAGGATTAGTGGCGCTTCCAAGACAACGCGGCTGCTGTGAGGATTCAAACAGCGCCCGCAGCCCACACGGTAAGCCGCATCTCATGCCTGCACGCGGCACATTGGTAAACTCGAACATCCGCGTCGCTTCCTTCTGGAAGTAACTCGATGCGCGAGACTTCCATTTCCTGTCCGCATCGGCATGTTGGCCTTTCAGTGCAGCCAGGCTCTAATAAACGTTCGAACCCCGACATAATTGACCCCCCTTGCTAGATGACCAACGCCCCAACTACCGCAACGCACAATGCCGCACTGAAGTTCAAATATCTTTTCGGTTAACGTTTCCTGCGCGAGACAGCGCAGCCTCCCGGTGCCTGCTACTTGCCAAACGATGGAGGCCACGGCTCCCTTGTGCGGTGACGCTGACTAGCTGGCGAAGCCCCAGCACCTGGCAGTCGGGCAGCGATGGCAGCAGGTTATCGCGCGCCACTAGCTTCGCCGCCGTTCGCGCGAGCAAACAAAAGGGCTGCCGAAAGCCGCCCTGTAGTTTGCATATCATCGGCGGATGCCGTGCCTACGCTGCCATCGGCATAGCGGACAAATATGAAGCTTTGACCGGAATTGAGAAAAGCTTGCGTCCATCCGGATCGGATACAGTGACTTTCCATCCAATCATTTCATCTGCTTGCTTTACCGCCAGATCGAATGCCATCAACTCGGCGGCGGCGTATGCTTCATCGAACGTCGGCAACACACGGCCCACATAATCAAGTTCAGATCGTTGATGTCCTACGATATCGAAGAAATACCGTTTCATGGGTGCATCCCCTTCCTGTTAAGACACTGCATTGGAAGTGTGGGATTCCCCAGTTTGCTGATTGCCTAAGCAAGCTATTAAATGTGGACCATAAAAACGCGAGGTTAAACAACAGCGACAACCGCGCGCTCCTTTGAAGCAAGCTTTCCGTTTAAATCAAATTCAAAATGCCCGTTTAGGTTCGGGTCAGGCCGCGCGTGCTAGCTGGTCGCGTCGTATTTATTTCGTGTCTGATTTAGCCATGGCGCTTATAGCTTACTTGAACGGATCATCCAGCCAAACTGATCCAGTTCGGCTTTGCCGTAGGAAAGCTTTTGACTGCCAGCGAACTGCGCTGACAGCTAGTAATCCCAATAATCGCCTCACATACCTGCGTCTCGCCAAGCTGTGGCGGGAGATGGCGGACGAAGCGGCGCGTCGAACAAATGGCTCATCCTCTACCGAAGCACTGGGGGTGGTCATCTCTTTCAATCGACTTCAAAAAAAATAGCTAAACACGCAAGTATAAACCTGAGCTTCGGCTTCACATTGGGCAGTTGCGCTCGACCTCTTCCAGGCTACGCTCGTCTACGGTGGCTTGGGATAGCTGTTGTTGGGCTCCAGCCAATCGAGCGCATAAGCGCGTTCGCATCTCTTGCATCTTTTTGAGTGGTTTTTGGTCTTCCGATAACACAGCCGCGTAGTCCTTCCGCCGAAATTCTGTGATCTGCCGCGCAATTTTTTCGTCAAGCTGCTTCAATTGCCGCTTCGTTAGGTCCACAGAGAATTTCGCATTTTCCGCCGGGTCCATTATGGGTCATCCTGCGTGGGAGTAAGCGTCCGCATGTAACCACTTGTAAGTGGAGCCTGTGGGTTGGGCGATACTGCTTCGATGCTACCGGAATGGAGAAGGTCAAAATACGAAGTTCGATGCTGTAGCTAAGAGAAGTCGAATCCATGATGGCAAGTCGACCGGTTCAAAAGAAAGGCCGAAGCGCGTCATTAGATTGACGTATTGGGCTCATCGAGGCCGATCATTCAAGGCTACGGTACAGCCCAAAAGTTCCCGTAAAACTTCGGGCCGATTAGTATCCTCACCTCGCTCCCCGGCGCGGTGCCGCGCTAGTCGTCTCCCGCGCGATGCCGATTCGTGGCCGCAAGGCAACCCCCTCACTTAAGGGGGAGAATGCCCCGTTTGATGCTCTATCGTGGCGTTGTGCGGCATCCATGATTCTCGAAAAGCTATTTGGATTAAGGCCGGACCAATATGCGACCGCTTTTGAGTACGTTCTCATTGTAGCGGGCATCGGCCTCTTGCTAACCGCCACCTTTGCGCCGAGCGCAGGTCGGCCACTCGCATTTGCTTTCGCGGTTTGGCTTGGCCTCAACGCATATGTTTTAATCTGGCTGTTTTTGCGGGTGTCAGGCGGCCCGAACTGAAGCCAACGCCAGGGCGTTGCCGCCCACCTGGTCAAGCACATCAACAAAAAGACTCCGCCTCAAGGTAACTAAAGAGAGAAAATAGGGGGCGGCTCGAAGTCGCCCCTATTCCATCATTTCCCGGCCAAACAAGTCGCAGCCGACTCGCCGCGCGCCGGTCAATGCCGGGTGGTGAGAGCGAAGGAGAATGCCGTTCGTCGATAACGTTTAGCACCGGCTTAAGGTGATCTGCCATCGGCGTTTCCCTTGCGGGCCGCTGGTGGAGGTGGGTCTTTTACGGCGAGGAATCTGACGCCAAGGGTTAACGCAGCAACTCCGGCGCTTGGCGATGTTGACGGCGATGCGCCGCGCTTCGTCGCGGGTGAGTAATCCCGCAGCGGTGCGCCTGCCAGACTCCTGCTCATAATAAACGTAACTCAGCGTCTGCCCGTTATTATCGCGGACGATCAAGCCACGGCGCCAGTGATCCAGCAGCATGAGTTGCGCGCTTTGGGAGCAGATGCGCTCGGGGCAATACCGAGCAGTTAGTACGACAACGAAGTTCTCACCACACTCGCTTGTTCCATCTGCGGCGAAATGGCATGTGGGAGCTTATCCTCAGTACCGGCAAGCGCGTCAGAGAAAGTCCACCGTATGCGACGCTTGGCGATGATTGTAGCGCTCGTGCTGATTGCGCTTACTTGGGCGGATCAGGGATATGCCGAAGAAGATCGCGGCAGTGCCGGTTACCTTGTTGCGCTCTGTAAGACGTACCTTGATCTTGTTGAGAACGAAGCGGAGACCCTCCAAAATCTCGGCAGAACAGAGCCTGCTCGTTTGACGGCGGCCGGAGTCTGCGTCGGCTTCGTTGTTGGCGTCCTAGAAACGTTGCGGTCGGTCAATCTTTCCTGCATCCCGAAAGACATAAGCAATGTGCAGCTTGTCCGAACGGTGCTGAACCAAATCGAAAATCATCCCGAATGGATGCGCCAAGATTTTGCAGTTTCCGTGCGTGCGGCCATGATGAAATCGTGGCCTTGTCGAAAGAGAAAAGGACCTCGTCTGGTTGCGCGGCCTAAACGTTAACGCGGCGACGTACTATGCGCACGGAACGCCGCTCGCAGAAAGGATGATGCTCTTGACCCTGACCACGTATGCAATCGTTGGCGCGGCTCGATTGCGGGTTTCAGCCGACGACGGCGTGCTCAAGCTGATGCGCCGCGCCTCATCGAGCGCGAGCAGGCCCGCAGCGGCCGGGTCCTCCCGGCTCATCCTCGAAATCGACGCAGGCAAGAGCTTGGCCGTTCCTGGAAGGGTCAGTATTTGACGATTTCGTGGGCGAAACATGGGCAGGATCAACGAGTGGAAACGCTAATCCGTTGATTTTTATGGTGGGCGGTAGAGTTGTGGCACATTTCCGGTAAGTCAATTCCTATCCAAGGTGAGGGGCGAAATCGACCCATTGAGCCGTAAATCTGATCGCAGTCCCTCCCCTCACCGTCAGTCATAACTATTGGATCGCCCCCATCGTCTGTACACTGCCCCAACGAACTGATCCGTCCCAGTGATGGTCGTACGTCGCGGCGTCCTGTGCCAATTTAACCTCCACGTTCTCCATCGAGTAACTTACTCAGTGCGTCGTGCTTCGGCGTCCGCAAAAGGTTCTCACGGCTTTGGAGATCATCGTGAAAGCCATCATTGTCAAATCGCCAGGCGGCCTGGATCGCATCGAACGTATAGAACTCCCCGATCCGGGATCGCCTGGACCAGGGGCGATCAGGGTGCGCTTGCATGCAAGTTCACTCAACTTCCATGATTATGGCGTTGTCAGCACGCCCAACCGAGTATCCGACGGCCGCATCCCGATGTCGGACGGCGCGGGCCTTGTGGAAGCCGTCGGCGAGGGCGTCACAGAATTTAAGGTGGGCGATCACGTCGTCTCGTGCTTTTTCCCGAGCTGGACGGAAGGCGCACCGGCCGTTGGCGATTTCTCGACCGTCCCGGGTGATGGCGTTGATGGATATGCGCGCGAACTCGTCGTGGCGCCCGCCACCGCATTTACCCGCGCGCCGAAAGGATATTCGTTCGCCGAAGCTGCGACGCTCACCACAGCCGGCGTGACCGCTTGGCGGGCCCTTGTCGTCAATGGCGCGCTGAAGGCCGGCGACACAGTGCTCGTTCTCGGCACCGGCGGCGTTTCCATATTTGCCCTGCAAATTGCCAAAGCCATGGGAGCCACTGTCATCGCGACATCGTCCTCGGACGACAAACTGCAGCGAGCTCGCAGCCTCGGCGCTGATCACACCATCAACTATCGTCATCATCCTGATTGGGGTACGCGAGCGCGGGAGTGGACCGGAGGTTCCGGCGTGGATCATGTCGTCGAGGTGGGAGGTCCCGGCACCTTGGCTCAATCCATGGCTGCCGTGGCGATCGGCGGCCACATCGCCCTGATCGGCGTCTTGACTGGCCGCGCCGGCGAAATCGCGACTGCGCAGTTGATGGCCAGACAAGCCCGGCTCCAGGGCCTGATCGTCGGCAGCCGCAGGCATCAGATGGATTTTGTGCGAGCGATCGACGCTGCTGAAATCAAGCCAGTCATCGATCGCAGCTTCGATCTCGACGAGATCGCTGATGCATTCCGGCATGAAGCGAGCGGGCAGCATTTCGGAAAAATCTGTTTGGAGTTTTGAGCGAGCCTACAAACGGCTTCACAGGCCTACCGCCTCACGATGCCTTCACAGCCGAGTGGTGCTAACCTCAACTTTTACAAGGGTATTGACCCTATGTTTTGGCACGTTGCGCTGCTGGTCTTGTTGAGCACGAGCATATCACAAGCCAAGGCCGAACCGCCTGACGAGCAAGCATTACGTCTGGTCAATCACTACCGCCAGCTTGCCGGACTGACGCCCGTCAAGCTCGATCTACAACTGAGCGCCGGGTGCATGGAGCACGCAAATTACATGGTGCAGAACCGAGGCAGCGACGCAATGGCCGGGCTCAATGCTCACACCCAGCGGCCGAATCTTCCCGGTGCAAGCGCCGCGGGTGCGGCATGTGCCAGGGCAGCTGATTTATTTCCCAGGGTCTCCGATCTCCGCGTCGCGATCGAAGGCTGGATGGCCGGCATGTATCACCGCCGCCCGATGCTCGACCCGCAGCTCGAGCGGATCGGCGTGGGTTATGCCCGCCTTCCCGATGGGATGCTGACGGCTGCGTTGAGGTTTGAAAATGCTGCGCGCAGGAACAATAAATGGCCCGTCGCATATCCTGCGGAAAAGCAGACTGACGTTCCGTTGAACTATGGCGCAGAGTTCCCCAACCCGATCCCCACCCATGGCAGCGGGGGTTATCCGATCACGCTACAGTTTCCGCCGTTCGACAAGATCACTGCTGTCTCAGCGAAGCTAACCGACGCGGCGAGTAACGCCGTAGAGTTTTTCCTTTCGGATCCAGAACACCCAGCAACGTCATTCGGCCAATTCGGCGTGATTTGCCTCATCCCAAAGCACTCGCTCCAGGCACAGCATGCATACACCGCCAAGATCGATGCGTCCTGGAATGGCAAACCCGGCACCTGGACATGGAGCTTCTCAACGGGCGCGGCACAGGGTCGGAGCGTCCGATGATGCTGAACCGATCGGGCGCTCGCTTGGTATCCCAACCGCTGGGAGATCATCGTGAAAGCCATCATCGTCAAAGCACCGGGCGGCCTGGATCGAGTTGAATGTATAGAGCTGCCCGATCCGGGGCCGCCTGAAAAAATTCATGCGGTCATGTGCTTAGAATATTCCGGCCATCAAGCAAAGCGCGTTACGACACATCGACGATATGTTCATGAGCCTCAAGCCAGCGTTGAAATGATCGCAGGCAGGAACGAAATCAAGTCGCCTTGCACAAGAGCGGCACGCGCCGCGCCGCTGATCCTTCCGCTAAGCTGTTGCATATGCCCAATCCATTATGTAGCATGTTCACGGTTCGTTCAAACGTGACTTGCGTAGCCGATGCCCCATCGCCGCTTCTCGCCACCGTGGGACATTGATGACAACGGCGCTTGCTTCATTGTGCGGGACCACAATGGGCAGGCCCTGGCTTACGTCTATTTCGAAGAAGAGCCCGGAAGGCGCCCCGCTGCCAATTTACTTGCCAGAGATGAAGCCCGCAGGATCGCGCTCAACATCGCCAAGCTGCCGGAACTGCTGAAACGGCCGCAGCATTAGCCGGCGGCAAGTTCTCCGGCCGGCAATGGCGTTCGCCGCGCTACTTCTCACGCCGTTCCGTGGCGCTTGCATTATAAGCAATTCCGCCTATCTCACCGTTTTCCCTCACGGGCCTCACCAGGAGCATCAGCACTATCTCATGAGCAATCGAAGCGTCCCGAACTTGGAAGAGCGGCTCAAACACGCATCCGAGGCCAGGAAGTTGATGCTGGCAGAATTCAAAACGTCGCTCGTCGAAGGGCCGGCTGCCATCGAGAAACGACAGCGGCGCCAAGCCATCGCCGCCGTGAGAGCCGAGCGCGCGGTGCAGCGTGAAGAAGCGCGGCAACGCCAGGAGCGCGAACTTGCAAAGCAAGCCGAGATTGCTGCGCAGGCAGCAGCCGACGCCGCGCGGGCAGCCGCTGCTGAGGCAGCGCGCGAAGCAGCCGAACAGGCCGAACGAAATGCGCTGCTGGAGGCTGAACAGAAGGCGACCCGCGATGCCCGTTACGCGGCACGGAAGGCAGCAAAGAAAAAGCGGCGGCGTGGCTACTAAGCCCGAAGCCGGGCGCATCGCCGCTAATATCGCTAAGCTGCCGGACTTGCTGATGAGGCCGCAGTACTAGGCGAACTCGGCTACCCATATAAGTGGGTAAGGTTTGGGAGCGCATCATATGCCGAAGCTGGTCGCTTTACCCGTGCGGGGCTACCCGGATATTTACGTCAATCCGACGCGCGTCACTTTGATTAGAGAAAGTGGTGAGGCCGAGACACTGGTCGAATTCGAGGGCGACAAGCGCGAAGCAATCGCCCTTCCTATCGAGAAGGTTCGCACGTTGATCGATCAGGCAATGTCGACTATGGCGACGACCCCATTCGGTCGATCGCCGCGCTGATCGCCCGCTTTACTGCAATGCAGGTCCATCAGATGATGCGAGAAAGATCGCAGGCCGATACCGCTATGAAAGGTGTGCGGCGGATGGCCATGAATAGCGCGAGTAAGACAACGCCGTGCCCAGACTGCAACGGACGGCGGCGACACAGCCGCGACCCTGAGACTGGATACGAGCGCGTCTGCGACCACTGCAAGGGTAGTGGTGTCGTTATTGGTCGCGAAATGCCACAAGGGCCGACCAGCCGCCAAGCTCCTGATCAGCGATGAGGCGCGACGCATCGCGGCCAACATTCGCAAGTTGTCGGAGCTACTAAAGCGACCCTCGCTACTGATCCGTCCGCGGAATCTTATGGGTCGTCGATTCGGACGATCTTGCCACTTCGTCCCGTAGGCCACCGTTAGCGGTGGCGACCTTCCGGGCATTGAGTTGTGCGGCAATGGCGTTGAGGCTCGCACCCGCCTGGACCTCCCGAATGATCAGCAGCACGTTGGCAGCGTACGGCGCCGCCCGCGCCTTGCTGGCTACGCTCATGCGCTTGTCGGGGCGGTCCGAGTTGCTTTCCGCGCGCCCCGGCGGCTGCTAGCGCCGCCTTAGCACGCTCTGAGGGGCGGCTACGCACCTACACCCGGCTGCAGGAGGTCGCTGCGAAAAAAAGCCAAACAACTTTGGCGATCACCGCCGGAATTGATTGCCATGAATTAAGATTCCGGCCACCTCGCGGTAATGCGGCGACACCACATGGGGTGCGCGCTGGCTTTGGTAAGCCGATTATCGAGTTGGACGGCGTATCATGTGGAGTGAGTTCGCAGGGAAGTCAGCGCGTAAGCCGCCGCGTTGCCCTGGCTGCGCGCGGCCAATGCAGCTTGTTCGCCGAACGACGCGATTCGGCGGATTGCCCGATCTGTTCGTCTTCGAGTGCCGAGACTGTCGTGAGAGGCACATCGAGGAAGGCGATAGAGACTAGAAGGATCAACTCTGGCTCGTCGAGCAATGATCCGTCTATCAAGCCGATCCGTCACTGGCTATCCAGAACTGCGTTCAGTAAGCGCCTCTTTGGTCTCCCATCGGCGGGCAACATCAAGCCACGCTTCTGCCATTTGGAGAAAAGATGGCCCGCTCGCGCTCGGTCTTGGCGGTTCTCGCCCAGTCGAAGCATTCTTCCGCGTTCTCATAATACTCTCTTGCCGACGACACGATGCATCCTCGAAAGAGCGAATGACCAAGCCACTACGGTCAATCGCGACTTTAGTCGAGCAATCTCGCGCGGCTATGCGCCGCAGATTTTGTGAACGTTATGTAACGACAAACAACTCACTTCGCCAGCATGCCCAATTCGAAAGCAAGCAAGTTTCACGACCGGTTGGTTCGCGAAAAAACCTTAGTCCTCCTCCACAGGGGCTGAAGCTGAGGAGATCACGATGATTGAACGACAGAGGAGCGTCGTCGCCCAATTAGCGCACTTCGCCCATGAGTACTTGATATGGCTGCTGGTAGGATCGTACGCGATTGCGGCTGTCGTTCCCGCGTTTGGGTTGTGGCTACGAGATGTCTCCTTGGGCGAAATGAATGTTTTTCATTCGCGCACGCAGGTGTCGGTGCCAACGCTACTGCTCGCCTTGCTCCTGTTAAACGCGGGCATGAATATCCGTCTTGTGGTACTGCGTGAGTGGCTGCGTAACGGGGTGGCGTTGACTTCGGGGTTGGTGGGAAACTTTTTTATCCCCTTGTTGTTTGTACTGGCCCTTAGCCAAGTCATGCGTGTGTGGCACAATCCCGAGGAGGTGCAGAACATCCTCCTTGGTCTAGCTCTAGTAGCCTCAATGCCAATCGCAGGATCGTCGACCGCTTGGTCTCAAAACGCGAATGGCGACATGACGGTAAGCCTGGGTCTTGTGTTGCTCACCACAATTCTTAGCCCGGTAACGACACCGCTTGTGCTCCGCACGGTAGCGCTCGTTACTAGCGGAGACTACTCGAAGGACCTGAACGAATTAGCGAGCTACGGCACCAATGCCTTTCTCACGCTTTTCGTTCTGCTTCCCTCGCTGACCGGAGTGGCTATAAGGCTCCTGGTGGGTGAAATGGCAATCAATAAAGCAAAGCCTTACTTGAAGCTCTTCAATATCGTGGTGCTACTCGTGCTCAGCTACTCAAACGCATCCGTATCGCTGCCGACAGCCTTTCGTCACCCCGACATCGATTTCCTCTCAGTGACGTTGCTGACCGTAAGCACTTTGTGCCTGGTCTCATTCGCCGGAGGATGGGTGATTGCCCGCGCCGTTTCGGCGAGCAGAGAACAGGAGCCGGCGCTAATATTCGGCCTTGGCATGAATAATAACGGAACCGGACTGGTACTCGCGTCGGCCTCGCTCGCTGGTCATCCACTGGTCATGCTGCCAATTATTTTTTACAACCTTGTGCAACATCTGATCGCCGGGGCGATCGATCACGCTCGATACAGAACGGCGGAATGAGAGGTGGCGATGATCGCTGTAATCTTCGAGGTATTTCCAGACGACGGCCGCAAACGCGATTATCTGGAGTACGCCGGTCGGCTCAAGGTTGAACTCGAAGGCATGGACGGGTTCATCTCTGTCGAGCGGTTCCAGAGTCTCACGGACCCCGACAAACTGTTGTCCCTGTCCTTCTGGCGTGACGAGGAAGCGGTCGCTTGCTGGCGCTCTCATACTGGTCACCGTGCAGCGCAGTCGGCCGGCCGCAAGGGCGTCTTCCGCGACTATCGTCTGCGCATTGCTGCCGTGGTTCGCGACTACTGCATGTCCGAACGCCGCGAGCAGGCGCCGGCCGACAGTCGTGCCATCTACGACGTGTCTGTCTGACGTTCGCGGTCCTGTTAGGATGTGGTTACTATATAAGCCAACGGGTCGGGTGGCTGGCCGCCTGGATGTCCCAAATGATCGGCAGGACGTTGGCCGCAAATTGGACTGCCTGCGCCTTACGGGCCACGCGCATGCGCTCGACGGCGCCGGCGCGGTCGGGCGTGCCCACTGGGCTCACCCCGCCGCCGCATCCTTGGCCGCGAGATCACCGATTGCCGACCAATCAAGCTTGTCGCCGCCATGAGCGAGCAGCGTCAGGAACCGGTCGTTCAAAAGACTGGCTAACGGCATCGGTACGCGCATTTCTTCGGCCGCTGCGAGGGCGAGTCGGATGTCCTTGTGACCCAGCGCTGCAGCGAAACCTGCCGGCTCAAAATTCCGTTCCGCTAGCAGCCCCCCGTAGGTCTTGTATACGGGCGCGTTGAAGAGGCTGGAGGTCAGAATGTTAATATATTGCCGCCGGTCAACACCGCCCTTACTGACGAGCGCCAAGGCTTCGCCAATAAACTCGATTACGCAGGCTATCGGGAAGTTGCCGCTCAGCTTAACGAGATTGGCGGCCTTTGGCGTTTTGGAAACGTTGAAGGTCCCTTGGCCGATCGCGTCGAAGAGATTTCCCGCAGCAGCGATCGCATCGGGCTCGCCGGCGGTGATGACATAGAGTTTACCTGCAGCAGCCACATCTGGACGTCCGAACACTGGCGCGGCAATGAAGCGCTGGCCGGCACCGGCATGATCAACCGCAAGTCGCTCCGATAAGCTAACGCTGATCGTGCTTGACGAGATATGGATTGCATCCCTGGGAAGATGTGCGAGCACGCCCTTGTCGCCGTAGACGACGCTCTTTACCGCATCATCATTTGCGAGCATCGTGAAGACAGCATCGCCTTTACAGGCCTGGGCGATGTCTTTAGCTGCTTTGGCGCCCAGTGCGACCAGAGGCTCCGTCCTTTCCTCCGTTCTGTTATAGACTGTGACGGTGTGACCGGCCTTGACGAGGTTGGCTGCCATCCCGCTGCCCATATGTCCGAGGCCAATGAAGCCAACGTTCATGTCTCTCTCCTTTTGCTGCTTTCGATTCTCGCCGGCTACGCCGCGTCAACTCGTCCCAACACCACGCCGATATTTCTCCACGCTACCTCACGCTCGCTGATACTCAGGGTAATGCCGCGCGAATTTTGCATGTTCGCGTTGCCGATCCCCCTGTCTCCAAAGCCAACCCTCGCCACGCAGCGCGGCATCAGGCCAGTTCACCGAGCAACGCCTTCGCTTCCTTCAGATCGCGCGTGTCGAACCCCTCCGTAAACCACCCGTAAACCGGCGCCAACAGTTCGCGAGCTTGCTTCGGCTTGCCCTGGTCTCGCCAGAGGCGTGCGAGGCTCATCGCAGCGCGGAGTTCCCAGGGCTTTGTCTCATGTTCGTTGGGCATACTGGCGCGACACGAAGAGAAAATCACGAATTTCTCAAGAGCATATACGTAGGATGTGGACCGTAAATCAGCGCTTTGTCAAAGTCTTACTCGGCGGCAAAGAGCACAATGTGCTCACTCGCGCGGATGGGCAACACGGAGGAGCACGGCAATGCCAGTGTTAACGGTCCGGCGGTATTTTTTTGGCCTGCGATGGTCAGACCACGAGGAGGACGATGCGAACGGCACGCTTTTGCCTGATGATGCAGCTGCACTCAACCACGCCGACCGTCTCATTAGACAACTCAAAGACGCGAGCGGTTACAGTGATCCCAGCTTGATGGTGATTGTTAGAGACGGGATGAAAAAAGTGGTGCTCTCGGTACCTTTCCTTGCTGCGTGCGCCTAATGCTGCACCGTGACCCTGGAACGTGCTCATGGCGCGGACCACATTGGCCTGAGCGGGGTCTTACGCGGCCAACTCCTCCAGCAACGCCTTCGCTTCCTTCAGATCGCGCGTGTTGTGGCCCTCCGTAAACCACCCGTACACTGGAGCCAACAGTTCGCGCGCTTGCTGCGGCTTGCCCTGGTCGCGCCAGAGGCGTGCGAGGCTCATTGCGGCGCGGAGTTCCCAGGATGTGGCTTGTTGCTGATGCGCGACCGAAAGCGCACGCTCGAAATAGGCTTCTGCTTTCGCTACATCCGCCTCGGGTAACCGCAGAGCGACTTCCCCGCCAATGCGATTAATCTCGGCCTCGACCATCCGCTCTTTCGTTGTTTCCACCGCCGTGATAGCTTCATCAATAGTTCGCGAGGCGTCGTCGAACCGGCCGACGTCTGCATAGGCTCTCGCTAAAGACGACAAATACGTCGGAATATACACCGTCGCTCCAGTTAGTCGCATTGCGGCCAGCCCGGAAGTGATCGTTTGTACAGCGAACGAAGTCCTACCCGTCAGGGCAGAAAGCTCACCTTGCAGCACGTTCCGGCCGCCTTCCAGTACGCGGCGCCTTTTTCCTCCGCCAATGCCAGTAACTCATCAAATAACAAACTCGCTGTCGCGTAATGCCGAGCGACCCTATGGGTAAATCCTGTGCAGGTCAGCGCCACCATCAACGTGGCGGCTTGGCCAATCTTGCGTGCATCCTCGAGCGCATGATCAGCGTCCGATAGCGCAGCTTCGGGGTAGCCAAGAAACCACAAGAGTCACGACCGAAAGCTCAAAATCGACACCCCAGCGTCTTGGCCAAATCGCGTGGCTAGCGGACGATGCTCTACAGGATCGTAGAGCGCAAACGCGGCATCCAAATGCGCTCGACTTTTCGAAAAATCCCCCGTGGACAGCAGCGTCACCCCCATGACGCGATGCCCAACCATCAGCGGAACGGTCGCCCCTTGCCTCTCGGCCAACGACGAGACGTGGGCAGCGATATCGCGACAGATATCGCCGTTGAACGCGATGTAGTTTGCGACCCAGATGCCATAGAGGACCGAGTACAACAGCAGTGGGTCTTCGAGAGGCTCTCCGAGCGCTGCTTGTTCGATGAGTAAACGTGCCCGCTCGGCGGTCGCCTTGGTTTCCGGCGCTGCATACCCTTTGACATGAATGAGTGGGGGTATGAGTGCGACTTGAAGCTTGATCTGTTGGCGGCGCAACGCGGGCGTAGCCGGTAATGTCGTGATCTGGGCAAGCGCGCGCGAAAGCTGCTCGACTGCCTCTATCAAGGCGGAGCGCGCAAAGGACCGCTGTCCGGCTCGCCCCCACAAACCGGCAGCCTTCTCGATCAATCCAGCCTCAGTGCAGTGACGCGCCAAGACCTCGGGTTGGTTCTGGGCTATTTCACTGAATTGACTTTCTAGGACGTCGGCGATGCGGGCATGTAGGACACGACGGGGCTCTCGCAGCAACGCGCCGTACGCTGCGTCCTGCACCAGTGCGTGCTTAAACAAATACGTGGCCTCGGGAGCGACGCCCTGCCGGAACAGCAAGCCAGCCGCAACGATGCGGTCGAGTGCCGAGTGAAGGTCCGGCTCAGGCTTCCGCATCACCGCAGCCAAAAGCGCATATGGAAATTCCCGCCCGAGAGCCGCTCCCGTCTGCACTACTTCCTTGGCAGAGCCGAGCCGGTCGAGCCGCGCCATCAGCGACCCATGCAATGTCGCTGGGACCTCTACCGCCGAGGACGGAATGGCTGCAGCCGTGCGCTCAGCCGCCCTCTGGCTCTCCGCTTCCAGTACCGCCGCGGTCATTTCTTCCACGAACAGTGGAATGCCATCGGTCCGCTCGATAATGTCATGTCGGAGCGTCGCTAGCAGTAGTTTATTGCCAACGACGCGGTCGATCAGTGCCTCGACCTCACGCCGCGTCAGCCGATTGAGGGTAAGGGAGGTGACGTGCGGCTGTCCGATCCAAGGCGGCTCGAACTCCGGCCGGAAGGTTATGAGCAGCAGCACCGGAAGGTTTGCGACCCGATCCGCCGCCCGACCGAATGCTTCCAGGCTCGTGGGATCGGACCAGTGCGCATCCTCGAAGATCATCAGCACTGGATTTTTGCGTGCAAATGCCTCGACCTGAGCGAAAAGCGCTTCCAGCGTTTTTTGCCGTCGCTGCTGTGGAGTCAGTTCGAATGACGGGTAGCGGCCGTCGTTCGTTAGCGACAGCATTTCGGGCGAACAGCGCGGCGTCCTGTTTTGAGGTCGCTGACAGTGCAAGCACCGCATCAAGCTTGTCGAGTTTCACTTGCCCACTGTCGGCGTGTGTAAATTTTGCCGCACGTTGCATCTGGCTGATGATCGGATAGAGCGCGCTATCCGTATGCTGCGGCGAACAGAAGTAACGCAAGCGGGTGTGAGGCTCACTGGCGAGACGTTCCAGCAGCGCAGCGGTGAGCCGTGACTTACCGATGCCCGCCTCGCCCGACAGCAACACCAGTTGGCCTTCGCCAGTCTTCGCTCTCGACCACCGCCGCTGCAGAAGGTCGAGTTCTTCTTCCCGTCCTACAAGCTGCGTGAGGCCGCTTGCGTGGAGAGCATCGAAACGGCTTTCCACCGAAGCCGGTCGCAGCGCAGCCCACGCTCGCACCGGCCCCGCGATGCCCTTGAGGTCCTTCAGCCCAAGGTCCTCAAGCTCGAATAGGTTGCCCAAGAGCTTGCGGGTGCTTCCGGCAATCACGACGTTATTCGGGTCCGCAACGCCCTGCAATCGTGCCGCAAGGTTTGGCGTCTCCCCTACGATGGCTTGCTCTTGAGAAGCGCCCGACCCGATCAGGTCGCTGACGACTACAAGACCCGTTGCAATGCCGACGCGGCTCTGAAGGGGCGCGTGAGTTTTCAGGTCGCCTACTGCGCGCACCAATTCTAGCCCAGCGCGCACCGGTCAAATCGCACGATCTGGTCGACTATGGCCAGCGCGGGCGTGGCGATGCATGTCGAGGAAGGTCCGATTCCGGCGGCGCACAACCGCACGACGATGACCGGGTACTACTCGGCGGGGCCGTAAGGGGTGCGTCCCGCCGAACGCACGTTCTCGCCCGCTCTAGTGTGGTCCTGCCGTCGTCTTGGTCGACCCGCATGACCGAGCACCACCGCTTCGCGTACCTCGTCCATTTCATTGGCGATGTACACCAGCCGCTCCATGCTTCTAACAATCACGACCGTGGCGGCAATGAAGTGCCGGTGACGTTCATGGGCCGTCAGACGAACTTGCATGCTGTCTGGACATTGGCATCATTGAGCCGGCGGTGAAGGGTGATGAGCGCGGCTACACCATCCAGGGCACAAGAAACATCATGCAAGCCGAACTCAGCCAGTGCTCGCAGGGCGATTCCGTGTCATGGGCCAACGAAAGTCACCGAATTGCTGTTCGCCGGTTTGCACATGCCAGATGTCTGCAGACGCAAGTCTCTCAATCATAACGCGGTTTCCCAGTGCTCCTATAGCGTATAAAACTCAGTATCGAAAGGGTGGCCTAGAAGTTTTGAATGCGCCCCATGCGGTATTGGTGGGTCAACCAAAATCAAACATACCACCACGAAGTCCAAGGTAGATACCTGTGGTCGCCCAAGCGGAATGCGAACGGCGCGAGGAATCCTTTCTATGAGTGCATGCGCGAGGTCGCGCCCGGCGACCTGATCTTCTCGTTCATGGACACCCGCATTCTCGCGGTCGGTATCGCGCAGTCGTATTGTTGGGAGAGCCCAAAGCCACAAGAGTTCGGAACAGCGGGCCAGAATTGGGAAAACATCGGTTGGAAGGTGACGGTGCAATTCACCGAACTTGAACACAAAGTTCGGCCAAAGGATCACATTGGCATCCTTCGTCCCCTGCTGCCCTCGAAATATGCGCCGCTTCAGCCTAATGGAAATGGTCTGCAATCCGTTTACCTCACCGAACTCCCAGTACCGCTTGCTCAAGCACTCGTCGGGTTGCGGACAAGAAGTGTCCGCTCTTGCAGTAATGGCACGCGACGTGAAACCCAACCCAGCGGATGATCTCGAAATGTGGGAGCGGACCCTAGAACGACAAGTAACAAATGATTCGTCAATTCGCGAAACTGAGCGACAGGCGCTAATTCGCGCACGTAACGGGCAAGGACTTTTCAGAGATCGGGTCAGCAAGATCGAAACGAAATGCCGTGTTACGGGTGTTGAAAATCCCGTGCATTTGGTAGCGAGCCACTGCAAACCGTGGCGAGATTCAAACAACGAAGAGCGCCTCGACGGCGAGAACGGCCTGCTACTAACGCCAAGCATCGATCACCTTTTTGATCGCGGCTTCATAGGTTTCGAGGACAACGGAAAATTGATTATCTCGCCCGTTGCTCATAAGCCATCTCTTCAGCGCATGGGTATCGAAGTCGCCAAGGTTGTGAACGTCGGAGGCTTCACAAGCGGTCAAAAGCAGTTTTTGGATTTTCATAGGAACGCCGTTTTGCTTCAGTCGATGCGGACGTAGGATACGAGACGGCACCAGCGCCCGTCGCACCACCGCCGTTATGCGCGACGCGGCTTTAGCGTTCCGCACTCTTGCGGTCAGCCGATCAGCGCTGGCGTCTTGTGAAGGAGTTTTGCATCGTTAACCTGCTTGACGAGAAAGGCTGCCACGTCGGCGCGCGAGATGAACCCGGAGCACCAGTCGCACGCATTGACAAGCACGCGATAGGCGCCTGTGCGCCGCCCGTCGGTCAGGATTGTCGGACGAACGATTGTCCAATCGAGCCGGCTTTGTCGTATGATCCACTCTTGTGCGTCCTTGTCGGCGTAAATACGCCTAAGGATCAGGCAGACAGCGGCATTGTAGAAAAGACCCCCGCGGCCACTGCTGTCGCCGGCCCCGAAGCCGGTGACGCAAATCAAGCGTCTAACCGCGCTCGCCTCCATCGCATTGACCAGGATACGAGTGGCGACGGAAAACAGGCGTGTTCCGCTGAAGATCAGCTCCGGGGTCGGCGCGACGCCAAGCGTCTGAATGACCGCGTCTACACCCGCCAGCGCAGGCTCGATTGTGTGTTGATGGAGCGAATCGCCATCCAGTTTCTCAAGCTTGGGATCGCGCAAGCGTATTGTACTCGCTGACCGCGCCATCGCGCGAACCGAATGGCCGGCTTTGAGCGCAAGCTTTACAGTCTCAAGGCCGATCCCTCTGCTTGCGCCGATGATAAGAACTGTACTCATCGGGTCAATGCTCCAGCTAGAGGTCCCGAATTACGGGATACTCTAGCCTCTTTGCTGCTTTTGCAGTTCTGCCATTCTCACGGCAATCGGCAACTGCTCCGCCAATACTTTGGCAACGTCCGTCGGCACAATGAACTGCACCGGGACGGATTTTCGTCGCGACTCAGGGACAGAGATCGTAGCTCGCAAAACCACGCTCCCGTCCAGCGCATGAGCCGACGCCACTTCCGCTATTCCCAAATAGAATGGCGGCTTTCCTTCAAATTTGATGCTCATTGATGGCCCCTTGGATTTGGCGCCGTCCACCGAATGATAGCTGATTTCCAAGACGCACTGCCTGGATGCCGCACCGACCACTGTTGCGGGCCGCCCGCACCGCAGCACCGGCGTAGCGACGGTACTCAAGAAAAAAGATAGTCCTCTCCAACTGTCTGTCCTAATTTTGCCGGCAAGAGGATCTAAGTTCGTTTGGTCTAACCTTCGGACGCGGACGATCCTTGATGCACGGGGTCGCTCCCTAGATGTGCCGGTCAGGTAGCCCGTCCATTGTTAGGCGGAGGAGCCGGAGGTCGCTCCCCCGGCTCCATCTAAAACTGAATGACTTTTGGCAGTTTACCCGGCTCAGGCCGCGGCTCTTTGCGTCGCAAAGAGACTGCCAGCCAGGGCGGTACGATGTTGCGTACGGGAGGAAACCGTGACCAGTTGGTGCGATTGGCGAACGGCGTTCGCGTGGTTGATGGCGGTCGGCATCGCCAGCATGATCTACTTTTTGCCGGCGGCACGCCTCGTCGAATAGCGTAGGCGATCAACTTGGCCGAAGCAGATTCGGTCGCCTCAGGTGAAATTTGCGCCCAGATGTGCCGCCGGCGTCACTCCCGCCAGAAATTCTTAAACCGCGTCGGCGACAGCGCGGTGTAGCGCACCGTGTGCTGGATGTTTTTGTGTGCCCATCCAGGCTTCGATGGACCGGGTATCAGCAAATCCAGCCTGCTACGGCCATCGCAACACCACCATGATCCTGATCGCCTAACGCCGCGCCGACCTCGGCGTCGCGGGCACCCTCTATCCTCATGTCACGATCGCCAGACCGCGCCGTCACATCGACCACTGCCAATACGGCTGCGAATCATGCCCAGGGTTGAGCCACCCGCCGACCCGGCCGATAAAGACCGGCTAGCAGAACGGCAAGGATGCCCGTGAGAAAAATGCCATCGAAGGTGCCGGCCCCGCCGATTGAGGCGACCGGCGCGCCGAGCCCGGCCACCTTGTCCAGGTTGGTAAGATCGGCCCCAATCAGCGTGCCCAAACTGCCCGAAATGTAAGCGAGCGGCGCTGCATCGCTGCGGGAAAGCAGAAGCGAGACGACCGCCGTGACGATCGCCGGGATGAATACCGGCACAGCGATGCCGACGCCAGGAACGGGATCGGCAAGCCAGTGGAGCACGAGCGCGACAATGGCGGTGGCGATCGTCCCCGACACCCACAACCGCCGGCGGGCGAGCAGATAGATTGACATGATGGTCGGAATGACCGCGCCGCCGACGTTGATCGCAATGACCGTGCCGGGCAGGTTCTCCACCATCGGAACCGTGTATTGCATGCCGAAAAATTCGATCACCTTGTCGGACTCGACCTGCTCCGGCGGAAGAGCCGCAATCGGTATGTTGAAATAGCTGCCGATCAGCGAGGCCAGCAGCAGCAGCATGGCTGTTCCGGGGCTCACGCCCAGGCTCAGATAGGCGTGCCGCAGCGCGCCGATCACGACCATAATCACCAGCAGGCCGACGAACAGGGCAATCAAAATCGAGAAAAAGCCGGGCGTCAGCGGCAGATAATGAAATTGACTGAGATGCATGCGGCGCTCGTGTGGAGTGGTCCCAATGTCAATCAGTGCCGGGTCAGTTAGTTCAGGCTGGCAACAGTTGCCAGTGCAAATTGGCGGAGGACTGTGTTAGTCAAGCTCGGCAAATGTTGGTCCAGCCACGACTTCAGCATGGGGCGGGGCGTTTCGCGAACCGCATCTTCCAGCGTCGGCTCGTGCTTCTTCACAGTTTGCGCTAGCGTGTCGAACGCGGTATCGACTGCGGCGGTGGCTTCGCCATACATGGGCGTGGCTGGTCTTGTCGATGGCAGTCGCCGCCTTCGCCGGGTTGGCTTCGCCAAGCTGCTGTAGCGGCCCGCGTAACAATGTCAGGAAGGACGATCCTATTCGGCGGCTTGTGGTGGCGATCCGCCGTTGCTCGGTAGGTATTTGACGATCCGCAGGCCCTCTATATCCAGAAGCTCGGCACCAAATGAGCCGCGAGCCACCTCGGCCTGCGCTATGGCTTCATCATCATTGGCCGCGTCAATGACCGTCGCTGGTCCAACGAGCTGGCCGTCGGCGCGATGCCCAAACTGTCCATGGCAGCGAGCCGGATGGTTCCCAACTCATCCTAGTCGCCTCCATAATCTACCATCAACATGGCCAAGATGCCGCAGGTGTTGCGGAAGACGTGGCCGCCCATGCGCTGCGCCGATCGGTCGTGGCCGGCCGGCAAAAGGCGCGCTCGCCCTGGCATTTGACGAGCGCATTCAGAAGGATCTCGCAATTGTGCTATAAGTCAGTGTCGGGTTGCGCGATGACGCGCGCGCGCACGTAGCCAATCGCGAGGCCCTGAGTAATTAATCTACCATGGGAGGAAGTAATGAAGTCACCTGTGATTTGTTCTGTCGCGATTGTCGCGGCACTCGTCGGTTTAAGTCCAGTTGCAAGAGCGCTCGATCAAGCGCCAGTTCTGACACTAGATCTAGCAAGAAAGATGGCCGCAGGATGTGAGGCCAAAGCCAAGGAGATGAACTGGAAAATGAATATCTCCGTGGTCGACAGTGGTGCCAACCAGATTTTTTTTGAAAAAATGGACGGTGCTTATTTAGGTAGTGGTGACATTGCCCTTCACAAGGCTCAGACGTCAGCACGATTTCCGTTTCCCACTCGCGGTGTTCAGGAACTGGCCTACGGCAAGGATCTCAAAGGGGGCATGGTACCAGGACTTGCGTTGGTTCCCGGAATCGTTGCTTTCGCTGGCGGATTGCCAATCATGACCGAGGGCAAGGTGCATATCGGTGGGATCGGCGTCAGCGGCGGCACCTCCGACCAGGATGAGACGTGCGCTCAGGCTGGACTTGATGCCGTCAAGGACTCTCTCAAATAGATGCCGTGCATTCGCCATCCGCATTCCGCGCGTGTGATAATGCGGAGGCAATCAGCGTGCGAGCGTAGTAGAGCGCGACCTCTGCAATAAGCGGCCGCGCGTCCTCGGCCGAAATAACAAAAATGTGTGACCGCCCGGCAAGCTGGCCGAGCCGGCGCGGGCCACTGAGAAGGCGTCCCCGCCGTTACGCATGTCGTGACTGGGCGGTCACCGCCCGGCCGCCGCCAGCATTTCCGCTATGCAAACAGAAAGGCGGGCGACCGCTACCTCCCACGCAACACTGGCGGTCGCCCTAACCTCGCAAGGCTGCGAACCGCGTAGTGCCACGTTACGACTGAGTCACGTTACAAAGATGTCATCAGAGACCGCCCGGTCACCAGCCGGGTCGCCTGATGGTCACCATGCAGGCGTGTGGAATCGGCCTGACGCGCCGTCAAGCGTGCCCATGGCCGCCGCCGGCTTCCATGTCGAGCAGAAGCGCGCGCAACCGCTCGATGTTGAGATCAACCCACTTCCGCGCCAATTCTGGATTGAGCGAAGCCTGTTGGAACGTTTCCTCGAACACCTTTCTTGCAAGGTTTATCGCGGCGGCTCGGTTCTCTTTCGGTAAGCCGATGAACCACATGGCAATGCGCTGGAGCGACGCCTCTTGTTGCTCAATGACATTTTTGATCTCTGGCGGAACCTCGACCATCGCTCACCCTGTCTCGTTGACGTGACTGCCCGACAGTCGCTCCAAAGACCCACCGTCGTCATGCTGGTGCGTTCCGCTGGATCTCGGCCATCGCAATATCCAGAACGCGGTACGCTATACGGCGCTGGCGGCGAGATCGGTTCAAAGGGTTTTGGAAAGACTAGCTGCCAGCCACGCACGCGATTGCTCTTAATTTGTTCTTAATTTGGTCGGCATAATGCTGGTGATGTAGCCTCAACCGCGATTTCGCAAATGCGCTGCGTGAAATCTTCGAACCCGGTTCTTGCTTTCCGCATGGCAACGGCTGCCATGGTTGTTGTGTGCGTTGCGGCGACAATGGCTCGAGCGCAACAACCCTCTCCTACAGTACCGCCGCAACTGCCGTCGGATGCCTCGCCTGCACCAGCTCCGCATGCGTCTCGCTATTCGTCGGACGAAATCATCGATGCCGGCCACCACTTCTTTGGCGGCATCTCCAAGGGCATTGCTTTGATTGTCGAAAAGGCGGCGAACCAACGGGGCCAACCGAACGGATACATTCTCGGCGAATAAGCGGGGGGCGCCTTTATCGGCGGCCTACGATACGGCTACGGTATGCTATACACCAAAGACGCCGGCGACTTACGCGTGTTCTGGCAGGGGCCATCAATCGGCGTCGATCTCGGAGCCGATGGCGCCCGGACGATGATGTTGGTTTACAACTTGCCGCGCACCGACGCGATCTACCAGCAGTTCAACGGCATCGCCGGCGCCGCTTATGTCGTAGCTGGCTTAGGCATGACGGCACTAACGTCCGGTGATGAGCATGTAGTCGTGGTGCCAATCCGCTCCGGGCTCGGGCTACGGCTCGGATACAACGTCGGCTATCTGAAATTTACGTCGGCTCCTTCTTGGAACCCATTTTAACTGTGCCAACAAAAGGAGAGGCGGCGAAGCCACCCTTGTCATCATCTAGCCGCAGGCTGGAAAGCGGTATCCCATGCACTGCCAAAGAGTGTGGTGTCACTCGGCGAGGCATTTATGATGCGTGTCGCATGGCCGTAATGAAGTCGGGTCAAATTCTGAGAGGGCGAAGCGACCTCTTAGCCATCGCGTCTTCCATTTTCACACCCATGGGAGCCCCGGCAGGTCAAACTGCTGGGGCTTTTTCGCTCCATTCGGTCAGCCTTGTATATGTTCATGATATGTTCTGCCGTGCCCGACCGTCGCTTTTCTGCACCATGGGAGATTGAGGGCAACGGCGCGTGCTTCATCGTCCGCGATCACAGCGGGCATCAGCCCTACGAGCGTCGCAAGGAACGGTGTTGAAAGCACCTGATTGTGTAATGAGCCTCGCCCAGACTGATCGCAGGGACGAGACACGGGAAGCTATTTCAGAGCGGCCGTTCACAGCTTGTGGATTTGCGCTCGTGTTCGGCGACGGCGACCAGGATGTGGATAGTCAGCTTGTTGGCGTGCGGGTTGTTGCTCGCACTGCTTCTCGACCATGTGAACGAAACGGTAGGCGAGGCGGAGCAGGACCACGATGCAATCGGGCTCGCCGACCGGCCGGCTCGACGGGGCAATGATCTGCCGATGCTGTCGCTGCGTCGGGGCCGTCCCTTGACTCCGGGTGTCAGCCGCACACCTTGCGAACTGGTCGCTTACTGGGTCTTTATGCGATCAGCCACATTGGCCGCAGGAGCTGTTGCTATCCCGCTGGAGCCCATACCAGGGATCGACCTGCTCTATGACATTGGGGTCCCAATTGTCCTCGTCTGGTACTGGTTCACGTTTTCAGGGATGCTCGTCGCATGACGTCTGACCCGTCGCCACCAGTTCAGAAGCAGGTCACATATCGCGCTCGATAAACCGACCCTGGCGAAATCTTGGGCCGGCGATGCGGCGCCGGCGGCGCGCGTATCGCGGCCTCGGACCGGCGGGCGCGTTTATGCGCCGCTTCCAGGCAAGAAACATCGGATGTAAATGTTGCCCTCGCTATCCATGTAGGGCCAGACGACCGCCGGACCATAGCGGTTCGGCTCGGTTAAAACTGCTGAGTTTGGCACGTTGATCCATTCGCCGTGTAACAGCACGCGGTAGTGACCGTCCTTCGTCTCCCAATCAACGTCGCTGATTGAAAGGCCATCGGCGAACGAGCAGCAATTGCCGTTGCTACTAGTCAGATTGTCAAACCAATGCTTAAGCGGGTCATTGGCATAGCGGCCGTCGTCACGAGCGAAGGTCGAATCACAAAGGCCAACCAACAGAGCAACCACGAGCGCGTACTTGCCCATCTTTCCTCCTGTAGAAAGCGGGCGTACATTTTCAATAAGTATACCTTGCCACGCACACTTCGGCTAACGCTCATTCTCGCCAGAAGTTCTTGAGCCGCGCCGGCGACAGCTCCGTATAGCGCACCGTATGCTGAGTGTCTGGCCTCGATTGGCAAGCGCGTAGACGCAGGCGGGCTTGAGTCTTGCTATCACTCAGGTTTTTTCCGTCGACGCATCTTCACAGAGGCCTGAACCTACAATAGTCGTTGTGACGTTATCTTTGGTTGTCGATCCGGCGTAGCTAAGCGTCCCGTCAGCACGATTGAACTCGTATTGGACATCTTCGCTATTTCCACTAATCCAAGATTTATCGAAGCGCACAACTCGCAGCCGTCGGCCATCAGAAAAAATGAATGTTTTAGCAGCGTCGTCGATCGAGAAGGTCATATGCTCTTCAACTTGGACCGTGCCCTTCTGTCCAGCCTTATTGGTCATGATGACTTTGGTCGTTACGCAGTCGAACTGAGTGCGCGTTTGCTCCGCCTGACGCATTAGCATCGGCGGGGATAAGATGGCGAACGCCAAAATGACTAGGATACGCTCAGGCGCAGCGTCTACGCTTCGTGATGTCGCGCGCGCCCGTGGCATGCCTAATCGAGGTGCGGCTCGTATAAGGGCGGGCAGCTCGCGCAACCCACCGCCACTCCTTGGTTATTTCTGCTCGACGCCTTCAACCGCGTAGACGCGGAAGCTGGCAAATTTCTCTGCCTTCTTGAGATCGGCCTCGCCGACTTCCTGCCACCACTTCTTGACCGCGTCGACGGACGGGTACTGGATGACGACGACGCGGTTGGGTGGCGCGTCTCCAGTGATCGTCGTGGTCTTGTTGAAGCCGCCGGCCAGGTATTTGCCGCCGTGGTCAGCGATCCTCTTCTGAACGTCTGGCAACCACGCCTTGTAGGCCTCGAGGTCCTTGACGTTGACCTCGGAGACGGTGATGCCCGCCGGCGTCGTTTGCGCGTGCAGCAATTGCACAGCGCCGCCGGCAACGATTCCGCTGACAAGGATTGTCAGCAAGGTTTTACGGTCAAACATAGTTTCCTCCGCTAGTTGTGTGCGCGAATGCCGGGGCGCACGCCGCCCGGTCGAAATCCGCCGCCGTAGCCCTGGCGGGGTCGCGAGCTTGCAACAGTGTTATTGTCGCTTTACGACGCCAACTCCTCCAGTAGCGCCTTCGCTTCCTTCAGATCGCGCGTGTCGAACCCCTCCGTAAACCACCCGTAAACCGGCGCCAACAGTTCGCGCGCTTCCTGCACCTTGCCCTGGTCGCGCCAGAGGCGTGCGAGGCTCGTGGCGGCGCGGAGTTCTAGCAACTTCGCCTGCTGCGCGCGGGCAATCGAAAGTGCCTCGGCAAAGGCGGCCTCAGCCGCATCTCTGTCATTGGCTGAACCAGCCAGTAGGAGCTTTCCCTTGATGCGGTGAATTTCCGGTAAGCTGAAATGCTCGCCGCCCGTGCGCATCATCGCCAGTCCTTCTTCGATAACGGCCAAGCCCTCGTCAATATTTCCGCAATGAGCATAGGCATCAGCAAGGCCAGCAAGAAAGCTGAGTAGCGAAAACAGAGTGCCCATCAAGCGCGATTCGCTGATGCCCTCGCGCATCTGCGCAATACCTTCGGCGAAGTCGCCGTGCTCGGCAATTGCGTTACCCTGGAAGAACTTGCCGTATGGCACGGCCATTCGTAAGCCCTTCTCCTTGCCATATTGGATCATTCGCTCACCAATCTGGCGCATAGTATCTGGTTGACGGCGCAGCAAATGCAGGCTGCCTGCGCCCCACAATGCAATACCTATGGTGAACGGATGTCCGAGGGCTTCCGCATGTGCGAGACCGTCTCGGCACCACGACAATGCTCGCTCGGAGTATCCGAGTTGAGCTAGCGAAAGCGATCCAAAAGCGCGGGCGCACATGCCTGGATCATGGCCGGAATAGGTGTAAGTCAGATGATGATCACGCTCACGCTCGTACCGAGAGATGCCCTCCTCGGCGTGCCGCTGTGCAGCACGAAACTCCCCCGCGAAGCAGAGCGTACTCCAGCCAAGATGATGCGCCTCGATCAAGAAATCGCGGTCGCCCACTTGCTCAGCTAATTCAAGGATGCGGCGCGTGTCGTCGCGAGCCGCCCTCAGATCGCCGGAGATCATGTGATACTGACCTTTGCCACGCAGCGCGATGAACAGTCCTCGGTCATCGCCCACGCGTGCGCAGATTTCAGCGGCGCGGTCGAAGGCCGCAGCCACTTCAGGATTGCCAAAACCCCGCGTCGGCATGAGGCAAACGCCGAGCGTGTTTTGCAGCGTGATTTCGCGCTGGGGGCGTGTAATCGTTTCTGGCAGGCCAGCGAGGAGGTCGATACCCACCCGGAGATGACGCTCGGCCTCGATATTAGCTGAACGTCGCATCGCGCGCTGGCCTGCCTTCAACCAATAATCCGTCGCCTGCTCGACGCGGCCTGCTTGAGTAAGGTGGTAGGCAATAAGCTCTGGCTCGACTGCTGCGGCAAACTGAGCTTCGAGCACATCGGCGATGCGGGCGTGATGCAGCTGTCGGCGGCTTTTCAGTAGAGACTGATAGGCGGCGTCCTGAATAAGCGCGTGGTTGAATAGGTAGGTTGCGTGCGGAGGGACGCCTTGTCGAAACAGCAAGCCGGCTGCAACTAGGCGATCAAGGGCTGCTGATAATAGTGCTTCCGGTTCGCTTGCCACCTCTGTCAGCAACGCGTGAGAGAACTCTCGCCCAATCACTGCTCCGATTTGCGCGACTGTTTTGGCAGGACCGAGCCGGTCAAGCCGCGCCATCAGTGAAGCGTGCAGGCTTGCGGGAACGTTTGCAGAAGGTGACGGAGCAGCACTGACTGTTCGCTCGACAGCGTCCTCGCCTTCCGCTTCCAGGAGCGCCTTAGTCATTTCCTCAACAAACAGCGGAATCCCATCAGTGCGTTCAATAATGCCTTGCCTGACGTTCGTGGGCAGCGGCTTGTTGCCGACGATGCTATCAATCATCGCAGCGATTTCACGTTCATCGAGCCGATTCAGCGTGAGTGCAGAAACGCAAGGTCGTCCAATCCACGGTGGTTGAAATTCCGATCGATGCGTAGCGATCAACAAGATGCCAAGCCCTCTTATCCAGTCCACTGTTCGACCAAGAGCCTCCAAGCTCGTGGGATCAACCCAGTGAATATCCTCGAAGATCATCAGCACCGGCTTTGAGCGCGCGAGCGCCTCAAGCTGGGCAGTAAATCCTTCCAATGTCTTTTGGCGACGTTGTTGCGGAGTTAACTCGAGTTTCGGGTAGCGGCCATCATTTGGCAGCGACAGCGCCTCAGCAAAGAGCGCGGCGTCCTCAGGAGATGTAAGGCTTTGAGCCAAGACGGTATCGAGCTTATTGAGCTTTGTTTGCACCTTGTCGTCATGCCTAAATCCGGCAGCCCGTTCCATTTGACTGATGATTGGATACAAGGCGCTATCGGTGTGTTGGGGTGAGCAAAAATAGCGAAGACGTGTATGCGGCTCATTCGCAAGGCGCTCTAGTAGCGCCGCCGTAAGGCGTGACTTGCCGATCCCGGCTTCGCCGGAAAGCAGCACCACTTGACCTTCGCCATCCTTCGCCTTCGCCCAGCGCCGCAACAGTAGTTCCAGTTCTTCTTCTCGGCCGACAAGCTCAGTCAGTCCGGCTCCGTGAAGAGCGTCGAAGCGACTCTCAACGGAAGAAGGTCGCAGCGCCGCCCAGGCTCGCACCGGCCCTACCATCCCCTTCAGGTCCTGCGCCCTGAGGTCCTCAAGCTCGAACAGGTTGCCCACGAGCTTCCGAGTGCTATCCGCAATCACCACAGCGTTCGGCTCAGCAACGCCCTGCAAGCGTGCTGCAAGATTTGGCGTTTCGCCTACGATGGCCTGCTCCTGAGAGGCGCCGGAGCCGATCAGGTGCCCGACGACCACAAGGCCCGTTGCGATGCCTACGCGCGTCTGGAGGGGCGCGTGGGTCTTCAGGGCACCCACTGCAGCCACCAACTCCAGCCCTGCGCGGACGGCCCTCTCAGCGTCGTCCTCATGGGCCTGCGGATAGCCCAGATACACGAGCACGCCATCGCCCATGTATTTCGCAACGAAACCTCCGAAGCGCTGCACGGTCTCCGCAACGCACTTCTGGTAGGCTGAAATGACTTCGCGCAAATCTTCGGGGTCCATGCGCGCAGACAGCGCCGTGGAGCCCACAAGGTCCGAGAACATCACCGTGACTTGGCGGCGTTCGGCAACGTCCTGAGGTTGCCCAACAATCATTGGCTCCCCTGCAAGGTTCGGCGCAACCGTCACAGTGGATTTAAGACCGGCTGTTGCGCGCAGAATTTTGCGGCGATCGCCAAGGACAACGCCGAGGTCTTTCAGGTCCTGATCGGTCAGGTCGGGGAGGACCGCGAGATCAATGCGGTTTTCAGCAAAACGCTGGGCGTACTCGGACATGCCGAGCTTTTCGAGCCAGTCTGCAATCTCCTGCATAAGCCGCCTCAACCGGCAGAGCTAAAATCTTAGCGATAACTCGCCGCGAAGTTAATAGCTGCGAGCGGCGGCCACACGCGCGTCGCCGCTCTTAGGCTCAACGGCCGGCTTAGGCTCTAAGCCGGTCTGTGGCTGACGTAAGCGACGAAGCCTTTTGTCAGCTATTTCTTAGAGGTTTTGCGCCATCATGGGCGCACATAATAAAAAGGGTGGCAAATGATACCGAAACCAGAACAAACAAGCCGTTGGGCTTCGCAAGAAGCGGCGATCAAGGCTGAAATCAATAAGGCAAAGAATACTCTTGATCTGATGCGGATGGCCACTGCCATCGCACGACTGGACGCGCTTCATGCAGAAATGGAAGCGGCCTCAAAGCTCGCAGAAGCCGGCGATTAACGCTACATATCTACCACGCGGCGCTTGGCGGCGCTGTCGCCTTGAATGTAGCGCCGCCTGGCTCCTCTGTCGCTTGAGTGGCTATACCGTTGCCGCCTGGGTGGCGCCGCTCGCAATCAGCGCTTTCTGTCTTGGGCTTTTCGTGGGTGCCGAGAACACGACCAGGGGAAGGTTTAGAGTGCCGTCCCTATCTCACCACATGCACAGCCCTCACCTCGCGCACCGTTCCGTCATCGTCGAGCTGCTCGGCGCGCTTGAACGGATGCAGGGACAGTTCAAAGCCCTGCTGCCGTCGGCACGGGCGCCGTAAAAGCGCGCAAGGCGCGTGCGATCTTCGCCGACTTCGAAAGCAAGCGCCACCGGGCGCTGCTGACGAACAGGCAGCGGACGCACGTGCTGGAGCAGTGGCCGAGGGTGACGCAACAGCTGCAGATGCCCTAAGCGTCAGACGACCGGCGTCTTAGCTCACCAATCACCTTGCCGCTCCGGCGCCGATCTCTGGCGTCGGTGTAGTTCAGCGCGAGCCTGTATCGTGAGATCCAGCGCTTCAGCTGCTCGATCAGACTTCCAAGGCGTCTCATAGTCCTTCCGGCTTTAAGAGCCCCCTTCGCCAATATACCTGGTTAAGCTTCGTTTTCGGAGGGGGCCGCGTCTATTGGTTGGGCTACTTGGTTCAATTTGGGTATAGCCCGAGGTCGAAGCGAGGCTGACTCGACTCTCCCCTCTGCCATGCCTATCTGCACGTGGTATCTTAGTATTGCGTGAGATCCTATCGTGCCCCGACCCGACTGGTCGCGCCCCTTGCCGCGGCCGCTCACTATCCCCGATGTGCTGACGCTGCAAACGCTCGCCGACGTGCGGGTGCTGGTCGAGAAGCATCTGCCCGTGGAGTACCGCTCCAAGTTCACCTGGCGGCAGTTCGCCGGGTTGCTCAGGCGTGCGGCAGAAGGCCAGCAAGACGTTGCCGAAGTCTCGACCGCGCTGCGGATCGTGCTCCAGCTCGAGGGCGTCACGTGCCGGTAGAGCAGCGCCGCTTCCCGCCACCATGGGACATCGAAGAGCACAACCGAAGCTGCTTCATCGTGCGGGATAACAACGGGCAGGCATTGAGCTACGTCTACTATGAGACGGAGCCAGGCGGGCGGACCGCGGCCAATCTACTGACGCGGGATGAGGCACGCCGGATTGCGGCGAACATCGCCAAGTTGCCGGAGCTGCTCAGCGCCCAGCCGAAGCCGGACGCGAACCCGCTCATTCACAGGAGACCGACGTAATCCTGCCGGTGTTTTCCGGAAGGCCGCGGCTTCCCGCCGCCTTGCCAGATGGTCCCTTTTGACCACACCTCATACGGAGTTACGCGGAAGCTACTCACCGCGAATCGGGGAACAGATGCCAGCTCCGCCGGACAACAAGCTCAAATCATACGCGCACTTTTCCGCACACTGCTCGGTGACGGCGAAGGCTCAAGACAAATTCACTCGCCGTCAGAATGTCGAGCGATATCGCCGTCTACTCAAGACAGCGACCGATAAAGAGCGGCAGAACTATCTTAGTCGTTTGATTCTTGAAGAGCAGCAGAAGCAAAAGGATGCCGGAGACTCAGAGTACCAATATTGAGGACGCCCCTTGGACGGTCGACGAGACGGGAGCCGGCTCATTGTGAAGGACCACGATGGGCAGGCGCTCGCCGCAACAGGAACCTTGTGAACCGCAGCAGCGTTCAATCAAGGCAGCGGACCCGGGTTTCTATCGTCATTCGTCATTGTCCGTTGCATACCCCCCTTGTACCTTGGGCCCCGGTGCATGCCCGCCCGGGCCTTTTTCCTGCCCGACCGCTAGAGAGCTAGACAGCCTACCGGGGCGCTATCACGAATCGCGGCGTCGCAATAGGCCGCATCTCGGGACCTGGGCCGGAACGGAACTGCTGGGGCATTCCTTTTTATTTAAGGAACAAATTGTCGATTCCTTCCTTTGACCGCTCATGAGGGGCGCAAACAATGATTGCGCCCATGGCGGATGATCGCCCTCGATCCAGCTATGAATCGGATAACGTGCCCTGGTCAAAAGCCGTGACGCGCCGCGCTATGACGACCGCGATCGGGGAGGAACTTCGCGCGCGATACCAGCCACCGGATCAACTATCACATGAGCTCCGGCGGCTGCTGAGACAAATCCGATGTTCCAACGCTCGCCATGCTGATAGCAGGCCGCGTCGATCGCATGAGATGTGGCTTACTGACGACGAACCGCGGCGTATCGCTGAAATTTCGCTCCACTTCCTAAGCAGCTAAAGGCGCCGCACTTGAGTTTGCTCTAGCCTTAGGAAGGCCCCCCTGCGACCGGCCCGCCGTGAATTTGTTCAAAGAACACCTGATCTATGAACAGTCAGCCGCGCGAGCTTTGCATATACGGCCGGAAAACCGAACCTGCGGCTGGTCGCGCCAACCACTGTAAAACGAACAGTAGCTGTCGATAATTTCTTATCTATTTAACCTCTTATATCAATCACTTAGATTTGCTCAGCTTCCCAGTATCCCTCTTTGGACACCTTCTGGGAAGCATCATGCCGGCAGGCGGGCGTATTTGACAGCCCGCTGCATTTCGTGGCCGAATCTCGGTTGCCTGACAGGCGTTAGGCGCCCCGACCGAGTGGTTGCACACCCGGCCGGGACTTGACCGCAGACCGCCGGAGGCAGTCCGTGGCCCACGCCCATATAACAGCACGCTTTTGTCCTCGCGACATGCGCCCTCCGGCTGTCCCCAGCCCAAAGGAGGAGCGAAATGGACATTCTAGAGCGTTACCCAGGTCGCTACGACGTTCTTGATTTCTACGGCCGCAAGGTCGCCGAGGAGTTCGCGGCCTGGAATCTAGAACCCGATAGCTACAAAGAAGAACTCCACCGCAAGCACCAAGCCTGGCGGCCCGAGCGGGTGCGGTCATGACGCCCGCCACGAACTTCGAAGTCGCGTTGGACTTGTTGATCGCCACCGCGATCACATGCCTTCGACACGACAACCCCAAGCTTAGACGGGCTGTCGAGATCGCGATTAATTACCGCGAGCTTTTCCCAACAACGCCCCCCGCCATTTCCCTGCAGCAATTAGAGCTGTTGGGGGACTGGCTCTCCTCTAAGCCACCAGAGAGGTGCGTTCTCGGTGTCGGTGCTTCTTCAAACAAAGGAGGATGCCATGAACGGCTTAATCATGTGTAGCTTAGTAGCGCTCAACATCTTCAGTTCGCCAGCGGGCAACACGGTCGTGGGCGAGGTCCCCGCATATCAACGGGTTTATCTGATGGACGGCAGTCTGTTGCGCGACTGGGTGTTCGTCGGCAAGCCCGGACCCGATGGTGTTAGTCCCCGCGGTTGGGTGATGTACGCCGGCCTCGGACAGTGTCAGTGATGGCAA
>CAVREN010000087.1:0-86953 GCA_963720115.1 uncultured Alphaproteobacteria bacterium
ACCTCGTGCATCGAAACGACGGGAAGCAGCCGCACGAAAATCAGATACATCAGCGCGAATAGGCCGAGCGAGCCGATCGTGGTGATCCAATCCCATACGGTCGGCAGAAAGAGCGCCACATGCTACGGCATAGTCGTGCGACAGTGTGTTCCAGACGATCAGGATGCGCTCGAGCCACATTCCGACATTGATCAGCACCGCGATCGCAAACACCGCGGCGATGCTGCGTCGTACGAGGCCAACCAGAACGCCTGCGGTATCGCGACGTTGCAGAACAGGAGCGCCCAGAACAGCGGAGCGTAGGCGCCGGTGAATTCGAACGCGACCAGGCTGCGGTCGGCGTGCTCGCCGCCATACCAGCCGATGAACCATTCGGTGGCGTAGGAGTACCCCATCATGATCGAGGCCATCAGCATGATCTTGGCCATGGCCTCGAAGTGCGCCGGCGTTATCATCGCCTGCGATCCAGACCCCAGCGCACCGGCGGCGAGCACACCACCATGGCGAACCCGGAATACATCGCGCCGACCACGAAATAGGGCGGGAAGATCGTTTCCTGCCAGCCCGGCATCAGGCTCGCGGCGAAGTCCAGGCCGACGATCGCTGTGCAGCGAGACCACAGGGGTACGCCGAGTGCGGCCATCGTGGTATGCAGGGTCTTCAGCCCGCCAATGCGCCGCCGAGCCGCGCCAGCCCAGCGCGAAGGCGCCATACACAGCGGGAATTGTCCTGCGCGCGCGGTCGCGCATGGTGGCAAGATCGGGAATCAGGCTGACGTACCAGAACAGGATCGAGAACAGCAGATAGCTGACGATCGCCCAGAAATCCCAGACCAGCGCGCTGCGCCACTGCGGCCAGAGCGCCATCGTGTTCGGATAGGGCGCGAGCCAATAAAAATGCATCGGGCGCCCAAGATGAATGATTGGAAAGAGGCCGGCGATGCTGGCCGCGAACAGTGTCATCGCTTCCGCGAAACGATTGGTCGAAGCTCGCCATTGCTGGCGCATCAACAACAGCATCGCCGAAATGAGCGTGCCGGCGTTGCCGATGCCGATCCACCAGACGTAGTCGGCGATCGCGAAGCCCCAGACCACCGTGGTATTGACGCCCCAGATGCCGATGCCGCGCCAAAGCACCAGAAAAACGGCGAGTAAAAAACCGGCGGTGAGGACCAAGCTGATTGCGAAGCCAATCCACCACGCGCGCCACGACCACAGCCGGCGCTCGTAGAGCGGCGCGGTGACGAGCTCATTGACTGCCGCGAAGGTGCGGGCCTCCGGCAGGGTCCATCGCACCGGGGCCGGTAACGTGGTTTCATGCTCGAATGCCACAGCGCTCACGACTGAGACTTCCCGAGATTTGGGTTGGGATTTTGCAGCCGTGCCAGGTACGTGGTGCGCGGTCGTGTGCCGAGTTCACCGAGCAGGGCGTAGCTTTGCGGCGCGTCACGCAACTTGTGAATTGCGGCTTGCGGATCCGCCAGACTCCCGAACGAGATCGCGCGTGTGGGGCAGGCGGCCTGGCAGGCAGTGATCACTTCGCCGTCGCGAATCGTGCGATACTCCTTTTCGGCGGTGCGGCGCGCGCCACTGATGCGCTGAACGCAATAGGTGCACTTTTCCATGACGCCGCGGCTGCGCACGGTGACATCCGGATTGAATACGGCTTTGACGATCTCGCTGCCGAAGGTCCCGTATTCCTGGCCGTCGGCATATCCGAAGAAGTTGAAGCGCCGCACTTTGTAGGGACAATTCGACTGGCAGAAGCGCGTGCCGACGCACCGGTTGTAGACCTGGACGTTGAGCCCTTCGCTGTCGTGCACCGAAGCAGCCACCGGGCACACCGGTTCGCAAGGCGCGTGCTCGCAGTGCATGCAGGGTACCGGCGAGAACCCCGGTCGGCCGGCGACAACATATTCGTCGACGCGCAACCAATGCATGTCGCGCCCTTCGGCGATTTCGTCCGGGCCGACAATCGGAACATTATTTTCAGCCTGGCAAGCGATGACACATGCGTTGCAGCCAATGCATGCAGCATTGTCAATGACCATCGCCCATTCGTAGGTGTCGTAACTACGCGGGGGATAAAGCGTCGGCGGGTTATCGCCGGGCTTGCTAAGACCGAGATCGGGTTTGAGAAGATCGGCAAGGTCCAAACGCGGCTGCAGCTTGTCTGCTTCGCCGTCAAGCGTGAAGAAGTGCTGCGTGCGCAGAATATTCTGCCGGCTGGTGGCGGTTCGGCTCAAACGTACGTCGGTGAGTATCCACGGCGTATCCGTCTGCCGCGCCAGATAGAGGTCAAAGCCAACACCGCTGCCAATGGTTCCAGCCGCGGTGCGGCCGTAGCCAAGCGTACCGGCGATCGTTCCGGTTGGCTGGCCGGCTTGCACCAACACCGGCGCTTCAACAGCGGCTTTGCCTGCGGCGACACGCACGACGTCGCCATCAACGAGCCCCAACGCGCGTGCATCCGCCTCGGCGATGTGGAGCGCATTACCCCAGACTTGCTTGCTGAAAGGCTTGGGACATTCTTGCAGCCAACCATTATTGGCGACGCTGCCATCGAATACCGAAGGGTCGGGCGCGAGTGTGAGGACGAAGCCGGCACTGAGCTGGGCAGGCGCGATCTGCGGCAATTTCGGCGTTGGCAGAGATTGCTTCGCAGCGGCGGTATTGGCGATCACGCCATCCTGCAACGATTGCCGCCACCAGTCCTCGAAATCATCGCCGTGCGGAGTTACGGAGCGCCACTGTGCCCGCACGATATCGTGGGAGGATGCGCTCACGGCGCCGCCCAAAAAGGCGAGCAGATCATGGGCGGTGCGCGTATCGTAGAGCGGCCGGATCAGTGGCTGAACAAGGCTTGCGATGCCGTCCACGGCGCGAATGTCGGTCCAGCTCTCGAGTACATGGGACAGCGGCAAGTGCCAGGTGCAGCAGGCGGCAGTCTCATCGCGGTAAACTCCGAGATGGACAGAAAAGGGCACTGACGGAATGTGTTGAGCGAGAGCCAATTCGCCCGGCGTATCGTAGGCCGGATTGCATCCGACGATCATCAGCGTTTCGATATGCCCGGTCTGCAGTTCCTCGCTCAGAGTGCGCAACGACTCGCTGTGACCGGCCGCGACCGGATCTACCGGCGCGATGAAATCGATGGGCGCATGTAGCTGCTCGTTGATCCAATGACATAAGGCGTGCACGTCAGCGCTTTGCCGCGGACCCGCCTGAACGAGGGCGGCGCCGCGCCGTGCGGCGAGGTCCGCTGCGGCAATCTTGACAAACTGATCGCTCCCGGCCGGCAACTGCGCCGCATCGACTGGCGCGCCGAACGTGCGGGCGATCTCAATCGCGAGGTTTCTAACAAGATCAGGCCGTACGGCTAGGCGATGATCGGCGAGAGCGCCGGTCAGCGTGTAGGCCGGCTCAGCGACGTAAAGCCGCAGAGAGGCTTCGGCTTCACGCGACTGCCGCCCTGTGACAATGTCGTGGCTCAACCGAATCTGTTGCGGGCCGAAGCCGAGCGGGTCGCTGTCGAGCATCAGCGCAACGCGTGTATCGGCAAAGCGCGGCAAGGCAACCGTCGCACGGCCAAACGCATGCAGTGCGCCGGCGCCCGCGGCATCGTCGTCGATTGGCTCGTAACGATACCATTTCGCCTTCGGCAATGCGCGCCTAAGGCCGTCGATCTGATCAAGCAACGTCGGCGAGGTGATGCGCCCCGTCAGCAGCGCCAGCCCTGCGCCTTGACGTGACTTCGCGTCAGCAAGACGCGGCAGCAATGCTGCCAGAAAGGCGCTCCAGGGCTGAATGCGGCCGGCGCTATACGGCGCCTTCGACCGGTCCGGATCGTAGAGCGACAACACCGCAGCTTCCGCGAATATGTCGGTGCCGCCAAGGCTCGCCGGATGGCGGGGATTGCCGTTGATTTTGATCGGCCGGCCCTGGACCGAGGTCACGATCACGCCGCGGCCGTACCCGGAAAGAGGCAGGGCTGTGGCGAAATGAAGCGGAACGCCTGCGATTTCACCGCCCGGTGTGTCGACATAAGGTACGATCTCTTGCGCAGGTCGGCCGCATGAGGAAAGCGCCAGCGCCGCGCCGCTGACGAACAGCTTCAAAGCAGCACGGCGATCGAGCGCGCCTGACGACAAAGAACCGGTGATTTGATCGCGTGCGATCATCGGTGGCAGACCGAACAATCCGTAAGGTGTTTATTGTCGATTGGTGGATGGGCGAGCATGGCATCGCGCGTCGACCGATCGGGTGAAGACTTTTGGCTCGGATCGAAAACGTCCGTGACCGGCCCCAGGTTCGGCGCCGGATTGCGGTGGCAATCGAGACACCAATCCATGGTCAGCGGCGCCGCTTGTCGCATCAGCGGCATAGAGGTGACGTCCCCGTGGCACGTTGCGCAGGCGACGCCTTTGGCGACGTGAATTGAGTGATCGAAATAGACGTAGTCCGGAAGGCGGTTAACTTTGTTCCAGTGGATCGGAGCATCGTTGGCAAGACTTTCGCGTATCGGCGCCAACATCGTCGTTTGGGTGTAGAGCTGCGAGTGGCAGGTCATGCATGTGTGGGTGGGTGGTACGCCTGCAACTGGCGAGTTCTCGACACCCGCGTGGCAGTAGCGACAGTCGAGGCCGAGGCCGCCGACGTGATGCTGGTGACTGAAAGGCACAGGCTGGTCGGGCGTTCGCGTCCGGCCGGTCGCATAGTCGGAGGCACTCAGCCAATAGCCGACGCCGATTGCGATAAACGGGGCGACGAGTACGCTAACTAAAACAATTCGAGCAACGGTGTCAGCAAAGGGATGGAACACGTGCGGCATTTGCCGCCCTCCTTGCCGACGCTCAAACACAAACCATGGGTTTCACGGAGAAGCGCTCCGCCAATTTTGCACTTTGACAACGGGATTTTCCGCCGCCAGTTCCTAAACGGCGCGGATGTGTCTGAACATCAAGGGGCGCTTACGCGCACCGATCCGCCCTACTGCGCCGCACTTTCCTTTGGGCCGGCAGAGGGCAATGCCAGACGATGCTCAAATCTCAATCAAACTGAACCTCTGGCGCCAAGTTACGTATCCGGCCGGCCCGCATCGACAGGTGCGTTACCTCGGTATCAGTTTAGGAAGCTTTCAGAGGCCGCAGCTTACGGGTTTCCAGAACGCTTCGACTACTTGCTGAGCCCAGCCGCCGTCGACGTCGAAGGCTGCGAGTGATGGTTCGGCCCAATCAGACGCTGGGAAAGCGGCCACCCCGCCGACGTCCTCGGCGTCTGGAATCGACCGAGCGGAATGCGGCTCTTGAACCATGCCCAGGTTTCGTCCTCCGTCTGACCCCGCAGCTTGGAGAACTGGGCCACAAGGACGACAACTTGATGATATCGGCGATCGCCTCGCCAATGCCAGGAATTTCCTGTATCTCGCCAACCTGTCGGCAAAGACTGACCTGCGCACTTTGGCGGCCACCGTCAACGTGGCGCAGGAACCCGTGCCGCAGGACGGCGCGTCTACTCAGACATCCGCTAGAAGCCTAGCTCGTCGTCCCACGACCGTCGCCCACGGCTATCTTCGAACGTCTCAGCCTCATGCGCGACATCGTGTGGCTGCCGCAGATGGTAAGGCTTCCTATCCCTGCCACTGCTCAGCAGCTTAAAGGCAGTCGAATAGCGCTGGCGCGAACGCGGTCAGGTCACGCGAAGGCGACCAAACGAGCAACGGCAAGTTGAGACCGCCCTCAAAGGCAGGCAGGTGTATTCGTCGGCGGCCGCATGCCGCAATTCCCGACGCACACGCGGCTTTAAAGGGCCTCGAGAAGACTGCTAATGCCGGGCGATAGAGCCGCTCGACCCTGTCGCTTCTTCGCTCCGGTACTCAGCATCATAGTTCATAATTTCACGCATCAAGTGCTCGATCAGTTGCTGTCGCATCGTGCCGTCTTTCTGGCTAGTTAGTTCCGCGACGGTCTTTGCGATGGCGCCGATCACTTCGTCCGCTTCAGTCGTATCGACTTTGTCTGACCCGCCCGCCGGCGCGGGGTATTCGGCGAAAAAATCATCGATCAGTTCGACCATCATACAATGAAGGCAGGGGCGCTCTTGGTCTATTCGCTCTTCTGACATGAATGCCGTTCCTCTTCTCGGCACATGTAAAAAGTCGACCGGGATCCTGCCATAAGCGTGGTTGGTTCTGGGCGGGCTGTGGTCGCACGTCGGCAGGAGCATCCGCGTCGTGCGCAATGATCGAGAAAACTTAATCGGGCTTCCGTGTCGGGATCGCACTTGTTGATTAACGCCGCCATGTCAGCGTACGTCGCGCGCCAACGACGCGAACATCTGCATCGCGCCCCTCCGGAAGCCGCTCGATACTTGCGACTTCCATCTCCTCTCCGCATCGGCATGTTGGCCGGTCGGTACAGCCGGGCTCCAACAAACGTTCGAAATCCTGACATATCAGCCGTCCCCCGCTAAAAAGATCGACACTCTCCCGCGGTTGGGGCAACGCACAAGGGCGTTCAAAGTTCGATTGATGATCCCGCGAAGGGCATATGCGCCCGGATGATCCGACGTTGATAGAGAGAGTAGGCAACAGGCTCGCAAACTTTAAGATGAGTTAACCGCTGCTCTACCGCTGACTTGGAAACTAACCGCTTCTTAAGTGACAGTTTTTGTCGTTAAGGAAAGAACGTTTCTGCCAGCCAAAGCGCCCAAATAGTCCGCCAGCAATTCATCATGGCGCGACGCTCGCTGAGGTACTCCGCGCGATTGTACGCAGCACGCACGGCGTTCTGTTCTTGGTGAGCGAGCTGGCGCTCAATCACATCCGGACGAAAACCCATTTCATTGAGCGCAGTAGAGGCCATCGCCCGGAAGCCGTGGACGGTTGCCCGGCCATGAAATCCCATGCGGTAGAGCGCATAGAGCATTGTGTTGTTGCTCATAGCGTTCGCTCGACGGCGATGGAAACAAAAATGGACTGGCCGCCGAGCCGGGCAACATGCGCAGTTCGCGAAGCACCGCCACCGCTTGTCGGCTGAGCGGCACAAGGTGTTCGCGTCTCATTTTCGTCCGCTCGGCGGGGATGCGCCACAAAGGCTCACTCTCGTCGATTTTCTCGATTTCAGACCATCGCGCTGCCCGCAGCTCGGTCGTGCGAGCAAAGGTTAGGATCATCAGCCGCAAGGCGAAGCGCGTTCGCGGATCGCCATCGTAAGTTTCGAGTGCGCTAAGAAAATTAGGCACCTCGTTGAGGGCCATCGCCTTGTGACCGCGCGGTCTTCCAGGCGAACCAAGGGCGCCTCGGAGGGCAGGGGACGGATCTTCTTTGGTGCGCCCAGTCGCAATGGCGTAGCAATATTTGACCACATGTCTGCCGCAGCCGCCTGGCCGTCTCGATCGCTCCACGCTTCTCAACCTTCCTGAGCGCGCCCAGCAACTCAAGTGCGCCAATGTCGACAATATGTCGTGAGCCAATTTGTGGGAAAATGTCGGCTTCCAGCCGGGCGAGAACGAGCACTGTATCGCGGAGCAAATCTGTGGCGCTGCCTGGCGAGCCATTCTCGCGCGACGGCCTCAAACGTATTCCCGGCCGCAAGCTTGACGGCACGTTTGGTCGCCTTCTTTACCGCGCCTGGGTCCATTTCTTTTGCCAGCAGCGCCCGCGCTTCTTCGCGACGCGTGCGGGCGCTTGCAAGCGTGACGGTGGGATGAACGCCGAAGGCAAGGGTCCGGCGCTTTCCTACGAAACGATAGTCCAGCCGCCAGTAACGTGCGCCGTCAGGCGTGACGGAAGAAGATACATGCCTCCGCCGTCGCTCAATTTGTATGATTTCGCGGTTGGCTTTGCGTTGCGGACGCGCGTGTCGGTCAAAGGCATTGACGGTATCTCTAGGTCCAATGGTGTGACGGTATAACCTCAAAATACCGTCATACATACCGTCAAATTCTCCGGCTTCAAGGGATCACAGGCGAACATCGGCGGGCATTAGTGAAACTATTCCGCCGTTATTTCAATGCTCGGCGGACGTGGGCGGAAGACTGCGAACAATTGTGAACGGTGATATGGCTGGGGAACTAGGATTCGAACCTCAGATTAACGAAGTCAGAGTCAGCTGGCGCTCATTGAATTGCTTGCGAATTTCTCCCGACTACGGTTCAGGCGGCGCTAGCGCGATCAATAGGTTGCAAACAAAATCCCGACCGCCCTCCCCCAGCCACCGAGCATTGGTCAAGCCGAGCCCGAGGAATATCGAGGCAGTTCGCGGGCTGGCCGATGAGCGAGCCACGCCGGCGCATGCGATCGCCAATGATGCAAGACATTCTCAGATCCCTGTCATTATTTGGCGACACGAACCTGCGGGTTGCCGGCTATGTATCGGGAATGGCTGATCGACCCAGACGGCAATGAATTGCCTCCGACTAAGGACTGGCTACCGGATCGCGAAGAGCCGCACATCATGGCGGTAAAAAGTTTACGGCGTTCGCTCAGGCGCGGCGTTTCGAGCCGTTAATTGCACCGGCATCACTGATAGACATTGATGAAGCGTTTCTACGTCACGGCCGGCGGTAAGTTGCGTGCAAAATCGATGAACAGAAAAAGGTGGCGTGGTGGGAGACGGTGCCAAATCACCGCGCTGAAGGTTCGCGTACTTAAATCGCGGGACCTGAAGTTGTAAATAAACTGAAAGTTAGTTTTCAGGGGGGATGGGGCGGCAAGATGAGTGGCTCGCACTGTTAAGAATATAGATACATCGGATCGCAGCAATAATCCAACCTTCCCACAAAATTCCAACAAAACCGGCTTGCGTGGTGTCTACCGGCACGGCGAGCACAGTTGGCGTGTTCTGATATGCGAGCACGGCAAACTAAAGCACATCGGCACATTTCCTTCGCAAGTGCTTGCGGCCGAAGCTTACGCCGTCACGGCTGCATGCCGTGCTGCTGAGAAGTTTGAGCGCGCGAAGGCTGTAATCCAGGACATGAGAAGCCGTCTGGCTCACTCCTCGGTGAACGAGGGGTGATGCAATGAAGACGCAAGTCTTATCAGGTGCTCGCTAAAAGAATGTGGGGCCCATGACCGTCGCCACCAAGCACATCCCTGAGCGTCGCCCCGAACGCCCCAGCACGCTGCGTGTGCGGCGGCATCGCGAGCGGCGAAGCCACGGTTTGCGGCTTCTAACCGTGACCGTGCCTGAAACCGTCATCGAAGCCGCAGTCGCTCGTGGATTGCTAGCCTCGGAAGAACGCGCCGAGCCATGGTCAGTGATTCAAGGCTGCTACGCTTCGCAACTTTCGGACGCCGCTCTCGACCGGCTCGTCAATGGCGGAGTTATCACGCACGAACAGCGCGGCGACGCGGGGGCAATTCTTCGCAACATCAGCAAGTGGCTGGAGCACTCAGCTTGGGCAGCATTTGAAAGGGAGTAAGGCGTTACATGCCAGCAAATGCCGGAAATAACCAATGAAGCGACACCCACACCGCGGCGTCGTCATCGCCGGGCATCCAACCAGCTTACGGCTAGAACCTGAGTTCTGGGACTTCCTGCGCGAGATAGCCTACGAGCGCCAGCTTTCGCTTAGGGAACTCATCAACGCGATTAGCCGAGCCAAAAGCCGGAAGGTTACGCTGGCGGGCGCTTTGCGGGTTTTCGTAGCCCAGCATTACCGCTCTGCTGCGGTCCCAAAAGTGTGCAGCAAAAGTCATGACGCACTGCACCGGAAGAGTTCAGCTGTTGTAGCCACGGTAGAGCAAATGCCAAAGTCTCGTTCACTCAAAAAAGACGCCGAAATCGCAGTCATTCCCGGCAACCCACTTGTGCTTCGCGGTGCACGCAATGTCCGGACTCTATCGGCCGCCTTTATCGCGGATCTGCAGGAAGATTGGGAGAAATACGGCACTCAGATTCTGGAGCTCATGCGAGAAAAATTTCCCGATCTATACTTTGCCAGCATCGTCAAGCTCGCCCAAATTGTTCGTATCGAAGCTGACGTGAGCCTGAAGGAGCCCAAGCCCAAGACGATCGAGGAGGTGCTACAGCGCGTCGAGCACGAAACCGGCGTCGAAGGCAGGCGCGCATTCGAGGGGTTCCTGAAGAAAATGCACAAGACCAAAGAAGAGCAAGGCGGATGATCAATGCCCGCTGTTCGTCGCGGCTAGGGGGAGAGCGTTCTGGGGGACAGCGGGTGCGGCGCTGGTTCGTCTTATCAGCAATGCGTAATGGCAGGTCGATCTCCAAGCTGACTGGGAGAAACAGAAGTAACGTGTTACGGCGGCGCTCAGGTAACGGCGTTACAGGGCTTCGATAGAACAAAAACACTAACGCATCACAGTGGCATGCAAGACGCGAGCAATTCTCCAGCAATTTCAATGCCTTGAGGTTTATGCGCTCTTTGATAAATGCTGTAGTAAACGTAATTTCTAACTTGGCGATAAATGAGTAATCGATGTATTAGGCGGTTAATTGTAACTCACGCTTGCTAGGGCTTACCATGAGCAACCTCAGTCGCGGTGAACGCTTACAGATCATGTTGTCGCCAGAGGAACTCTCTGCGGTAGATGATTTTCGTTTCAAACAGCGAATGCCGAGTCGGGCCGCTGCGGTGCGCGAGCTGTTTCGTCTCGGGCTTACAAACGCGGGACTTACTCTCGCGAAAAACGGGAAAAAGTCGTCAGACTTCGGTGTGCTGGAGGACGGCATCAAAGGCCGCAGAAAGCGCGAAACACCCGCAAGCAACATAATTAGCCAAATCAGGCGGTGAATACTTCTGCTCTTATACTACGACTGACTTGACTGCTTCGGAACGCTAGATGCCCATGGCACTTATAATGCGCCATGCGCTGGCATCTGACCCAGGTGTTTGACGTGAGTTCTGCTACGCAGAAAAACAGTGAGCATCGCGGGACCGCGAGAGCAAACTTTGGCATTGAGCAATGGCGCATTTCCGCCGGCTCCGCTGCGGCGTATGCGTTTGCAACACTTTGCGTCGCTGTGGCCACTCTCCTGCACTGGGCAATTGGGTTTATTATCGAAGACTCTCAGCACTTTACGACTTACTACCCCGCAGTGGTGATTGCTGCCCTCGTTGGGGGAGCAGGTGCTGGCATATATGCCGCCATATTGGGCGGCATAATTGCATGGTGGGCGTTTATGCCCCCGCATATCCTGACATTTGGACAAGCAGTCAGCTTGCTTATCTACCTTTTTGCTTCTCTGTTTATTGTGTGGGCGGCAAACCACTATCGCGAGCTTACGAAGCGACTTGAAGACGAAGAGAAATTTCGCAAGATGGCAGTTGAAGAGCTTGCACATCGATTGAAAAATAAAATTGCTACCATCCAGGCCATCATAAGTTTGCAACTTCGCGATAGCCCGCAGACGAGAGACGCAATTATGGGCCGTCTTATTGCCCTGTCGGCCACTGACGATCTAATTATGGAGACTCAGGGACAGGGGGCGCGACTCCCGGAAATCCTTGCCGCCGAACTCGGCCCCTACGAGGCATCTCGAATAGCAGTCGAGGGACCGGTTGTTCTCCTTTCGCCGAAGTTAGCGACGACGATGGCGTTGTTGGTCCACGAACTCACTACAAACTCCGCAAAATACGGTGCCTTATCGAGTGCGACTGGTCAGGTAGCTATTCGTTGGTCGCTAGCCGGCACACGTTTGAACCTCGAATGGCGTGAGAGCGACGGACCCATCGTCGCAACTCCCGTCCATCGCGGATTTGGAACGCGGCTACTGTCTGGTGCATTGGAACCGTTCGGCGGGACGATCGAGACGACATTTGAGCCGACCGGGCTTATCTGCAGACTGAGCGCAACGCTTCCAGAAAAAAATGCTACAAGTGTCGGGTCTGATGTAACGCTCACAAATCACAGCGCAGAATTGACGTTGCTTTCGGATCAAATCCGGAAGGGCTGCGCCCATCGATCAAACGCGGACTAAGCGCCGTCGTACGTCATGTGATCAAGCCGGATAGCGTGGACTGTCAGCTGTACAAGAGGCGCGACTGCTCAGGATCGGCGGCTATGTTGTTTTATCGCCGGTAGATCTGGGGCAATAATTGAGCCCTAGCCGATGAGCCGCCGATATTCCTTTTCTGGCGTGCCGTAGGATTTCCCCGCCGCCCGCTCGATTCCTTTGCGGTTGAGGACAACAATCTTGTTTCGGCCATTGTCGATCAACTTCTGCCGCTTGAGACTTTGTAGCGCGTCGGTGACGCCCGCCCGCCTTACCCCTAGCATCAGCGAAAGGAATTCGTGTGTTAGCGGCAGTGTGTTGTCACTCGTCCGGTCATGGGCCATCAAAATCCACCGTGCCAGACGCTGGTCAATATGAGAGCGAGCGTTAGCGATGGCGGTGTGAGCCGTCTGCACCATGAACACTTGGACGAATTTGAGTAACAAGCTCTGCAGGGTTTGGCTCGCATTCATCGCCTTGCGCAATTCGCTGGCGGTGATCCGCTGCCCTTCACCGGCGACCTGGACGTAGGTGGAATGTGGCGATTGATCGCCGCCGAGCACTACGGCGATCCCGCTCATGCCCTCGCGGCCAATGAGGCCAACTTCTACACGCGTCTCGTCGGGTTGGACGGCGACGACCGAGGCGATGCCGTTCTCCATGAAATATACAGTTTCAATCCGTCGATTGGGGCGTTCCATTTCTTTGAGAAGCGCCATCGGCACGGGCTGCAAGTGAGGCTGCACCAATGCGAAATCAGTGGCCGACATTGCGGCCAGCAGCCGATTACGATGCGGCGAAGAATTGCGAGTGGGGGAGACCGAGCCATAGCTCTTTTCCCGTCAAAAGGGGCAAGAGCACGTCAGGGTCTCTCAAACGCCCGCGCCCGAAGGTCGCTGCAGGCGGTAACCGGAAGATAAGCCTCCACCAGGCCGATTGCTACCACGAGCGGTGCAAATTCCGAAAATGTACGGAACCGTACGCCCACTGGGCGGTTCGCTTATCTAGGCGCTTTACAACCAACAGAAATCCCAAGCGCCTCAACGTCACTACAAAGTTCGAGCGGAGCTTCGTGGTTTGGCAGCAAAGGCTGCGATGGTGTCTGTATCAGTCGCAAATGGTGTCCGTGCTCTCGCGGTTCTGGTCGTCGAAGACGATTTCTTCGTGCGATGCGATGTCGCCGGTTGCCTGCGGGAGGCAGGCTATGCGGTTATTGAGACCGAGAGCGGCGAAGAAGCCCTCGCCCTGTGTAAATCCGGCCTGTCAATAGACATGATAGTCACCGACATAAATCTTGGTGGGTCGGCAAACGGTTGGGACGTGGCTAGACGCTTTCGGTCGGAGCAACCCGACATGCCGGTGGTCTACATATCAGGCGAGCAGTTCGACCCCGAACGCTGTGTCCCCGGTAGCGTGTTCGTCGCCAAGCCGTATCAACACGTCGACATTCTGAGCGCGTGTCGCTGGCTGCACAACAGATGACCGTTGTGGGCAATCTCGAGCGAATTCAGCATTCGCTTTCGAGTCGGCTTTGACCTCAACTTCGGACATATCTTCGCATCGCACTAAGTGACGCTTCGGGCCAGTAGCAATAGCTTGTCGAGATGCCCCCGCCAGCGAAACGGGTTCTCGCCGCGCCAACAGGCCGAGGAAATGCAACTCGCCGTCAGTCGGGCGATGCGGAGCAGAAAAGTGTGTAGAGATACCTGCTTTCGGTCGTGCAGGCCATCGCCCATGGGAGCCTCTCCGGCAATCGTCTTCGCTAATTGTGACGTCCTCCACTATCACCTGCGCGGGGAACGAGGGTGATATTAAAGGTGATATCGAGCACAGTCCATCCAGAAATACGCCAGGTAAATCAATTATTTATACCGCTTATATGGCGGAGAGGAAGGGATTCGAACCCTTGATACGGCTTTAGACCGTATAACGGTTTAGCAAACCGCCGCCTTCAGCCACTCGGCCACCTCTCCGTAGGGGAAATGTCGCTATTTCATAGGGTCTTAATGGTCAAGGCCAAAACCAATATAGCGCACATAGCGCCAACATCGAAGAGAGTACCGGCACAAATTCGGCGCAGAATTCATTTGAGGGAGGGACGCGTTTCGCATTTCGGACCGTGAGTCACTTGGCGGCAGCTTGCCGGTTGCCTCAGGCGGCCGCTGCCGCATCGGTTGGCGGCGGGCGAATTGCGTCAAGCCGCTCGGAGCCGGTGCTGCGCGCACGCTTGCGCACCGGGCGAAACGCCGCCATCAGGACCAGATCGACCCAGGCGCCATCCACGAACAGAAATCGCTTGAGAACGCCTTCTTTCTTGAAACCGCAGGCCGAGTAGGCCGCAATCGCCCGCGCATTGTGGCGGAATACGACAAGGCCGACGCGCTCGAGATTGAGATGGTTCCAACAATAGGTGACCGCCAACGCCAGCGCCTCTTTGCCGAAGCCTTGGCCGCGATGCCTTTCGTCGCCGATCCTCATGCCGAGGTCCGCCGAGCGATGAATTGCGTTGACGTTATGGATGTTGATATAGCCGATGATCTTCGGATCGGTGCGCTGGCGTATCGCGAGCATAACCCGCGACGCATCGCCGCCGGTCTCACATGAGGCGATGACGTCCCTGAAGTTTACCGGCCGGAAGGCGCCGTCGAACCTTGCGGCGGCAGTATCGTTCGCCCAGCAATACATCGCACCGTAGTCGTCCGGCACGAAAGCGCCGAGGGTGATCCTTGGCCCGAGAAACATTTGGCACCCTTTCAGCAGACGGGGTGCCGAACAGTGCTTTGCCTGAGGACCAAAAAACGGGGGATTTGCATGATGCTTCTCCGCCGCGGGCGAACCGCGGTGCCAAATCGCCCCACCGCAATAGTTAACAACAGTGATTAACACTGCGTTAGCGGTGCCGAAAACAGCAGGGCGCCTTTACGAGCGCTTGGCTGGAGGACGTCCGAGCCCGCCGCTTTCCGGCGGCCACGTCCAGTCGTCGGTCGAAAGAGTGGTGTCGATTGCAATCTGCCATCGGAGCCGGCGGCAAAGATTCCGGAGCGCGCGGGCGTCCTTGGTGCGGAAGACGATTTCGTCTTCCGGCTGAAGCGCAATGACGAAATCCTCGCCGTCGCACCGCATCGCAACTTGTCGCCGGTATTCCATGCAACCCTTCACGGCTCTCCGCCTCCTGTATATTCCCCCCTCATCCGCGGGCAAGGTCGCTTGCCGACTTCATCCACCGCATTGTCCTATTGCGATCACCCCGGTTCCGTTCCCTTTTCAGCCGGAATCCATGGGCGCCGTAGCGACCGGCCGGAGTCCGGCCGGTTGCCGGCTGGCAGCCGCGTGGTGGTCGGGTGGTAGCCGGGTGGTCAGGCGTTCACCGCAGGTTCATCTGCGCCCCGATTTACTGGCGCCATGGCAGGCTCGGGGGGCCCAGATCGCGAGTTTCGCCATGAAGACTCCATTGTGGATCGCACTAACTCTGGTTGTTGTTCTCGGCGCCGGTAGCGGCTTGGCGGTTTTGAATCAGGCCTGCAAGACAGGTCATCACACTTGGTGCGCGCCGGAGTCCAGCATTCGACATCACGTAAAGGCTGGAACGTAGACCGGCAGAGAGACGTGCCCAGGCGGGATAAGAGCGTCTTTGCTCTCCGCCTTGGTATGCTTTTTGACCTAGCGCTAACGCCGGCGGCCGCCTCATGCGGCTTCGCGCCACCCGGTGCCGCGGCGGTTTCTCGTCCCGGTATTTGCTCGCCGCCCCTGGCGCTGGCTTCGGCCTTCAAACCTGCCGCCTTCGCGAAAGGTAGAGAAGCTGGACCAAGCCATTGGCCTGGAGGTCGTCGGGCTTCCGCACCGCTGCAGCCGTCCACAGTAGAGAAAGGCTCCGCCGCAGCGGCGCTCTCTTGCTCCCACTCTTTAGACACCTACGCACGTATGGCAGTCACTGGACATCGCGATACTCGTTCGTGCATGCGCTCGTTGGCAGGTCGCATGACTCGCCGAGAATGCCGACGCGCGGCACGAATGTATAACCCGGCCCTCCGATCGCGTTTGCTGGCACGCGGCGAAGAAAGCCGTATTCCGGCGCGTGAGGCAGGGTCGCGGGTGGCGCAAAGGAAGGCCCGCGATACATGGCGTAGAAATGGTGGCGATGCGGCAATGGCTTGCCGGGCCTCCCGCGATCGGCGCTCGCCGCCATCGCCGATTGTGCGCCAAGCGATACAACGATCGCCGCAAGCGCAAGACCTGCACAGAAGACGTGCGGGATATTGAACGACTTTTTGCGCGACATTGGGCACACTCCCTTTCAGGGATCGCCCCCGTGGGATTGTAACGCCGCGTCGACCCACGGGTGAGATGCGCTGCCCGTCGCGCGAGATTAAATTTCGGCAACGTTGCATCGCAGTGGGAAATACGCGCATTGCACAAACCGTCACACCACTTTCCTTCCCGTGCGTATCGGGTGTGAAAAACAGTGGCTCTTTCGATCCGTCGCATCCTTGCGAAAAGCAACCGTTGGGGCAGGATAGGCCATAAAGCCGCTGCCTGGCATCAGCGCTCGTGATGAACTTCCCTCGGCTTCGGTCGCAAGCGGGAACGGCATCGGCAAGGAGCTACCAAATTCGGAGCGACACTGGCTGCTGAAATTTCGAGATGCGGCAATGAAGGTTGTATTTCGATCCCTTTCCCTGATTGCGCCCGCGGTTGCTGTCGCTGCTCCGGCGGCGTTGGGCGAGGCGGGTTCATCGGCGTTTTCCTATACTGAATCTGGTTCTTGTCTGGCATCGCCAGAAGGATTCAATTCGAAGCTGCAGCCCAACAATTCGGGCATAGCGTGGACCACGACATTTACCTCTTCGGGCAGCTCAGATTCTGACGGCAACGCGACTGAGTTTGGTCAAGCGATCGATTCGGCATCATTTGGTGTGGGTCCGCGCATGCATATGCCCGCCGCGTACGCGTACCGGATCAGTTTTTCATCGAGCTTTAGATCTGCTGACGAAGGTAAGGGCGATCGGTTTTACATCGGCTCGGCCAGCGGCAAGTTTGTCGCGGGGCCGAATGCCGGCATCGCATTTAAATTGTCCGATATCGAACTAGGAAAAGAAAGCGTTGAAGGTGGCTTTGCTGTGTATGGCAGTGCTCGCGCCCCGTTGATCCAAACCGTATCACTAGAGAACGGAGTGAAGTTCCAGCGCATCTGCGCGGTAATATTGCGGATTGGCCGCTGACGCTCAGCTAATAAATCGTCAGTGCGACATGAAGATAGGCAGATTCATCTGCCCAATGAGATCGTTGGTGACGCCACCCAGCATCTTCTCCCACAGCCGTGGATGACCAAAGGCGCCGGCTACGATCAAATCCGCCCCGAGCGCCCGCGCTTCCGATTGCAGCCGGTCAGCGATGGCGCCACGTGGCACGCCCTCTATCTGGAGGGCATCAACGGTGGCGCCGTGCCGCTTGAGATGTTCGAGCGTCTGCTCGCCCGGCGGCCCTTCGTGGCTTCCGATGAAGCCGGCCGGATTGATCATGAGAATTGTGGCCCGGTCGGCGCGTTCAATCAAAGGCAGCGCGTCGTTGAGCGATCGCGCAGCAGGCCGACTGGAATTCCAAGCCACAACGATGTGGCGACCAAGCGTCCGGAACGATTCGTCGGTCGGCACGAAAAGAACAGGTCGGCCGGTGACGAACAAAACCTGCTCGGAAAACGAATAATTGATTGAAGTCGACCCTGCCGGCTCGTCCCGGCCGACTATGCAGAGATCGGCGTAGCGTGCGTACTGTGGAACCAACACCCCAGCCTTGCCGTCGAGGCACAACAGGTCGGCTTTGACGCTGCCCCTGGTTACTTCGTCCAAAGTCGCCCGCAAGCGCGCCTCGACGGCAGCGATCGACGCTCGCGTACGCTCGTCAAGCTGGCGCATGCCCTCCGCCGAGACCAGCCCAAGCTCTGCTGCTTTGCGTCGCTCTTGCCGGAATTCGGTCAATTCACGTACGAACAATGCCGTCAAGTGGCTGCCTTGACGGGACGCGAGATCCGCGGCCAGCCGTAGGCGCATCAACGCGTCCTGGGTTTGGTCGACATAGACGAGGAGATCTTTCAACGCCATCTGGATCCCCGGCGGGACGATCGAACCGGTGAGGGAGGGCAGAGTCGTCGCTGGCCGGCGGTTATCTTTTATGTTCCTCAGTGTGACTTTGCTTCCGGCGCGTTTTCTTCACGGACTGACTCCTTCGTTTGTTGCCCGGCTGCCCCGTTTTCCAGCGGCGCGCCGGCGACGCGAACCTTGTCGCCCGTTGCGAGCGAATCGGGTGGGCTGTTGACCAGCCGGTCCGCGAGCGTCAAGCCTTCCAGCACCTCGACCTCGGTTCCGAGATTGCGTCCAATCTTGATCGGCCGAAGCTCGATCATATTGCTTGCATCGATGGCTGCGACCTCCATCCCGCGCTCACGGAAAACGAGCGCGCTGGTCGGAATACGCACAATGTTGGGGTCGCTCGGCAGCTCGAAATCGACCTGGGCATAGGCGCCGGGCTGCAGTTCGCCATCTGGATTGTCGGCATGCAGCTCAACCAGAAGCGTGCGTGCATTCGTATTGATGGAGCTCGAAGTGGTGGCGACGGTCCCCTTGAAGGTTTTGTTCGGGTATTGTGGCAAATGCAGTTCGGCATTGAGGCCCGCTTTGATGTCGGCCGACAATTGCTGGGGCACCTGCACGTAGGTGCGCATCATGTGGATGTCGGCGACCCGGAACAATTCGGGGCCGCTGCCGCCGCCCGTTCCGCTGCCGGCATTGATCAGCGCGCCGACATCGGTCTCGCGCGCGGTGACGACCCCGTCGAACGGTACCGTGATGTTCTTGAAGTTGGCCATCGTGCGCAGGCGATCGACTTCGCCTTGGTCCGCGGCAACTTCGGCGTTCGCCGAACTTAACCGCGCTTTGGCGCTGTTATAGTCGGCCTGTTTGCTTTCCTGCTCCTGCACGGACACGACGCCTTTGGGCGAGTCGCGCCAGCGCTGATAGGTCGATTGCGCGAATTGCTCTTCGGCTTCCCTGACATTCACGACGGCGCGCGCGGAATTGAGCTTGGCTTCCGAAGCGGAAAGCTGTGCGTCGAGATCGGGTGTTTCAATCTCGGCCAGCACGTCGCCTTTCTTGACGTGCGCGCCGTAGTCGAAATTCCACTTCTTCAAATAGCCGTTGACCCGGGCATAGATCGGCGCCTCGAACCACGCCTGCACGGTGCCGGGCAGCACGAGGCGTTGGGTGGAGGCGCCGGCGCGCGGCGTGATGACGGCAACTGTCGGGACGGCCTGTTCCTGCGTCCATTGCCGCACCTCCGCCTCATGGCTGCGCCGTTGCAAAATGCCGAACGCAGCAATGGCGATCGCTGCCAGAAGGGCGAGCACTCCGATCCCGCGCAGGTTTCGCGGCGGCGGCAGCTTCGGCGGCGGCGCGTGGTGTTCGGCAGTCATGCATGCTCCGGTGAGGCGGCTTGCTCGGGTTCCGCGCCCGGGGCCGGCCGCGCATCACGTCGCGAATGCAGGAGACTGAAGACAGCGGGCACGAAGAACAGCGTTGCTATTGTCGCTATCAGCAGGCCGCCGATGACCGCTCGCCCAAGGGGGGCGTTTTGTTCGCCGCCTTCGCCGAGCGCAAACGCCATCGGCAGCATGCCGATGATCATGGCGAGCGCGGTCATCAACACCGGCCGGAAGCGGGTGAAGCCCGCTTCCGAGGCGGCGGACGCCGCGTCGAGCCCCTGCGTCAAGCCTTCACGCGCGAAGCTCACAAGCAGGATGGAGTTTGCGGTCGCGATCCCCATGCACATGATGGCGCCGGTCAGCGCCGGTACGGACAGTGTCGTTCCCGTTATGAACAACATCCATACGATGCCGGCAAGCGCCGCCGGAAGCGCTGTGATGATGATGAAGGGGTCGAGCCAGGACTGAAAGTTGACGACGATGACGAGATAGATGAGCAGAATCGCTCCCGCGAGCCCGAAATACAGCTGGCTATAAGCATTCGTCATGGTTTGTACCTGGCCGCGGAGCACGACGTAAGAACCGCGCGGCACATCCTTGCGCGTATCCTGTAAGATCTGATTGACATCGGCGGCGACCGCACCGAGATCGCGCTGCTGGATCGCGCCGTAGATATCTACAACCGGCTGCACGTTATAATGCGAGACCACGCCGGCGCTTGGCCCCGGCGTGATTTGTGCAAGTCCCCCAAGATATTGTGGCTCTTTCGTCTCGGCCGAGGTCACCGGCACATTGGCCAGATCCGACATGGTGTCGATCCGGTATTGCGGCATCTGGGCGACCAGAGGATAGGAAACGCCGTTCTCCGGGTTAAGCCAGAAATTCGGGTGCACCTGCTGACTGCCCGACAACGTGACCAAAAGGCTGTTGGCCACGTCGCGCTGCGTCAGTCCGACCACGCCGGCGAGCGTGCGATCGACCTCGACATTGATCTGCGGATAGTTGAAAACCTGCTGAATGCGCGGATCGGCAATGCCCGCAACGGTGCGAATGCGTTTGAGCAGCTCGGTCGCGTAAGCATAATTGGCGGCCTGATTGTTGCCGACCACCTGCACGTCGATCGGCGCCGGTAACCCGAAATTCAGGATCTGCGAGACGATGTCGGCCGGCAGGAACGAAAATGTCGCGCCCGGAAATTTCTTCGGCAGTAGGCTGCGCAACTGCTTGACGATTTGTTCGGTGGGCGCGTGGTCCTCCTTGAGGGTGATGAGGGCATCGCCATCCTCCGGGCCGATGGTGCCGGTGTTCTGATAGGCCATGTTGATGCCGGAGAACGGCAGGCCGATATTGTCGACCATATTGTCGAGTTGCTCGGGCGGAATCGTATTCCGAATCGTCTGCTCGACGAGATCGAACAGACGCGCAGTTTCCTCGATCCGCGTTCCCGGCTGGGCGCGGATATGCATCAGGATTTGTCCGGAATCCACCGACGGGAAGAAATTTTCGCCCAAGAACGGCCAGATGCCGAACGACACCACGACGCAAGCGAGAAAGCCCACGATGAAAGTTTTCGGCCGTCCCAGCGCGAGCGTCAACAATGAGCGATAGCCCTCGCGCACCCGGGTAAAGCGATCTTCAAAGCCCTGTTGAAATCGTTTGAAGGGGTTGCGCGACCGCGATGGCGCTGCGGTGCCGCTGCGCTCGGCATGAACGGCATCCGTATCGTGCGCACGCAGCAGATAATTGGCCAGCGTCGGCACCAGCGTGCGCGACAGGATGAAGGATCCGAGCAGCGCGAACACAACGGCCTCGGCCATCGGCCGGAACAGATAACCGGCGACGCCGCCGAGCTGGAACATCGGTACGAACACGATGCAGAGGCACAGCAATGTCACAAATGCCGGAATGACGATCTGCTGCGCGCCATCCATGATCGCGCGCTCGACCTGCTTGCCCTGTTCGAGATGGTAGTTGATGTTCTCGATCGTCACAGTGCCGTCGTCGACCAGAATGCCGACGGCGAGCGCAAGCCCGCCGAGCGTCATGACGTTGATGGTCTCGCCGAGCCACGACAGCGCGGTGAGCGCGAACAAAATCGCTAGCGGAATCTCGATCAGGATGATGACGGTCGAGCGCCAGCTGCCGAGAAAGATCAGGATCATCACGCCAACGAGAGCGGCCGCCAGCGCGGCTTCCCGGATCACGCCGAACACGGCGGCCTTGACGAAAACGGACTGATCGCCGACCGCCCGCAGATTTAAGCTTGCCGGCAAACTTTCCTCGACGCGCGGGAGCAGGGATTTGATTCCCTCGATGACCGAAAGGGTCGAAGCCGAGCCGGCCTTGAGGATGGTCATCAGCACGGCGCGCGATCCGTTCACCCGCACGAGGTTGGTCTGCGGCGGTGAGCCTTGATGCACGAAGGCGACGTCGCGTATGTAGATGAGCGAGCCGTTGGCCCTTTTCACCGGCAGATCATTGATCCGCTCAAGCACCGTCGGGCTGGCATTGAGCGAGACGTTCCAGTCGAATTTGCCGAGCTTCTGATCGCCCGCGGGTAGAATCAGGTTCTGCACGGAGATGGTATTGACGACATCGTCGGCCGAGACGTTGTGCGCCTGCATGGCCTGCTGGTCGAGGTCAACCTGCACCTGTAGGACTTTGCCGCCGTAGGGGGAGGGGATGGCCGCGCCGGCGACGGTGGCAAGCTGCGGTCGGATGAAGTTCTGCCCAAGATCGAACAGCTTCATCTGCGGCAGTCTTTTGCTCGAGAGCGCGAGCTGCATGATCGGCACGCTCGATGCGTTATAGCTCAGCACATAGGGGGGCGTGATGCCGGGCGGCAGGAGCTTGAGCACCGTTTGCGAGGCCGCGGTCACCTGCGCGAGCGCCGCGGAAATGTTGACATTCTTCTGAAAGAAAATTTTGACGACGCCGTAACTGTTCAAAGATTGCGATTCGATGTGCTCGATATCGCCGACCTGCGCGGTCAGTGTCCGCTCGTAATAATAAATGACGCGGCTGGACATATCGTTGGGCAATAGCCCATTGTAGGTCCAGATCACACTAATCACCGGAATATTGATGTTTGGAAATATGTCAGTCGGGGTGCGGACGGCCGAAAGCCCGCCGAAAATGGCGATCAGGAAGGCCAGCACCACAAAGGTATAGGGCCGCCGCAGGGCGGTTTGAACGATCCACACGTCCAGATCTCCAGCCGCTTAGACGCGGCCGCCGGAGAATTGGCCGTGTCTCGCGCCCTCGGGGCGCAATCTATACGAACGAGCGGGGCAGGAAACGCGCATTCCTGACGCAGGCTTTTTATGCTCGGGGGGCTTACGGTAACCGGATTTCAGGCCGATTGTTAAACGACAACGCAAGTCGCCCCGCTTTCCGGCTATAGAAGTCACTGCACCGCCGATCAAAGGGTCGCCGATGCGCTATTGGCGTCATTTCCGGTCTGCATTGTGGGTCGTCGCTCTGGTCGTCGGGGCCGCGGCGGCTATGGCCGAGCAGCAACCGAAGCTCATGCCGACCCGCGACGTGGACATCCGCTACGATGTCACTCGGCCGCAGGAACCCAAGGTGCGCGAGCGCGTGCGCTGGCTCGCCAGCGAGCATCTCGAACGGGTCGACGCGACAGGCCGGTCAACCTCGATTTTCGACCGCGACGCCCACGCAGTTACCCTTCTTACGCCGGCTACCCGCACATTCCGCAAATTAGATCAGGCCCCGCGCCGGCCGCTGGAGCCGGAACCGGGCGCGACGCTGCAACGCGGCGGCGACGCGGTGGTCGCGGGACTGCCCTGCACCGACTGGTCTTGGACGGAGGACGGGGAAAAGCACACCGTGTGCGCCACCGCCGACGGCGTCATCCTGCGCGTGATCGTCGACGGACAAACCCTAATCGAAGCCCGTTCAGTAAAATACGGCCCGCAGAAAGCCGACCTCTTCCGCGTGCCCGCGAATTACGCGCCCGCGCTTGCTCCCGAGGGAGCAGGCGAACCGTGATCCGTCGGAACGACCTTAGGGCGGCATTCCAGTATCACGTGTTCAAGTACTTTTGGCCGCAAGCGGAGGTCAAATACACGTATTGGCCCAGCGGAACGCATGCCGGCTGGAACCAGGTCCTGCTGACGCCCGGCCTCGTTTTCGGGCGCTTCAAGCTCGGCGATGACACTCCGACCCGGCCGATCAACCTGATCGTCGGCGCCGGTTACCATGTGGCCGTGAAGCCGAATTCGGTGACCGCGAACAATGTGGTGGCGACCGTACGGGTCACGTTCTGATATTGGCCCTCTAATGGGGTCGCTTCTCCTCGTCCCGCCGTACGCGGGATAAGGAGAAGCATTTTCATGCACTGTGGCCGTGAAGCCGCTTGCCTCCGCTTTTGGGGGACAGCGGCTAACAGTCGCTTGCACGACCCGCCGAAAGCTCCGATGCTGAACGGCAGGGGGACACCATCCGCAGGTGGTTCGTGCATGCCGCGTCGGCGTTGCTGCAAGCTGACGTTCGTCGCTCTGGGCCGCGCCGTGTGTCGGTGAGTTGGAGTGCACCAGTCCGTGCCGGGGCCAACAAAGCTGTGGCGTCGCCGCCGTGGTCGCTCGAATGGCGACGCGGCGCGAAACCGCACCGCCATTCTCGGCGCTTTCATTTGTGCGGCCCTGACCTCATGCGCGGTTGGCCCCGACTATCTTCCTCCCGCCCCGCCACTGCCTGACCATTTCGCCGCGACATCGTCGTCGCTCAATGCGCCGAGCGATCGTCACGCCGATCGTCCGCTTGAGACGACGCAATGGTGGCGCTTGCTGCACGACCGCGAGCTTGACTCGCTGGTCGAGCGCGCGCTCGCCGCCAGCCCGACGCTTGAAATCGCCTTGGACCGCTTGCAACAGGCGCGCGCCCAGGAACTGGTCGTCATCGGCGCGGCGCTTCCGTCGGGCGAGTGGACTGCCGGCGGAGGCTGGGGCACCGGCAGCGATCTCGCGCGCGGCCGCGCTTCGCAAACTCTCGTTTCGGCGGAAACCGGCGCCGGCGTCACGCAAGTGGTCAATCTCGTCGGCTTTGATGCGGCGTGGGAGCTCGATATTTTCGGCAAGTACCGGCGCGGGATCGAAGCGGCGCAATACGATGTCGATGCGGCCGTCGCCGCCCGCAATGTCGTGCTGGTATCGCTCATCGCCGACGTCGTTCGGGCCTACCTCGATTTGCGCGCTCTCCAGATGGAGCTTGCGGTGCTGCGCAAGAACATCGAGGTGGCGCGCAAATACGTCGATTTCGTCGAGGAACGCTTCAGCCGCGGCATCACCAACGAACTCGACGTGACTTTGGCTCAGCGCGAATTGGCGCAATTGCAGGCGCAGGTCGCGCCACTCGTCGCGCGGATCGACGCGGCGCGTTATGTCATCGCGGTCCTGATCGGCGAGTTTCCCGAGAATCTCGGCAACGAGCTCAAAAGGCCGGGCATGCTTCCGGTCCTGCCAGTTCGCATTCGGGCCGGCTTGCCGATCGATCTGCTCCGGCGGCGGCCCGATATTGTTGAAGCTGAGCGGCAATTGGCGAGTGCTACGGCGCAGATCGGCGTTGCGACCGCCCTTCTGTTTCCGCAAGTCGCGGTCACTGCATCAGCAGGACGTCAGACCGGCGTGTCACCGTTTATGATTAGTCCGATCTGGTCCGTCGGCCCCGCATTCGCGGTGCCGCTCCTGGACTTCGGCCGGCTCGATGCTGCCGTCGAGAAGGCCGACTATCGCGGCCGCGAATTGCTGTTCGCCTACAAACAAACGGTGCTCAACGCGGTGCGCGAGGTCGATACTGCGGTCGATGCCTACGCGGCGCAGCAGAATTGCTTGCGCCACCTCGCCGAGGCGCTGACCGCCGCGCGCCGGGCGCTGACGCTCGCCACCGAGCGCTTCGAGCGCGGCCTGACGGATTCGCTCAACGTCATCGACGCGCAACGGCAGGAATACGCTATCGAGGAGCAGTACGTTCTGGCGCAGCAGAGCGCCGCCGCGGATTTCGTAAGCTTATATAAATCGCTGGGCAACGGCTGGGAGGATTATCAAGTCTTCCCACCCATCCGGCGGCCGCTGCCGGCAGTGGCCGCGGCCTTCCGAAGTCTGATGCAATCGGGTCCTGCTCCCTAAGGACGGCCGCGCGATGTCCGGCCGTGCCCGCGTGCAACGAGCGTGTGTTCAATCACCGATGCAGCGTCCTGGAGCGCCCGATCCCGCCAGTTCGTGACATTTTTAACACCGGTGGCCGGAATCGGGCGGCGCAGAACCGCGTTGGTCTGAGCTTGCCCCACGGGGTGAAGGGCGGCTCGAATAAGCTTCTTCGCTTCACGCCCGCAAAGGCGCCAATCCTATTCCAACGCGCCCCAATTCTTCTGCCATTAAGCGGTGCCTTCGCACCGTGGCCTTTTTGCCACGGGAACTCCTAAATCGGTTCGGCACCCTGGCCGAATCAAGGCAGCCGGGGTTAACTGTCATTGTGCGTTCACGCACGAAAAATAGACCGGGACAGGGTTAATCGCTCTTAAAGCTTAACCGATTTTTGCAGGTGAGGGGGTTGAGATGGGAGCTATTACTGTTTGAAATTAAACGAGTTTTCTGAGTTTTCTGATCCCTACCCACAAGCATACCCCCGACCGAGGATCACTAAGCGCGCTGCCACCCCGCCTGCCGTTCTGGCTGGCCGATCTCGACCACGAAGCGACACCGCACCCGCGGGAGCCAGCCACGCCCCGGAGCGTGCTTTTCAGATGCCCTAAAATAGTCGACCCCAATTGGGCCGCCGGCTAGGCGGGGCAGCATTTGCGCTGCCATGTACATCTTGCGAGCCCTCGGACCATCGACTGCCCGTCCCGTGATCCCGCCGAGAACCCGTCGGACCGGGCGTGGGGGTCGCGACATGCGACCGGCCGCATGCGTCATTGCTGCCGTACCGCCACGGGGCCTGGCTGTGGCTAGTGGGAAGCAGCGTACCCCGCAAGCCTACGGCGCGCGCAGGCCGGCGATTGACGTGAGTGCGAGCCCCGACCCCACCCGGACCTCCAATCCGACCATCGACGATCCCGCAACGTCTCTCGGTGCTCGGTGCGCGATCGCGACGTCAACCGCGACCATCCGCGTGCCCGTCGACCATCGCGAGCGTCTCAGGGACCGGCGGAGTGAAATCGCGACCGACCCTTTTCAGATTTTGTACCAAAAAAATTATGCGCTTTGTGGCAATGTGCCGGCCTTTTTCAACCAAACAGCTGATGGGCCCTCGCCAATCCGTCGAGCGAGGTAATCGATTGTGACTTTTGTGCCACGGGAAGTCCTAAATCCGTTCGAGACCCTCGTCGACTCAGCGCAAATAGGATCAAATGTCATGGCGTCGTCATGCGCGAAAAATAGACCGGAACAGGGCTAATCGCTCCTAAGCGTAACCGAATTTTACAGGGGGTTGGGATGGACGTGAAACGAAGACTGGGGTTATTGCTGGCTGGAACGGTACTCGGGACGTCCATCCTGGTTTCCGCGCCCGCCTTCGCGGACGACGCCCAACTACAGCAGCAGATCGACGCCATGCAGCGCCAGCTACAGGCGATGCAAGCTCAGCTGGCCGAGACCAAGAGACAGGCCAAGGCGGCCGCGCAGCAGGCCCAACAGACTCAGCAAGCGCAGCAGGCTCAGCAACAACAACCACAGAATATCCCGTCCAACATTCCGCCGAATCTTTATGCCGCGGATGTGCCGATCCCGACCAAGGGGCCACCCTCGTGGTTCGACAGCATCCACGTCTCGATGGCCGGCACGTTCATCGCGATGGAAGGTGCCTGGCGCCAGCGCAATGAAAACTCCTCGGGCGCAACCGATCCGGGCTTCGGCACCATCCCATTGCAAAACTCGCCGCTCTATTACGAGAACGAATTGAGGTTCTCGGCCCAACAAAGCCGTATTGCGCTCAAGGCATCAGGTGATATTGACCCGGCGCAGCACGTGAAAGGCTACTTCGAAATGGACTTCCTGGGTGCTGCCCCGACGGGGAACTCCCGCGAAAGTGACAGCTACACCCCCCGTATCCGCCAAGCCTACTTTGCGTATGACAATGACATTTGGGGTGGTCACTTCAGCGCCGGTCAGATGTGGAGCTTGCTCACCCAGAACCGGGTCGGCATCTTGAACAGCACTGAGAACATTCCGCTGACGATCGACGCGCAGTACGTTGTGGGCTTCAACTGGGCCCGTCAGCCGGCAATCCGTTACGTGCAAGACGTGGGCAAGATCGCATGGTTCGGCGTTGCGGTTGAATCCTCAGCGACCGCATTCGCTTCGAACGGCAGTGGCGTCGCTGGCGCGCCTGGTTTTACCCCGAATACCGCATTGGTTACCCCACCCGGGATCAACGTCAACCCAATGAACAACTGCAACGCCGCGGGCCTCTTGGACCCTATTACGAATTGCTCCATCAACCCCGCTCCGGATGTCATTGAAAAGATCGCGCTCGATCCTGGCTGGGGGCACTACGAGGCACTAGGTTTGCAGCGCTGGTTTGCAGACGCGATCAACAACGGCCTTCCTGGCGCCCAATGGAGCCAAAAAACGACATTTGGCTGGGGCGTCGGCGGCAATGTGCTTTTGCCCGTTTGGCCGAAGTTCGTCGACCTGCAGGGCAGCATTCTCTACGGCCAAGGCATCGGCCGCTATGCATCGAGCCAGTTGACCGACGTCACTATCGGACCGAACGGTGCTTTACAGCCGATCACATCCCTGCAATTCATGGTCGGCGCGGTCGCCCATCCGTTTGCCGGCAACGACGTCTACGCCTATTACGGCCAGGAACAGACCCAAGCTAACGCCTGGACGATCGGCGCAACGCAGGGCGGTTGGGGTAACGGTGCCTTTGCAGAGAGCTGCGGATTTCAAACTGCAAGTAGTTTGGCCTCGACGAATGGCGGCACGGGAACCAATTTCAACGGCAACAGCACTATTTGTTCAGCCAACGTTCAGCGCGTCCACGAAATCACCGTTGGCTTCTGGCAGGATATTTACAAAGGCGATCTTGGACGGGCCAGGGTGGGCCTGCAATATGAGTACGTGTGGCTAGACCTGTTCTCCGGTTCAGCGACTCCCAGTGGTACCTTCGCGAGTGGTACGGGTAATCCGGCTCCTAACACCGGCCTACACCCGAACAATAACATCGTGTTCTTCTCGCTCCGCTACTATCCGTTCAACTAAGAGAACGTGATTTGAGAGCTTCGAAGGCGCCGTCGGCAAAAACCGGCGGCGCATTCGTTTTTATGGAGAACTCTCTTTGGGACCGCGACGGCGCGCGCAGCTGAGCGACCGGATTTGAGGAGCCGCAGCGAGAGTTCCGCGGTCAGGTAAGCAGCTGCACTCGTCCAGTGTTGAGTTCGTAGATACCACCAACGACACTATTTTCTTGTCGGCGGCGAACCAGTACGAAACCCGGGCATGGGTGACGCTGGCGCTGATCCCGCACCTGCCAGAGTTCATCGGATACTGGTCGAGTAGCTTCAACCGCTCTCACGCTGTGACATCAGAGCCCTTTCCGGTTTGGCCCTAGGCTTTGCGTTGCGCCTGCCGAAAAGCGACATCTCTTCCTCGCGCATCGTTTGAGGTCTCGCGTGCTTGCGGCTGATGCACCCGCCATCGCCGCCGTGCCGCCCGTCGCCGTGCGGCCACGTCGGGCGATTGCGGCAACTGCTGGATCGGGTCCGCCGCCGCGACCTCCGGCCGCCACTCCGGTGCCCGCGGCCGTCTTTCCTGCGGATTGCGCTTCGGCACCTCCCACGCCGGCAGCCTGGGCGATTGCCACCGGTCGAGCGAGCCGTCGTCGTTAGCGCGCGTGCGAAACTTCACGCCCGACTTGCGCAGCGCCCACATCGCCGCGCGGGCCGTGCGGCAGACCCACCATCCGCGCGCCCCCGCCCGAAGCAGATCCTCGCGTACCGCACGCTGCGGTGGACTGCACTTGCCGCACCGGGATTTCAGTTCGATGGCGATCAGTTTCCCGCGATACAAAATCAGTTGGTCGGGCACCCCGGGCTTAACGCCGCGTTGTTTGCGTATCGCGCCGCTTAACGCCGACGGTGCCACCGGATCGGTCGCGGTCCAGAATGTGCAGGCGGGGTCCAGCCATTTGTCGAGTAGGCGGGCGAGTTTCTTTTGCTCCTGCCATTCCTCGCGCCGCGCCATGTTAGGATTTATGCTCCCTCGCGCTCGTCGGCACCGTCGGTCTCCTCCAGCTCGCGGAAGATCCCGGTCTCCTTGGCTTCAGATGAAAGGAACCCGCCCGCTTCCAACAGGGTACTCGCCGCGCGCACACGTTGCGTGGTGGATGCAAAATTGTCGGTTATCACCACGTGGTGCAGCAACGCGACGCAATCAGGCCCGCACTGCCGCGCCCGCTTTCGTGTCTCCGCCGCCGTCTCGGCATCGTCGCCGTTCACCGCCCACTTCACCGCATCGGTAGTCTGCGTGATTTTTTGCTGGGTCATCTTCATCATTTACCCTCTTCCTTGAGCCTTGCAAAAAAGATCGGCCACGTTTCGGCGTAGCGACGGCGAGTGCTTTCGCACTCGCTCGTCGCTCACGCCGAAAGCGTGCCCCATCGTCATCCGTGGGGGACGTGCTCATCATGGGGCTTGCGTCGGTTTTACCGCCTTCGGCTGCGCGCTGAGACCGGCTTCTGCAATCACATCGCCGGTGATGAGGCGGCCCTGCAGCACGAGCGCGATGTTGTCACCGCCGCCTTCGCGGATCGCTGTTTGCGCTTTGCGTAGCGACTTGGCCGCGATCTCGGCGGTCCGTGTGCGATCCGGCAATCTGATGCGCAAGGTGATGCGCGGCTTGTCCTTGGGTGCCTTGATGGCGAGTAGCTCGGCGGCATTGAGTATGGTGGTGACCTTCAGCCGCGATGCGGTGAGCGCGCCTGGCAGGCAGAGCGTGCCGGGGCTCGGGCTGGGCTGGGCGGCATCGCGACCGGCATGGCCTCCTCGCGCGCCGGGATTGAGAATGCTCATGGTCTTTGCTCCTTCGGTTAAGCGTGGTGCCGACGCTATGGCGGACCGATGCGCGCGGAGGGGGCGCTCAAGCATTTGGCTGCCGCCTCTCCTGGACCAGGATTTCGTGCGCCTGCTGCGGCGTGAGGTGAGCGACCTCCTCGTCGGAATAGCCATAGGCGCGCAGCCCGCGCTTCATTTCCTGCGTCAGCATGAACGGCACCGAGGCGGTCCGCGGCGCGCCGTGCTCGTCCAGGGGGTCTGGCCCAAGGTCCGGCAACTTGACCGTCGGGTTTGCCATCGCCGCCGACAGATCGCGGGCGCAGCCTTCGTGCAGTAAGTCCACCTCGCTGCCGTGCTTGATCCGCTTCACGCCGCTGCTCTTGCCGCAGCGGACGCACCGCTCGCCGGGCGGAGCCGGGCCCAACACCTCGTAAGAGGCGGGCTCGGTGGCCCTGCCGGCATGGGTAGGGAAATTTACGCCGTCCGCGTCGCCCAAAGCTTCGATGCGGCGCACCACCTTCTCGACCTCAACGTCGATGGCTTCCGGCGGCACTCCGGATTTGGCGAGCCGCGTCCGGATCGCGTCTTCCAGCTCCGCGGCGGAACTGGTCTTTAGCCCAGAAAACTCGCGGGAGAGTTGCTCGACGGCGCGGGGGCTAAGGCTCGACCATGCCGGACGCTCCGCGTCGGGAGCAGGCGCGGGCTTAGGCTTGGGGGCGCTGTCGGGAAACACGACCTGCATGACGCGCTCGAACTCGACCTCAATGCATTCCGGAAATACACCGCGTTCGGCCAGTAGCCGGCGGAGGTCGCGGTCGAGGGCGTCCTGATCGATAATGGTGCCAACCCGGCGGCGGTTGGCCTCCTCCTCGTACCAGCTCGCCACGTCGCGGATCGTGTATGGGCTTAAGCCTGGCTCGGCCAGGCGCTGGAGAAGGTCGCGGACACGGGGGGCCTGATCGAGACCGGTGCCTCGGTCACGCTCGTCCTCGTACCAGCGGTCCCGTTCGCGGATCGAGTAGAAACTTAGGCTGGGTCCGTCGGGCCGGGTCGGCGGCTCGGGCACTGCCGCGGCCCTCGGTGGATCTTCACTTCCGGCATTATTGTTTTCGTGGGTTCCGGGGGTTCCAGGGGTTCCAGTGATGGTAAGTCCTTGGAAATCCACTGCTCTTGTCCCATCGGGAGTGGAACCCCCAAGGGATTTTTCAGGGTTCCAGGGGGTTCCAGAGGAACCCATTTCGAGGCCCGCTGGAACCCCTGGAACCCTTAGATTTGCACCCGGGGTTCCAGGGGCGGCATCAAAAAAATCAATATTTTCCAGTGGCTTAGAAGTTGCGGAACCCTCGGAACCCCTGGAACCCTCAAAGTCAGCAATGTCTGAAGTGTGCGGTGTCGCGGCCGCTTTGGAGACGCAGGCTGCCAGCCGGCGCAGAGCTTCACTTGCCATCGGTTTCGTCCCCGAGGATTGCCGCTGGAACGCGATAGAGGCGCATTCTTCGTGGATAGCCGACGATGCGGATGCTATCGGCCTTGTGCCGTTCCGTTGCGCCCAGCAGTAACCCGCGCTTCGCCAACACCGCGGCGACGCGACTGGGATCGAGGCCGGCGCAGACCTCACGCTTCCACATGTCTGTAGGGATGAGGTATTCCAACTCCCCGTCCTTCTGCCGCTTCCAACCGGCGCGATTGCTGACGGGGCGGTCGTCGGGCACCTCCTCGCTACTCCCGGCGACGGCACGCAATGTTTCGAACCGCGACGAGCCGTGAGCGGCAATGAATGCGCGCACCTGCTCCACCGCCTGCATGTCCTCGGCTGCACCCGCCCCGCCCCGCGACGACAGCCATCGCTTGAAGCTGGTGCCGGCCGCGCGCCGCGCCTCGTCGTCGGGCCATCCGGTGATGTCGTAAGCGGTCGCCAACTCGCCGGCGGCGGCGATCACCGCGAACCGCCTGGCGACACTGCACACCTGGCCGTCGGCACCTGACGGGACATGCTCGTCCAAAAACCGTTGGCAGAGTGCGCGCAACGTCGCAGTTAGCTCCTCTGGATCGCCGGCCCGTTCACGCGCAAGCTGATCGAGGTACGCCGGACCGGCAGTGCCGCAGTAAGTGCTCGCCGCCGTGCGCAGATACTCAGCAAGCGCCGCACCGGACGGAAAGCCGTGCAACTCCTGAAAGACGCCCAGTCCGACCCCAGCATCAGCCGACAGTCCAATCATGCGCACGTCCTGACCAGCGCGTACGCGCTGGCCGGCCTCGGCCAATTTCGCTTCCAGCGGCATTTCACCCGTGGACAGGAACAATAAGCGCCAGTTGATCTGCCGACGGACACCACCGGCACGGTTCGCGCGCGCTTTACCCGCGTTGTTGGCCAGCATATAGACGACCTGATCTACTTCGCGCGCATTGGCCTGAGAGATTTCATCGAGGGTCAGCAGTCCGTCACTGGTCTCCGATGCAACCGCTTCAAGCCCGTTCGCCGTCGCGCGCCAGGTGCGGATGTGTTTATCGTCGGCAAGGCCATAGACGCTCTTCGCGCAACGTACCGTCGTCGTCTTGCCGCTTTGCGAAATGCCGTGCAAATGCACCCCGCCGGACGGCTCGCTGAGCACGTCCAAGAGCGGCGCGGCAAAGGCGGTACTGATGGTAAGCACCAGCAGATCATTGCGGACGGCATAGCGGGCGACATTGTCACGCCATTCGGGAAGCGTGCCGCGCTCGGCATACGCGCTGCCCGCCGCGGCGCGCTCCGTCTGCAGCACGATGCTTTCGGCATCCGCGCCGAACACGCGGCAATTGGGCAGCACATACAAGGCACCATGCCATCCGGCATGATCGACACAGCGCACACGACGCCGGACGATCACGGCACCCAGAAAGTGTTTCAAATACTCATGCGCTGGGCGCGAGGTGCCGCAGGATAGACCGGCGTCCTCCAGCTCGGCCGCAATCGCATTGCCGTCGGCATGCACCATCCGGAGCGACATCGACCAGGTATGTTGCTCGCCGTCGCGGTCGATCCACTGAAGCAACAGCCCGTGGTTATTGTGGCTATCGTCGCTGGTTCTGGCCTCGATAGTGAACGGGCCGCAGACTTTAACCGGCGGTGTGTCTTCGTCTTGTTTACGAAACCAAAGACCGCCATCGTTCAGCTTGAAACCGCGTGGCAGAACGAGACCCGTCGTTTTATCGGCTTTCAGTTCATAGTTGATGCTGCCGTGGGCGAACGAATGGATGAACAGCGATCCGTCGGCGCGCCGGAAGAGCTTCGCCTTGCCGCGGCCATAGGCGGGTCCCTCGAACGGATCGGACAGGGTCTTGTTGATATAGTCGTCCGGCGCGGCGAGCACGTCGGCGACGGTTGTGTCGGCGAGCTTCGGATCATCGAATGGCAGCGGAAAGTCATCGCTCAATTCCTGCCAGTCGATCCAGCGGTCAACCTGCGCGCGCGCCTCGGCTTCCGACATGCCGCGGGCGGTCAATCGCTCGATATGCTGAGCTGCCAATGCCTCCCGCGCCTTCTCTCGTTCCGGCAATAGGCGCTCGCTCTCGGCGGCCTTGAGCTTCTTCAGCTTGCTTTTTTCGGCGTCGGTCAGCGGCGCGCAGAGCTGTGTGTCGAGGACGCCGCCGTCATGAGCGATAGCGTTGCGGGGGTCCTGCTCCAGTGACGGCCCCAGCATCGGTCCGGCTTCAAAAATGAGCCGTTCCGGCGAGCCGCAAGACTTATCGACGAGTGAGCGCTCAAGAAATGCGCCCGCGACCGAGACCATGCCCCAGCCAAAGCCCTTGAGCCCTAGACGGTCATGAAAGTCAGACAGGAAGCGCGGAACATCTCCGGCATCGCGCACCCAGATGACGATGTGCTGTCCGCCGGAGCTAGGGAATTCTTCGCCGGTTTCTTTGTTGCGCAATCCGCTTGAGGTCGAAGCACGCTCGACACGAGCAACGGTTTTGAGTGCCGGAAACACCTTGCACAGCGCGCCCCAGATATCTCCGCATTCTTCGATGCGGCGCTTGACGGTATCCGGCATGCCCTTGACGTCGATATCGAGAAGGACGAGGCCCGGCTCACCCTCCTTGAAGACGAGATATTTCTTGGTGCGAGCGATGACCGAGGGGTCACCTTCGTCCTTAAGCTCGTCAGCGACAACGACCGTGGCACCATCCGGCACTCCGTCTTTGAGACGGCCGAGTGCATAGGCCTGGTTCGGAGCAAAGTTGTTAATGCGGTCGGCGAGTTCCTGCATGCTGCCGATTTTGACGCGGTGCGCAGACCCATGCGCCATGAAGCAGGCCGAACTGTCATTGACGATCTTGCCATCGCGCAGCGTGAGGCGCTTGGTCAGCGGGCCGCCGCTCTTTTCGAATACGGTGATTTCGCCGAGGCATTCGTTCGGTGCCATAGGTCAGGCCCTCACGCGATGCCGGGCTCATCCTCCTGCGGCCGCGGACGCGGCCCGTCGCGTCCCGACCCTCGGTCGTGCTCCGCCTTCCGGCCGGAATGGCGGGGCAGCGGCGTATCTTCAGTTGCGGTGCCGGTTGCGCTGGCACTAGCAAGCAACCGCGCTATACGGCCGTGGATGCTGCGCATCGTGATGCGACGCGCCCGCCCATCTAAGTAACTTTCAAGCTCACCATTGCAGATCAATTGATAGAGGCGGGTGTTACCAACACCGAGCAAAACGCACGCTTGACGCGGCGTCACGGCTAGCGGCTCAAGATGATTGTCGGTGCGGCCGGTAATGCCAGGATGAAGGGATGCCATAACGTGCGCTCCGCAGGAATGGGACGATTGCGGATGACGTAGCAGCGTCTCGTACGACTACGAAGACAGTCCGATGTCGGCCGATGTCGGCTTAGCTAGGCTAAGCGGCAAGCCTCAGTGTAGGCTTAGCCAGGCTTAGCTGCAGCGCTCCAATAGCGCTGGCGCCATTGATCAAATCCGATCGAGCGTTTCTGTTGTCTTCCATCCCGCAATATCACGCGCATCCGCTGCTTAAGCCTGGGGGGCTTGCTGCCCTCAATCTCCACGGTGTTACCATCATCTGTTACGAACGGAGTTTTGTTGATCGCGTCCCATGCTTCTTTGGCGTTCATCCCCTGGTCTCGACAATGGCGCGCCGCGGTGACCATGTCTGGCTGCAGACGAGGCCTTTTGGCAAGCTCACTTTGCCGTTCGCTACGCGCTCGCATATCGGCGTCGCGCTCGTCGCGCTCGTATTGAGCAAGCCAGAATTTTACATGTTCCTGAAGCGTTTCAACGTGAACGACGCTGACTTCAAGTTCGCCCAGGAGGTCTGCGAGAGTCAGCCGGGACAGCCGTGCCCGCAACGCTTTGGCACCATATCGGAACGTTTCCGATACAAAATTTTGCAGCGTAATTGGTGGCGGCGCGCCGTCCCGTTTGTCACCTGTGAATTGGCCCTTTGTGGCCTCGCCAATGATCGCGTCAACAATGTCCGTCTTGGTCGGGCGCCGTTGTTCCATTCTTTGCGCCTCCGCTGGCGCTCCGCATTTGGAAGGTCGCGGCGGCAGCGCGGTGCGGAAACCGCGTGTTCGGGGATCAGCCTAGCCGCCGCAAGGCGATAATATCAGGAAGCATGAAGCGGTGTGACGTTGCTTGGCGGTTCTTGCGCTGGCGCGGTGTTGCACAACGTCGCCCATGCTTCCATGAGTTTGCGCCGCTTCTCGAGAACATCACTACGGGCATACGCGGCCTCAATGTTGTCGCCGCTGGCATGAGCAAGAGCCGCCTCGGAAACGTAATTCTCGAACCGAGTGATGTCGCGGCACCAATCTTTGAAGGTCGACCGGAAGCCGTGCACAGTCACCTGACCGTAGCCCATCCGTTCCAGAACCATGAGCATCGCCATGCTGCTCAGATGCTTGTCCGGATGGAACGGGCTCGGGAACAGATAGCTTCCACTGGCGCGGTCGAGAAGCTGCATGGCGCGGTCACAGAGTGGCACCAGGTGCTCTCTCTTGAGCTTCATGTGTTCTGCCGGCGCCGTCCAAAGCTTCTCGCGCTTATTGATTTCGGCCGGGCGGGCAAGAATTACTTCCTGGGTGCGCGCGGCCGTCAAAACCGCAAATTCGAGTGCGCGCGCTGCAGTGCCTCCCACTTGGCGGAGCTTTTCCATGAACGCCGGCAACTCGGCATAGGACAGCGCCGGATGGTGTTTGACCTTGTACACTTCCGAAAGCTTCGGCAGCAACTGATCGAGGTTGTCGCGCAAGCGGGCCGGATTTTCTCCGTCCCGGTACTTGTTCGCTTTGGCCCAACCGAGGATTTTTTCGATGCGTCCACGCACTCTGCCAGCGGTCTGGGGCTTTGTCGTCCAGATCGGCTCAAGCACTCGGTGCACATGACCGACGTCGATATCGCGCACCAAAAGCTTGCCCAAGATCGGCTCGGCATAGGTCGCGATGGTCGTCCCCCATTGCGCCGCGTGCCTCGCGTTCTGGAGGCCCTTGCGCCGCACCGCGATGTATTGAGCTGCGGCCTCCTTAAACGTGATGGATTGCGTGCTCGCGAGCGCCGCGGCGGCCCGCGCCTGGGATCGGTGCTCGATCGGGTCTATGTGGTCGTCAAGCAGCTTGTGGCACTCGGCCGCCTTTCGCCGGGCATCTGCAAGGCTGACTTTGCGAAGCGAGCCCAAGCCCATTTCCCGGGCTCTGCCGCGCAACGAATAGCGAAGGATCCATGACTTCGCGGCGTGGCCGGTAACCTGCAAGTAGAGGCCGGCGCCGTCGGCGTACATGCCGGGCGTCTTGACCTTCTGCACCTTGGTGGCGGTGAGCTGATTGACCGTATGTGCCATGATTTACCCCCGTTCTACCCACAGACATACTCCGGTTGCAGGCGAAAAGCCACGAAAAATGGCGAAGGGTAAGCCTCTATGGAAATGGATGTTTTAGCGCATTTTTCCGAATGTCGGCGAAGAATAGCGAAGGAAGATTTGGCGGATGAGATGGACGTCAAACGAAGACTGGGGTTATTGCTGGCTGGCACGGTGCTCGGGACGTCCATCCTGGTTTCCGCGCCTGCCTTCGCCGATGACGCCCAATTGCAGCAGCAGATCAATGCGATGCAGCGGCAGCTGCAGACCATGCAGGATCAGCTGGCCGAGACCAAGAAGCAGGCCAAGGCGGCCGCGCAGCAGGCCCAACAGACTCAGCAGGCGCAGCAACAACAGGCGCAGAATATCCCGGCCAACATTCCGCCGAATCTCTACGCCGCGGATGTGCCGATCCCGACCAAGGGGCCACCCTCGTGGTTCGACAGCATCCATGTCTCCCTCGCCGGTTCGTTCATCGCGATGGAAGGTGCCTGGCGCCAGCGCAATGAAATTTCATCGGGCGCCACCGATCCACCCTTCAGTACGATCCCGCTGCAGAACTCGGCGCTCTATAACGAGAACGAGCTGCGCTTCAGCGCCCAGCAGAGCCGCATTGCGTTGAAGGCGTCGGGCGACATCGACCCGACCCGTCACGTGAAGGGCTACTACGAAATGGACTTCTTGGGTGCCGCGACTACAGCGAACTCGCGCGAGAGCAACAGCTACACGCCGCGTATTCGCCAAGCCTACTTCGCCTACGATGACGACAACTGGCACGGCCACTTCAGCGCCGGTCAGATGTGGACTTTGGCCACGCAAAACCGGACCGGCATCTTGAACGGCACCGAGAACGTTCCGCTCACCATCGACGCGCAATACGTCGTGGGCTTCAATTGGGCGCGTCAGCCGGCCATCCGCTACGTGCAAGACTGGGGCCAGATCGCTTGGTTCGCCGTGTCTGTTGAATCGCCACAGACCGCCTTCGCCGCGAATGGTAGCGCTGTTGCGGGTGCACCGGCCATCGGCACGCCGGGGGTCGGCACACAGACCGCTCTCGCAACGCCGAACTCGGGCTTGACCGTGCCGCCAGGCCTCGCCGTCAACGCGGCCAACACCTGCAATAACTCCGCCGGGCTTAACAACCTGACGCTTTGCTCCAACAACGTTGCTCCCGACATCATCGAAAAAATCGCCCTCGATCCAGGCTGGGGCCACTACGAAGCCTTAGGGCTGCAGCGCTGGTTCAGCGACCAGGTCTCGCCGGTCGGCCTGAGCAATAGTTGGTCTACGAAGACCACCTTCGGCTGGGGCGTCGGCGGCTCGGCCTTGTTACCGGTTATTCCCAAGTGGGTCGACATTCAAGGCAGCGTCTTGTACGGACAGGGTATCGGCCGTTACGCCTCCAGCCAGATCGCTGACGTCGTAATCGGACCGAACGGGAGCTTGCAGCCGATCACCAGCACTCAGTTCCTAGTCGGCGCCATCGCGCATCCCTTCACCGGCAACGACATCTATTTCTACTACGGCGAGGAAGATACGCAGTCCAAGCCCTGGACGGTTGGCGGCGTGCAAGGTGGCTGGGGCAACGGAGCATTCCCCGAAGTTTGCGGCGTGACTCCGGTAGCTGCAAGTTCGGTGGCTATCGGTTTCAACGGCTCTAGCGCGTTCTGCGCAGCCAACGTCAAGCGCGCTCAGGAGTTCACGGTCGGCTTCTGGCAGGACATCTACAAGGGCGATCTCGGCCGCGCCCGCGTCGGTGTGCAGTATGAATATGTGACGCTCGATCTTTTCTCTGGGGCTACCGGCCCTATCCCTGGGGTTGCCGGGGTGTTGACGACAGCCGCTGCTACAGCAGGCGCGAACAGCGGTCTGCATCCAAACAACAACATTGTCTTCTTCTCGCTCCGCTACTATCCGTTCAACTAAGCGGCGCGCCTCAGATACTGTGGAAGGCGCCGCCGGCTCAGCCGGCAGCGCTTTTTTGCTTTTGACTCGAAGTCCACCCAATCGGCGCTACCACCGACCACGTGATACCGGATTTCCGAGGCGGCCGGACTCAACATGCCAAGCGAAGTTTTCACAATCTCTGCCGTTAAGGGGATGCTGCTTGCTGGTCGCGAGGCGCTTCATCGATCCGAGGTAACGGATGACTTTCCAACCAAAACGCACGAGCTGTGGGCCTCGGGTCTATCCCCTGCCTACTCCACCAAGCGGCCTCGTCGCCAGAGCGGTGCAGCTCGCGATGATGTCCTCGACAGAGCGGCACAGCAAACTCGTCGCTAACCTTTTGTCCCATGGCGCGGCTCTGCGCAAAGCGCAGGTGGTGCGGATCCGACGGTTGCCGACCGCAAACGAGACAAGCCTTCTGACCGACTGATCGCAAGTGCTCGCGGTCACGGACCCGCCGGGGCTCGGGCAGTGTCAGGGCGGACTTATCGACACCTTTGGTTCCGCGCGGTCGTGCCGTGCGCTGGCGCTCAGCGTCGCTCGCACGCACTGAAAGTCTCTCAAGCCTCGCCTGGAACGCCTCTTCAACCCTGCGCGCATCGGCCGGCAAGAGTCTGTTCTTTTCGGCCAGGCCGCGCTGGGCCCACTCGGTGGCCCGCTCGAGGCAGTCGAGAGCGTCGATCTCTGCAACGAGCCGGTCACCCAACGCCACGGATGCCCTGCTGTCGAGCATATTCGGCCTTGGACTTCGCGTCGTCGCGCCAGTTCGCTCCGATGACGGCCGCGCAGGGCGATGGCTGTTTCCATTCGGCCTGTTCGTACCGTTTCCGAGAGTAGACTCCAGGGGCTGTTTCTGAGGGGTGGGCGCGACAAGATCAGGCGCGTCCATATCGTCCTCGCCGGCAATTCCGACCAGGGTGAAGAGGGCATAGCGGCGCGCATACGTGAGTGCAGCCCCGAGCCGATGCGGTCTGAGATTTCGGTGAGTCCACAGACCGGCCACTCGGAAGCAATCCATTCGCCGGAGGCGTGGGCCAATGTCGTGGTCAAATCGATCATTCCGGCCACCGGATCCGTGGACGTGGTCTGCACGACAGCAATTTCATGGCGGCCAAGTGTCTTGCGCACGATATCGAGCCCACTCGATAAAGGTGCGTAGCGAAAGGTTTGCGGTTCGGCGTCGCCGCCTGCCTTGATGATGGCGGTGAGCGACTTCTCGGGATTGATAAGCTCGCCTTGAGCCTTAGCCAGTGCGGCCGCAAGCTTGGCGATCGACTCGCTAGAGCGCTGCATGAGTGCCACCCTCAAGTCAAAACTGACGGCGCCCGACTTTGAGCGCTTGGCCCGAATGCCGTAACCGAAGGCCTGTTGCGCGTCATCGGGCACTAGGCTCTTGAGTTCGGCCTTAGCCTGTTCGTGCTCCAAATGGGCCTCGCGAGTCCTCGAAAAGATCGCCGCGAACTCGGCCCAGGCATTCGATGAGGTCATGTCGACGATGCGCACCGCCTCGACCCGGGGTTTCGGCGGATCAACCCCGAACAGGGCGGGGGGCTCTCCGTTCTCGACGCAGCGCCAGAACTTTTTCTCGGCGGTGATGATCAGGTGCTGGTAGAGCGGATCGGCGTGAGTCTTGATCTCAACCCACTTGCCACCGCCGGTGATTACCGACAGGACAGCCGTTCGGGCGGCGACCACCCACATATTGTGCTGCAGCTGCGGGGCGTATTTCTCTAAGGCCGCCTCCTCCGAGAACGACCACGGCAACATGAACTTCGCTTCGAAAACAGCACCGGTTGCCTCTACCCGGCCGTCGAGCGTTGCTCCCATCCAGCGGAGGACCGGGTGGCGAACATGCCTTTGGACATCGACCACCTCTTGGTCGTTGCTGGCTTCAAACCAACGGCGAATTCAGGTCCTCGGTCACATTCCCGAGTTGGACGATGAGGTTGGTCGATAGGTCTTCGAACGCAACTTCCCCGCGCTTTTCCCGCCATAACCTGAGCAGAGCTGCCTCATCCTTGCCCATGATGATCCGCGCGTCGGAGCCGCCGATGAAGTAACGGCGATCAGATTTTCCTCTTTCGCTTGCCATGTATCAGCTCCATTATGATTATAAACAACATAAATATCTATAATAGATATATCGACGCATTTTTCGACATAGTTGATGAAATTCGTCACTATGGGCATGATGCGAAGCATGATCAGCCCAGCACAATGCAGAGCCGCACGAGGCCTTCTGGACTGGAAACAGAGTGAGCTCGCTGGGCGAGCCGGTGTAGGCATCGTTACGGTGCGCCAGTTTGAGGCCAGCGCTCACGATCCTCGTCGCGCCACGCTAGAAGTAATCCGGCAAGCCTTTGAATCGGCCGGCATTGAATTCATCGACGAGAATAGCGGTGGCGCCGGAGTGCGCTTTCGCGAACGTCAGAAGCAAAAATGATTGCAAGTGTGCGCGCGGCTTTTTAGGGAGCGATCGATGGCGATTTATAAAGCCGCCCAGAGTCAGCACTCACTAATTACAAAAATCTATCCATGCGGGAGACTCGTACTTCCGGAAACGGCTTTATCGGAAGTAAGGCATTCGGTCGGAGCGCAGTCAGTGCCAGCGCAAGAGCGATTTTTTTCATCGCGCTAGTCCTTGCTCTTGCCGGGAACGGGAAAGTCGTAGCCGATGATCGCCTTGAAGATGAGATGGTCCGATCCGGTGGTGAAGCCGATAGCCGACGCCGAGTTCGACGTCGACCACGTTCACCTTGAAATCGGTGACCGCGTACAAGTCGTGATATTGCTGCTGCAGCGGCAAAAAATCGCCCATCTTGCCGAAGAAGGCGTAATATTCGAGGCCGATGAAGCGAATCCTCGCCGAGATCGCGGGCAAGCCGCACCGCCGGCGCAAAGTCGGCTTCTCCACCCGGCCCGAAACTGACGTCCACGATTGGATTGACGATGAATTCCCATTCCTTGTTGCGAACCCCGATGATCGGCCGGATTTCGAGCGCCAAAGGCGACTGCGAAAGCGCGAACGGCGGTAGCTCGTAACCCAACTCAAAATTGACGCCATAGAAGAAGCTGCGCTTGGCAGCATCGGGGATCACGAACAGGCTGCGAATCTTGGCCCCGTCGGAGAGGAATTCGCCGGTGCCGGTCACCGCAAACGGCAGATAAAAGCCGCCCTCCCACCAGTTGGTGATGCCGTAGGCAAATTCCGGCGTGCCTTGCAGACTATGATTCGAGGTGAAGCCGCCGGGGAATTCCGGCACCGTCTGGCCGATGGCCGCATAATTCAAATGCTGCTGATAGGTCCACTGCCCGACCTCGGCAATGTCGGCATTGTAGATCTGTATTTCGTCGTGCACCTGGTCAGATGCCAAAGCCGAGGCGCTTGTCAATCCGAAGATGGTCGCAACGGCAGGGAGCCAGCGGATGCAAGGGCGCAATATCAATCTCGCTCTTTACCCGGCAAAGATCCGATTGGTCAATTTGCGCCAAATCAACACAGGTCAGCAGTCGCAGCCTGGCCTTTCACCGCGCCCTGAATGTCCATTAAGCCGGGAGCTATCCACTCGCATCTGTCAGGTAACATTGGCAAGCACAGTGCATCTAGTTTGGCGGCGGCATGTCAACGCTTACCATTTACCTCGCGCGACTCATCGGTCTGTCGCCGCCCTTCTGGTACGCGGAAACTCACTGATAATGGCTACGGTTGTCGATGGCCCCTTCATACTCGTCGACGCAATATTTGGTCTCGCAGTGGACTCTGCGATCATACACGGGCACAACGTCTGGTCGGGCGGTACGTTGCCGGTGATAGTCACCTGGAGCGCGTCGCCGGCGTGTTAGTAGTGGGAGGGGCGAATGAGAATTCGCCTGTTTATACTGGCGCTGGCGCTGTACGCGGTTGTGGCCGATGCGCATACTTTTGTGCCTCGCGGAAGTGGTTCGTTTTGGAAAATGTGCAATTCGATGGGGACATTGGAATTGTGTACGCGGGTAATGGCAACAGGATTTACGCACCCTACTGCGCCGCCAAAGTGGCCGGGTGCAGGTGGAAGATGCCCGTTGCGACGCGATCAATAACACCGACCTTCGTGGCGGATATGACAGTCAAGCGCAACGAAAGCAAAAACATTGGCATCGTTCCCAGAGATACCACAGGCTACTTTGGTTTGTATCTTCTCGACTCGACCGGTGGCGGTTGCGAGCTGGGCGCGATCTTTACCGATGGACCGATTATTTATGGCACCGGGATGAGCGACCACGATCGCCGGAAGGCTTGGGCGCGGTTCTTTTTGATGATGGCCCAGGCAGTTGACCAACAACAAGGAAGAAAAGCGCTGGTTGCGAAGCTTGCCAGAAGATGCCTGCCGCATCAGAACTTTTGTACGACCAGCCTTGACGCCAACCTGGTCGGAATCAGCGGCATGCAGGAACCACGAAAAGTCATTGTCATCATCGTATCAGACATTCACGACCAGAACAAACAACTCAGCAGGATAGTCTGCATTCGACCGGCGCCGGGAATGCAAGTCTGCAGGGACTGGGATACCGGTAAACTGGTAATCGCAGAAATGCCATAGAAATAGGCCCTTCGCGAACCCCGGCCAAAAACAGTAAGCGGAAAATTGATGCTGACATCGCAGATGGGTCGATTCTGTTGAAAAAGTACGCAAGTCTAGAATCATTGCAAATCTGCCAAAATGCTAATGACGTCTTCGATTGACGCCGATTGCCGCCGCAGATCGATTTAGAATGGTCTCCGTTGAGTCGGGCGTTGATGACGAGCCCCCTCACATCCGCGTCCGAAAAACGCACCTGCGGCGCTGAAAAGATTGGATCGAGTCGATACTCGGACTTTTTCAACACAATCGGTCATACGCCGACATTGGCTGAACAACTGTACGCGCAAATCCCCTGGCAAGTACGCGATGTTCTCTTAGGGTGCGAGCGACGCAGCGGAGCCGTTGGGTCCGACGCCGAGAAACACCACGCCGCCAACTCGAGGACGGATCCCGTATTATCGTTGCACGAAGCCGTCGGTGAGCGTCTGCATGAAGCCCACTAGCGCGTTTTCCTCCTCGTCCGAAAGCCCGAGTTCGCCCCACGAACTTCGTGTTCATGTTATCGGTGGACTCTGGCGCAGGCCAGCACGTGGTGCCCTCACCGGCGTCATTGGTGTCGCAGCGCCGCAGGACGTCGCGCGTGTTGTAGAAGTGGACGATCGACTTGAGGCTCTTGAAATAGCCATTGTGTCCATATGCTTTGACGAAGTGTGGATTGGGTCGCTTATCCACATTTCGGAGCGGCGGTACCTGAAATCTGCCCATGTTCTCAGCCGCCAGCGGGCGCCATCGTGCATCAACTGCGGAAGGGTTGCTGAGCAGGTTGCGCTCGGTGAGAAAACCGCCGACGCCGGGGTCGACATATCCTGATCCAGCCGGGTTGGCGGCATAGCCTCGGGCATCGGGTTGTTGCTCAGCATAGTAAGGAAGCATCGGATTCGCGGGCGTTCCGATATTGCTCGCGGTAAAATCCGTAAACAGCGGATCTTCGCCGGGGCCGCCGTCGCGGTGACAATTGTTGCATTGCGCCTTGCCGCGAAATAGGGCGTAGCCCGCCTGCTCCTGCGGAGTGAGCTGGACCTTGCCGGCCTGAACGGCATCGAACTTGGAGGTGAAAGGTGTCACCTCGGCGGATGCCTCGTAGCCGGCTATAGACTGTGCCATCTGATCGAAGGTGGCGGCGGCAAGGCCGCGATTCAACTCCGTGAGATGGACCGGCATCGGAGCGTTCGCGGGCGGTGGGCCGGGATGACTACACACTTGCTCCACGTCACCCGGCCAATCGATGGCAAACGCCTGTGCGCCCCATTTTCTTTCGAAGAGGGCACGATAGGGGCGCTGCGACGCGCGATACACGGCGCAAGCGATATCGGGCAACCCCATTTCGACCGGATTGGTTGGCGTCCCCTCTGCCTGCTCGGCCGCAGGGTTACCCAAGCGACGGCCGGTGGCACGCATGTCCCAGAAATTGCCGCCTACCAAATCGCCCTGACCGGGATTGTAATGCAGAACGGGTGAGAGCGGGGCGTAGGCGTGTGTCTGCGGTTTGCGGTTGCTGAAACGCGTGCGCACCGACCGGATTTTCTTGCGGCCCAGCGAGAATGGTCTGTTTCCTGGCTTTGCGCAGACGTGGCGAACTCTACATGGAAGGTGCCACGGTTATGCGGCCGCTGCGTCTTACATGGACTCAGTGACGCGCGAGACCTTCGGCGTTGCAATGGTATTGCAATGATATGGAAAGCCAAAACGCAACACCCACTGATTCACTGGTGGTCCCAGTAAGTTGCGCAACGCAAAGACATCGTGTGCGAAACACCACAATTATTGTTCCTGTCTGACTGGGTTGCGCAGCACGTCACAATAGGCGTTGGCCGCGATGAGCTTCTGACATAGTTTGTCAAGTGGGCCGCGATCATCATCGGCGATGGTTATAATGTAGCGCTTGGCCCGGCCCATGCCCGGTATTTCTTTGTGCAGAACGATCGGCTCGCGGTCGCCGATTAGTGAACCAAACCGATTCAGTCTGTCACGATAGATGGCCCACGCCGTGCTCTCAGATAAATGAGCTGCTAGTTGAATGCCCCAGCGCGGTACGTAGGCTGCGATGCGTTGCCTCTCTTGCTTCGGTGCGAGGATCAGATTGGCAAGCCGAGTGCAGGGCACGCCTTGTGGGATCGTGGTCTCCGCTTTTTCTGGCGGCGAGGACGACGCCCATTCGTCGGCCGTCCAGCCGGTCACAAGGGCTACATAGTTGCGGGTTTCGACAGGCAAGGCACGGTGGTTTACCAGCCAGGCGCTCACCCGCGCCGGACCCGCATTGTACGCCGCTGCGGCGAGGCCAAGATTACCGAACTGGTTCAGCAGTTCGTGCAAGTAGGCAGCCGAATGCCGCAACGACTCTATGGGATCGAGGGTGTCGGCAAGGCCATGCCAACTTGCCGTGCGGGGCATGAATTGGGCGATCCCTTGCGCTCCCTTGGCACTGACCGCCTTGGCGTCGAAGCGACTTTCCTGCCAGATCACGCGGGCAAAGAACTCGACTGGAAGGGCGTTCTCCGCCGCCGCCTGCTCTAATGCGCGGCAAACGTCATCGTGCGTTGGTGATTGCGTGGGTGCTCGGGGCGTCCCGCCGACCACAGCGGATTGAGCGCCTTCCGGCGGCGGTGCTGCAGGAGGCACGCCCGCTTGTGCGTTGGCAGTCGTATTTGCCAACGCGAGCGCGCAACCAAAGAGTGATCCAGCCACGCGGGACATTGCTCGTTTCGTTTCAATTCAACGATAGCAAAACGCATGGAGCGTTGGACTAGTGCCACTGTCAAACCCGTTGATTAAAACTTAACAAGGGTCTTTGTGCTTCCGGACTAATTTTCGTTCAAGTGTGCGGTTTTATCAGGGCTGATGTTGCGCTACCTGGGCGGCCTAAGAAGCCAACGGTACGCCAGATCGCCGCGGTTCAAAGCTTTACGATGGGGCAAACTCAGACCAACTGGGCAGTCTGTAGGGCGAGAGGCGTTCGTCGCGGGTGATGCCAAACGTTATATCGCTCGGGTGCCGTCGTCGAGCACACCGCAGTCTCTATTCCTGACGTGGTCGGTGTCGCCTCGACAAAGTCAATTCCGCTGCATGCCGCCCCTGAATCTCGGTGCCAATAAGTTGGCAAGGCAGCGGGCGTTATGTCAATGTGGTTAGGTTCGCTGTGGTTCTCATCGCCGGGGCTTCTTATGGCGCGGCTTCGCGCTTGGGGTGCGGCATTGCTTGCCGTTGCCGCGTGGACGGCGGAGGCGAGGGCCGCAGACATCATTCCGACAAAGGCTCCGCCGGCAACGGTGGAGTCGGCGCCTACACTGTGCACTGACGCTTGGAGTTTTATTGCCTCGAAGTGTCAGTTGGCTTGGCAGGGCATCACGGTCTACGGGACGATTGACGCGGGTGCTGGCTGGCAGAGCCACGGCGCGCCGCTTGACCCAATATCAGCCGTCTCCGCCTCATACTTGATCCAGAAGCAGAACAATGCGCCGCTTTGGACCCTGGCTCCTAACGCGTTGACCAATTCAACCATTGGCATCAAGGGAAATGAGCCCATCGGTGGGAACATCTCAGTTGTGTTTGATCTGGAGGCAGGCTTCGATCCGTATTCCTTCCGATTCTCCAATGGAGCTGGATCAGTTGCGGAGAACGCCGGCCTTCCCCAAAACCAGCAACTCGCCTGGTCCGATTCAAGCCGAGCGGGCCAGTGGTACAATGGCGAAGGTTATATCGGGGTCAGGTCTCCGACCTATGGCACCCTGACGATTTTCCGCCAAAACTCGCTGACCCTCGATGCTGTCTTCGACTACGATCCATTCAGCGCGTCTTACGCCTTCTCACCCATCGGCTTTCAGGGTATAGCCTGCGGTAACGGGAACACCGAAAACTGCAGACACTCGACCTCACTGAAATATCGCGTCGATGTCGGCCAGTTCCGCGCGGCAGCGCTATGGCAGTTCGGTGGATATGCCCAGAACAACGCATCCAATGGTGCGTATCAGTTGCAGGTTGGTGCTGATATCCCAACTTGGGGCAAGGGCGTGCTCTCGCTCGACGCTATTTACAGCTATGTCAGAGATTCCGTGTCGCTCTCACTCGCGCCGGGTAGCAATAACGCAAATGGAATGCCGATACCGCCGTTCTTGCCGCAGACGCTCACGGCGACGATCTCAGACAATACTGCCATAATGCTTGTGGCCAAATACACCACAGGACCGCTTAAGCTGTACGCCGGTTACGAAGGTATTCGATATGCCCCGCCCAGCGATCCGCAGACCGCTTTCACCAGCATCGCTGGAAACTTCATTTGCCTGGGCTGTGACACGTTCAACAACACGACCATTAACAACACGGCCTTTGGGGTGAACGGCCTTGGTGACAAGATTCTCCAGGTGATGTGGACTGGTATGAAATACGGAGTTACGAACGACCTGGATGTGATCGGTGCCTATTACCATTACATCCAGAATTCGTACTTCGGCACGGCCAATGGCTCTGCTCCCTGCTCCGGCAGCGAGCATCCACAATGCGCCGGGACTTTCGACGCAATCTCCGTCGCGATCGATTGGCGCTTTGCGACAAAGTGGGACGTGTATGTTGGGGCAATGTTCTCGCAAGTGAATGGCGGATTGGCCTACGGTTTTCTCCAACGTAACAACATCGATCCCACGGCCGGATTGCGCTTCCGTTTCTGAAACCCTGAGCTACCTCGACAGTGCCCTCCAGCCGTAGAGGCGAAGGCAAGGCGCTTACGCAAGATCTCCCCATTAACAGCAAAATCCTTAAAGCGCCCCGAGACAGGAGCCGACAGATCGCACGATCCTCCATGGCGAAGATCGCGGGTTATGCACTCAGATCTCATTTTTGGTTTATCGATCTACGACTTTGGTTCGTCGATATACTACTGGCAGCGGATGGTTCCTTCGCGCCTCGATTAACGCTGCAAATGACTGTTAGGTCGCAATAACCCACCCTTTGGGCGCTCAAACTAAAAGACTACCGCGAACGACCAAGCGCATAATGGCGCGAGCAAATTCTTTCCTTATCCTTTGACGAAACTCAGCACGAGGAGATCGGCATGAGCGCGATCTGCGAGTACTGCACGAACCGGCCGTCAGTAATGATCCCCGGCAGTCATCTCTGCTCTCGCTGCGACGCTGCTTGCATTAGATCATTCAGGATATTGCGGCGATCACGGACCTCGGCACGACGCGCCATTGCCTTAATCTCGATCTGGCGGACAACCGTGGGAGGTGCGTAACATGAACGGCTTTATTGCACTCTATCTGATCGCCTGTCTCGATCCTACCAATCACAACACCTGCGTCTCGCTGCCGGTCACCGATAGCACGCAAGCGCAGCCTGACGGTTCCGAAATGACCATGACGGGCTGCATGGGCATCGAAGGCGCCAACTCGGCGAAGAAGTTCTGGGAGGACCACGAGGACATGCACAGGGCGTATCACTTTGGTGGATGGTCTTGCCAAATTGGCAACAAGAAAGCTGCGGATCGCAGCCGTGCTTGAAGTCAGGAGGGTTCCATGTATGGGTATGCATACATACAGTGGAAGATCGCGATGGCGCGCATGCAAGATGCGAATGTAGCCGAGGCTGAAATAACGCCGGATGGGAAGCTCACCCGACCTGCCACCCGCGAGATCGCCGAATACCACTTGGATCGGTACTTTGAAATGATCGAAGCGCGATTGCCGGAGCTTCGCTTGCAGGGTAGATCTTGATTTCCCTGCCGCGAGCACGGTCACAATGCGCCACATCACGGCAAGCATATCCAGGCTTGTTCCTTTGATCCCGGCACCTCCGAATGGCACGCATGTCGCCATGCTATTGCGATGTCCTGTTATCCTGGCACACTTCCGGCAGGCTTGCGGACGGCGAGTAGGTCAATGCCCAGCTTCTTACTCCTCGTGGCCATGGACCTTTTGGTGGTGACCTTTTTGCTGGTGTGGGCTGTTCAATGGTCGTCGTAGCCAGGTCATCAGCGGCATCGTATAGACACGGCAGGATTTCTCGCGGGTCCATGATGTGCATCCAAATGGCCCGAGCCACGGCGAAAACAACCACGCTGCGTGCGATTGTCCGAACGTCGGAGATCTTAAAGATTACGCCCTGAAATCGGGCACCCATTCAGTTAATGCAACGCGACTTGCAGAGCGGATGACGATCGTTTGAAAGTGCCGCGAGCTGGCAGCTACCTGCGAGGGGCTTCCTACCTATACTCCGCTGTGCTCGCCGCCTGAATCCTGTCGATCGTTTTCCAGTCCAAGCGTCAACCTTCAGACGCTCGCCGATCAAACCGCAGGTGTCATCAGCAGCACGAGACGTCTCAAGCGGCGAGCAAGTGCTCAGCGGCTTCTACCATGCAGCGGAGCTGGGAAATGCCGGCTCGCTGAGCGACTTCTTTAAGTTCACGACATTTGGACGGCCGCATGAGGCCCTGAGCGACCGCGCATTCAAGGGATGCCTGCAGGCAGTCAAGCAACCAAGTGTGAACTTCGAACGCGCGTTCGAGGTAAATCACGTTGTCCATGGCTATGCTCCGCTGCTCAGCGTCGATGCCGACGGACGATTACAGGTGCATGGCGAGCTCGCGGGGAAGAAAAGCCGCGGTTCGTGCGCAGTCTGCATTAAGTTCCTCACCGTTTTCTGCACTTTATCGAAGGCACGCACCTCTATTTGGCGCACTCTCTCGCGTGAGACACTGAATTCATTCGCTAGGTCCTCCAGCGGAGTGGGTTTCTCCTCCAGCCGGCGAGCCTCCAAGATGCGTCGCTCTCGATAGTTGAGTACACTGAGTGCTTGGCCGAGCGCTCTTTTCCGATCCGCCAACTGTTCAGCTTCGGCGAGCTGGCTTTCCTGGCTTGGACTTCTCATCGGCCAGCCAGTCCAACCATTCTTGGGAATCCCCGTCGTCACGGATCGGCGAGTTGAGTGAGACATCGCCGCCGAACCGGCGGTTCATATCGATTACGTCCTGCTCAGTCACACCTAATTGATTTGCGATCAATCGAACCTGGTCTGGCCGCATATCGCCCTCATCGAGTGCAGAGATGCGACTCTTGGCTTTGCGCAAATTGAAGAAAAGCTTTCTCTGGCTGGCGGTTCTGCCCATTTTCACAAGCGACCAGGAGCGCAAAATGTACGCGTGAATAGAGGCCTTAATCCACCAGATGGCGTAGGTCGCAAGGCGAAAGCCTTTTTCAGGATCGAAGCGCTTCACCGCGTGCATCAGACCAACAGTGCCTTCGGAAATGACTTCCGAAATTGGCAAGCCATAGCTGCGGTAGCCCATGGCGACCTTGGCCAGGAGTTGCAAATGGCTGGTGACAAGTCGTTGCGCGGCCTCGCTATCGTCGTGCTGGCGCCAGCGCTTCGCTAGGGTGTATTCCTCGTCGGCTTGCAAAACAGGAAAGCGGCTGATTTCTTTCAAATACCAGTTCAAGGTAGAGCCGCCGGCGGAGGCTGGCATGGTGGGGATTCGATTCATGACACGCATCCGATTAGTCCCTTGTGCTGGGGCAGACGCTTTTCAGTGGCTTCTGTGCAAGCTAGGCCGCGAGGGGAGAGGCCGCCACTAAAAACAAGTTATGTACTCTAAAATGGATTTCAGACTTCGCGAGTTGATGAAAAAGTCGATGCACGAAGGCGGGCAAGCTCGAAAGATCCGCGGCCTTTGCGGGTGATTTCGGCAACATTGGGCCAATTCTCCGCAACTGGACGCAAGCTGTGTTTCTAAAACCTACTTAAGGTTATCCTGTCTCGGAGAGATTCAATGCGCCTAATCAAACGCCTCGGCTCCGCGCCAGCGGTGGTGATTTTGGCGCTCCTGCCGTTGGCATCCATGAGTGGACCAGCAAGCGCGCGGGGCGACTACTCGCTAGAACTCGATATCCGCCAGCGCCGAACTTGACCCAGTTGATTACAATTTCGTCGCACAAGCCAATCTCGGCGCCCCCTTCCAGATCGATTTAGGCCGTATTGCTGAACGCAAGGCCACGACGGCAGATCTGGCGCGTTACGCGCGTCTCATGGTGATCACCCACGTCACTGTAGTCGACGCGCTCAACAAAATTCTGCAGCGCAAAGGCATTGAGGCGCCGCCGCCGAATACATTGTTGCACGGCGCATAATGTATCGCTGAATTCTGAGCGTGGTGCGCGCTCGATCGCGACTATATGGCCGGGCAGGTCGAATATCAGCGAGGAAATGCCGCGTTGTTCCTAAACGAAAAATCGTAACGGTCATGATGCCGACCTCAAGGAATTCGCGGACAAACTCTGCCAAAAATCGAAGATCATTTGAGATGTGTACTGCGGCTCGCTAAAGAGAAGAAGTTAGCGGTGACGTGCAGCAACTATTGAATGAGTCATGGCCGGCTCGGCACTACATAAAAATTTAGACTGGTAAAGACGAATTTAATCGCGCCGCACCTTAAGCTGCTTCATCTTTTGCTCGGATAAAATACTCGCCGAATGATAGCCGCCGACCTATCGGAGACGCCCCCTATGGACAAGTGTTTCAATTTCTCTCGCCGCCATTTGCTTGCCGCCGGTGCCGCCGGAGCAGTCGTGACGTCCGTATCGACCGCGCGTGCGGCCTCGTTCGGCAATCCGGACGAGCCTGCTGAGGGTGCTGTCAATGTCACCAACCCCAAGGCGCTGGTCGATCCCGGTCCGCAGGATCCGGGCCTCGCGGGCAACGAGCCGTCGTTCCTTAGCCCCCCGGCGACCGACGTCAATGGCATGCCGCAGTATTGGTCCTCGTTCAACCTTGCGCCGAAGCGCATCCAGAACGGCGGTTGGGCTCGGCAAATCACCGCGGATGATTTCAAAATCTCGACGACGATCGCAGGCGTGAACATGCGGCTCGGACCGGGGGGTGTTCGCGAACTGCATTGGCACCAGCAAGCCGAATGGGCGATCATGACGTACGGCAACTGCCGTGTGACAATTCTCGACGAGAATGGTCGTCCTGAGGTGGCCGATGTGAAGGAGGGCGATCTTTGGTATTTTCCGGCGGGCCTGCCCCATTCGTTGCAGGGGACAGGGCCTGATGGCTGCGAGTTTGTCCTCGCGTTCGATAACGGTTACTCGTCGGAATTTAATACGTTGTTGCCGACCGATTGGCTTGCCCACACTTCGCCCGAGGTGCTGGCGAAAAATTTCGGCGTGCCTGCGGAGGCGTTCAAGAATATCCCCCTGCACAACAGGTGGATCTACCAAAGCGACCTCCAGGCACCGCCACTGGCCACGGTCGAGGCGCAGATGGCGGCGGCAGCGGGTAAGCCGCCGCATTCGTACGTGTTCAGACTTGGTGATATGGAGCCAGACCGTGAGAACAAGAGTGGTTCAGTGCGGATTGCTGACAGCACCAATTTCTTTGTCTCCAAAACGATTGCCGCGTCGCGCGTAACGATCAAGCCCGGCGCCCTGAGAGCAATGCATTGGCATCCCAATGCCGATGAATGGCTATATATTCTAAAGGGTACCGGGCGCGCGACCGTTTTCAACACAGGGCCGGCTGCCATGACAGCAGATTTTCATGCCCGCGATATCGGCCTCATCAAAAAGGCGTTTGGTCATTACCTCGAGAACACCGGTAATACGGATCTGGTCTACATGGAAGTGTTCCGGGCGGACCGCTTTGAAGAGGTGTTGTTTTCGGATTGGTTGGCGCACAGCCCGATCGATATGGTTGCCGAGACTTTCAAGCTCGATCGCTCGGTCATCGCCCAGTTCCCGAAGAACCGGCCAGACATTCTTCCGGCCTGATAGCGGCCAAGAGATGCGCGCCTCGCGCGCTCGTCGGGCTTTTATTTCGCGGGCGACAAGCGGAGGATTCGTTGAAAGGGCTCGGCCATGACCGATGAATATGCGCCTTCTTCAACCGAAGAAGCTGAGCCTGTTTTTGCGCCTTACGATGCGCCCGCTGGCGGTTGGGGAGCGCTGCATGCGGTTGCCAAAGCTTTGCGTGAACAAAGCATCGTACTGAAAGGTTCTAGATCGCTGCTGTCCATGAACCAGCCGGATGGTTTCGATTGTCCGGGCTGTGCCTGGCCAGATCCAAAACATACAAGCTCGTTTGAGTTCTGCGAGAACGGGGCGAAAGCGGTTGCATTCGAACTGACCAAACGCCGTGTCACACGCGAATTCTTTGCTACATACGCCGTTCGCGAATTGGAACAGCAAAGTGATTATTGGCTCGAGGAGCAGGGCCGCTTAACCGAGCCGATGCGCTATGACCCGGCGACCGATCACTATGTGCCGATCAATTGGCCGGACGCTTTTGCAATGATTGCGCGGGAGCTCGGTGCTCTGCGTGATCCGAACGAAGCAGAATTCTATACGTCAGGCCGAACCTCCAACGAAGCCGCGTTCATGTACCAGCTGTTCGTGCGCCGATTTGGCACGAATAACTTTCCCGACTGCTCAAACATGTGCCACGAACCGACCAGCGTCGGTCTTCCGGAAAGTATCGGCATCGGCAAAGGGACAGTGGTGCTCGACGATTTCGCACTTGCTGATGCGATCTTTATCGTTGGGCAAAATCCTGGCACCAACAGCCCGCGTATGATGACCGAGCTGCATAATGCGTCGCGCCGGGGCGTTCCGATAGTCGTTTTCAATCCTCTGCGCGAGCGCGCGCTGGAGCGCTTCGCGGCTCCACAAAACGCAGTTGAGATGGTCACGTTCGGAGAAACTAGAATTGCCAGCGAATATTGCCAGGTGCGGGTCGGAGGCGACGTGGCGGCGCTGAAAGGTGTGATGAAGCTCGTACTCGAAGCGCACGACCGAAGCATTCGGGAACACACAGAGCCCATCCTCGATCTCGACTTTATCGCGGAGCACACTCATGGATTCGATGCTTTCGTTGAAGATATCAGCGGGACCGCGTGGAATGACATTTTGGCCGCCTGCGGACTGGAAATGCAGCAGCTAGAGCGCGTCGCAGGCATTTACATGCAGGCTCGTACAGTCATCGTCTGCTATGGGATGGGCATCACTCAACACCGAAACGGAACGGCGAATGTCCAGCAACTCGTCAATTTGTTATTGCTGCGCGGGAATATTGGCAAACCCGGCGCGGGCATTTGCGCGGTACGCGGACACTCGAACGTACAGGGCGATCGCACGGTTGGCATTGACGAGAAGCCGAAGTGGGAGTTTCTAGATCAATTGGAGAAGGTATTCGGCTTTACGCCTCCGCGTGCGCATGGACACAACGTGGTGCATGCAGTCGAGGCGATGGTGGAGGGCAGAGCAAAGGTCTTCATCGGGATGGGCGGCAATTTTGTCAGGGCGGTTCCGGATTGGACCATTGCTGAGAAGGCGATGCGCGGCCTGCGACTGACCGTAGGGATCAATACCAAGCTCAACCGGGGTCATCTTGTCCACGGCGAGCAGGCTCTTATCCTTCCTTGCTTGGCGCGCAGCGACATTGATGTGCAGCGTGCGGGCCGGCAGGCGGTGACCGTTGAAGACAGCATGTCGATGGTGCACGCTTCGTCCGGCTTGGTCGAGCCGCCAAGCGAACATCTGAAATCGGAAGTCGCCATCGTCTGCGGCATGGCTAAAGCAACGTTGCCGGCAAGCGGTATTGATTGGGACTTCTTCGCAGAGGATTATGATCGCGTCCGCGACAAGATAGAGGAGGTGTTTCCGGTGTTGTTCGCGGATTTCAACAAGCGCATCCGCCACCCGGGTGGCTTTCATCTTACGATCCCACCGCGCGAGCGGATTTGGAACACCTCGACGGGCCGCGCGAATTTTCTGGTATTTGAGGGCCTCAGCGAGGATCCGGCGGCCGCCGAAACAGGAACACTGCGGTTGAGTACGCTGCGCAGCCACGACCAATACAATACCACCATTTACGGTCTGAACGACCGCTACCGCGGTGTGTTTGGCGGCCGGATCCACAAGCGCAGTTGCGGCTGGCCGCGGAGGATTTGCAACGGGAGGGCGCTGTCAGCGCCGAGCCAGGGACGGGAGCGTTCAGGAGCGACGGCCCTTTCATTGGCTCCGTCCCCTCGACGCCGCCATTATTCTATCGGTCGAGTCCGTATACGGTGCTGCAAGCGCCTGATCAGTCCGTCTCGCCGGCAAGCCCTGGGTCGATATTTGGGAATGGCCAGGGCAACCGTCGTTTGGACCCGCAGCCGGGCTCCCGGCGAGTGCGGGACTCCATGGCTGACTTTTGAGCATCCGCAACTTTTTTTGCGCCTCGGTGTTGACCTGCCAAAAAGCGAAGAGTGATATGAAACCTCTTCTCGCAGCCGCCATGGTCCTCGCCGCCACCGCGCTGGGCGTTGGCGAAAGCGGGGCCCAGACTGACACGTCGAGCCCAGGCTCCATAGGAGCAACCTCACCGCTCGGGGCGGATTTCGGCCAGACCCTCGGTAACTCACCGACCGGCATGCCGAGCCAAAGCGGCATAGGAGCGACGTCACCGCTCGGGGCCGATTTCGGCCAGCCCGTTGGTGATAATTCCCAAACCACTCCGACGCCGTTTACCGACGCCGCCAAGCCCGGGCCCTGCACGAGCGGAGGCCCTGGCGCGGTCGCTCTGTCTACCTTCGATGGCAGCGGACTGAGCCCAACAAGCGGCGGTCTGAGCCCAACAACCGGTTTCACGACCTCCGGCATCGGCGCAGAAAGCACGGCGTCGGCGCCATGCAATTCGGTAAGCAGCAGTTCCGGGGTCACGGGTTATCTAAATTCCGCAAATTCCGCGGCCACGATCGCGCCGAGTGCTAATGCTTCCTCACCGGCTTCACCTGTATCGTTAGGTCTCGGAAGACCGGCGCCGGCAACCGCAAACACCTCGCCGAACACAAAAGGCCTTGGCGTAACCGCCCTCGGCACCAGCGGACTCGGTACGACGGGACTCGGGACGACCGGCCTCGGCTCACTGCCGGGTCAATCCGCATCGACATTGCAAACAACAACCTCGCCATCAACGGCGACCCAAGCCGAGACATCGTGTTCCGGCGACCTCGCCGCGCCACCGGTTAACCCCGGTACTGTTACGGCGCAAAGTCTAAGCGGCGGCGTGCCCGACCCGGCGCAGAGTCTCGGCGGCTCGGCGACCGATGCTGCGCAGCGCCTCGGCGGCACGGCAAGAGTGCCGGCAATGCCGGTGCCGTGCCCAACGACTTCGACGATGCCCTGAGTAGGCACGATGCTCAGACGACCACGCACAACCAAGCTGCTGACGATAATCGCCCTGCTCGCGGTCGCCGCCGCTGGCGGTGCCGTGGTGGTGACACGCACGTCTGTTTTTTCGACACCGGCGCCGCAAGCTCCGGCCGCGCCGCCGCCGCCCGTGGGCGTCGTTGCCGCCCCTGTTAAAAGCGGCAATGTTCCGATCTACCTGCGCGGCGTCGGCACGGTGATCGCATATAACAACGTGCTCATACGCAGCATGATCACCGGGCCGCTCGTCAAGATCAGCTTCCACCAGGGTCAGCAAGTGAAGAAAGGCGATGTACTCGCGGTGATCGACCCGAGACCGTATCAAGCCGAGCTCGATCAGGCGATCGCCAATCGCGACCGCGACCAGGCGCACCTGGAGAATGCCAAGATTGACCTCAATCGATACACCGAGCTCGCCAAGCAACAATCTATCGCGACACAGCTCGCCGACTCGCAAAAAGCAATAGTTGACCAGATCGTTGCCATGATCAAAGCCGACGAGGCGATCATCGAAAGCGCGCGCGTCAACCTCAGCTACACCAATCTCACCTCGCCAATCGACGGTGTCACTGGCATCAGACAAATCGATATCGGCAATATCATCCACCCGACCGACGTGAACGGCCTGGTTGACGTCACCCAGATCGAGCCGATCTCACTGATTTTCACGCTGCCGGAGGCCAACTTCGTTCCCATCCAAGAACTCCTGTCCCACGGACCGGTCACGGTCTTCGTTGACAGTCAAGATGGCAAGCAGCTCGATCAGGGCACACTTAACCTCGTCGATAACCAGATCATCCAAACAACCGGCACAATCAGGCTGCGAGCCCAATTTCCCAACCAGAAGCATCTGCTGTGGCCGGGTCAGCTCGTGAACGCCCGGCTGCTCCTCGACACGCGGCATGACGGCCTGACCGTTCCCGCGTCGGTCGTGCTGCAAGGCCCGCAGGGGGCCTACGTATACGTGGTCAACCCTGACAGCTCCGTGGCGATCCGCCCGATCAAGGTCGCGCAGATCAGCGAGGGCCAAGCGCTCATCGACTCTGGCCTCAAGGCCAATGAGCAGGTCGTCGTCGACGGACAGTACAAGCTGCAGCCCGGCGTCCATGTCACGATCCTGCACGGACGCGCGGCCGAGGAAGCCGCTGCGCAAAGCGCGCTGCAGGCGCCGATACCGTGAATATTTCCGCACCGTTCATCCAGCGGCCGATCGCGACCGCCCTGCTGATGGTCGGATTGCTGGCCGGCGGTTTGGTCGCCTATCCGCTCTTGCCGGTAGCGGCGCTGCCGAACGTGAACTATCCCACCCTGTCCGTGACCGCGCAGCTGCCGGGGGCCGACCCGCAGACCATGGCAGAAACGGTGGCATCGCCTCTCGAGCTGCAGTTCGGTCAGATCCCTGGCCTCACGCAGATGACGTCGGCGAGTGCGCTCGGCTATGTCCAGATCACGCTACAATTCGATTTGAGCCGGCAGATCGATGGGACTGTCAGCGATACGCTATCTGCGATCCAGGCGGCGACCGCGTACCTACCAAAGAACCTGCCATATCCGCCGGAGATCCGCAAAGTCAATCCGGCCGACACGCCGATCCTGGTGCTCGGCATCACCTCAGACAGCTTGCCGCTAACCGTTGTCGACGCCTACGCGCAAAATATTTTGCTGGAAAAGCTCTCGCAGATATCCGGAGTCGGCCTCGTCGGCATCGGCGGTGAGCAGCAGCCAACCGTCCGCGTGCGGGTCGATCCGCAGGCGCTGGCGGATCGCGGCATCAACCTCGAGGATGTGCGCGCGGTGCTCGGCCAGGCCAACGTCGATCTGCCGAAAGGGACGCTCAACAGCCCTCGGCAGACCTTCACGCTCAATACCAATGATCAGCTGTTCAAGCCCGAACAATATGCCGATCTGGTCATCGCCTATCGCAACGGGTCGCCGGTCCGCATCCGCGATATCGGGCACGCCATCAGCGCCGGTGAGAACGAGATGATCTCCGCCTGGTTTAACCAGAAGCGGGCAATCCTCCTGTCGATCCAGCGCCAGCCTGGGGCCAACGTCATCGAGACGGTGGGCCGGATCAAAAACATGCTTCCCGTGCTCGAGGCCTCGATACCGCCCGCCATCAAAGTCAATTTCGTTTCCGATCGCACCCAGACCATCCGCGCTTCGGTCGCCGACGTGCAGAACACCCTGCTGCTGACCGTCGCGCTGGTGGTGATGGTGATTTTCATATTCCTGCGCAATTTCTGGGCGACGGTCATCCCCGCCGTCACTGTGCCGCTGGCGTTGATTGGCACCTTCGCTGTACTGTACGAGCTCGGCTACAGCCTCGACAATCTCTCGCTGATGGCCCTGTCGATCGCGGTCGGCTTCGTGGTCGATGACGCCGTCGTCGAGATCGAGAACATCGTGCGGCATATGGAGGACGGCCTCTCACCGTACGATGCCGCGATGAAGGGGTCCGGCGAGATCGGCTTCACCGTCATGGCGATCACCTTCTCGCTCATCGCCGTGTTCATTCCGCTATTCCTGATGAGCGGCTATGTCGGATTGCTGTTCCGCGAGTTCGCCGTCGCGGTGAGCGCGGCTCTCGTTCTTTCGCTGGTGATCTCGCGGACGCTCACGCCGATGATGTGCGCATATGTGCTCAAGCCCGCACGCAAGGAGCACGGATGGCTCTACCGCGTATCCGAGCGCGGCTTCGACGGCATCCTCAACCTCTATGAGGCAGGCCTCAAAATTGTGCTGCGGCACCGCTTCATCACGTTGATGGTGATGCTCGGCACCATCGCGCTGACCGGATACCTCTACATGGTCATTCCGAAGGGCTTCTTTCCCCAGCAGGACACCGGATTGATCATCGGCCAGTCCGAGGCGGCGCAGGATATTTCCTTCGCAGCGATGAAGGAACGCCAACAGGCCTTGCAAGATGCCATCATGCGGGACCCCGCCGTTGTCTCAGTGGGATCGGCGGTTGGTGCCGGCGGTGGCCTCTACACGCTCAACGACGGGCGTGTATTTATTCAGCTCAAGCCCCATGGCGAACGTGAACCGATCGACAAGGTGATCGCGCGGCTGCGCACCAATCTCGCGAGAATCCAGGGCATCACGCTTTATATGCAGGCCGCTCAGGATATCACCATCGGCGCGCGGCTGAACAAGACGCAGTTTCAATACACCATAAACGACGCCGATCAAGGCGAACTCAATCAATGGGCCACTAAGTTCTTTGACAAGTTCAAGGCCATCCCTGGCATCGTCGACGTTGCTACCGATCAGCTCAATACCGCGCCGATGCTTGACATCAAGATCAAGCGCGAAGTCGCCTCGAGTTATGGCATCCTGCCCTACAGCATCGATAACACGCTCGACGACGCCTTCGGCCAGCGCATCGTATCGACAATTTACACCGCCCTGCAGCAGTATCACGTTATTCTGGAGGTCGACCCCAAGTTTCAGTACGGGCCGGAAGCGCTCAACGGCATCTATGTCAAGTCATCGACCGGCCAGCAGGTGCCGATCTCCACGCTGGTCGACAGCGTCATCAAGGTGGCGCCGCTCGTCATCAACCATCAGGGGCAGTTTCCCTCGGTGACGATCTCGTTCAATCTGGCGCCGGGCGTCGCGCTTGGCCAGGCGGTAAGCGACATCGAGAAGGCTGCAAAAGAGCTCAGTCCGCCACTCTCGCTGCAGACAAGCTTCCAGGGCAACGCCCAAGCGTTCGGCGCGTCGCTCAAGAGCACGCCGATTCTCATTGCCGCAGCGCTCTTCGTGATCTATCTGATCCTCGGCATTCTGTACGAGAGCGTGATCCACCCGGTCACCATCCTTTCGACCCTGCCGGCGGCCGGTCTCGGGGCGCTGCTGCTGCTGATGGCGGCTCACTACGATCTGACCGTGATCGCGATCGTCGGTATTCTTCTGCTCATCGGTATCGTCAAGAAGAATGGCATCATGCTGGTCGATTTTGCGCAGCAAGTGGAGCACAGCGAAGGCCTAACGGCCGAGCAATCGATCTACCAGGCTTGCATCCTCCGCTTTCGGCCGATCCTGATGACCACGATGGCAGCGCTGCTCGGCGCCGTGCCGATGATGCTGGGGACGGGAACCGGCTCCGAGATTCGCCAGCCACTCGGCTACGCCATCGTCGGCGGCCTGGCCGTCTCGCAGGTGCTAACTCTCTATACCACGCCGGTCATTTATATCTATTTTGATCGGCTGCAAACCTGGATGATGCGAAGGAAAAAAGCGGACGCGACGCCCGGCAGCGACAAGCCTCGGCCCGCAGAATAACATCATTCAGTTAATAAGCGACCTGATTCAACCCTTGGGTTCTCTATGGGTCACGTGGCTGATTGCGATCTGCGTCGAAGACCTAGCAATATTTTTTTTACTGGATTTGCACGCGTTTTACCGAATCGGTTTTCGATGTTCACTCGTCCGACACCACAATTTGCTGCTACATGTGGCTACGGGCCGGACGATGGTAATGGCGCCCGTGAGTACAATCATTGATCAGGTGCCTGGATTATTGATAGGTTTGCTGAAGAGACAGCATGCTTCCGTCCGAGACAAGGACAATTTCCAGCTTAATGGCACTGGTTTCGGCCATGCAAGAGGAACAGCTCTAGCGTCGACAGGCTCGGCTACGCGGAGGTCAGGAGCGTCGAGATCATCTTCACCAGCTATGCCGGCGAGCGCAAATAAAGCATAGCGCCGCGCATAGGTGAGGGCCGCCCCCATACGTTTCGGGCTCGCCATGTCTTCGAGTGGGCAAACTGGCCAGTCCGACGAGATCCATTCGCCGGACGCATGCGCTAGTACAGTCTTGAGCCTGATAAGCCCGGCAGTTAGGTCGACCGAGGTCGACTGTACAGTCGCGATTTCATGTTGGCCCAATGTTTTACGGATAATGCTGAGCCCGTCCGACAAAGGGGCATAGCGGAAGATTTGCTCGGCCGCACCTCTGCCCTCCGGCCGAATGGTGGCCACCATCGACTTCTCCGGATTGATGAGCTCAACCTGCGCCCGCGCAAGAGCGGCCGCCAGGCTGCCAATGGAGCCGCTAGACTGTTGCATGGCTATCCTCGGCATGCAGGAGCTCAAGGGTGATGGCGCCGGATTTGGAAAGCTTGGCGCGCACGCCATGTCCAATTGCTTGCTGCGCGTCCTCCGGCACGAGGCTCTTCAATTCAGCCTTGGCGCGCTCGTGTTCGAGAAATGCCGGGTGTGTTCGAGTAAACGCGCCGGCGAATTCTGCCCAGGCATTGGACGTGCTCATATCGACGATGCGGACCGCCTCAATGCGCGGCTTCGGCGGCTCGACGCCGAACAGGGCAGGGGGCTCGCCGCTCTCCACGCAGCGCCAAAACTTGCGTTCAGCCGTGACAATCAGGTGCTGGTAGAGCGGATCGGCGTGGGTGGCGATCTCCACCCATTTACCGCCGCCAGTGATCACCGACAGGACCGCCGATCGTGCTGCTACCACCCACATATTGTGCTGGAGCTGCGGTACGTATTTCGCTACCGCCGCTTCCTCCGAGAACGACCAAGGCAGCATGAACTTGGCTTCGAAGACGGCGCCCGTTGCGGCCACACGCCCGTCAAGCGTCGCTGCCATCCAGCGCAGAGCCTCATGTCGCACATGCCTTTGAACGTCAGCCAGCTCTTGCCCGGTGTTGGTTTCAAACCAGCGCCGGTTCAGATCTTCAGTCGTCTTGCCGAGCTGGACGATGAGATTGTTCGACAGGTCTTGCGCTTCGACCTCGCCGCGCTTTTCGCGCCAGAGCCGCAGCAGGGCCTCCTCATCGTCACCCATGATCGTCCGGGCGTCCGATCCGCCGATGAAATGCCGCCGATCGATGGATCTTGATCCCCGACTCATGATGGGCTCCCAGCAATGTCGAGGAGATCGGCTTGGCAGAACGTGTCGTTGTAGATGTGGATGCGGACGTCGATCTGTGGCGCATGGCCGGCTAACACGGCAAATGGCCGAACCCAGATGCAACGACTCGGGTTTGTGGAAGCGGTCTCGTGGGCGCCTGTGATTTGGGCGCAAAGTTGAGTAGGGACGTCATTAGCCTGAACCATGGCTCATCTCCGTGGTTTGGGTTAGGGTCGCTTAAGTGTTCCAGCACTTAAGCGACCCGACGTTTTTATGATATCAGAGTTTTAATGCCACGTCAAACCGTGATATCACGAAAACGACGCGGTCCAGCGCCGACTGGGAAAGGTGTGCCGATTTTAGTTCGCTTACAGCCCGGGCTGCTAATCCGTCTCGATGCTTGGGTTCGAAAAGAAGGCATTTCGCTAAGCCGGCCGGAAGCCATTCGTCGCCTTATCGAGCTTGCTCTGGCAACGAAGTCAGAATGACGAATAGGGCGGCCTGACCCACGGCACGGACGGACAGTTGGTTCCAAAGACTGCCGGTCGCCGCCGGATCAGCTGCTTGACAAGCGACGAAGAGGTGATAGAACGCATAGCGAACACTAAGTGAACAGAAGAGAACTGTTATGGACTATCTATCCAAATTGAAAGCGGTACTCACCCCTGAGCAGATGCGGTTCTTCGAGCTGCTCGGACCCCCATCACTGGTGGCTGGCGAGGATGCTGCGCGCTATTGCGGCTTTGTTGCTGCGATTTTTCAAGCAGTGCAGCCTCAGGACATCCAGGATTTTATTTACCAGCGGGATTTGATTGATCTCGAATGGGATGTCCTGCGCTATCGCACCGCCAAGGCCCAGCTGATCACTAATGCTAAGAATAAGCCTTACGCAATTGACCTCTCCAACGCAGCTGCAAACCAAGATGATGCGCTCACGGCCCGGGTCATGGGCGAAATGGTTCCTCAGCTAAGGCAGCTCGATCTCATGATTGAGAGTGCGGAAATTCGCCGCGATCGCGCCTACCGCGAACTTGAGCGGCGCCGTGCAAACCTGGCTAAACAGTTGCGCACTGCAGTCAAGCAACAGACCGAGATCGACGCGGCTAATGACGAAGTTGCGCAGCAGGCAGCATGACATCGCTCCGCAAGATTGAGGCGAACCGAAAGAACGCGCTTGCGAGCACCGGGCCTAAGTCGCCTGAGGGAAAGCGACGCTCAGCGCGCAACGCCCGGCGCCATGGTCTAGCGGTGCCGATCAGGGCCGACCCCGGCGCAAATGTGGAGGTCGACAAGTTTGCCCGCGAGCTCATTGGCCTAAATCCAACGCCGGAAGAATTGACGGCGGCAACCCGCGTTGCTGACGCCCATCTCGAGATCGTTCGCGTTCGTCAAATCAGACGAGATCTGATTTCGCCAGCACTCACAAATTCAGAATATTCGCCGCTTAAGCAGTCCGGTAGGCCTCCGACCAGGAAGGTAATGGAGCTTTTGAGTGGTCCGCCGTCGGCGGGAAAGCTCGCCTTTGTCATTGCCGATCTAGCCGACACGTTCAAAGCGATAGATCGCTACGAGCGCAGGGCCCTATCTCGTCGAAAGTTCGCAATCCGCGACCTCGACGCCGCAAGGCAAGGATCCGATTAGCGCCGGCCGCCGACATTCTCTTTTTGACTAGGTGAGCAGGCTCTCATCTCGGCTTCGAAGCTCCGATGCGGTGTGGCTGACTGGTCAGGTTTGTCAGGCTGGGTGGAGGAATATAATCCTAAATCTTCGAGACTGCAGATTTTGGCAGAACGAACCCAATTCGCGGCAATCTTTTAGGTTGGCCAAACGAACCCAAAGCCGGAAAAAGCAAGGCGCGGGACTGAGGTGTATTTGCAACACCCAGCGTAAACATTTGGGAACGGCTAAACGCCTAATGAAATCAGGGGGGTAGAAACGGCCTTTGGGTCTGGGCCGGAATTGACCGTCAACATCCGCCAGTATATGATCGCCAGGGGCCGAGGCAGGGGATTCGCAAGGTGCGCACGTTGCGCACCGGCTCTTCGGGTTTGCGCAAACGATTTGCTCCAATCCCGTGAGCGAACTGCCGAAGGCCCCCGAATGGGGTGGATTGAAGTGCTGGTCAGAAAGACTTGCACACTGATTGCGGTGATCTGCGTGGCGGCTTGCTTTGCGCAAGCGGCTTCCGCGCTGGATTTGAACACCCTGACGCCGCCGCCGATGAAACCGCAGCAGAAGCCGGACTGGGCCGGCTTCTACTTCCGAAACAATTCGAGCGGATCCGATCCGTGGACGGTGCTTGCGCCGTCGACGGGTTTTACGGCGCCGACGACCACCACGCAGCCGAGCAGCGAAAACTTCGGTTACAATTTCCAATCAGGCAATGTCGTCTTCGGTCTCGAAGGCTCATTTGCGGCGGCGAATTTCGACGGCAAATTCACTGCGCCCTATCTGCCCGCGACATCGGCGGGCGGCTGGACACCGAATATGAATTGGCTCGGCACGGTCACAGGCCGTGTGGGTTATTCGGTCGGTCAGTGGCTGCCGTATGTGAAGGGCGGCTTCGCGGCCGCGGACGTCGGCTCGCCGCTTCAGGGCGCGGGCCAGATCGGCTCTTTCACGCAGAGTACGGCCACGACCGGGTGGACTGCCGGCGTCGGCTTCGAATATCAGTTTTCGTCCAAATGGTCGCTCGGCCTCGAATATCTCTACACCGACCTCGGCGCCGGTGCGCCGAGCGGCACGCCGGGGTCGCTCGGCGGCTCTGCCATATCCGGTTCGCCGGAGATGTATTCAACCGCGCTCAAGAGCCAGAGCCTGCTGGGTCGGCTCAACTATAAGGCCGGTTGGTAAGCTTCACATTGGAGCGGCGACGAAGGCAGCCGACACCGTTCGTGTCGTTGCTTGGCTTCATGTTGCAGAGTGAAGAAGCGGGCGGAGCGGCTCGCCGGCGTTACGAATGGCCGACCACCGCTTGCGCCGGCGCGGCCTCGGCACTCTTGCCGGCGCCCTCACACGTCTCGACAAAGCGGACGATCTGACGAACGAGTTGGCCCTCAAGCAGCGGGGCATGGCCCTGGTCGGCCACTTCGATGATGTCCATGTCCGCACGCCGCGCGCGCATCGCCGCCACCGTCTCAGCCGACAACAGATCCGAATTGGCGCCGCGGATCACCAGCATCGGTACGCCGGCCAGCGCGTCGAATTCGTGCCACAATGGCGGCATCGGCCGGTCGATATCGATACCCGCCAGCGCCCGCGCGATGCCGAGATCGTAGGCCGGCTTGAGGCCGCCGTGTTTGAGGTGCCACGTTCGCTGTGCGGCGCCCAGCCATTGCTCGTTGGTGAGCTTGGGAAACTGCTCGCCCATCAGCTGGCGAAGCACCTCGGCGCCTTCCTCGTAAGTGTGGGGGTGCGGCAGCTTGCCGAGGTAGCTCTTGATTCGTGCCATGCCTCGGCATTCATGCACGGGGCCGACATCGTGCAGAACGACGGCGGCAATCGATACCGGATGCGCCGCCCCCAGCAGCATGGTCAGGACACCGCCGCGCGAGCTTCCTACGAAGACCGCGGGTCCGACGCCAAGCTCGAACAGCACGCTGACGATGTCGCCAAGCTCGGTCATGCAATTGTAGTTGGTGTGATCGGAGTCGTGATCGGAATGGCCGCGGCCGCGGGAATCGATGGCGATCACATGCCGCTTCGGAGAACCTCCCGCCAGAGCCGGAGCCAGCTCGTCGAAATCGGCGGCCGAGCGTGCTAGGCCCGGGAGGCATACAACCGGCATGCCGGGACAGGTGCGATCGCCGTATTCGCGCACATGCAGCCGCAGCCCGTCTTGCGCGGTTATGAAGAGGCTTTTGCCCCGATCGAAGGCGCCGTGTCTCGGATCCGGCACCAGATGAGGGTAGGGCTTATTCATTGCCTGTCCCTATCGCCCAGTTCCTCACACACTTGTGAGAGGGGTCACAAAAGAGACATTAAATGGCCCTTGGGCACAAGTGCAACGAGGAAAAGCCTCTTGACTGCCGAAAAAAGTGACGCGGACTGCTGAAAATTAAGACGAGCCCTGCGGGCACGATCAGCATGAAAAGGCGACCTCCGACGGGAAAAGAGCCTTTCCGCGTGGCAAGTTCCTCGCGGGAAGCCAATAATTGAAAGAGCCGCGCTCGAAATTTGCGGTTGGGTTGGAACCCTGAAGCGAAAAGACGTCGTCCCGCTTTAGCGGGCGTTAACCGCCGCGGCGCAGGTCGGCTTCGATCAGAAGACGCGAGTCGTTGCTGAAACGGGCGCGATACACCTGCATGTTTTCAATGATGCGCTGGACATAGTTGCGCGTCTCCGAAATCGGGATGCGCTCGATCCAGTCGATCGGATCGACCTTTGGACTGCGCGGATCGCCGTATTGCTCAATCCACTCTTTGGCGCGGCGCGGCCCAGCGTTATAGGCGACAAAGGCCAGAATATAAGAGCCGCGCCAGCTGGCGATGTCGTTGCCGAGTTCGGCCGTCCCAATCTGCGCGTTGTAGGCGACGTCGGCCATCAGCCGATGCTGATCGAACGAAACGTTGAAACGTTTCGCCGTGTCGCGGCCGGCTGCCGGCGTGACCTGCATCAACCCGATGGCGTTGGCGCTCGAGACCACGCGGCTGTTAAACGCGCTCTCCTGCCGCACGATCGAATAGACGACAGAGCGCTCCACCTCCGGACCGATCTGCTGATAGTTCGGCACGCCGAAGTCCGGGAAGGCGTAGTGCTCGAGCGGCAGCCCGTGGCTGAGAGCAGGCTTTCCGATCAGCAACGTCGTGCGGGCGTCGTTGCGGCGCGTGGCGATCTCGCCAAGCGCCGTCAGCGCCGTGACGTCCGTCGATTTGTCTCCGAGATCGGCCGCCATGTTGGCGACCATGTCGCGCTCGTCGAGCGCATAGAGAATTTCGAAAATGCGCGCCACTTCGAGCCGATAGTGATCGGCGCTCGGTTCGGGCGGCGCGCGTAGCGCGACGGTTTCGATGCCCAATCGCGCACGGGCGAGCTGGCCGTAATAGGCGGTGGAATAGCGCGCCGCCGTTTCGTAATACGCCCGCGCGTCGCGCTCGTGGCTGAGCGCTTCCGCGGCGCGGCCCTGCCAATAATACGAGCGCGCCAGCGTCGTGGGGTTGGTGGCGCCCTCGGCAACGCGGGCGAAGTGCCCGAGCGCGACCGAAGGCTCGCGCAGGAAACGGAGCGCAATCCAGCCGGCGGTGAAATGTTGCTCGGAGCGGTAATTCTCGTTGATCGGCGTGGCTGCCGTGTTAGCGACCGCATAGGCGGATTTCAGATCGCCGAGATCGAGAAGCTTGCGCGCGATCAGACGCCGCTCCACCCACCACTGATCGACGTCGCCGAGCCGATCCGGATCGTGCGGTGCTGCCAGCATCCAGTGTGCCGCTTCGGCGATCTTATCGGACCGGCGCAGCCACTGAATGCGGCTGAAAATGTAACCGGGATCGTGCCGGCCTTCGGCCGGGACCTCATCCAGCAACGCCTTGGCCTTGCTGGACTTGTTGATCACCGCGGCCCGCGCTTTGGCGATGGCCGCGTCCACCGGCCCGAGACGCCGCGCCGCCCGCAAGCCGGCATCGTCGTCCTCGACATCGAAGCGCGCGTCCATGCGCGCCTTGTCGTCGGCCGGCGTGATCAGGTCGCCAAACAATTCGCGCGCTTGCGCTTCGGTATCGGCGGAGAAGCTGTCCTTGCGCCAAGCCTCGCGCAGCGCCGCCTGTGCGCCGGCGCGGTCGCCTTGAACCAGGAGCGCACGCGCCAGCACGAACCGGCCCTTCGCTGTGCGCGGCGGTTCGTTTCTAAAAAACTCGATGACGGCGCGGCTGTCGGATTCTTTCTGCCAGAGCGCCGCTTCCGCCCGCCGCCGCAGGGACGTTATTCCCGGCCAGCTTGGATTGGTGGAAATGAAAACCGCATAGCGCGGGAAATCCAAATCGGTGTCATCCCCGCGCAGGATGGCCCACTCCACAAGCTTGCGTCCGACCGGATCGGTGATTGTGCCTTCGATGTTGGTCGCCTCATCCGGCCGGCCCTTATGCACCAGCTCGAGCGCCTGCTTGATGGCGGAGAGGTCGAGCGGCGAGGTGGTGGAACTCGTCGCCATGGCGAAGGTCGGCCCACGCCGCACCGGCGGAGGCGGCGCCGCGACGGTCGAGGGGCGGAGCGGTATTGTCGATGGCGTGAATGGCGGCGCAGTCCGCGGAACGTCCGCCCCTGCGTGGTCGATCACGCCTGACGGAGGGATCGACGAGGTTGCGGTGACCGGCCGCGTCGGAACGGCAAGCGGCATCGCGGTAGGCGCGCCCTTGGCAGCTTGCGTCTTGGTCGCTGTTTCGGATTTGTGTGTGGTGTCTGCCTTACGCGCCGCGTCGGTGGATTTCTCCGCGCGCGTCGAGAGTTTGCCGGCCGAGGTTTGCGCCGCGGGCTTTGCCGGCTTTCCGGACTTGTCTGCCGCGTCTGCCTTATGCGCGTCGCGGGATTTGTCGGACGAAGCCGCAGGCTTGGCCGACTTGTCGCCCTTGTGCGGCGGCTTTTCGGATTTGCGTTCCGGTTTCGCAGCTTTGTCCGGCTTTTGCGCTGACTGCGTCGGCCCGGGTGTAGTCGTGTCGGAGGCGGGCGCAGCCTGCGCGGCGGCGCAATAGGCCATCGCGACCAGCGTAAAGCATGTGAGCCGAAAAGCCTTCACCGACACGGACCTTTCCGCCGCAGCGCGGCGTCTGCATCCTTCTTCGACTCGCAAAGATTGAAGAAAAGCTAAGGCGCGCGCGCCTTGCAATCGACGATTTTCGCGGCAAAAACGGGGCATCAGGCCTTGCGCGCCGTGTCGATTCGAGGCGGCGTAGTGTAACGCGTCGGCCGGTCGCTTCCTATCGCGCTCTCTCGAAAAGTGCGAAAGGGCTTTTAAGCCTAGTCACAAGGCGATATTTATGCGGCTGGCAGCATCAAAGCCGCTGCGCGGCTGCGCCACCGGGACCGTTCATTCAAGGATTCGTCATCATGACCGCCAAGACGAGCTTTCGAGGCTCCTTCACCGCGCTGGTCACACCATTCAAGAACGGTTCCGTCGATGAGAAAGCGTTTCGGGAACTGGTCGATTGGCAGATCGCGGAGGGGACGAAGGGTCTCGTTCCGGTCGGCACCACCGGCGAAAGCCCGACTCTGTCGCATGAAGAACATCGCAACGTCGTCGAATGGTGCGTGGATCACGCGCGCGGCCGGGTTCCGGTGGTAGCGGGTGCCGGCTCCAACTCGACCAAAGAGGCGATCGATCTCGCCCAGCACGCCGAAAAGGCCGGTGCCGATGCGGTGCTGGTGGTCACGCCTTATTACAACAAGCCGACACAGGAAGGGCTTTACCAGCACTTCAAGGCGATCAACGACGCCATCGGCATCCCGATCATCATCTACAACATTCCGCCGCGCTCCGTGATCGACATGTCGGTCGAGACCATGAAGCGGCTGTGGGAACTGAAAAATATCGCCGGCGTGAAGGACGCCACCGCCAATGTCGTGCGGGTTTCGCAACAGCGCGCGGCCATGGGCCCGGATTTCAACCAGCTCTCAGGCGAAGACGCCACCGCGCTGGGCTTCATGGCGCATGGCGGCCACGGCTGCATCTCGGTGACATCCAACGTCGCGCCGCGGCTCTGCGCGGAATTTCAGGATTCCTGTCTCAAGGGCGATTATGCGAGCGCGCTGAAGGTGCAGGACAAACTGATGCCGCTGCATACCGCCTTGTTCATCGAGACCAATCCGGCGCCGGCCAAATACGCGCTCTCGCTCCTCGGCAAGTGTGCGGAAACCGTGCGGCTGCCGATGGTGGCCGTTGCCGAGAAAACCCGAGCGGCCGTGCACGAGGCCATGGTGCATGCGGGTCTGATCAACTAACGCCGCAGACCGCTCCTGCGCCTCTTCCCGCACCAGCGGGAATCCTGTGTATTGATCTTAAGTCCCCGGCCTGAATTTCACCTCCGACATCGTCCGAGGGCCGGGACGGGTGGGTTTCCCGCGACAGGGACAGGAGAAGCTCATGCTCGAAGAATTCAAGACCTTCGCCATGCGCGGCAATGTCGTCGATCTTGCCGTGGGCGTGATCATCGGCGCGGCCTTCGGAGCGATCGTCACTTCGCTGGTCAGCGACATCATCATGCCGCTGATCGGCGCCGCCACCGGCGGGCTCGATTTCTCCAACTATTTCATTCCGCTCTCGTCGAAGGTGACGGCGACGTCTTTGGCGGAGGCAAAAAAGCAGGGCGCGGTGTTCGCTTGGGGCAGCTTTCTCACCTTGATCATCAACTTTTTGATCATCGCCTTCGTACTATTCCTCGCCATCAAGGGAATTAATCGGCTCAAAGCGCCGGAGGCGTCCAAGGCGCCGCCAGGACCTTCTGCCGAAGTTCAGTTGCTGACCGAGATCCGCGATGCGTTGAAGGCCCGGTGAGGGCAGGGCGAGGGAATGGCCGAAAAGAGTGAGCGGAAGTTGCGCGTCGTCGCCGACAATCGCAAGGCGCGCTTCAACTATTTCATCGACGATACCATGGAGGCTGGTCTCGCGCTCACCGGCACGGAAGTGAAATCATTGCGTTCCGGCAAGGCGACGATCGCCGAATCCTATGCCGATGCCCGCGGCGGCGAGATCTGGCTGATCAATTCCAACATTCCCGAATACCTGCAGGCGAACCGTTTCAACCATTCGCCGAAGCGGCCGCGCAAGCTTCTGTTGCACAAGCGGCAGATCAACAAATTGATCGGGGCGGTCGAGCGCGAGGGCATGACGCTTGTGCCGCTCAAGCTCTATTTCAACGAGAAAGGCCGCGCCAAGGTCGAACTCGCCTTGGCGCGCGGCAAGAAGCTCTTCGACAAGCGTGACACCGAGAAGAAGCGCTCCTGGGAACGTGAGCGCGGCCGGCTGCTGCGCCAGAAGGGGTGAGGCAATGCCGCTGCCCGTGACGCTCGATCACTGCGTCATCCATGTCACCGACTGGGAGCGTTCGAACGCGTTCTACACCGGCGTCCTGGGCGCAGAGCTGATCACACGCCCGGTGGGCTTTGCTTATCGCTTCGGCGACCGGCAGCTCAACGTGCACGGACCAGGCGTCGCGCCGGCCGAGGTGGCGCGGCTGCCGGTCGCTCCCGGCAACAGCGACCTCTGCTTCGAATGGAACGGGCCGATTGCGGATGCGATTCGGCACCTGGAGCGCTGCGGTGTCGCCATCGAAGCAGGGCCCATGCAGCGTTTCGGCGCTAAGGGCGCGGGCACAAGCGTGTACTTCCGCGATCCCGACGGCTCGCTGATGGAGTTCATTTCCTACGCGCGGCAATCCGAGCACCGCCGCCCGCGGGAAGCGCACGGCAAGCACGATCCGACCGTGCTGCCGTCCGATATCCCGGCGCCGCAGGACGACGGTGCTGCGCGGCATCTGCCCGGAAGGGCGTTGCCCGATCTCGCGCTGCCGGCAACGCGCGGCGGCGCCTTCAATGTGTCGATCCTGGGCGGCCGCACCGTCCTCTATATCTATCCGCGCACCGGCGTTCCTGGCGTTGATCTGCCGCCGGGCTGGGACGACATTCCCGGGGCGCGCGGCTGCACCCCGCAATCCTGCAGCTTCCGCGATCATTTTGCCGAACTCAAAACGCTCGGCGTCGGGCATGTCTTCGGCCTGTCGACCCAGGACACGGACTATCAGCGCGAAGCCGCCGAGCGGCTGCATCTGCCGTTTCCGCTCCTGTCCGATGCCGAACTGAAATTCGCCCGCGCGCTCGATCTGCCGTCCTTCACCGTGGCCGGCATGACGTTGCTCAAGCGCATGGTGCTGATTGTCGACGACGGGGTCATCGGTAAAGTCTTCTATCCCGTCTTCCCGCCCGACAAGAGCGCTGCCGAAGTCGTAGCGTTTCTGCGGCAAGACCGGCGCTAGCCACTACTTTCGGCCGACGATCAACGAAATATCGGACTGGCCGCGAAGTAACGGGCCATGAAATCGTTGAAGGCTTTCACCTTGGCGGAAAGCTGCCGCGTTGCCGGATAGACGGCGTAGATGGCGTAGATTATGGCGCGAGGCAATTCATAGTCGGGCAAGACCTGCACGAGGCGGCCGGCGGCGATTTCGTCGCGGAAAAAATCGACCGGCCCGTATGCAATGCCAAGACCGCGCAAGGCAGCCGACCGAAGCACGTGGCGGTGGCTCGTGACGATCGGACCGCTTACCTTCACGACGTGCTCACCGTCGGTGCTTGCCAAATGCCACTCGTCGGGAGACGAAACGTAGCTGTAACTCAGGCAGTCGTGACTCGCGAGTTCGGCCGGCGAGCGCGGCACGCCGCGTTCGCGCAAATAATCCGGTGCGGCGCAGAGAATGCGGCGCGATGTATTGAGCTTGCGGGCAACTAGGTTCGACGAGGTGCCGCGCGGCATGTCGACGCTGATCGCAATGTCGTAGCCGGCTTCAATCGGATCGGTAAGCCGATCGCTCATCGTGAAGTTGATCCGCAGCCGCGGGTAAGCGGCGATGAAATCGGCGACCGCCGATCCAATCTCCGCCAGGCCGAAATTGGTTGGCGCCACCACGCGCAGTTCGCCGCTTGGCGTGTTGTGCAATTCGCCGGCCGAGCGCTCCGCTTCGTCAAACTCCGCGAGGATCCGCCGGCATTGTTCGTAGAAGACGCGGCCGGCGGCCGTGACGCTGACGCGGCGCGTGGTACGATTGAGAAGGCGCGCGCCCAATCGGTCTTCCAGTTGCAGGACATGCTTGCTTGTCGCGGCGCGCGACAGTCCCAACCGCTCGGCCGCGCGCGTGAACCCGCCGGCCTCGACGACCGTCACGAAAACACGGGCATTCTCGAAGCGATCCATCCGGACCCCCGAGATTGTCAACAATCTGTGGACAATGTAGTTCGTGGCGGCGGAGTTATCAAACGGTGCCGGACGGATAGCCTTGCGATCAAAGCGCCGAGGAGGACATCATGCCCAAATTCGTCGTTGCTCCGCATTTCCGCCTGCAGGAGTGGGTGGCCGAGGAGAAAGGCTACTTCGCTGCCGAGGGCCTCGACTACGAATTTCGCGAGGCGCTGGATTCAGGCTCCGGCAGCGGGCATCAGCTCGGCAACAAGGTCGGCGCCTATCAAACGCTGGAAGCCGGGCGTTCTTGCAATGTCAGCGCTGCTTGCCACTGGACGATGAACGTTGCCGCCTCCAACGGTCACGGCAAACTCTACGCCGAGTGCTATTCGGTCTCGCCTTGCGGCATCTTTGTACCGCTTGACTCGCCGGTGAAGACCCCGGCCGATCTCGCCGGCGTGCCGATCTCCGTCGGCTACCAATCGGGCAGCCACTACGCGACCATCCAGGGGCTCGAGCAATATCTCGAGCCGGAGCAGATCGAGCTTTCGTTTCGCGACGGCCTTTTGTTCAGCCGCATGGAAATGCTGATCGACGGGAAGGTCCCCGCGGTCTCGCTGTTCAGCGGGCCTTACTATTTTGTCGAGCAACTCGGCTTTCGCAAAGTCATCGACACCACCTTCATGATGGCCTCGATCGTCAACGGGACGCCGGATCCTGAGGATGTGCGCAAATATTTCCGCGCCTTGCGCCGCGCCCAGCGCGACATCGATTTGCGGCCGGAGCTCTACACGCATTACTACAAAAAGGAGTTTCCGCTGCGGTTCCACGATCAAATGGATACGCGGCGGTGGGGTCCGGGTGAGCGGCTGGTGTTCGAGCCATACTCAAAAGAGACGTTCGAGGAGTTGTTTGCCTGGATCGAGCAGCACGGTATCTTCCCGCGCAGCGAAATGGGCAGCGGCAAATACGAGGCCGCGATCTTTGCCTAGAAAACGGCCGCAGCAGCAAGCAGCCCCGAACTAAGCATTCGCCGGTCTCTCGGCCGCGATCGCGTGCTCGCTGGCATCAAGATGCGCGCGCACTTTCGCGAACACGTCGCGGAACATTTGCGGCGTGAGCACGCCGGTGTTGGTGTTGTAGCGCGAGCAGTGATAGCTATCGAACAGCATCATCTTGCCCATTGCGCGCACGCCGCCATGGGCGAATGGATGGTCCGCGAGCCGCGCAGTGCGCGCCCTCACCAGCGTCTCGTGCGCGACGTGGCCGAGCGCAACGATGGCGCGGAGCTTCGGCATTTCGGCGATTGTCTGGCTGAGAAAATCACGGCAGGTAGTGATTTCTTGCGGCGTCGGCTTGTTCTCGGGGGGCACGCAGCGGACCGCATTGGTGATGCGGCAGTCGAGTAGCGTGAAGCCGTCGTCCGGCCGAGCGTCATACGAGCCTTGCGCGAAGCCGAAATCCTTCAGCGTGGCGTAGAGAAGATCGCCGGCATAATCCCCCGTGAAGGGCCTCCCGGTGCGGTTCGCCCCGCGCAATCCCGGCGCAAGCCCGACGATCAACAGACGAGCGTCAATCGGCCCGAACGAGGGCACCGGCGCGTTGAACCACTCCGGCTCTTTTTCGCGCCACGTGGTGCGAAAGGCGACGAGCCGCGGGCAGCGCGGACAATCGCGGCCGGGCTTTCCACTCGGGCGCAGCATTCCCCAACCCCTAGAGCATGATCCGGAAAAGTGGAAACCGGTTTTCCGAAAAGATCGTGCTTCACCCAAAAGTTAGAGCACCAATCGTTTCAATCGCGAGCGATCGGGCTCTAACCGGCTTATTCTTCGTCGAATTCGTCTTCTTCGACCTGGATCTCGTTGCGCTGCGTGCCGGTGCTGCGCTGGAGGAATTGCGGCGTGTGGCGCGGTTCGCGCGCCTCCCGCGGCTCTCGCGTATCGCGGGGGGGACGTTCGCCCGGATCGCGGCCGATCTTATTCTGCATTTCGAGGATATCGACAAATTGATCGGCTTGCCGCCGCAATTCGTCGGCCACCATCGGCGGCTGCGTGGAAATGGTGGATACGACCACGACGCGGACGCCGCGCCGCTGCACCGCCTCGACCAGGCGGGTGAAGTCGCCATCGCCGGAGAACAGCACCATCTGATCGATATGCGGCGCAATCTCCATGGCATCGACCGCAAGCTCAATGTCCATGTTGCCCTTGACCTTGCGCCGCCCGGTCTGGTCGACAAATTCCTTGGTCGCCTTGGTGACGACCGTATAGCCGTTGTAGTCGAGCCAATCGATCAGCGGCCGGATGGACGAATATTCCTGATCCTCGATTACGGCGGTGTAATAGAAGGCGCGCAACAGATAGCCGCGCGATTGGAACTCGCGCAGCAGCCGTTTGTAGTCGATATCGAAACCGAGCGATTTCGCCGTGGCGTATAAGTTGGCGCCGTCAATAAATAGCGCGATTTTCTCGATCTGAGCCGACATGTTTCTCTCGATGTGCGTCTGGTGATGAAACCGGATGGCCGCAATAAAATCGACGTTTCCGGCGTTCTTCAAAACTTTGCCGCCACCTTCACCAAACTAATCGGGCACGGTGGCAAAAACACGGTAGTCTCGTACGTCTGCGTGTGCACCAAATTGCACAGGCAGTGCAGGAACCATATGGCTTGACCCCACCCGAGCGATCACTGCGGCACGCCGTCGCGGTGACTGGGAACTGAAAGGCAAAAGCCACGATCGAGTTCCCGGGTCTCGCTGAGAGTCTCGGTTAGCAGTTTCCGTTAGCAAAGGCGGGGGAAGGGGCAAAGTTAAGCGTTTTCACACCGCCGGTGGGGAAAACGCACTTGCACTTGCCCTCCAGGAGCGATACCTACGGCCCGGGCGGGAGTGAGAATCCCCTGCCCAGCAGCCCCCAAAAGCGGCGATCGAGGAGCAGCGACTATGGCGCGCGTTACCGTCGAAGATTGTATCGACAAGGTCGAAAACCGCTTCGACCTGGTTTTGCTCGCGGGCCATCGCGCGCGCATGATCTCCTCGGGCAGCCAGATTGCCGTCGAGCGCGATAACGACAAGAACCCGGTCGTGGCGCTGCGCGAAATCGCCGATAAGGCGGTGTCGCCGGAGGATCTGAAGGAAGAGCTCGTTCATTCGCTGCAGAAATACGTCGAGGTCGACGAGCCGGAGCCCGAAGGTGTTCCGCTCATCGGCGCGCCCGGCACCGGCGTCGATGCCGACGATACCGAGGTCATAACCGACCGCATGAGTGAGGAAGAGCTGCTCAAGGGCCTGGAAGGCCTCACGCCGCCAGAGAATCAGCCCGAACCCGAAGCCGATATGGGCGACGAGGAAGAGTAGACGTCCTCTCGGCTCGAAACGCACTGCGTTTTTAGATTTTCGTCCCGGCGTTCGGCCAAAAGCCTTGCGCCGGGATTTTGATTCGCGATTTCGGCCCCTGGCTTGTCCGCCGCCCATGCGAAAGTTGCAGGCTCAGCCGAGCAAGCCAGGGCTCCGCCAACGGCCGAGCCGCTATCGCGCCGCCTCATGCATTTCGGCGACGTAGTCCCAATTGACCAGGTTCTCGACGAACGCTTTGAGGTAGTCCGGGCGCCGGTTACGGTAGTCGATGTAGTAGCTGTGCTCCCACACGTCGCAGCCGAGGATCGGCCGCGCGCCATGGACCAGCGGACTCTCGCCGTTCGGCGTTTTCATCACTTCGATCTTGCCGAATTTGACCGCGAGCCAGCACCAGCCCGAGCCGAACTGCGTGATGCCGGCCTGGATGAAGTCCTCCTTCATCTTCGCCACAGATCCGAAATCGGCGATGATCTGCTTTTCCAGATTGCCCGGCATGTTGCCGCCGCCGTCCGGCTTCATCCATTTCCAGAAATGAATGTGGTTGTAGTGCTGGCCGGCATTGTTGAACAGGCCGGGATTGCCGAAGTAGCAGCTTTTGACCACGTCTTCGAGCGGCCGGTTCTCGAACTCGGTGCCCTTCATCAGATTATTGCCGTTGTTGACGTAGGCGAGGTGATGCTTGTCGTGATGGAATTCGAGCGTCTCGCGCGACATGTAGGGAGCAAGCGCATCGTAGGAGTAAGGCAGCTCGGGCAGCGAGAACGGCATCGATCTTCTCCTCGGTCGCGGCGTTTAGGATTGGACGATTGGCCGCGCGGCACAGCGCGCGACGAAATCACAACTTCGGCAAGCCCTCAACTGCGGGCGCGCGCGCTGCAACTGTCAGTGGTAATGGCCACGCGGTCGCTTATTCGCGGCGGCGTCCTGGTAATCCTTTTGGCCGGCTTCTCTTGCCAGAAAAAGTCCGATCAGAAACAATCGCCGCAAGACGACAGAACAGAACGGATTTCGACTTCGCGTCGTTGATCCGTCAGGGGGGAGGGAAGGCCGATGAAGCCTCCCGTGTTTGAATACGAACGGCCGCCGAATATGCGCGCCGCGCTCGAGGCGTTGTCGAAATACGGCAGCAAGGCCAAGCTGCTCGCCGGCGGCCACAGCCTCATTCCGCAGCTCAATCTGCGGGCGATCTCGCCCGGCCGTCTGATCGACATCGGCCGGCTGACCGAGCTGCAATACATTATCGAAGACTATGGCCAGCTCCGCATCGGCGCCTTGACCACCCACAACACGATCTTTCGCTCTGCGGCCGTCGCTAGCGGTTGCCCGATCATGATCGAGGCATATCAGCACGTCGCCAATCATTCGATTCGCAACCATGGAACGCTCGGCGGCAATCTTTGCCACAACGATCCGGCCTTCGAGCTGCCGCTGGTGATCGTGCTGTTCGGCGGCAGCATGCTCGCGCGCAGCGCGCGCTCCCAGCGCACGATCGCTGCGGAGCGGTTCTTCAAGGCGCCATTCGCGACGGATCTCGCGCCCGACGAAATGCTGGTCGAGATCCGCGTTCCGCGACTGCCGGCCGGCCACGGCTATGCGTTCATGGAGATCAGCCAGCGTTTCGGCGATCGCGCGCTGATCGCCGCCGGTTGCCTTCTGACCATGCGCTACGGCAATTGCCGCGACGTGCGCATCGGCTTTCGCAATGCTGTTCACAACGTGTTCCGCATTCCGGCGGCCGAGGCCGCGCTCGAAGGCAAGCCGGCCTCGGCCGCTGCAGTCGACGCCGCGGCCGAGGCAGCCGCCAAGAACTTGCCGCCCGCCGCCGATCTGCACGCTGACGAAGCGTATCGGCGCGATGTCGCCGCCACCCTGACCCGACGGATGTTGCGCGTGGCGTCCGCGCGCGCCGGCGCGAGCATTCCAGAGTGATCAAGCAATGACCGATGTGGAAGTGAACGTGACGGTAAACGGCCGGGCGTTTCGGCGTCGGATCGAGCCGCGGCTGCTCCTGTCGGATTTCATTCGCCAAGAAATCGGCCTGACCGGCACGCACGTCGGATGCGAGAACGGCGTCTGCGGCGCCTGCACGGTTTTGCTGGACGGTTTGGCGACGCGCTCCTGCTGCACGCTCGCGGTGCAAGCCGACGGTCGCGGCGTCGAAACTGTGGAGTCGCTTGGCCGCGTCAACAATCTAAGCCCATTGCAGCGCGGCTTCTGGGAGAAGCACGGCCTGCAATGCGGTTATTGCACGCCAGGAATGTTGATGTTGATGACCGAGCTGTTGCGCGATAATCCCAATCCCGACCGCGAAACCATCCGGCTTCGTTTGAACGACAATATCTGCCGCTGCACCGGATACGAGGACATCATCAGCTCGGTGGAGCGCGCGGTCGAGTTGATGCGCGCCCAAAAGGCGGTGCGCTGATGGCGGAAGCCGGCAAGATCCTTTCGCCGCCCGTCGGCCGCCAGCAAGAGCGGCCGGATCAACGGCTCAATGTAATCGGCACGCGCATGCTGCGGAAGGAGGACCCGCGCTTCCTGATCGGCCGCGGCCGCTTCGTCGACGACGTCGCGCTGCCGAACATGGCGCACGCGGCGGTGCTGCGCAGCCCGCATGCGCATGCCCGCATCAAGTCGATCGATAAGCGTGCGGCGTTGGCATTGCCCGGCGTGGCGGCCGTGATTACCGGCGAGGAGGCCGCGCAGGAAACTGGGCCGCTGCCGTGCTTTGCCAACCCGCCTGTCGAGCAGCGCTGCATCGCGCTCGGCAAAGTGCGCCACGTCGGCGAGCCGGTGGTCCTAGTCGTTGCCGACAGTCGCTACATCGCCGAGGACGCCGTCGCTCTCATCAAAGTCGAATACGAACCGCTGCCTGCCGTTTCGGACATGATGGCGGCGATCAATTCGCGGGGCGATGCAGTGCTGCATCCCGAGCGCGGACCGGACAATACCGCCGAGCATCGCAACTATGTGTTCGGGCCGGTCGAGGAGGAATTCGCCCGCGCCGCGCATGTGGTCAAACGCCACCTGCGTTGGGCCCGTTCCGGCGGCCAGCCGATCGAGACCTGCGGGGCCGTGGCGAGTTTCGACGAGGCGTCGGAGAAATTCACCATCTACGTCAACTCGTCGATGTACAACTACATCGGCTTTACGGTCGCGACCGCGCTCAAGGTCGCGAAGTCACCAAGTCAATCTTGTGCCGCTCGATGCCGGCGGCAGCTTCGGCAGCAAATTGTTTCTGCACAAGGTTGCCGTGCTTGCGGGTTTGGGGGCGCGCGCCGCCGGCCGTCCGGTCAAATATATCGAGGACCGTATCGACAACATCACCGCCTGCGACAATCACGGTTCGGATCGCATCTACGACGTCGAGCTTGCGCTCGACGCCAACTATCGAATGACGGCGCTGCGCTACAAAGTCGTCGACGATTACGGCGCTTATTTCCAATATGGTCTCGGCACGCACGGCAACGGCTTTTCGCAGACCGTCGGCCCGTACAAGATTCGCGCCGTCGGCGCCGAGATCTATGCCGTCTTCACCAACAAATGCCAGCAAGGTGCCTGCCGCGGCTTCGGCTCAGAAGTGACGAACTTCATGATCGAGCGGATCGTTGATGCCGCCGTCGACGAGCTCAATCTCGATCCGATCCAATTCCGGCGCGACAATTTCATCAAGCCGGAAGAGTTTCCCTATCAGATCCCGACCGGCAACCTCTACGACAGCGGCAACTATCCCGGCGCCCTCGACATGGCCCTGCAGATGCTCGACTACGATGCTTGGCGCGACAAGCAGCAGCTCATGCGGACGCAAGGACGCTATGTCGGCATCGGCGTCGCCAGCTGCCAGGAAAAGGGCGTGTTCAGCGCCACCGAGTTTTGGATGCTCAACCGCGCGCCCGGCTTTGCGCTGACGAGCTCGCCGGAGAGCGCTTCGATCAAGATCGACGCGACCGGCAAGGCGGTGATCTCGCTGCATGCGCCGTGCTGGGGCAACAGCCCGGAGACCGTCGCCGCCATGGTGCTTGCCGAGCAGCTCGGCATGGACCCGGCCGACATCAGCGTGACCTATTCGGATACCGACCACGGGCTCCCCGGCACCGGGCCGGGCGGCAGCCGCTACACGGTGATGATCGCAGGCGCCGTGACCGGCGCGGCTAAGATCATCAAGGAGAAACTCAAGCGCGTGGCAAGCCACATGCTTGAAGCGGGCCCGCACGATCTTGAATTCCGCGACGGCAAGATCGGCGTGAAGGGCGCTTCCGGCTTGGAAGTGTCGATCGCCGAGGTCGCGACGCAAGCGCACTTCTTCCGGCTGTCGCTGCCGGACGATCCGGATCTGACCAGCGGTCTCGACGCCAGCTATACCTACGACCATCCGCTCGCGACGCTGCCCAAGAGCGACAGCGATTTCGGCATTTTCTATCCGATCATGGGTCACATGTGCCACATGCCGGTGGTCGAGGTGGATCCGAAGACCGGTCAGGTGAGCTTCCTGGATTATGTGGCGGTGCACGATTGCGGCACCATGGTCAATCCGATGACCGTCGACGGCCATGTGCGCGGCGGCACCGCGCAGGGCATCGGCACGGCTTTGCTCGAGCAATTCGAGTACGACAAGAATGGCCAGCCGCAGCAAATCTCGTTCCAGGATTATCTGATGCCGCGGGTCCTTAATCTGCCGCCGCAGGTGCGGATCGGCCATCTGGTGACGCCGTCGCCCTATACCGAATACGGCGTGAAGGGAGCGGGCGAGGGCGGCCGCATGGTGGCGCCGCCCGCGGTCGCCTGCGCGATCGAAGATGCGCTCCGCCCGCTTGGCGTGCGCATCGACAGCCTGCCGGTGACGCCGGCGCGGCTGCGCGCGCTAATCCGTGAGGCCGAGGCGCGGAAGGGCACGCGGTAACGGAAAGTTTGCCGGCAAGCGGCGAAGGTGCGCCGGGCTTGGCGAATGTCCGCGGCTTGTGGCGCAGGCGCTGCGCCATGATATCCTTATGACGGCATAAGCACTTTTGCCGGGTTTTGCCGGCGAAGTCTGAGGTTGTTGATGGCGCGCTCGCCGATCGATTTACCGCGGATGCAGAACCAGCCCCGGGCACGGGTCGCGGTGGCGCGCGCACCCGTGCTGATGTCGCAGGAGATCGAGCGGGCGCCGAAGACCCGCAAGCCGCGGATGATGCGGCAATTCGAGCTGGTCGACCGGGTCAAGCAATACAATCCCGGCGCCAACGAGGACCTGCTCAACCGCGCTTATGTCTATGCCATGCGCGCCCATGGCGAGCAGAAGCGCGCGTCGGGCGATCCTTATTTCTCGCACCCGCTCCAGGTCGCCGCCATCCTCACCGACCTGAAGCTTGACGACGCGACCATCGCCGCCGCGCTCCTGCACGACACGATCGAGGATACCGACGCCACCCGTGCCGAGATCGACCGGCTTTTCGGCCAGGAGATCGGCCATCTGGTCGAGGGGCTGACCAAGCTGAAAAAGCTCGACCTCGTCTCCAAGGAGGCGAAGCAGGCCGAGAATTTGCGCAAGCTTCTGCTGGCCATCGCCGACGACGTGCGTGTGCTGCTGATCAAGCTCGCCGACCGGCTGCACAACATGCGCACGCTCGAATACCGGCCCCCCGAGGCGCGGCGCATCACAGCGGAGGAAACGCTCGACATCTATGCGCCGCTCGCCGGCCGTATGGGCATGCAGGAGATGCGCGAGGAGCTCGAGGATCTGTCGTTCCGCGAGCTCAATCCCGATGCTTACAAGGTGATTACCGAGCGGCTTGAAACACTGGCCGAACGCAGCAAAGCTTGGATTGCCGAGATCGAGCAACAGCTCACCAGGAAGCTCGCCGACAGCGGTATCACCGCCGAAGTCACCGGCCGGCGCAAGCGGGCCTATTCCATCTGGCGTAAGATGGAGCGCAAGGCTGTCGGCTTCGAACAGCTTTCCGATATTTTCGGTTTCCGGGTCGTCGTCGGCGATGCGGTCGAATGCTATCAGGCACTCGGCATCGTCCACACCACATGGCCGGTCGTTCCGGGGCGGTTTAAGGATTACATTTCCACGCCGAAGCAGAACGACTATCGCTCGATCCATTCCACGGTGATCGGCCCGGGCAAGCAGCGCGTCGAGCTGCAGATCCGCACCCGCGAGATGCATCAGATCGCCGAGTACGGTATCGCTGCGCACGCGCTCTACAAAGACAATGTGGGCTCGCCGACGGAGATGTTGTCGCGCGAGTCGAACGCCTATGCCTGGCTGCGCCGCACCATCGAGCTCCTCGCCGAAGGCTCCAACCCCGAGGAATTCCTGGAGCACACCAAGCTCGAACTGTTCCACGACCAGGTGTTCTGCTTCACGCCCAAGGGCAAGCTGATCGCGCTGCCGCGCGGGGCAACCCCGATCGACTTTGCCTACGCGGTGCACACCGACGTCGGCAACATGGCGGTCGGCGCCAAGATCAACGGCAAGATCGGCCCCTTGAGCTCGCCGCTGCAGAATGGCGACGAGGTGCAGATCCTCACCTCGAAGGCGCAGACAGCGCCGCCTGCCGCCTGGGAATCCATCGTCGTGACCGGCAAGGCGCGTGCCGCGATCCGGCGCGCGACCCGCGCGGCGATCCGCGATCAGTATTCGGGGCTGGGCCGCCGCATCCTCGAGCGGCTGTGCCAACGCGCCAAGATCGGCTACTCGGACGAGCAGCTGGAAGGGGCGCTCCCGCGGCTCGCCCGCGCTTCGATCGAGGACGTGATGTCGGCGGTCGGCCGCGGCGAGATGAAGGCCGCCGACGTGGTGCGCGCCATGTATCCCGACTACAAGGACGAGCGCGTCACCGGCGCAGCGCCGCAGGGAGACAGCGGCTGGTTCGGGCTCAATCGCGCCAAGGCGGTGAAATTCAAGGTCCCGGAAACCGCCGAGAATCGCGCGGCCATCCCCATCCGCGGCATCAATACCGACCTGCCGGTGCGCTTTGCGCCCAATGGCGGGGCGGTGCCGGGCGACCGAATCGTCGGCATCATGACGGCGGGCGAAGGCATCACCATCTATCCGATCCAATCCCCGGCCTTGAAGGAATTCGAGGACCAGCCGGAACGCTGGCTCGATGTGCGCTGGGATGTCGACGAGAAAATGCCGCAGCGCTTTCCTGCCCGGCTGGCGGTGCAATCGGTGAACGAGCCCGGTTCGCTCGCGCAGATCGCGCAAGTGATCGCCGAGCATGACGGCAACATCGACAATATTCGCATGTCGCGACAGTCACCGGACTTCACCGAGGTCACCATCGATCTCGAGGTCTATGACCTCAAGCATCTCACCTCGATCATCTCACAATTGCGGGCCAAGAAGGTGATCGCCGCCGCCGAGCGGGTGAACGGATAAGTCGCTGCGAACACATTCATGCCGGCTCAATCTCACATCCGCCTCGGCGTCAATATCGACCATGTCGCGACCGTACGTAATGCGCGCGGCGGCCGCCATCCCGATCCGATGAAGGCGGCGGCCATCGCCATCGCCGCCGGTGCCGACGGCATCACCGCGCACCTGCGCGAGGATCGCCGCCACATCATCGACGACGATATTCTGCGGCTGAAAGCCGGCCTCAAGAAACCGCTCAATCTGGAAATGGCCGCGACGCGCGAGATGATCGAGATCGCCTGCACGGTTCGGCCACACGCCGCCTGCCTCGTTCCCGAGCGGCGAGAGGAGCGCACAACCGAAGGCGGGCTCGATGTTGCCGGGCAGCGCAGTGCGCTGCGCGAGGCGGTGCAGCGGCTCGCCAACTCAGGCATTCGCGTTTCGCTGTTCATCGCGCCCGACCCCGAGCAGATCGATGCCGCGGCGATCGTCGGCGCTCCGGTGATCGAGATTCACACCGGCGCCTGGTGCGATGCGTTGGCGGCGGGCGATGGTGCCGCCGCGGCCGGTGAATTCGCCCGCATCGCGCGCGGCGCCGCGTTCGCGGCGCAGGCCGGCCTCGAGGTGCATGCCGGTCACGGTCTCGATTTCCTCAGTGCGGAAGAGATCGCGACGTTGCCCCAAATCGTCGAGCTCAATATCGGGCATTTTCTGATCAGCGACGCGATCTTTGAGGGCCTGGACGCAAGCGTGCGCAAAATGCGCGCGGCCATGGAGCGCGGTCGCTTGCGTAGCGAAAGCGCGGCATCATGATCATCGGCATCGGCTCGGACATCTGCGATGCGCGCCGCATCGCCAAGGTCATCGAACGCCATGGCGACCGTTTCCTCGATCGCGTGTTCACGGACACCGAACGCGCCAAGGCCGACAAGCGCAGAAACCGGGCGGAGACCTATGCCAAGCGCTTTGCCGCCAAGGAAGCCTGCGCCAAGGCGCTCGGTACCGGGCTGCGTGCAGGCGTCTGGTGGCGGGACATGGGCGTGGTCAATTTGCCGTCCGGGCGGCCGACGCTCCAGTTAACGGGCGGCGCCAAAAAGCGGCTGGCGGCGCTGACGCCAGCCGGTTACGAGGCGCGCATCGACCTCACCATCACCGATGAGGGACCGACCGCCCATGCCTTTGTGGTGATTTCGGCGGTGCCCGTCGCGGCAGCCTGACCAGGGTGGCCTTAGCCGGTGGCTGTAAACTGCCGGCCAAAGTCGTTGGGCAAGCCGCACAGCCTCTTCCGCCTGCCCCAATTACAATTTCGTCATGTCGGTAGGGGCAGGAGCGGGGCCCTTCCGTTAAGCACATGACCTTCCTAGCTAAAGCCGACTGGACAAAGCCGCGGCGAAAGCCCGCGTGCAATTGCCTGGGGTTGGCCCAGCGGCTACAAGATCGCGGGGCGAAATTTCAGCCGAATGGAACCATAGGTCGATGAGCGTGCAAACCGGGACAAAACGGAAAGAAGGCGGATTCGCCGAGACCGTGCGGGTCATTATTCATGCCCTGATCATCGCGCTGGTCATCCGTACGTTCCTGTTTCAGCCGTTCAACATCCCGTCCGGCTCGATGATTCCGACCCTACTGGTCGGCGATTACCTGTTCGTCTCCAAATACTCGTACGGCTATACCCACTATTCATTTCCCTTCTCGCCGCCGATCTTTACCGGCCGCATCCTCGGCCAGCCGGTCAATCGCGGCGATGTCGTCGTCTTCCGCCTGCCGAAGGACGACTCGACCGACTACATCAAGCGGGTGATCGGGCTTCCGGGCGATCGCATCCAAATGATCGACGGCGTCCTCAACATCAACGGACAGCCGGTTAAGCGCGAGCGCGTCGAAGACTTCACCAGCGACGAGGACGGTGCGCCACAGCAGATCAGGCGATATCGCGAGACGCTGCCGAACGGCGTGACCTATACGACGCTCGACCTCACCGAGAACGGCTTCTACGATAATACCCAGGTCTATACCGTGCCGCCCGACCATTATTTCATGATGGGCGACAATCGCGACAACTCGACCGACAGCCGCGTGCTCAGCGCCGTCGGCTACGTGCCCTACGAGAACATCATCGGTAAGGCACAAATCATCTTCTTCTCGATCCGGGACGGCGCGCATGCCTGGGAGGTGTGGCGCTGGCCCTGGACGGTGCGTTGGAACCGCCTCTTCAACCTGGTGCGATGACAAGGCGCGGAAAAGCGAAATCGGTCGTTGCGTCGCAAGAGCCGCCTGCCGCCGAGGCCGCCCAGCCGGCCGTCCGTGTGGCGACAACGGATGGACGGAAAGATCCCCCCCGTCGCCGCCGCCGTGGTGACGGCTCGCTTGAGGAGCGCATCGGCTATCGCTTCAAGGATGCGGCTCTGCTCGACAGCGCGCTCTCGCATATCTCGTCGCTCAAGGGCAGTCGCAACCGCGCCG
>CAVREN010000088.1:0-23259 GCA_963720115.1 uncultured Alphaproteobacteria bacterium
GCACGTCCGGGACTTCACGCGATGTCTGCATGTCGGTGGCTATTGTCCCGACCAATGCGGACGTTGCGTATTTTTGTGCCAAGCGCCGGCTACAGTCCGGACTCGATAGCGTGGAGCAGCCGGAACCGCATCTCGTCGTCATTGCTCGTGAGCGAGATCACGAAACGCACCCGGCCATGGCTTGAGGTTTCGGCATAGCCCGCGAGCGTGCGGATGCCGTCCATGGTGCCAGTCTTGTTCATGCCGCCGTCATGGCCGTGGAGCAGGTCGGCGTGGGGCGCAAAGAGCTCGAGCACTTTGGCGAGGCCGCGGGCGGTGAAGCGGTTGTCGCGGCTGATGCCCGAGCCCTCCTCGAGATGGATGGCCGTGGCGAGGCCGCGCGCGGCGAGCATCTCGTTCGCGACCTTAAGCGACTTCTCGAGGCTGACTGGCCCGCCCAGGCGGTGTCCGCCAATCTCCAGGAAGATCTGATTGGCGATGTAGTTGTTCGAGGCGCGGAGCATCTCGGCGAGGATCTTCGAAAGGGTACGCGACTGTCGGTGAACGTAGACCGGCTTTAGTCCCTCGGGCACTGTTCCCGTCGAGATTACGCCCTTCACGCTGCCGCCGGCCCGTTCGATGAACGCAGCAATCAGCTCGCCGGCATATTGCAGGCTTACCGCGGGGTCCTGGCTCAGGCTGATGCGGCCGCTCCCTTTTGGGCTTCGCGCCCGGAACTGCATGAGGCTGGCCGTCGGGTTAGCGGGGTTGGAGGGTCGTTTATCGGCGGTCGCGCCATAGAGGCGCCAGGAGCTGAGAACGCGATGCAAGCGGTGCTGGAACTCGGAGCTGCGCTTTATCTCGCCGGGTTTCGAAACCGCGTCATGGGCGTTCCGATTTCGGTGTGCGACCTGTCGAGCGCGCTGCCCGAGGATTCACTGATCACGGGCCTCGTTCTGGATCGGATCGAATATGGCGATCCGGCCTTCTCCGGGCCGAAACAGATTTCCTTGCCGCTGACGGTCTATGTCACAACGAAGGACGCTTTGATCGCCTCGGGAACGGCGGCCCCGAGCGATCTCATCAATCTGCCGATCACGATCCTCTTCAACCTCGCGGCGACCGCCGTGCCGAACGGCCCGGCGAATGCGGCGCTTCAGCTGAGCGTGAGCTACGCGGGGAATCAGGTCCCCAGTCTTCCGCTCCCCGGCTTCGATCCGGCCGCGCTCTCCAATCTCATCGACAAGACGGCTGGGGGTCTCAGTCAGAGCGTGTCGATCGATCTTTCAGGCTTGAACCAGTCGATGAACCAGCCGCCCAACGCCCTCCCGTATGTCGACTGTGTGTTCAGCGCGACGCCCAGCGTGTTCGCCGTGCTGATCGACAACGGCGGCCAATCCGTCGGCTGAGCAGGTTGGTCTTCGTCGTAAGTAGACGCATCAGCGCCTTGTCCATTATGGTCGCGGACGATGAAGCAAGCTACTCTTCCGCGACCAAATCGTGGAATTTGGTGTAGTCGAGCAAAACCCGGCCCTGCGGCGAAACGCTGGTGATGTTCCGGTAGCGGTGCTGCCAGCGGATATCGCGCCAGGAATAGACGTGCCGGGCGTAAAGCTGCTGGGCGGAACTGTCGTCGACGCCGCCGATATTGAGCACCAGAAGCGCGTCGCTGTCGGCGAGATCGGACGAAGTCGCACCGTACAGCGGGCTTTCCTTGTCGATGACGTGAAACAGCATCCAGCTCAGCACGAACATCGGGTGCTCGCTGCGGTCGAGCTTCAGCTCGTAAAAGCGGCGCAGCTCGTCGCCTTCCTTGGTGCGCTCGACGCGGACGAGCCAAAGCCGCGCGCTCGCTCGCGAGATCGTGTCGTGACGGGCGTTGGCGGTGCGGATCATCAGAGCCAGCCGCCCCTCGTGATGCGTGATCACGGTCTCCTTGGCGAAGACGAAGCGGGCGCGTGGACGCGAGAAGCGGGCGAAGATCAAACCGGTCATCACTGCGAGGAACGACATGCCGGTGAAGATTTCGACGGTGGCGATCAGATGCCCGTAGTTCGTCTGCGGGTGCATGTCGCCATAGCCGACCGTAGCCAGCGTCTCGATCGAGAAGTAAAAGTAAGCGAGCGGACCGTTCTCGGCCGCATTGGCGATAGGGTCACGGCCGAGGAAATAAAGGGTTCCGAAAACAGTGTTGAGCGCGACAAAGATCGCTGCGGCGCTGCCAAAAAACACCGGCCAGTAGACCGCCATCGCCCGATGATAGAGATCGGTCCAGAACCCTTGGCTCAAGCCGAGAAGTCTCGATCTCCCGGTGACCGAGCTTAATGAGCTGCGGCTTTGTATCTGACCGTTTTCGTCGAAGCTTTAGCAATGCGTTCACGTCATACCCCACCTCTGCCGTTGTCATCGAGCGTCTAGGGCGACGGGAAGTGACGGCGGTGCTCTACCGGCATTCTAATGATCTAATTTTCAATCGAGAGGTTTTCAATGAATCGTCGAAGTATTGGTGCGGTTAGGCTCTGTTCTGTGCTTGGTGAGCATAGGAGCGCGAGACGTGCGACTACAGCCTTCACAACGTGAAAACGCGGCCTGCTAAAGTCAGTGACAAGCTTTTTGAAGCTCTGTCGTCTTTACTGCTATACGTTTGCTCTGAGGCGGTCTCTTTGTTGCTCTAATCGTCGAAGGTTCGATTCCAGCAACCAAAGTATTCTCTGGGCATCCAATGTGTTCACGCCCGCTGCTCTTAACCGGACTATGAGGCCCTTCTGCCGTTGCACCAAACGTCGCGCTTCGGCAAACATCGCATCACCACCAGCCAAACGGCACCGAACGCGGTGTGCCTTATTGGTGCGAGACACCGGCCCCGGGTTGAGCGCGGAAACTCTGCCTCGTCTCTTTGAACCATTCTACACGACGAAGCCCGACGGCATGGGCATGGGCCTCGATCTGCCGCTCGATTATCGAAGCTCACGGCGGACGGCTGTGGGCTACCACCTGCGAGCCATACGGGGCTCTCTTTCAGTTTACGATCCCTGACGAAGCACTGGCCGAGGCCGACCTCCGCCCCGATTGGGTTGCCGGCACCTCAATCGGCGCAATCAATTCCGCGATCATCGCCGGCAATACGCGAGAGGGGCGCGTTGAGGATCAAGCCGCCTTCGCGTCCAGGAAACGCCGCGTCGCATGCGCGGCAAGCCACGTCGTGAAACACGGTCTCCGGGCCGGCCTCGACTTTGACGACGTGATAGAGCGCTTGGCAGTTCGGGCAAGTGAACGAGCGGAAGGATAGTGACCTATCGACCATGCTACGCCATAACCAATTTTAACTCGAATTTCGACGTCGCGCTGACGCGGGCGCGCCCAGACCGCATGCGCGAGATCCGGGCGACGCGTTGCTCCAGGGCATTCAGAGCTTTCGTTTTGCACGCCTACAAAATGCCGCCGCTGATAAAGTAGGCTTTCTCAGTAATAGCCGTTCCCGGTGCTCCAGGTATTCGGATCCCATTGATAGTCATACCCGGGGTTGCCGTAGACAGGCGGCCATACACAATCGTAGTAGCGCGATATCCATAGAATTGCCGCTGCAGGTCATGGCGATAGGCAATCGCGTGTATTGAGCTATCCGGCATTGTCTCGATCCCGGTCTCGGCAGCACTCGCTACAGTACTGTCAGCGGTGAGCGAAAGAAACACCAGGACGTCGGAAGCGCTGGAGACGATTGGTTTTCCAAGGCGAGCGGATCGAAATTCAAGTGCACGGGCCAGCGCAACGTCGCCCGCTTCGTTATATAATAGCCTGTCAACCGCGGCGCCTCCAATGGGTAATGCTGATGAACCCATCTTTTTCAAACGCGCCCATATCGAATTTGTTAGAGACGACTCGTTCAACAGAACTACGGTTGGCGCGAAACCACGCAGTTTTATCTTTTTGCGTTGGGGCGCCCCCAATGGCGTCGCTTAAGACTTTATCGGTGATGAGACATCGCCACCTGTGTCCCTGCCTATCTACCATGCCGAAAGCTATTCCTTCTAATTCAATCTCAAATCGATCATTCAAGCGCGACAATGGCATCAGCTGCTCCTCTGGCAGTACTGTCACTATAGCCGAGTCGTCGCCATCATCGCTTGCGACGCGACATACTTCTGCGGATCGTGCGCGAAGAAGGTCAGGATGTTCTGCCCGAGGACTCAACGCCGTGGGCGAAGGAGCTGCCCTCACCGACATCGCATTCGAACCGGTCTCCTCGAACTGAAGTCTCCGTTGCGGGGAAACGGAATTTTCACGCCAGAGACAAAGAGGCCGAAACGGCCTTGGAGATTTAGGGACGCCGGCGCAGAGACAAAATCTCGCTAGGGAACCCCGTTGATTCGGAGCTAATCGCCGGGTTCCGGACTCGAACTGCGTGCCAAGCACGCAGTCGCTATCGAACCGGTCTCTCGCGAGTGAGTCCGCCGCGACAATTCTGCGGATCGAATGTCGCTGAGCGACAACATTATCCAGAAAGGACTGGCATTCGGGCGCCATTGGAGCGGTACTGTCCGTTGATTTCGGGCGCCAAGGGCGCCCCGAGATCCTGCCCCGCCGGCTGCATCGCCGAGGTGGGGCTTCGGTGGTGCGGCGCGACGCCGCGAAACCGAACGGAGGATCTCGATGTCAAAGCCTGCAAAGAAGCGACCGACGGCGTCAGCGCCAGCCGCCGTTCCAACGACAAAATCATCGCGACACAGTGCTGGCGATCCTGAGCCGAAGAGGGCCGATCGCGGCTCGAAGCAATCGCGCGTCATCGCGTTGCTGCAATCACCCACAGGCGCAACGATCGAAGCGATGATGAAGGCCACCGGCTGGCAGCCGCACTCGGTGCGCGGTTTTCTTGGCGGCGTGGTGCGCAAGCGCCTCAAGCTCAAGCTCGGCTCGAAGATGTCGGTGAATGGTCGAACTTCTTGACGGGACAGGCTCAACGCACCAATCAGTTCGCCTTCTTTTAACATAGGGACGTACAAAGCTGTCCGTTGGCGTCCAAGTTCGACTGCTGCGACGGCTGCAGGATCGCGTAATTCGACGTAGCCCGGTTCTGCCGCTGCATCGGCGACATGAACCACAGCTTTGGTTGCAACCATGCGGCCAAACGACGTTTCCGGATTTGCGGGGTTTTGTGAACGGAGGCGGGCCTCGGCGAAGGCAGGAGGTGCATTATGAGTGGCAACGAGATGCGCGGCTTCGTTCTCCCAGCGAAGGATACTTCCGAACTTTGCGTCGCAAATGCGAACCGCCTTTTCCAGCATCGAAGCAAAAACTGGCTCAAGATCACCCGGAGAGGTTGAGATAACCTGGAGAACTTCCGACGTTGCCGTCTGTTGCTCTAGCGCTTCGGTAAGGTCTGCGGTGCGTTCGGTAAGGTCCGTAGTGCGCTGGCGCAATTCGTTGAGTAGCCGCGCGTTCTCGATGGCGATGACGGCCTGAGCGGCGAAATTTGTCAGCAACTCGATCTGTTTGTCGGCGAAGGGACGAACCTCCTGTCGGTAGATGCCGATGATGCCGATGAGTTCGTCGTCGTTAATGAGCGGCACCCCGACCACTGAACGAATGCCGCCAACCTCCACAGCCTCCACCATTCTGGGATCACGCTCGATATAGGACCGCGCCTGCGCCAGGTCGGGGAGATGAGCCGTGCTGCCGCTTCGCATCACGGCGTCCAGCATGCCACCCGGCGCGGGGCGGAACAGAGCTTTGCTTTGCGCCTCGGCAAATGCGGTCGGCACTTCATGCGTCGCGATGAGGCGAAGTTCATCGCCTTGACGAAAATACAGCGTGCCGAATTTGGCATCGCAGATACTGACTGCCTTCCGCAACATGGTCGCAAATACCGGCGCGAGGTCGCCAGGGGACATGGAAATGACCTGCAGGACTTCGGCGCTCGCGGTTTGCCGCTCCAGCGACTGCCGCAGTTCGTTGAGCAGCCGCGCGTTCTCGATGGCGATGACGGCTTGGGCAGCGAAGTTGGTCACAAGCTCAATCTGCTTATCATTGAACGAAAGGACTTCTTGGCGCGCAAGCATACATGCGCCGACCAATTCGTTGTCCTTTAGCATCGGGACAATCATCAGCGTCCGAGTGCCGCCAAGTTCGACAGATGCGACGGCCGCCGGTTCGCGGTCAGCATAAGCCTCCGTCGCCGCAACGTCATCGACGTGAACAACGGTCTTGGTCGTCATCATGTGACAGACAGGATTTTTCGGACCGGGACTAAAATATGGCACGGTCCTGCGGGCCTCGGCGAAGACAGGGGGCGTGTTGTGCGTAGCGACGATACGCAAACCGTCACCCTCGACGCGATAGATGTTGCCAAATGTGGCGTGGCAGATGCGCACCGCATTTTCGAGCATAGCCGCGAACACCGGCTCAAGGTCGCCGGAAGAGCTGCTGATAACTTGCAGTAGCTCGGATGTGGCTGTTTGTTGCTCCAGCGCTTCAGTGAGGTCGCCCGTGCGCTGACGCAATTCGTTGAGCAGCCGCGCATTCTCGATGGCGATGACGGCTTGCGCAGCGAAATTCTTGACTAGTTCGATCTGCTTGTCGGTGAACGGGCGCACTTCTTGACGTACGATGGTGATAATTCCAATAAGTCTGTCGTCTTTGAGCATCGGCACTGCCACAGCTGTACGAATGCCACCAAGCTCGACTGCTTCGACCGCAATGGGATGACGCTCGAAATACGGTTTTGTCGCTGCTAGATCGGCGACTTGCGCGGGCCGCTTGGTTCTCATGATTTCATCAAGCAAGCCTCCGGGTGCGGGCTCAAAGGCGGCGTCTCTCCGCGCCTCTAAAAATTCCACATCGAACCCTGCGACAAGGCGAAGCCTCCCGCTTTCGTGGAGGTAGAGACTGCCGAATTTAGCACCGCAGATATGAACCGCCTTTTCCAACATGGTCATAAATACTGGTTCAATTTCTCCTGGGGAGCTTGAGATAACCTGCAACACCTCCGAGGTGGCTGTCTGTCGTTCCAGCGATTGCCGCAGTTCATGGAGCAACCGCGCATTCTCGATGGCGATAACGGCTTGGGCGGCGAAATCCGTTACTAGCGCTATTTCCCGGTCATCAAAACGGCGCACCTCCGTTCGGTAAATCACTACTGCACCGACCACGTCATCGTCCTTAAGCATCGGCACTTCAAGCATGGTTCGTACGCCGGTGAGCTTTGCAAAAGCTGCTGCATCACTGTCGGCTGGGTGCGAAGCCACATATTCCATGTAGTCAGCGATGTGGAGCAATCGCTTGGTCTCAGCCATACGCAACAGGGGACCCGCTCGGACCAAAGGCTCGCGTCGGCGAAGCTCGGCAAGGTCAGGGGGAACTTATGCGGCGCCACAATGCGGAAGGCATCGTCTTCGCAAAGAGACAGTGTTCCGAAGTTCGCCCGACAAAGGTTCGTGGCGTTGGCCGAAATGGTGTCGAATAAATGGTTGAGGTCGCCGTGCGATCCACTCAGCAGGCCCAGGACTTCCGACGTTGCCATGCGCTGCCTTCGCTCGTCGGTCAATTCACGAGTAAGGCGGGCGAGTTCTACTTGCGCACTAGCATCGGGTGAAGTGAAGCTAGGCGCTTTGTCTGACGCGCTGCTACCCTTCCGTTTCGTCGCCTTGAGGCTTCGCGACTTGGTGGCGCGTTCGCCACTGACCTTGAGCGCTTCTTCACTGGCTCCCTCGTGGGCTCGATGAGGCATCCTAGCCGGTAAAGGCAGTGCACCGGAAGTGGCGCTGCCCCAGCCCACAGGAGGGATCACCGCTCTGGCTACGATTTTTTAGTGATAAAAACTGTCAGCCAGCGCCCCGAGCGCTACCGCGTCGCCCAAACGTGGACAAACCAGAGAAAAATGATGCCGGTAACCAGCAGCATCCAAAGTTGGAAGTGAACATCCGAGACCGAAAGGTCCGCGATCAGCCACTACTTTGCTGCCTCCGCCGCTAGACGTGGCACCACCAATAATACCGACACAAGAAATGACCAGTTTGGACGTATCTGCCGCCTTTGCTAATCAACACGTATTCACGTTTGGCAGTGTCGTATTCGAGTTTGGAAACTGATCGCCACCTTCCTTCAAAGGGAAGGTATCGTTTTGCAACGATCATAGCTTGGCTCACTGTCCTATTCGATGTTCGACGCATTTTCGCAACGGCCGGAACCTACAATAGTCGTGGTGACGTTATCTTTGGTTGTCGATCCGGCGTAGGTAAGCGTACCGACGGCACGATTGAACTCGTACTGGACATCTTCGCTATTTGCACTAATCCAAGATTTGTCAAAGCGAGCAACTCGCAGCCGTCTGCCATCAGAAAAAGTGACGGTTTTAGCAGCGTCGTCGATAAAGAAGGTCATAGGCTCTTCAACTTGGACCGAGCCCTTGTTCCGTCATGATGACTTTAGTAGTTACGCAATCGAATTGAGTGCGCGTTTGCTCCGTCTGGCGCACTTGCACCGGGTAGGTTGAGATGGCGAGTGCTAAGATGACTGAAATGCACTCCCTGGCGCTGTCTATCCCATTGCAAATACCTGGATCGCTGGGCCTGTTTTGGCTTCCGGGACACCGGACCTTGAAGAGGCTCCATTACTTTACGCTGCCAACTCTTTCAGTAACGCCTTCGCCTCCTTCAAGTCCCTTGTCTCGAAACCCTCGCTAAACCAGCCGTAAACCGGAGCGAGCAGTTCGAGAGCTTGTTGCGGCTTGTCCTGGTCACGCCAGAGGCGTGCGAGACTTATTGCGGCGCGGAGTTCCCACGACTTTGCTTGTTGTTGGCGTGCGACTGCAAGTGCGCGCTCGAAATACTCCTGCGCTTTGGGAGCGTCCGGCTCGGGCGATTTCAGTGCGATTTCTCCGGCGATGCGATTGGTCTCGACTTCGAACCACCTCTCCTTCGTGGTTTCTGTTGCGGTTATTGCTTCGCCAATACAGCGCCAGGCGTCATCGAGTTTTCCAAGCTCCGCATGGGCCAAAGATAGATGGGCCAACCAAGCCGTACGCCACACCGTTGCCCCGATTGGGCGCAGCTCGGTTATCGCGTCGCTGATTGCTTGGATTGCCTCAGATGCTTGGCCGGTTTGGGCGAGTACGCAACCTCGGTTACCGGCGGCGAGATACTTTATGTACGGCGCCTCTTCCTGCGCCAAACCCATGCATTCCTCAAGGTGCACGATCGCTGCCGCGTGGTCCCTGCAGCAGATATGAGTGAGCGCAGTCAGAGTTAGCGCAAACAGCAGCGTTGGAACATGACCCGTCTCGCGCGCCGCCGCAATCGCACGATCGGTTTGCATCATGGCTGTCTTGGGATAACCGAGCAACCAAAGAGCCAATGGCCGAAAAGTCAGGATAGCCGCTCCCACATCATGGCCAAATCGGGTCGCCAGCGGGCGATGCACGGCCGGGTCGTAGAGCGCCAGAGCACGATCGAGATGTGAGAGCCCTTCGGCGGCATCACCCATACACAGCAAGGTGTTGGCCAGTAGACGATGTCCAATCATAATAGGGGCTGTCATCTTCTGCTGCTCTGCGAGCGCAAGGAACTGCCGTGCAAGCGCGCATGCAGCATCGCCGTCGAAGACGATAAACTTCGCTATGAAGAAACCGTAGAGGACTGAGTACAGCAGGAGCGGGTCTTCGATGTGCTCCCCTAATCTTTCCGCCTGCTCGATCATCAAACGGGCCTTGTCGAACGCCGCCTTTGTCTCGGCCGCTGCGAAACCGTTCGTATGATACAGAGCGTTCGCAAGCCCGACCTGATGCTGAATCTGGTCGCGGCGCTGCGCCGGCGTTGCAGGCAATGACGCCACTTGGTCGAGGGCGCGGGTAAACTGGGCGACCGCTTCGATCAGTGCGAAACGCTCCATTGATCGCTGCCCGGCCTTGCCCCACAGGCCCGCGGCCTTTTCAAGAAGACCGGCCTCAGTGCACTGTCGCGCCAGCAGTTCCGGTCGGGTTTCTGTTATTTCGGTGAATTGGCTTTCGAGGGTTGCGGCTATACGAGCGTGCAGCGCGCGCCTCGGTTCGCGCAGCAGCGTGCCATAGGCCGCGTCCTGAACGAGTGCGTGCTTGAACAGATAGGTTGCGTGCGGCGGCACGCCCTGCCTGTAAAGCAAACCTGCCTCAATGAGACGGTCGAGCGCCGATTGAAATTCCGTCTCACGCTTGCCTACGACCGCGGCCAGCAATGCATGCGAAAACTCGCGCCCGATTGCCGCGCCGATCTGCGCTATTTCTTTTGCCGACCCGAGCCGGTCAAGCCGTGCCATCAGCGACGCATGTAGGCTTGCTGGGACTGCCAATCGCGAGGAGGGAACAGCCGCAGCCGTGTACTCCACCGCGTTTTCGCTCCCCGCTTCCAACACCGCCTTCGTCATCTCCTCAACGAAGAGCGGAATGCCATCGGTTCGATCGATGATGTCTTGCCGAATGGTTGCCGGCAGCAACTTGTTGCGGACGACATCGTCGATCATTGCGCCGACTTCGCGCTCGGTCAGCCGATTGATGGTAAGCGCGGTCACATAGGGCCGTCCGAGCCACTGCGGCTGAAACTCGGGACGATACGTCATGATCAGCAGCACGCGGAGGGTTGGAATTCTATCCACTATGCGACTGAACAGTTCGAGGCTCGTGGGATCGATCCATTGCGCGTCCTCGAAAATCATTAGTACCGGGTTTCGACGAGATAAGGTCGCCACTTGTAAAATCAGCGCTTCAAGTGTGCGTTGCCTACGCTGTTGTGGTGTTAGTTCGAGCACCCGATAACGCCCGTCGTTCGGCAGCGACAGCATCTCTGCAAAGAGCGCGGCATCTTGGGCAGACGTTGAGCTTTGCGCGAGCAGTGCATCGAGCTTGTCAAGCTTCGCTTGCAAGGTGTCGTCGCGGGTGAATCCAGCTGCCCGTTCGATTTGCCCGATGGTGGGATAAAGAGCGCTATCGGTGTGCTGCGGCGAGCAGAAATTGCGCAGGCGCGTGTGAGGCTCGGACGCAATCGCTTCGAGCAACGCCGCCGTCAGTCGCGACTTTCCGATGCCGGCTTCGCCGGAGAGCAATACCACCTGACCTTGGCCAGCCTTTGCCCTCGACCAGCGCCGCAGCAATATTTCAAGTTCTTCTTCGCGACCGACCAATGCCGTAAGGCCCGTCGCATGGAATGCTTCGAATCGGCTTGCTGCTGGGCTCGGTCGCAATGCTCTCCAAGCGTGCACCGGGCCAGCAAATCCTGGGAAGTCCTTTGTACCCAAGTCCTCAAGCTCAAACAGATTGCCCAGAAGCTTTCGTGTGTTGTCGGCGATAATCACAGTACTCGGTTTAGCGATAGCCTGGAGGCGCGCGGCCAGGTTCGGGGGGTCGCCAATAATGCCGCACTCGTGCGCGCCTTCCTCAGCTATATCGCTGATAACCGCGAGGCCCGTGGCAATCCCGGCCCTCGTTTGCAGCGGCGTAGACTTTTTCAGAGCGGCCACCGCGGCGACCAATTCGAGTGCCGCTCGAACCGCACGTTCGGGATCGTCCTCGTGCGCTTCAGGATAACCAAAACAAACTACAGCAGTGTTTCCGTAGGTGTGGGCGACGAGCCCGTTGTGGCGACCGATCGTTTCAACAACGCAGCTGTGATAGCTTTGGATAATCTCGGGTAAATCCTCCGGGTCCATTGTGGCGGCCGCGGCCCCGCGCAGCAGCTCGCATGACGCTATGGTAAGCTGGCGGCGCTCGGCGGACGCGACTTTATCGTGGTCTGTCGCTGTCCGTCCTGGTGTCCGCGCGTCAAGGACTGCTGGAGCCGAGGGGGCCTCCTCTTCGGGCTGTGCCCGTTCCTGAACCACCCCGACAAAACGGATGCCTTTGCGCGGGATCGTGCGGATCAGCCGCTGCTGGTCGCCATCGTCGCCGACGGCGGTCCGCGTCGCATTGATGCGGGTGGTGAGCGCCGATTCCGACACAACGCGCCCGCCCCAGACCGCTCCGAGAATATCGTCCTTGCTGACGACGCGGTCGCGGTTGGCAATAAGATATTCCAGTAGGTCGAACACCTGGGGCTGCACCGCGATGAGTGCATTCCCGCGGCGTAGCTCGCGGCGCGCCGGGTCGAGAACAAAATTTTCAAAGAAATAGAGCATTTCTGCCCCACCGGAGCCGGAACGCTAAGCGTGCGCATCCAGCGCAAGTACCTAACGGCAAAAATCAAGCTCATCGTAAGGAAATATCAAGGCCCGCGTAAAGCCAAAACCGCCGACTCCGTCCATGATGCGGCTCTCAACAGCGACGTGCAGCACGGGCCGAATTTGCTCGGCAAATCTCGCCAAGTGCAGCGCACCTTAGAGAAATGACGCCGTTCAAACGTGATTTCCCACAATACCTCTGTAAACGAATTTTGGGAGACTGCAATGACGCGATACCGCCTCGATCCCGTGTTCGACCGCACGCGAGACGGCGCGGTCAAGGGCATAATCCGTTATGACATCTATCTCGACGGTCATTTTGTCGGCTCGCGCCGCTCGCACGCACTGTGTCACGACTACCTTGATGAACTCATGCCCTCAACGCCTGAACCGGGCCGTGCTTCGGCGACTATCCATGAGCTACACCGCCGCGTTGATCGACGTGAAGGTGGGGAATGCGCCGCATGATCGCAGGGACCTCACGGCAATAGCGGCGCTACGCTTCGACGTGTGCCGGATCAATCGTTTACCGAGTTGAGTTGCTCACTGAGCTTTCAAGTTTTCTTTAAGCGCATCACGTTCAGCAACAAGTGCTCGGACCGAACGCGCGAGAGCCCAACGTGAGTCCATTTCAAGTCGCGAAACAATCTTGCCGATAACATAGGGCGTGGTTGTGTCGATCTTGCCCGGAAACTGTTCTGAGATGTGTGGACACGGCAGGCGGTTGGTCAACCGTTTCTGTGGTTCTGACTCTAGGCTGTTTCTAGGAGAGTTGCCGTGCTGTTCGTCGGTTCATTCGATGCCGAAGCTCGTCGCGAGGAGAAGAAGCGTTCGCGGCAAAGCGACATATTGCGCGTATTGTCTGGCCAAATTAGCGGCCATGACCTTGCGCAACACAACTCTATGGTTGCCGCTCTTGATCCCGCTCGCGCGAAGATCGTCCGTCGGCGCCTTTCCGTTGATCTTTCGGCATGTCGGGGCAAATAGGTCTAGGCGCCGCCGAAGTCATAAAAATTACTTCAAAACTGGAACGAGACGACGACGTCTTCGCCATCGGCGGCCAGGCTGCTCTCGGCGCTATTTCTAGGGCGTCGGTAAACGGGTATAACGGCGATCAAGAATGGCAAATCGTTGCCGGAGCCCTTGCTTCTCGGCAATAGCCTCTCACCTGTTCCTTGTATCCGCCTCTCGTCAAATCCCGCACCCTAATGGCCGTCCAGCCGAGTGCAGCCATCACCTTCGCCAAACGTCGGTAGCTGCCCGCAGTGCGGTTGCGTTGTGGCACTTCAAGCAAGTCCAGCAGCGTCTGGGAGCTGACACGCTCTAGGCGATCAAAGAAGTCAACTTTGCCCCGCACGCGCTCCAGCGTGAGCCGCCACGGATCGGCGGCTTCTGCCGCAGCAGATTTCGCCGCTTCTTCTCGCACTCTCTCCCAGAACGATGTCGCTCTCACTTCCCAGGTTCCCTTTAGTCTGAACACGCGACCGCCGCAGCGCGGCGTACAGCATCAGGAATTGGAATTGCCGTTTCTATATTTTGGTCGAGATTGGACGCAGTCGGGGGGCGCTGCGACCGCTGAAATCGAACTTCCTCATAGCGGACGACTATATGTGAGACCCACCACCTTCTGTCGTCGCTCGTACCAGAAGCCGCCGCTGCTGCAAAGGCACACTATGGATTTCGATGCTTTGCGTGCGACTTTAGCTTTGAAGACCAATATGGTTCTCTTGGGACCGGCTACATTGAATGCCACCATATAGATCCACTCTCAGGCCGCGATGGGAGAAACACAGTAACCAGCATCAAGGATCTAACTGTGCTTTGCTCCAATTGCCATCGGATGATCCATCGAAAGAAGCCTGCTCTAACGATTGCAGAACTGAAACAGTTAATTCGCCAAAAAGCTAAAAAGGGGTATGTTCGAACGGTGCCTCAACAGAGCCACGGAATATAGGTCGCGCAATTGAAGAGGTTTTTGCGGCGCCGCGCGCCGCGCAGCGGTCGATCGATGGGCGACTTTCGGCCGCTCGAGAGCACCGCTTCTACGTTGATGTCGCGGCGATGGGCGAAATGGACGGGGATCGGCTCGTTCGACTCGCCGATTTCGACTGGCACGCCGTGGTTCTCGATCAAGAGCTTGATCTGCTCGGTGAGATAGGCACGGAAAAGGTCAGGCCGCGTCACGGTGGTCTCGTGCACGCCCGGCCCTGTGGCGAAACCGTAGGAGAGGCGTGAATCGAGCCGCGCATGGGTCGAGGTCGTGAGGCGCACAAAGGGATAGGTTGCGCGCGCGCGCGTCGTTAGCGACTCGCCACTGACGTACGCCTCAAAGCAATCGCGCAGGAAGTGAGCGTTCCGCTCATAGATCTGGTCGAGGCGGACGACTGCCGCGGGGGCGTCGGTAAAGGCTTCGGTCGCGATGCGCTGCGGGGTCAGCACGCTCAGTGCGGGATCCATGTGGTCGACCAAATGCCCCGGATGGGCCTGTAATCCATATTACTAAAGTTCTTGCGAGCAATGTACTGTCCATCGTCCTGGCGCTTCATCGGCGAAGCGATGACAGCTATGGAGAGCACCGAGGAAAGGTGAGCCACTGCGCAGTAAAAGTCTTTACTTCCGCTTCTGTCAGCCCCGGCATTTTCAAATCCAAGGCTTGTCGCGACCGTACGGGAATATGAAACTCTCTGACCGCTTGATTGGATAAAACGCAGCGTCGCGGCCGATCACGTTGCCATTGTTGTCGAGCCTATTGCCATTGGCATCGTGCGGGCCGCCTCTCGCGCCGAGCGAATGATAGATCGGCTCCGGCTTGTAGAGCTCGCCGGGCACCTGATCGCCGTGAAACCAGCGCTTCAAAGCAACGAGGTAAGTCTGATAATCCATCACACGTCTCATCGGTGCATCTCGTCACTCGTCTTTATCCCAAAAGTCGGCCTTGGTCCGCAAACCATGCGGGTCCAAGAACCTCGAACGATTTTCCGCAGCGACCCGCTCCATGTTTTCCAGCTCACGGCGCGCCTGTTCTTCCCAGTATCCCTCCTTGACCGGCGCCGTTGCCGTTTCCTCGGGAATCACACCACCAGGCGCTGGTGTCGCGGGCACCGGTGCAGCCGGCGCTGGCACTGGCGACGGCCGAACTTCGCGCTGCGTCCTTTGACCCTCCCAGCCACGATCGGAAAGGCTATAGACGCCAAACCTGAGTGCAGCACCGGTGGCGATGATCATGGTGTCGAGCGCCTCGTTGTCCTGACGGTCGTCCTTGGTCCAGCGATAGACGGTAAAGCCGTGGCGCTTAACCGCCGTGCGCCGCTCCGATGTCAGCTCCTGGAAATACTCATCATCAAGGCCCCACGGAAACGAGACGAAGCCGCGCGCAGTCGGGTCATCCTTCTGCAGGTCGCGGTATAGCGACATTTTCAGCACCGAAACACCAAGATGATAGAACCGCTTGGAATATTGAAGCACCTTACCGGTATGCTCATTCCTCTCGCGCTTCACCAAGGCAAGCCGCGGCGCGGCATCATCACCACGACCACGGACCATGATCAGTTTGTTCGCCGGGTACCTGCGAGCGAAGCTCCAGACATCCTCGGTCCAAGCGTTGCCGTCGATCGCGGCGAAATCAACGCCAAGCTCACGGCCGACGCTGTTCTTCCATCGGCGCGCCAACACCAAATCAAGATTGCGCTGGCAGTTCGCGTCGCTGATGTGCCGGCCGATAATGCCATAGTCGATCACGTAGCGACGATATTCGGCGCCGAAGCCGACCAGTTGCCACTCAACTCTATCGATCTGGCAATCAATTCCGACCATATGCAGCAATGAGCCGGCCGGAATCGTGCCACGGACGTAATGCGACTGGGCGGCGCGATCGCGCAGCGTCTCCCACGGCGGACTTTCACCCTGTGCCCGATATGCCTTGCCGACAGTATTGCAGACGAAGGTCTGCTCAGCGCCTGGATCGCCGCGAGCCTTGAGCCATTCTTGGGCAATGCGCGACCAGGACTGCAGGTAACTGTACGCCGACCAAATATAAAACGATCGATGCTCGCGCCGGGCCGCTGCATTCTGTGCACGCCATTCGAAGCCCGCCAACATTTGCGGACGGTGATGCTCCTCGATCACGCCGCCGCAGGCGTCGCAGGTGAAGTGCGCATGCTCCGGGTGCTCGGGATCGAGATTGGCGAGCATATTGTCCCACTCTAAGACGAACATCTCGCCGCAATGTGGGCACGGCACAAACGGCATTTCCTGCGAACCCAACTCAAAGTTCTTCGTGATCTTGCAACCCGGCAACACAAGCGGCGTGCTGATCTCAAAATCTTGGCGAACTCTATAGCGCGCGTCCTGTTGTCAGCCTGAGTCTCCGGATCGCCGGCCGCGTTCGGCTCCCATTGTGCCAAATCGTCGGCTACCAAATACTCAGCTGTGACCTGCGATAAGCTCGCCGGACTATTCGCTCCAGTGATGAGAAGCCGTGCCAAGCCATCGCGTCTATCCTTGAACAAAACATTGTCGGCGCCGTCGCGAGCACGCTGTGGAAATTGCTCGGCCACGACCGGTGTCCCCCTCATCATCGGCGACAGCTTCATCCGACTCCATCGCCGGGCGTTATCATCCGTTGGGTGGCAGTACAGGACTGTCCCGCGGCCCATCGTCAGCGCGCCGAGCGTGAAGATGTTACCAATTGTTGTTTTCCCGATCTGCGCGCTGCTAATAACAGTCACATACCTGCAAGGATCAGACGGCGACAGCGCTCGCAGGATCTCGGTGAAGCACGGAAACTTGGTCCGATCGAACGGTCCAGGAATAGGATCTTCGAAGACAACATTAGCCTCAGCCCAAGCTAGATAGTCGATCGGAGCCGGCGGCCGCAGCGCTGCGGCAATGGCCTCGTGCGCGAGACATTCAGGGTTAGCGAGCGCAGTCACGCTGGTACCTCGTCGTCAACCAACGCCGGCAGTGCCTTGGCGATCATCCCGGTCCCGAGCTTATGAGTTCCTCTTCAAAACCCGTCCGTTAGCCTCCAGCCGTGAATCTCTTTCCAATTTCGTCCATCAAAGGATTTGTCAGCCCCGCTTTGCGAAGCTCAGAGAAATCGTCGAGTATGTCAGTCTCCCATGTGCTGTCGCCGCTCGCCTTTTGCCCGCGGTAATGAAGATAAATCGCCCTAGCCTCATCAATGCGGCCGAGGAACATCAGCGCATGCGTCCGATTGGTGTATAGCCAGACTTTATCGGATGCGATGGAGATCGCAAGATCGGAGGCTTCGAGCGCCTCGGTAAACCCGCGCACAAACAGCAACCGATAAGCCAACTCACCCAAATTCGTGGGCCATTGGTCATTGATGGGATCCTTGGCGACCAGCCCTTTCATGATGGCAAGCGCATCGAGATAATGCGCTTGTGCTTCGTCAAACTTGCTCTGCCCGCGTAGCAGGTCCCCTATATCTTGCTTCGTTCTAAACCGCTTTTGCCGCAGCTTGACGTTGCCGGCGTCAACCGCGAGCAGGCGCTCAAGAATGGCGTCGCTCTCGCGATATGCGACGAGCGCCTCCTCTACCTTGTTCTGCTTGGCGAGTACGCCGGCGATGTTCGCGTAGATGTAAGGAAGGTCAAGCTGCCAAAAGTAGTTATTCTTGTCCTTGTCGACCAGTTCTTTCAGTAATCCGACACTCTGACGATAGGCGGCCAGCGCTTCGTCCAAATTCCCCTGATCGCTCAGCACGTATCCGATGTTGAGATAGACGATTGAAAGATCGCGTTTCCACCGCGCGTTGGTCTGGTCGCCGGCGATAAGCGCGGTCAGGATCGATACGCTTTCGCGGAAGACTGCAAGCGCGTCATCTAGCTTGTTTTGCGAATACAGTACTGTCCCGATCTTTTCGAGCACGAAGGCGAGCGCCCGTTGCCACAACGTGTTGCTGGCGTCCGTGCCGACGAGCATCCGACAGATTCCGAGGCTCTCCTGGTAAGAGCTCAGCGCTTCGTCGAGCCTTCCCTTGTCTTGCAGCACCTCGCCAATGAAATTGTCGAAAAGCGAAAGATTAAGTTGCCAATCCGTGCGCTTGGCGTCCTTGGCAACGAGTGCTTTTAGGATCGCTAGCCCTTCACGATAGGACACCAGCGCCTGGTCGAGATTTCCCTGTTGGCGCTGCACGAATCCGATACGTTCGTAGTTCAAAGCCAAATCGAGCTGCCACGACCTGTTGTTGCTGTCCCGTGCCAGGAGCTGTTGAAGGACAGCGAGGCTCTCCCGAAAAGCGGCCATCGCTTCGTCCAGCCTGTTTTGGGTCAAAAAGGCTTCACCCAGCTGATGGTCGCTGACGGCTAGAGTTGCCTGCCAAGCCGCATTGCCCGGCTCGGCCGCAAGCAAGCCCTGCATGATCGAGTGCGATTTTTGTGCGGCGGCGACAGCCGCATCAGTATCGCCAAGGCTTAGCAACGTATCCGCGGCCTCATTCAACCCGTGGGCCTGGTTCCAACGCAGCTCCGGGCTTATTTCGCCGCCACTGATCAGCTGATCCTGCAGCTTGATGGCGCCCGCGAGAATATTCTCGACAACGGCCGCTGGAACTCCGGCGACATCCTTGAATTTCTGTGCAAGATTCAAGATCAGGCCATTAGCGGTCTCAGTGGCCAGTGTCAGTGTCCGTTCCGCGCGGTCGCGCTGTGCCTTGGCATCCTGCGAGGCGTGTTCCGCCAGTCGCGTTTGCGTCTGAGCCATCCACCACTGCCAGCCCGCGAGCGCCGCAAGCACTAGCGCGGCGGCGAGCCCGATCCCGGTGCGCCTGGCGATGCGCCGATTAGCGGCCGCGAGTACCTGAGCATCCCGCAATTGGCGCTCCTGCTCCGCGCGTTCTCGTTTAAGCCGATCGAGGCGCTCACGCTCAATCGTCTGCTCGCGTTCACGGCACTGGCGCAGGTAGTCGCGGGCATCGGCCGACAGATCGCCGGCGAGATCCTCGCGCGCCACGATCTTCTCCGCATCCTCGAGTTCGCGCGCCGGTATGATTCAGCCAGTCCTCGCGGCGCCCGTTCGCCGCCCAGTCGCGCGCCGCGCGTTTGACCCCTTCGAGCGTGGTCAGCGCGGCAAAATCCTCCTCGAGCCAGCCGCGCAGCAGGCCCCATTGCCGCAGCAGCGCCTCATGCGCCGGCTCGATGGTGATCTCTTTGCGCTCGCTGTCGCCCTCGCGCAGGGTCATGCGATCGGTCGCAAGCAGCCGCTGCTCGACGAGTAGCTCGATCAGGGGTGCCGCTTCTGACGGGATATCGGCGAGCCGCGCCACTCGCCGGCGCGGGCTGCCAGTCTCCGGATCGATTCCGGCAAGCCAGGGGATCAGTCCGCGGCGCAACAAAGTGAGCCGGGCCTCGCGATCTTGCGGGATGCGAGGGTCCCGCTCGGCGGCGGCAAGGGCGCGGTTCACCGCGCCTTCGATTGCGCCGCGAATCCCACCGAACGTCTCGTAATCCGCAAGCTTGAGCGTGCCGCTGTCGCCGTAGTCGAGATAGAGCTGCTCGAGCGTGAAGGCGAGGAGAGGCAACGCGTCCCTGCCGCCCCCCTCCTCGATGTCCTCCAAGAGCTTCTGCGTGAGCCGCGGCTCGATAGTGACCGTGCGGCGAGTCTCCTTGAGGCGCGCCGCCGGCCCTTCGATCACCGTCTGGTATGCGCCCCGCGGCATGGGCAACAGCGGCAGCGTCTGCTGGCGAAGCCCCTCGAAAGCCTTGGCAGTCTCGAGGCGGTCGTACGAGTCCGAGCGGATGGTGAACAATGCGAGCACGGGCGGTCGGTCGTCCTTGACCAGATCGCGGATCAATTCGAGCAGCACCTGACCTTCCTTCGCCCCCCGCCTTGGAACAATTCCTCGGCTTGGTCGATCAGACGATGAGCGGCCGCTTGGCATCGGCGTCGCCGGCGAGCGTAGTGGCGAACACCTTATCCACGAGCTGCTTAAGCAGCGGGCGCAGCTTCTCAGCCCCGCCGGCGATTGCTTCGCGCAGACTTGCCCGCGACCGCGCAAGCCCGTGCGACGCGAGTGCGCTCGTCAGTGCCTGTAGGAGACCAGTCTCGCCACTGATCGCGGCGCGTTCCGGCCGGATCACCGGCAGCGGCAGGAAATTGCGGTCGTCGCGGGCGAAGCGCGGCAACAAGCCCGCGCGCAGGAACGAAGACTTGCCCGCGCCGGAAGCGCCGAGGATTGCAATCAGCCGCGGCGCGGCTCCCTCGCGCAGGCCGCGTAGAGTGTCGAGCGCTTCGACGATTGGCGCGTCGCGTCCGAAGAAGATGCCGGCGTCGTCAGCCTCGAGCGGCCTCAGCCCGCGATAGGGCGGGCGATCGGGATCCCGCTCGGGCGGCCAGGCGAAGAAGCGGGGGTCGAGGCCGGCCTTGGCGAGGCCGTTGCGCAGGCGGACGAGGCCTTCCTTGGAGAAGGTGACGTGGGCTTCCTCATGGGTGCGCGGCAGCACCACACGTAACATGCTGTGGTCCTGCCCAGACGCGAGATCGACCACCTGCCAGGCGCCGGCGAGGTCGGCCGGCAAGTCGGCGAGCGGAATGGTCTCGATCAGGACGCCGAACAGGCGCTTATTGAGCTTGCGCGCGAGGTTGAATTCCTTCAGGCACCAGCGGGAGTTGAGCCATTGGCGCGAGATTAGAAACAGCACCGCCTCGCAGCGCGAGGCCGCCTCGTTAAGCGCGCGCTCCCAGCGCTCGCCAGCAGCGATGCCGCGCTCTGGATCGAGGTCCAGGAAAACCTCATTCCAGCCCTCGTTTGCGAGCCAGTCGCGCAACGCCACCGCCTCGGCGTTGTTCGCGCTCGAATGGCTAATGAACAGGCGCGACATCGCGTGCCCTTATCCACCGCGGCGTCGGTAAAAAATCAACAGCGTCCTAGACCCGAGTTGGCGCCGACCACCGGAATGGGCCTCAACCTGCATGTGGTCGAAGGGTGTAAGCTGCTTTGCAAGACGTTCTAGCTTGCCAGATCCCCTGGGCAGGTCCGCAGTGCTTTCTTTGCAAATAAGCATAGTACGGAATTAGAGCACAATTGCGGGTCTGGGCGTCAAGTTCTCCGTGATCATCCGTCGCGGTGTGATGACCTCCGTATGATGGCGGGCAGGTCGTCGTTTCCCACCCGGTGGCGTCTTGCAATCGTGGTTGGCCTTTTCGGACGGCGCAGCTTAAAGAGCGCGGCGACCCTTGAGCAGGCGCCAATGGCTAAGCCGCCGTCACGATGAAAGGGCTCAGATTCGCTGTAAAATTTGATACTCGATCTCTCAGACAGTGTCCGATCTCGTCAACATCTATGATCGCTCGATCCGCGCTTTCGCCGTCAAGCCCCCGCGCCTTCGGCGCGCCGCTAAGCGGCTTCGGGGCTTAACCGCTCAGTACGGTCGAGCAAATTGCTGCCCGTGCCGAGATGCCCACCCGAGACGTTGAGGTCCACTCTTTTGCGGACAATGTCTGGCAGGTGGAGAACTGGTTTTCTCAAATTCGCAGATCGGACAGAATGCATCCCCCCAGCCCCAGTCATGATCACCGGAGCAGCTTTCGGCGTCACTGCACATGACGCATTGGAAAACTGAGAAGAAATCAGCGCTCTACGCCGCGACTACAAAAATATCGCAGCCGCGGTTTACATCATCCTGCGCAACAGCGTGCGAATAGCGATCGGAATACCTTGGACGAGGCTCAGCCAAAGCATGCCGGCGTGTCATTGCTTGCCTAGCGACCGTAGCAGCTTCGACCTGCGCGACTATTATGCAATACGCTCAAGCAAAATCGCCGCGCTTACTTCGAGAAATGCGCTCGACTGGGGGCGCTATGGGAGCGCATCCGCATCAGCCAGGCACGCGATGCAGCCCCCGAAAATCAAGTTGTTCGACCGTCTTGATGGCGACAAACTTCATGGTAGGACGCAGCACCGCCTCGGCAATCGCTTCCGCGTCGCGGAAGTCGTTCTTCTGTCCCTTCAAATACGGCCGGACATACCGGGCAGGCATCAGCCGCGCATCATGGCCGAGCGCCTTGAGTTGCCGACTAGGTGATGGGCCCCGACGCACGCCTCCATGCCGATGAGGCAACGCGGCATGTTGGCGAGCCGAGTGTCGACCTGGTTGCGCGACAACTTCTGGCGCAGAACGATTGCGCCTATTTTGTCGAGGCCGATGAGGTGGAAGTGTTCTTGCCGATGTCGATGCCGATTGTTGCAACGGCTTCAAGGCTGATGGTCTTGCGTGGCATGGGATGCTCCTCGCTATGATACGCGCGGCAATCTCGTCGAGGAGGCCTATTTCGGGCCAGACGGCTCGCCCCGGCATGACGACGGCTGCGTGCGGATCGTCTACACTTACGACAGAGACGGGCGGGAAAAGGCGGTGGCCTACTTCGACGCCGATGATCGCCAGCTCCAGATGCAGATCGTCATTCGCGACGTAATCCCCGGTTCGACGGCCGCGAATCTCGGCTTGCAGGCGGGCGACCGCATCGTCAGCTACAACGGCGAAGCGGCGACGTCGGTCAAGCGGCTGGGCGATCTCGTGGATATGTTCAAGGGATTCCGCGTCATCGTGGTGCGTCGCGGCGTACGGACGCTCTCGTTCGTTAGTCCGGGGGGCACCCTTGGTGTCCATCTCGGCCTGGCGCGGACCGACGAGCCAGGCGGCGAACCCGCTCCAACCGGGCGCTCCCCGCTGGCCAAGTCGCCATGACGGCGTCGCCGTTCTACCCTGTAATCAGGCGCCGCGCCTTCGGTCACGATCGGATCATGAAGCGGCGTCGCCGAATGTCGTTCATGGCCCATTTGTATGGACCGGCCGCGCGTTGCAAGCCGAAAGTGATGATTTGGAGAAGTTGGTCTTGCGCTTCTTTATCCGACCTATTGATGGAGCCTTTTGGCCCCTGGCCATCATGGATATCCGCGCGCGTTCGATCTCATTCGCGTCTCGACCCCAAAGGTCATACGGGCCACCTGATCACGAACCCGCTGGCGAGACCTTTCTCCATCTCCTCTTTCTGACTCGCAGACCTCAGCTGGAAAGCCAACTCTTGGTGTCGGGATCAACTTGAGGCTACAGCGATCCCCTTAGTTTAACTTGAGCGCGT
>CAVREN010000089.1:0-35284 GCA_963720115.1 uncultured Alphaproteobacteria bacterium
GTGGGGCGCATATACTCGACCTGGCCTTAAAGCGACGCGCTGTTATCTCAGGCGGAGGTGGGGCGCGAGCGCTCGACCCTAGCGGGTTGGAAGTCTGCTAGGTTCGCCATGCGCTCCGGGGCCCACGGCGGGCCAAACGTACCGACTTCAAGCGTCGCCAAGCGATCTCACTGGACCCCAGCGGAACTCTCAACTCGACGGGACTGTTTTGCAAAAGCCGTAACCCGAACGCCAACTTTAGCACGGATAGGGTTTGGTCTTTTTCAAAAGTGACCCAGTATCGGTTCAACCTCAACTCCTAGAGGCCGCGTCAGTTGGCGGCCTCATTCATTTTCATCTGGCAAGTTGCTACTGGTACCTTTCCGAATGTTGTGGTCCCTTTTGAGAACGAAGTATTCGGCAGTTACATCGGGACCTACGCAATCCGGACCAGAGTCTAGATTGGTAAGCGGGAAAAGAGGATTTTGATCTTTGAGGCCGCGTCATGACAGCCTCTTATGGATCAAGCCGCTGGTGGGATGTCGCCTAATGGCCCATCGGGACCAATTTCTCTTTGGGACCTGACGTCAGCTTTCGGGGCGAAGCGGAAGTGGGCGGGCGGCAGAGTTCGCTGCCTCGGTCGCGAATGACCCAAACCGGCCGTGCCACGATCTGCCTCTCGGTCACGCTCAACATATGATGCAGCCCCGTCCGCGAGATGCTTGCGGCAGCGCAGACGCGACGAATTTCGTCGCCTAATAATGCAGAGGTGCCGGACTTATTGACGCAAGACTACAATCCTGTTGACGCAAGACTACAATCCTGGTCGCGGAAAAAATAGTCTATGACCGGATGGGCGATGAAAATGCTTGGTTGCGCTCCGCTTCGAACTCCTTTGCCACTGTCGCGTGCAGTGTCGCACCCCGCATGCCGTGCCCTGCCAATTCAATGATCTTCTCCGCGACCTTTATCCTTGCTGCCTCGTCATCGACATGAAGCCCAAGTGCATTGCAGATGCTTTCGAGCGCGAGGGACATTTCGCGAATGGCCTTCGCGTCAAATGCTTGACTAGCGAGAAAAGGGTCTATCGTCATATTCGGTACTAAGCAATGACGCGCCACTTAGTGCAAGCGTTTCTCAAGCGGCTTCAGATGTTCCCTCAGACAATGCACGCGACAGGTCGAGCCGCTCTATTTTCATGCGAGTCAGTTTGTCCAAACGCTCCTGATAAGCTTTGAGGCAACCAGGAGAACAGAACCGCATTCGAAAGTAGCGGTGAAGGACTAGCCCAAACGGCTTCCGGCAATGGTCGCATCGGATCGGTCGGCGGTCGGCCGTGGAGGGACTACGGTGCATAAACTCATCCACTGTCTCAGTCTCCGCCCGCGACCAAATCAACTTTCAACTCTACTACGAGTTCCCACGCCGGACCTTGCATGGACGATCTATTCGCAGGCGGTTAGTTTTTCAGCTCTAAAGGAACCCTATGAGAGTCTGCGAGTTTGATCGGTCGGAAGCTATGGGAGACGCCGACTATGCGGATTTTCTTGGGGATGGTTCTAGGAGTGCTGATCACCGTTGGCGCCGCATTTGTGTACGACAGCAGCACGGGACGCGCAGCAAACGGCTTAACCGTAGCGTCAGCCGAAGGACACGCACCCATGGTCAACTGGGACGTGGTGAGCCACGACTGGGACGGCATGAAGCAAGAATTGCGCGACGTGGCGGTAGACATTGAAAAAGGCTGGAAGCGAATCACGGGCTAAATTGTCCGAGGTGCGCAAAAGCCTAGAGCGATTGCGGGACGGTGTCCGAAACTGTGTTGAGGTGTCACTTCTTCTTCTCAAGCATCAATTTCGTATCAACGGCTTAGTTGGCTCGATGAGCTTTGCCAACAACCAGCTACTTCGATTGAACCGCTCGTCGACTTACCCAACGCATATCCGATTGTTTTACATTGGATGACGTAACGAGTCAGAAAAAACTATTCCACCACCTCAATTCCTGACCCACCAAATCCGTGGGGAAAGTCCTTAAGCTTGAGCAAACCGTCCCGAATGGGCAATTTGGTTTCGCTGTAGTTCACATGCAGACCTGGAATAAACGCGACACCAGGAATGACCGCAGCATAAACGTCTATCAATCCCAGCCCAGGATGCTCCGTAAAGACGTGGCCACCGCATGTCTTGCACCACTTGCGATAGCTTTGCGGCGTTTTGCTGAAGGTCCCAATATTTTCTTCTCCCCGGGTAACTCTCACGTTTTCCGGCTTCCACAAGGTGAACGCATTAACGGGAGCCGCCGACCAATGGCGGCAAGAATTGCAATGACAATAGCCCATGCTGACCGGCTCCCCGGTCACAGCGAACTGGACCGCCCCACAGAAACAACTTCCCTCGTAGCTTTTTGGACTGGTCATAGCGGATTACTAATTGGCTTCGGGACACTCGACGATGGGGGTAATGCTTACAGTCCAACACAGCAACTTATCAAGGTGGCGGGAACAAATGCCCATAGTTCACGAAAACTATTTCCAATTCGAGAGCAAGAAACGTTTGAAGGTCTTCGTCGCACCTCGCGGTTGATCACGGAACAGTAGGAAAAGCGTGACCAGCGGGCCGAAAGCAATCCCAACGATGGCGACAACGAATAGGATTACAGTAACATACTCCTGCGCAATAGGCATTCTTGGAAAACGCCCCAGAAGCGTGATCGTTCAGTGGCTGAATGCGGCACGCGCAGGCCACTCGCACGTGAAAGCTAGGCGGAGAAGTAATCGGCTATATTGGGTTTGCAGACGCGATGTACTTCACATCCCGTCATGTCTATCGACGCTCGGCTGAAAGCTGCTCAATCGGCGGCGTGCCCAAATCCAAGCCGCGAAGCAAACCGCTGAGGAAATGAAGAGCGCCAAAAGAGTTTGTGCGTGGTGTTCCATGCCGTCCTCCAATACACCTAGCGACCTCTAGACCGTGATCGTCCGTGCATTAGACCCCGCGTGTACAAACGCCGCCGACGAGAATCGAACGGCTGTTTAAATCGATCCTCTGGCAATATCAAGGGGCTTCAGCGACTTTTGTTCCAATGTGTTAACATTGGCCAGATGGAACCCGTTCGGCAAGCAACGGATAGCGAGAGCAAGTGCCGCCAACGTTCGCCTTATTGCGAGGACTGCAGCCGAAATTTCTTTGTCGTAAGTTTTGCGGCTACTAAAATGCGAAGTATCCAGTGCAAACTCGCTGGAAGGGGATCGAGCCACAGCCGAAAACTGCCTACTTCTATCAATCGGGGGGTTACATGAAAAGCGCAATTTTTGCCGTCGTTTTGCTGATGGTCGGCTGCTTCGCATTGCCCATCTTTGCCCAGCAGCAAGATTTGCAGGAAGTGATGGATGCCACCAAGGCGCTCAGTGCACGAGAAAACGAGTTGTTGAGCAAGAAAGACGCAGCAGGCATAGCATCGCTCTTCACATCAGATGGATTGTTAGTGATGCTTGCCCCGCAGTTCGCATTTAAGCCCGGGCGAGAGGCTATACAAAAGCACTATCAAGGCATCATCGATGCTGGCGCTACGGCCATCACCCTCGAACTCAAGAACATGGAACTGCGCGGCAATGATGGCGTATGGGCAGCGGGAAACTATTCGATCACCGTTAAAGACAAGACTATCCAAGGGAACTGGTTTCGGATTCTGAAGCGCGAGAACGGGAATTGGAAGATTGTTATGGAGGCGTTCGCTCGCGCCATTATAGATGCTCCTCCTGCCGCTACCGGTTCACCAGCGCCTGCCAACGGCAAATAAGCAGCGATTTGTCGTGCAGCGGAAACAGTGAGCCCAGCGAGTGGCGGGGCGCATCTGCGATAATGGTGCCGATTGTTGTCGGAGGTCAAAAACAATATTGGTGCGACACGTGGCAACATGCAGTGGGACGAGCGGGAGTCGCGCACGATTATTATTGTTGGCGTGTCGCGAATCGGGCCTTGGCGAAACGAAGGAGTGACTGGGGTGCTTGTGCTCGCCCTTGTCGTCCAAGTCGTCGCGGGGTTCGCACTTCGTGGGCTCTACGCAGACGGCGCGTTTTTCGTGACCCAGATCGTTGGTCATCAAAGTTTCGTTTTCACCGTGCCCGCACGTCGCACAGCCACCTTTCTCGCCCAGTTTCCAGCGGTCACTGCCGTCATCCTTGGGATCGTTACACCCCAGCGGATTGCGATGATCTTCAGCATCACAACAAACGTGCTGCCAGGGTTTCTCCTTCTGCTTTGCCGCGAAAGGCGCCCGCACCGCTGGCGAGGTCTATGATCGTCTCGGCTGCAGCGTCCAATGTGGACGCTGTGCCCGCACAATTCGCCGAATCTTGAACGAGGCGCTCGGGGAAACGGAATTTTCAGGGCAGAGACAAAGAGGCCGAAACGGCCTTGGAGATTTAAGGACGCCGGTGCAGAGACAAAATCTCGCTAGGCAACTCCGCCAATTTCGGGGCGAATCGCGGGGTTCCGGGAAATCTCCGTTAGAACGAGAATGCGTGGTGGGCCCGGGAGGACTCGAACCTCCAACCAAGCGGTTATGAGCGAATTAGCGGCGATTGCCAAAGAAGCGCCTATCGGCGGCGGATCAAGTTTGATCCGTTCGCCGATATCGAAACCTGCCCTGCGAGTCCCTGAGGCAAACTTACAGGGCAAGTTTGCCAAAAGCTCGGCACGCCAATCTACCGTGCTCATAAGAGATAGAAAATTTGGCGGGCGCATAAGCACTCGAACCTTGGATACCCTGATTAAGAGTTCGGCAGTTCTAACATCCGCACCGCCCGCCGCAGACAACGCTGGCTGGATCTGTCGATCAAATTGGCCATGCGACCCGTGAAACCGTAAACGACGACGGACGGCTCCGGTATCCCTAGCCCTTGCGGACAAGGGACTCACCTCGCTAAGTCTTCTTGCCGCCCTTCAGGTTCTCAACAGAGGGGTATCCGCGCCGCCGAAGTACAGCGTCAAGGCCCTCGATCGCAAGGTCGTGAATTTTGAGTCGTTCCGCGAAGGCGATCTTTCGCAGTACCTCGTAGACCGGTTCAGGCAGGTAAAGGCTCGAATGGACCACAGGAGGACGCTGCCTGGAGTGGGCCTCAGACGACCGTGCTTTTCGCCTTGCCATCTAAGCACCAGCGGACATTATTGTCTTTGAGGGCCATTCCATAAGGCATGGACGGCAGTGCTGTAAAGTTTACCGTTCACGATCCTGTGAACGTACACGATTATAGCGCTACAGCATTGGACCAGTAGCCCTGCTCCGCTATATTCGAACCAACATACTTGCTTCCCAAATTCGCGGTGTCAGACACCGAATCTGGAGCAGAGGAGAGCGTGAAATAATTTTGTCGATTCGGCAGCTTGCGCATTCCTCGGCGTGCAGCAGGTGGACGACTTCGGCCAGATAGAAACTGGCTAGTTCATCGTGTCAATGAGACTTCGGTGCTGCGGCCAAGCGAACGCGCTCAAAGTTCTTGATCTGAAGCGTTCAGAGCCGGCAAAAAACTGATCATGACCCTATCTGATTTCAAGCGCAGTCTCGCCAGAAGCAAGCCTCCGGCCGGGCTTTCGCCTGCGTTGCTGGCGCTCTGGTGGATCAATCGTCGGATCAGCAGCTTGCTGTCGTGACGGTTGCCGACGTTGCGCACCCATAGGCCGCTGATCTCGAATAGCTCCTTAAGACCACCGTGCAGGGGCTTCGCCAGACTGTTTGGGCGTCTCAGAACCCAAGCAAGCCTTGCTCGGAGATGTTGCGCGGTCTTGAGATCGTTAAGACGAATGACATAGCTCAAGCTTCGGACCAAACCATACAGGTGCAGGCGTACAGCCCCTTGCTGAACACTCAACTTCATTTTGCACTTTAGTCGATGGGGTGGACCCTACGTCATCCTGCGCAGAAGCGAGCGAACGTAATCCCTTGCGACGCTCCAATCTTCGCGTTCGCGCCGTTCTGCTTCTTCATTGTGGATGGCTACTCGCAGCCGCTCAAGCGCACGCTCCTTCGCGCCGGTCTCGGTTTTAAGATAGTTGTCGATATTCCTCTCAATCAACACGACGCTATTAGGAGCATTCGTCCTAGCTAAAACGCGCAATGCATCGATGTATGTCTTGAGCCGATCCATGCCCTTACCTTGGCATGCCGGGTGAAGCGGATGCAATTTAGATAGCACACTAATCGCGATCAGCGTAAGCTCACGCTAAATCGGCTTGCTAGGCTACGCTGGGCCAGGCCCTAAGAGGACGCATGCACGCGGGGACGAGCATGGCGACCGTCCTGATCGTCGAGGATCAAGCACAAATCCTAGCGCTGGTTCAATCGCTTCTTGAAGAAGAAGGCCACAAGATTTTTACAGCCCCCAATGTTGACGAGGCCGTTGTCATTCTCGCTGGACCGGAGCCCGTAGACGCCCTCCTCGTTGACATCATGCTGAACCAGGACATGCAGGCCGGTATTGAGTTGGCGAAGCGAGCTGTCGCGCTAAAACCTGATCTCAAGGTGGTCTACTCAACTGGACTGACCCTAACAGACCGCGTAAGGGCATTGCTCGTGCCTGGGGCGGTCGTTCTTGAGAAACCCTATAAGCTGGATCAACTCTTAACGAGCTTGTTGGGGCCGAGCGTTCAAGATTAAGCTGACACGGGTCTTGTTGCTGCGCCTACCTTCTTGATGTTCGCCAGCCTGCCTTCGAATTTCCACAAAATTTGCGAGGCACCTCTGCGCTGCCGAACCCAAACCCGATGCGCACCGCGACAAGCAATTTGGGGGCGGGAGTAAGCAGCAGACTCGTTAATGGCAGCGCTTAACCAAAACCTCAAATGATCCGCCTCCTCACCGTCGTATTGCGCGATGCTTCAGGCGCGCGCCGCGGATTTTCAAGACCGCGCCGCGACCCCGGTGTAAATGGCAACTCGCCTCGGTGAGGTACTCTATCGGACAGCCTGCATAGCGGCGGCGCTGTGGGCGATGTTTGTTCTTGTCATTGCGCCCGCTTTGGCTCAGCCGGACTGGACCATTTGGACACCCATTGCGGGCATCGGCGCTGTTATTATTTGGGGCTTTGGTCGTGCCGCTCGCTATCTTTTATCCGGTCGCTGAATTCTGACAATGCGATACATGCCAATTAATCGTGCCCAAATTTTGCGAAGCGTTCTAGCGCCAGCTTGAGAAAGTCGTCCCCGCGAAAAGATCGTCTTTTGTGCCTGGAAGCACATACCTCTCCCCATTCCTTTCGATCAGAAAAAAGCCGAACGGAAACCACACATCACCCAGGGACACTGCTTTCAATGCCTTGAATGTCGGATGATCGTCGTTCTTCGCTGCCGGATCAAAGAAAACTACACCATTACGTTCCATCGCCATGACACACCCCTTTCGGCCGCCGCCTCGCGCGCGCGACCCTGGCGAAAAATAAAGCCTGGCGAAAGCGTTGCGCGGCGTCGCGGTAGCGGGCAAGTTCGGCAGCGGCTTGCAACGGATTGGCGACACAGCGTGCCAGATACTCGCGGGCCATTTCAAAATCGGTGGGGTCGGCTGCCATCTAGTTAGACGAGCGATTCGAGGTAGGAGGGCGACGTGATGAAGGTGAAAACCTTCACCGGAAGCGAGACGGCCAAAGTGGACAAACGGGTCAATGATTGGCTGGCTCAATTCGGCATAAAACCGCACCACACTAACACCGCCATCGGGCAGTTCACTGTCAAGGGAGAGGATCAGCGCACGGGCAAGCCGGTGAACCGCAGAGTGGCGGTTATTGCCATTTCGGTCTGGTATGAGGAGCCGCCGAAACAAGGGGAATAGTCATCGGCATCATCGCCGCGATTGTACGCAACAAACCCACTAAGCAGGGCATGGCTAGCGCCATCAGGGTCTTTATCGCCAAGTACTGGCACACGGCGTTCGTTGAAGACGAAATACCCAAACCTTCATCTCGTCTTTCTGAAACTTCTGAAAAGCACACTAAGCGCCGTGGGCGGCCTTATCAAGCTTTTATCATCCGGTAGAGCCGCCTGTGCGCTGTCGCGGACGGTGCGGTAAGGCGGGCCTGATAAGCCACGCCTCGGCCAAAAGCGCGCCGGCCGCGCGTCGATGATCCCCGCTGTATGGACGGCGCCCGCGGTGCAAGAGGAATCTGACCTATCTGCGAAGCGTTCGGGGTGCAGCCATGTATGCGGCCTGTTTTTCGCGTAGAGGCTTGCCCCGTCGCGATGCAGCCGCTGTGGCTGCTGGCCCTGATGTGATCCGCTGATCGGTCCCAACCAAAAGCGCGCGCTCAAGTATCGCGTGGCCCATCACGGGTTTTCCCGATCGACGGTCTCGACCGTTTCGCATCAACGTCGTCATCACCCCTGCAGTTCATATGCGCACAGACGCAAACTTACTCTGCTCTTGCCAGACCCCTTACGCCGCTGCCGCAAGCGCAGGCGCCCGATAGCTGCCGCCCCTAGCCAACAACGCCCAGGCAACGCGCGCCATCTTGTTGGCGACCGCCACCGCCACGACCCTGAACGGTCTGCGTTCGAGAAGTCGTGTGACCCACGGATACTTCTCCGGTTGGTGGCGCGCCCGCTTCAACACCGCATGGGCTCCGACCACCAGAATGCGTCTCAGATATTGGTCGCCTCGTTTCGAGATCGGCCCGAGCTTCTGTTTGCCGCCAGTCGAATCTTGCCGCGGTACGATCCCGATCCAGGCTGCAAAGTCACGACCCGATCGAAAAACCTTCGGGTCCGGGACAGTGGCGGCGATGGCGGTCGCACCCACAATGCCAATCCCAGGGATGCTCCGCAGCCGCTTGCTTACTTCGTCCAAGCGATGATGAGCAATGATCCGCCTCTCGATCGATCCAACCATCGTCTGCAGTGCCTGAAGCCCCGCCGCCAACACGACAAGGCTCGTGTGAGCATCGACCGGCAAGCGCGCATCCTGTTCGCTCGCAATGATCCTCCATCCCCTCACGCCCTTGCGCAGCCATAATGCCGAGCTCGGCCATATGCGCCCGCAAGGCATTGATCAGTTGGGTCCGCTGTCGCATTAAAAGATCGCGCGTCCGATGCAGCATCAACCGGCTCTGCTGTTCGGCCGATTTGACCTGCACAAAACGCATGGTCGGACGTCGTACCGCCTCGCAGATCGCCTCGGCGTCGGCAGCATCATTCTTGTTGCGTTTGACGTAGGCCTTCACGTCCTTCGCCGGCCGCACCTGGTGGCCAAGCTTCGTCAGTTCACGCGCCCAATAATGTGCCGTCGCGCAGGCCTCCATGCCGACAAGGCAAGGCGGCAGCGCCTTGAAGAACGCCAGTACCTGGCTGCGCCGGAGCTGCTTCCGAACCACAACCTTCTCGGCCGCGTCGATCCCGTGGACCTGGAACACGTTCTTGGCGATGTCCAAGCCGATGGTGGTGACTTGCATGTCGAAGGCTCCCTGATGTGATCGATCGCAACGATCACCCTAGGGCACCTCGTTGCCGGGAGCGGGCACCGTCCACCACATCATTCGCGTCATTTCGCACTGCAGAAAAACCGCGAACCTTTTCCCCCAGTCTGCCGAATGTCCGGGTCATTTTTCTCCGGATCGAGGCCGTCGGGGACGAGTCCGCTTCAACTTCGTTTTCCCCTAAATTACTGCATCGCAGTGAACCGCCGAGTTCCCTCCACCGCAAACCTCAGGCTAAACTGGTCAGGCACGATTCGAAAATATGGAGGGGACATGGCCAAGTTGATGTCGAAGTCGGACCTCATTCAGAAAATCGCTGACCAGCATCGGAACAATATGACGCGGAAGGACGTCAAGGGCGTCATCGAGTCGCTCGCGGAAATAGGCTACAAAGAACTCAAGAAAACGGGCGCCTTCTTTGTGCCCGGATTTGCCAAATTCGTTGTCATCAAGAAGCCCGCTACAAAGGAGCGGAGCGGCATCAATCCGTTCACAAAGGAGCCAACAATATTTAAGGCGAAGCCGGCTCGGAAGATCATCAGGGCTCGGCCGGTAAAGGCTGCCAAAGACGCTGTATCGTAGCGTCGGAAACATGGATGGAGTATGACGGCCAGCGTGGTGCGGTGGACCACGCTGCGACACCGGAGTGATCCTCGAGTCCGCTCATGAACCGCATCGAACGGGTCGTCGTTGACGAATGCGTCGGTCAGGAATCCCCACTCGTGGGGCAGGTCCGCGAGCGCTTGGGTGAGCGCACGGTCAAGTTTGTATTTCTGGCAACCGAGCATCCGGGGATTCCAGACATCGAGATCCTCGATAAACTGTTGGATGTACGTTCCGCGCTGCTGACGCAGGATCGAGTGCTGCACAACCTCGCCATCGGCCGCGGCTTCCAGTCATTCGTCCATACTCCGGAATCTGGCCTGACCGACCGCCGTCTTGTGCATGTATCAGCGTCGGACAAACACCTTCCTGTCGCCAGTGGCGCTTTGCGGGACAGCTACCGGCATCAATCGAACCCCGAAGCGCAAGCCATTACGGAATGCCTGTACGGCTTCCTGTCCGCGCATCAACTGAAGCAGTTTCGCACCAAGCGCCGCCGTATCCGTGCCCATTTCGGCTCTCCCGACAATATCGTGGCCGCTGCGCTTACCATCGGGCAACGGCGCACCACGCAGGGTATGGTCGGCGGCTACGTTCTGAAAGTGGACGCACACCATGGCGTCAAAAGCCTCTTTCCCGCCAGCGAGAGCTATTTTCTTGATCGGGCTGTCAACGAGCCGTTGCAAGCAACGTGTTGGGCATTGGTACATCTATTTCAGCTTCAGCTGCAGAGCTACCCGCTCACCCTCTACCATATTGACAGCGCAGCGCTGGCGCGGTGCACCGCCCTGATCGATGACCGTGACGCGGCCGCCACCGCTGTCGAGCGGATGGTCGCCCGCCTCCTCGCGGCCCTCTCCCGACCCAAAGCGGCAGAATGCACAAAGGGCCGTTTCTTCGACCGCGCGAGCGACAAACTGAGCCAGCTGGCAATGTTCGCCACCAATGAGCTGGTGTCCGTGGATCTGCAGGCCGTGGCCGCAGCACTATCCTCACATGGCTGACGACGTCACGGCCAACCCGGCCATCCAGACCATCAATTGCCGATCAGCAGCAGCGCCATCATCAATGCACAGATCGCCGTTGCGTCGGCGTTGACGCCATTTCAGCCGCAACTTTCGTCAGCCAGTCGGTCGCGCCCGGCGTGGTATGCCAATCGAAGCCCCATTCCTCGACGTAGTGAGCCGCCTCGTCTTCACCGCCCATCGTGAGGTATCCATCTGTCGATAGTTTCGCCTTTTTCGTGCCGGCCAGAACGGCGGGAACGTGACTATTTGCTTTCCACGCTTCCTTCGCTAGTTCCTCGGCCTTCCCGTCGCCAGCTTCATTTTCCCGAAAGGCGACAAGCGCCTGGGTATAGAGCCAGAGCGCGCTGCCATCCTCATCATACTGCTTGAGAAGATTCTTCAGCGCTTCGGTGTCGCCGCTCTTCATCAGGCACTCGGCAAGGACATAACGGATGCCCTGGTTGTCGTTCGGGTTCAGCCTTAGCATGTCCTGATAGTGACTGATCGCGGAGTGAACCTCGCCGAGTAAGTTGAGAGTGGCGGCCAGTCCCGCTCGTGCGCGCATGTAGGGTCTGGTTTCCAGGAAGCCCCAGAAATGTCCGGCATACTCCTTGAACCCTTTAGGCCCGAGCGCCTGCTCTCCCGCCTCGACGCCCTTTCGATAGAACTCCAAGGCCTCTTCAGCCGATTGGGCCTCTTGTTCGGCGAGCAGAACATAGGCATCGGCGCAGAGCGGTGAAATTGCGAGCGCCTTGTGCGCGAGAGCGAGGCGGGTGCTTGGGCTGGTCTGATCCCATGCGTCGTACATGACCTGCTGTGCTTTGGCTGTCGCATCGTTGGCTTGGCGCCCGCCGATCGCCGACATGAAACCCTCCATGGCGCGCCGATCGGGAAGCGTCACAACTGTGGACGTGTCTTTCGCGGACTGAGGATTTGATTTTTTCCGCCGTCGTTTCTTTGATACTGGCATTGGGCTGCTCCAATTGACGCCGACTTGCCAATCATCGTGAGTGCCCGCCATACGTCAATCGCCGAAACGCGTCCGTCCACCGTTCGTTTCAATGGTCGGCCCCCACTGAGTGGTCCAGGTGGAGTTGGCCGTTGCGCCGGAGTTGAGCGGGCCCGGTTCTATCCGCAATGCGGCTTGAGACATGAATCTCAGCCTGGCCGTTCGCCGCACGCACGCAGCAGGGCGGCGGAATGCGGCGCCTCAGGAGGCGCGGTGTTGAGGACGATCAACAGCAACTCTAGAAATCCTGGCGCACGACGATGTGGCCTTCAGAGAGGATGAGATTCTCTTGCGCACGATTATGAGCCGCTGGTTGAAGCATCATGTGTGCGCGTAACTGACGTGGCATGACAGCCTCATTGATCGTGTGCTATCTGGTGAGCGGTTTTTCTTTAAGGGTGACGGGCCGCAGGCGCCACTAAAGGACGATAACGTGGAACTCATTACATTAGAGCGACGGGCTACGCGAGCGAGCCGTTTGATCGAGCAATGGTAAATGCCCGAGCAAAGGGCGGGCGCATCTATGAGGTGCCATGCGGGCCATGACGTGATGCTCGATATGCCGGAGCGGCTCGCTGCAATATTGCAGGAAACGCAATCGCTAAGCCGTAGCTCGAAAACGAGCAAACCGGATTTGGCGCTAAAGTCTGCCGGCCGCGAGGGGCCGTAAACGGTCGGCGCCGGGACCTCATCCGCGCCGTCGCCATTTAGGCCCCATACGCTCAGCCGTAGATTTTTGATTCGCCGAATGAGGAGGCAAGATGAGAACCGCCCGAGAGGTGTTGGAAGAACTAACAAGCCACGTGATGCCGCCTCGCGGCATTGCAATTGAGATAAAAGAGATGCCGTCAAAGGGATCGAAAGAGCCCAACTGGGTTGCTAGGGTCAGCGCAATGAATTCAGACAGAACCCAGCTATTTAGTGAAAAAGTCTTGGCCCTTCGTAAATCGGATCGGCTAATTGATTGGGAAGACGCGGAAGGACAACAAGGACGTCGGCGCTTGGCCATGTGGGCGTCTGAGATCATCTAAGAATAAGATACGCCGCGCCAACTCAGCCGCTGCTAGGGTCAGCGGGGTCGGCGTCGGGCACGTGATGATTGTGCCACATCGTCGCTCGTGTTCACGCCGCCAACTCCTCCAGAAGCGCCTTCGCCTCCTTCAGATCGCGCGTGTCGAACCCTTCCGTAAACCACCCGTAAACCGGAGCAAGCAGTTCGCGCGCTTGCTGCACCTTGCCCTGGTCGCGCCAGAGGCGTGCGAGGCTGGTGCTGGCACGCAACTCCAGGGACGTGGCGCATTGCTCGTGGCTTCGTGCGACGGCCCGTGCAAAGCAGGCTTCGACGTCGGAGGCCGATGCGCCTTGCACCCGCCGCAGCTCGCCTTCGATGCGGTCGAGTTCACTTTCCCACATGTGTTCGTCGTTCCGCGCGACTAGATCCCTCGCCTCGGCGATGACACGCAATCCCGCTTCGGCTTGACCGGTTTGCGCATAGACCGCAGCGAGCATGCAGAGGTAGCGAGCTTGATACCAGCCGACGCCTTGCGCCGCGCGGTCGGCGGCATTCCGGCACATTAGCTCAATGCCCGCCTCCGCGGCGCCCTCTTGCGCCAGCGCCCAGCCCCGGAGGATCAGGCCGTTCACGCGCCAGTAGCCCAGGCTGTGCCGCTCGGCCAGCTCGATGATGGCCTCGGCGTGTGCGCGCACGGCCGCGACATCGCCGAGGAGTTCGGCGAGCCCCGCGCCCGCGAAGTTGCGAACATGCGCCGTGAGGTTCGCCTGGTCCAACTCCGCGGCGCATTGGAACGCCGCCACGCTGGATCGCCGCGCTTGCTCGGGAAGTCCGAGCATCCAGAGGACCAGCGCGAGGTAAGTGAGGGCCGAGACCTTGGGGTCATGTACGTAGTACACCGGCTCAGAGCGATGCCGGCTTGCGTCGTACAGGCGCAAGATCGCCTCAAACTCAGAGCGCGCCTCGGAAAACGCCCCGAAGTGCATGGCCGTGATCCCGGCTAGGCGGTGACCGGCGAGGCGAACTACCGGGTTCGGGAAGCGCTCGGAGACCCGCTGAGCCTCGTCGGTCAGGCGCCGCATCATCGGATAATTGCCGCGCACGAAGTAAAACACAAACTCGCCACTGAGCGTGGCGACGAGAGGCTCCGCCTCCCCGAGCCGCTCGCAGAGAACCCGTGCCCGGCTGTAGGCGGCGCCGGTTTCAGGGGCAGAGTAGCCCTGCACGGCGATCAGGGGCGTGCCGATCGCGATTTGAAACGCGAGTTCCCGCCGATCCCGCTCAGGGCTTTCCGGGAGCGTTTGTAGCGTCTCAAGCCCTCGGGTGAGCTGCCGGACCGCTTCGAGATTGGCCGAGCGGCCGGCGGCGCGCTCCCCGGCCTTCAGCCAATAGCCGATGGCGCGCTCGGTCTGCCGCGCCTCGGCGAAATGGTGCGCCAACAGTTCCGGCTCCCGCGCGATCCACTCGGGAAAGCGTTTCTCCAAAGCTTCGGCAATGCGGGCATGCAACTGCTTCCGGTCGCCTCTCAGCAGCGTGCTGTAAGCAGCATCTTGCACCAGAGCGTGCTTGAAGGTGTAGATGGCGTTGGGCGGCATGCCCCGGCGAAACACCAGCCTCGCCTCCGAAAGCCGGTCGAGCGCCGCCCGCAGCTCCGCTTCGTGTCGCCGCGCCACGACCCCCAGCAGCTCGTAGGGGAACTCCCGCCCGATAACTGCCCCCATCTGTGCAATTTCCTTTGCTGGGCCGAGCCGGTCGAGCCGCGCCATCAGCGATGCGTGCAGGCTTGCGGGGACGGCCAGAGCTGACGAGGGAACGGCGGCGGTAGTCTTCCATGCGTCGCCTTCGCTTTCCGCTTCCAACACCGCCTTGGTCATTTCCTCAACGAACAGCGGGACGCCGTCAGTGCGCTCGATAATGTCCTGCCTAATGTTCTCAGGCAGCGGCTTATTGCTCGTGACACCGTCGATTATGGCAGCGATTTCGCGCTCCCCAAGCCGGTTGAGTGTGAGGGCGGTGACGTAAGGCCTTCCAATCCACGGCGGTTCAAACTCGGGTCGGTACGTAATGATCAGCAACACTCCAAGAGTTCTCAGCCGATCCACGGTCCGTTCAAGCTCCTCAAGCGTTGTTGGGTCGATCCAATGCACGTCCTCGAAAATCATCAGCACCGGATTGGTGCTCGACAGGGCCTCCAGTTGCGCTGTCAGAGCTTCCAACGTTTTCTGCCTCCGCTGCTGCGGGGCCAGTTCGAGGGTGGGATAGCGTCCATTGTTCGGTAGCGACAACATTTCGGCAAGCAGTGCGGCGTCCTGCTTGGAGGTTGAGGTCTGCGCCAGCAACGCATCGAGTTTGTCGAGCTTCGCTTGCGAAGTGTCGTCGTGCGCAAACCCAGCGGCGCGCTCCATTTGGCTAATGATCGGGTAAAGCGCGCTGTCAGTGTGCTGCGGCGAGCAGAAGTAGCGCAAGCGCGTGTGTGGTTCGGAAGCGAGCCGTTCTAGCAGCGCAGCCGTCAATCGAGATTTGCCGATGCCAGGTTCGCCAGACAGCAACACAACTTGTCCTTCGCCGCTCTTCGCCTTCGACCAGCGCCGCAGCAACAGTTCGAGTTCTTCGTCACGCCCGACAAGCTCGGTCACTCCAGTCGCATGTAGAGCATCGAAACGGCTTTCGACCGACGCGGGTCGCAGTGCAGTCCAAGCCCGCACGGGGCCTGAGATACCCTTCAGGTCTTGTGCTCCCAGGTCCTGAAGCTCGAACAGGTTGCCAACGAGCTTCCGGGTGCTCTCGGCAATCACGATGCTGTTCGGCTCTGCAATGCCTTGCAAGCGCGCCGCGAGGTTCGGCGTCTCGCCTACGATGGCTTGCTCCTGAGAAGCGCCCGCGCCGATCAGATCGCCGACAACCACCAGACCAGTCGCAATGCCGACGCGCGTCTGGAGGGCCGCGTGGGTCTTCAGATCGCTTACAGCAGCTACCAACTTCAGCCCTGAGCGCACTGCCCGCTCGGCGTCGTCCTCGTGAGCATGGGGGTAGCCGAAGTAGACCAACACCCCGTCGCCCATGAACTTCGCGATGAAACCGCCGAGGCGACCCACGGTCTCGGCGACGCAATTCTGATAGGCCGAGATAACCTCACGGAGGTCTTCTGGGTCCATGCGCGCCGACAGGGGCGTTGAGCCAACCAAGTCGGAGAACATCACCGTGACTTGGCGGCGCTCGGCGGTGTCTTGGGACCTCTGTTCGGGTTGTGCCGGTGAGGAGACCGGTCCCGAAAGCTCCCGGATTGCCCGGAGCATTTTCAATCTATCCCCAAGCGGCAGCCCGAGGTCTTTCAGATGCTGGTCCGTAAGGTCGGGAAGGACTGAAAAATCAATCCGATTCTCGGCAAAGCACTTTGCGTACTCGGCCAAGCCAAGTTTTGCGAGCCAATCACCGACCTGCTGCATTGGCGGCCCCCTACGGATTTGACGTCATCCGTTCTGGACCGGTTACAAGGAAAGTCTAGCACAGATCGGCGAGCGGTCTTATCGCGAGCCACAATACGGTCGCGGGCTGTTACCCAGATCGCAACTTTGTGAAAAGCGGCATGCATAGTGACCGCTCTTGCCCGGGAAGGCCCCCAATCAGCGAGAGCGGCATGTGATTGCCGGAAATTAACAGGTAACCAAGCCTCCAACCTTCACTCGACGAACTGTCCGTCGCATGGACAAACCTCTGTGCTTCACTCTTCGCCTTGGACCCGTAGAGGGTTGGACTGACGCCCCCTGTGTGCTGGTGATAAAGATCGTTCCCTCTCTCACCGAGCTGCCGATTTTTCCAAATTGCTCTGCAACAAAAACACCTCCCACCCCTTGCACCGGGTCCCATCTGCGCGGGGCCCACCTTACTGGCGATTACAAGGACCAAAGAAATCAGCCCGCGCGAGCAGCACACTGCGAGTGAAAGACCTCTCGCCGGCTCAACCGCCACAGGGCCCAACTTTGACATCAAGCACGAACGTGCCGCCGTTCAGTGCGCCTATCGGGGCGCAACCGTGCAAACGTGAAGCGTGTAGGCTGGGGGCGAAACGGGGCGCAGGGTTGGTTTGTTAGAAACGAACTTGCCAACCGGCCCGCGTAGCCACGAGCTAAATGTCCGCTATGTGGCGAATTGCCGACCTAAGCCGAACATATGGTGACTTCCGCGTTGGGCCAAAGTCAGACATGGCGCCGATGCTTCGACATCGTCACTTCGTCAGCATCGCCGATCGCGGATTGGTCGGACCCAGCGGTGAAAAGGACAAAGTCGGCCACGTATGCCAGCCGGTCGGGCGATCGTGTCCAGCGAATTCCCCATAGGCTTTCAGATTCAGGTAGACCTGAACTGTCGCGGCAATCGCAATTAGGCAAAACGGACAACCGGAAGGCCTCAACGCAGCATTTGCGACCGCCAGAAACTTGCATCTTCATGACCCACAGGCATAATTCAAGGTGATTAAGCGGCTGAAAGTGTCTATGCCCCGAAAAAAGCCTCCTAAGCATCCGAGGCTGCCGACAGACCGCATTGAATATTCGCCTATCACCGAGCGACCGCCGCTCAAGCTTCCGGATGACAGCCGCATGGCGGTTTGGGTCATCGTAGCTGTTGAGGAATGGGATCCAACGCAGCCGATGCCGCGCACCGTTCTAACTCCGCCCGCTGGAGGGTCGCCCATGCCCGACGTGCCAAACTGGGCCTGGCACGAGTACGGCAACAGAGTGGGCTTTTGGCGTTTCATCAAGGTTTTTGACGAGTTCTCAATTCCGGGCACAATTTGCATCAACGGGTCGGCGCTGGCTGCCTACCCGCAAATCGTACGCGCGGCAGTCGAACGCAATTGGGAATTCGTCGGCCACGGCCTCACACAGCGGAACATGCAGAAGGTGCCAAACGAGCGCGGCGATATTCGCAAAGTCCGGGAGGTCATTTCTAAAGCGACTGGCAAGCCGCCGCGTGGTTGGATCGGTCCCGGTCTCACGGAGACCTGGGAAACACCCGATCTGTTAGTGGAGGAGGGCTATGACTACGTCGCCGACTGGGTTCTCGATGACCAACCAGTCTGGCTAAAGACGCGCACCAGACCGATCCTAAGTGTACCGTATACGCAGGAGTGTAATGACGTTGCCATGATGCTCATCCAGCATCATAAGGCGTCGGAATATTGCGACCGCGCGCTCGATCAGTTCGAACAGATTTATGCCGACGCGGCCGATTCAGCGCGCGTTATGGCTTTGTCAATACACCCCTACATCATGGGGGCGCCGCATCGGTTAAAATATTTCCGTCGGGTGATCGAGGTCATTCATAGCAAGAGCGACGTGCTGTTCCTGACCGGCGCTCAGATCGCCGACTGGTATTTGGCCGTGGGGCCGAAAGCTCCCCCAGGTCAACAGTCATAGCAGTTTTTCGGGCGCTGTTACGACTTCGCAATCCGATGCACCCGTCGCGATCGGCGAAATCCGTTCGATGGGCCGTGCCATAAGAACAACGCCCCCGAACGCGACGACAATCGATCGCAGCCAAAAGCTGTTGGTCATCCGCGCATTGATCACAATGAAAAAGCGGATTCTTGTCGGTATAGAGCCGACGCGCGGAGTGGATGTCGCCGCGCGCGAGATCATTCATCACGCTCTTGCCGATGCAGCACGTGCAGGCTTGGCCGTAGTCGTGGTCTCGAGTGATCTGGAAGAGTTACTGGTACTCTGTCACCGCGTAATCGTCGTTCGCAGGGGGCGTATCGTCGCTGAGGTGCCTCGCGGGCAAGGCGCAGGACGCATCTTGCAAGAATTAGCAGGAGCGGCCGCGTGAGCCCGTCGGGTCTGATTGCAATCGTCCGCAAGATCCCGTCAGCGGTTTATGTTTTGGCAGCGCTCGGTCTTCTCCTCGCAATAGTCGTGCCGCGCTTTGCAACGCCGGGGAATCTGATCAATCTTCTCCGGGTGGCGGGAATTCTTGCTATCGCCTCCTATGGGCAAGCCATCGTTATCATCACGGCCGGTCTCGATTTCTCAATTGGCTCTGCGGTTGCTCTGACGAGCGTGATAACAGTTCTTCTTGTTGAACCGCTCGGCACGCCAATCGCTTTTGCTTGTGGTGGCGGCGCGGCGCTCGCCGTGGGTGCTATCAACGGAATCTTAATTGGAGCGGCGCGGCTGCCGCCCTTTTTGGTGACTTTAGGTATGCTTATCTTTGTCCACGGACTCGCCAGCTTGCTTGTGGGAGGCGTGCCTCTCGAGGCCCCGGCGGGAATGGGGATGACTTGGCTCGGAAAAGGCACCATCTTTGGGATACCAACCCCGATTATCCTCGCTTTGCTGGGATTTCTCGCTCTCTCGGTTCTTCTCCAGGGAACAACAATTGGACGCTATTGGTACCTTGTTGGTGCCAGCGCTCGTGCGGCGCGCCTTGCTGGGGTGCCTGTCGGGCTTACCCTCTTTCTAGCCTATGTGGTTGGAAGCGCATTTGTTGCGGTTGCCGGCCTCGTGCTTACCTCGCGCGTCGGCTCCGGTCAGCCATACCTATTTCCAACCCTGCCCTTTGAGGCCATTGCAGCATGTGCGATCGGTGGACTACCGTTAACGGGCGGCGCAGGGCGGCCGGTACAGGTTGTGGCCGGCGTTCTGATCCTAACAGCCTCTGAAAATGCTGTGGTGCTGTTGAACGTGTCATCGGCTGCTCAGCTGATGATAGTTGGGGCGCTTATGGTCGGAGCCGTGGCGTTGCAACACTTCAAATGGCGACGTTACGGCAAGTGGCGGCCTTATGGCGCCTCCCGCGGCGGTACTGAGGCCAGGGCGGTTCGCGGTCATGAGGCCGGCGCTGATGCAAACTAGATCAGCCGTTGTTGTGCAACTATTTCGCGCGGGGGTAGCCCCGCCTTCTCTGATCATAGCCATCATTCTGCTCACGATTTTAATTCCGTACTTCGCGTCCCTTTCAAACGCCGCTACTATCTTAGGACACTCCGAACAATAGCTGCTACGATTTTGCCGTGTGCCGTGGCCTGATTGTGTAGTTCCATTCAGGATGGAACTGATCGCCGGTGATGTCGAGGCAGTTCATTGCGGCTTTGCTGACCTTGATGCCCTTCTGGTAGCTGCGCGTGTCGAGCGCGCTTTCGACCTTCAGACCGGTCTTGGTGGTCGTCGCCCCGATCAACTCGACCACGGCAAGGCGATCCGTCAATGGCCGGCCGCGCCAGTTCTGCGTGATGTGGCAGAACAACCGGTGCTCGATCTTGTTCCATTTCGATGTGCCGGGCGGATAGTGGTGGACGCGGATCACGAGCCCGGTCTCGTCGGCCAGCTTTTGCAGTTCGAGCTTCCAGAGGCGCACACGCGCACCATTTGAGCCGCCGCAGTCGGCAGTGACCGTCAATTCCCGTGCATTGGGATAGCGCTGTCGTCCCATGCGTTCGAGCCAGCAGCGGATCGACTGCACGGCGAACTCGGCGGTGTCGCTGGTGATCCCGACGCTGACGAATCCGGTGTTGGCGGTCACATCGTACACGCCATAGGGCACGACCTTGCCGAGCTTCTTGTTCTCGAAGTCGTGCACGTTCACGCGCTGCGGATCGCCTTTGGGACGATAATCAGTTCCGCAATTCTTGAAGTTGCCAACCAGTTCCTTCTTCTTGGTATCGACGGAGATGACGGGTTGTTGTTGGGCCTGCGCCGCAATGACTTTCGAGTTGATGTATTCGAACTGGGCGTTTCGGTCGGGATGTTTCGAGCCTTCATCCGCCTTGCGGTTCGACTGGCGCGAGAACCCGAGTTTCACCAACTCTGTGCACACCGTGTCGGCACTAATCGGATGCCCCATCTGCGTCAGGATCGCGGCAAGCTTCTCCATGCTCTTCGACACCCAGATCAACGGTCGCATTGGATCGCCCAGCGTCGCCGGCTCGACCAAGCGCTTGAGCGCGGGGACGAGCCCCGGATCGTTCTCGCAAACCGACCGGCGACCGCCACCGGCACGGCGAACCTGCCCCTTTGGCAGCGGTTGTGCATCGAGATCCTGCTTGCCGCGATTGATCGTCGAGCGAGCGAGCCCGGTGATTTTCGAGACGATCACCAGACCGCCTCGACCAGCGCTCCGCACCTCCGCTGCCGCAAACAAGCGCCGCCCTCGCTCGTCGAGCCGCGAGCCGACCGCATCCCATCGCAGCCGAATGGCGGCCTCGTCGATCATGCGACCGACTTACCCCGCTTCGCCGAAAACAGGAATCCTCAATACCTGAGCTTAATCCGACGCACGATCGGCGGATTACGATTTAGTTATTGTTCGGAGTGGCCTTAGGTGCAGTCGGACCGCTTGCGGTGGCTGCTGTCGGCGAAATGCTAGTCATAGTCACCGGGGGCTTTGATATTTCTGTCGGGGCCGTTGCGGCTCTTGGTACCGTGATGGCAGCTCTCACCATCAACGTCATTGGCCCTTTTGGGTTGGTGGCGGCCCCGGCAACAGGCGCCCTTTGCGGCATTTTGAGTGGTTTTCTAATTTCCCGGCTATCCGTCCAGCCGGTTATCGCCACTTTGGGCACCATGCTTGCGGCGCGCGGGCTCGCACTGGCTCTCGGTGGAGGTTATCAAACAATTGAGTTGGGTGAAGGAAATGACGTTCTCTGGCTGGGTTATGGACGCGTACTGGGAATTCCTGCGTCCTTCTTGATCGTCATCGCGGTGACGGTCACCGCGACCCTATTTTTGGATCGCTCGCGCCTGGGACGGCGACTGATGATGATCGGCAGTAATGTAATATCTGCGGAATTGGTCGGCGCGCCGCTGGTGCGATCGATTGTGACTGCCTACGCCCTGTGCGGCTTGCTCGCTGGGCTTGCTGGCATGATATTCGTCGGGCGCGCCAGCGCGGGTCTGCCAACAGAAGGATACGGCCTCGAGCTACAAGCGATCGCGGCTGCTGTCATGGGCGGCACCGCGCTGAGCGGTGGGGTTGGTTGGCCGCCTTTTGTATTGATAGGCGCGCTCTTCATACAGACACTCGTCAACGGCCTCAACCTTGCAGGATTGTCCCCTTTTGTGGTCGAGCTTGCGACGGGGGCCGTCATTGTCTTCGCGGGGTTGCTCGACCTCGCGATTTGCCGCTTCGCGGCGGCTCAACCGCGGACACATGGAGGGTAAAATGCGTCGAAGATCTTTCTCGCTGACAATGATCGTGCCGGCCATAACAACGGTTATCGGACTCGCAACCAGCGCGTATGCGGCGCCACTGACGGTCGGTTTGTCAATGCCCGATCTATCGGAGTCCTTCTGGACGTCACTAGCGTACGGCGTAGATGACGAGGCGAAGAAACTCGGCGTTACGATCGTCAAATTAAATGCCGGTGGTGACGCCAACGTCAATCAGCAGATATCGCAGCTCCAAGATATGTCACAGCGTCACGTCGATGCCATGATCGTGGGTGCGACCAGCGATGTTGCAATTCGTCCCGTGGTCGAACAGATCCTCGCTGCTAAGATTCCCGTTGTTGGACTTTCAAGTCTCCCCAATACGCCGAAGCTTACTGCGGCGGTCACTGCTGACCATTACGCCATGGGGAAACTACAAGCTGAATGCCTTGGCAAAGCCATCAATGGCAGCGGCGAAGTCGGGATGATGGCCGGCCCGGCAGGGCAAACGTGGTCCGATCTGCGTGCCAACGGCTTCCGAGATACGATCAAAGCGCAGTTCCCCAACATCAAGATTGCCACCGAGTCGCGCTTAGCAGACAATCGCAACGCGGCACTCACGACAACAGAAGATTGGGTGCAGCGATTTACGGATCTCAAAGGAATTTACTCCGCGACCGACGACATTGGGGCCGGCGTGGTCGACGCACTCAAGGCCGCAAACAAATTCGGGCAGATAAAAGTCTCTACATCCAACTTCAGCCCCACCGCGCAAAAAATGCTCGCTTCGGGCGAGTTTGTTTGCACTGCAATTCAGCAGATCGTGCTCCAAGGCCGAGTCGCGCTTCAGCAAGCGGTGAAGGCTGCGAAAGGCGAACCAGTTGAGGCCAAGATCAGCACGCCAGCGTTGCTGGTAACAAAGGACAATATGTCCACGATAAATTTGAGCGACGTCACAGCGCCAGCAGGATATCGCCCGTAGGTGCTTGTAAGGCGAGTTGCGGGGTATCGGTTTTGAGCAGCCGGGCCCTCGCCGCCCGCGGCATCTGAATACTTAGCCGTCGTTAAACCCATCACGATCTGCGCAGGCCCTAAACGGTGCTAGCCGGTGAAAGGGGGGTACGGGGGCCACATCCGCACCGCCCGTGCACTGCAAGCAGGGGCGCGGCTTCGCTCGTGGCTGACGTCCGCCTTGGGTCATTCACGACCGATGCATTTAGTATCGGTGCCGATCGATGTCCGTTGTTACTCCAATAGCAACCCTATTGTTCGGCGCAGCGAAGTGACGCTTAGGGCCAATTTCGGCGTACTCGGCGATGGATTATTATTTCGATCATCTAAAGAAGATCGTCGCATCGGCACCTTCGGGAGGTACAGAATTCGGCGGAAAAGTGAAAGCCTATTATTGGAAGAGGGGATGTGACCGCTACGCCACCAAGTGATCCATTGGTCGGCCATCATGACCTACAATGCGATACACCACTTCATTGCAGGGAACGGAAAAGCTCAAGCTAACTTGATTGAGCGTGATGCAAACCGTCACATAGTCTTTGGGATCGCAGGCTAAGCCCACGGGCCTCAAGATCGAATGAAAAGCGACCAAGAGCGATGAAGAAACGACGTTCTATGTTCCTGTTCGGAATTCTGCTGTGTCCGGTGCAACCATGAAATCATTGCGCCGCATAAGACAGAATTTTTGGACAATGAGGTCATTCGCCATCTCTGGCATTGCTCGCGATGTGACGCCCAATTCGAATCCTTTCCGCGATTTCCGAAAAATGGGAAGTCGGTGAGAGAAGTCGCGGCGCAGCTAGATATCTTCCCGCCCTTGACCGAGACAAAGAATACTTAACGCTTGGATTCGGCGTGGGTGATATGGCTGGGAACTAGCGTTACGTCGGCCATGTCCTGTCCATTAGCCGCATCTTTTAATTCAGTCTCTATGCTCTCGGCTTGCCCGTTTACCTTTCGTTGCGTCCCAGCCGAAGCAGTGGCCGTGAAAGTGGCCGACGTCGCGAGATTCTGTTGCGCATGGTAGGACTCTAAAACCATCTTGGCTTCAGGTAGCGTTGCCCTTCGCCAGCGAATTTCATGGTGTTCAACGCCAGTTGGGCTCGTGGAAATCCGAGACTCCTCCACTTCGAGCACAAACGCACCGACTAAATCAGGGTCGGTTAAGTCAATTCGTCGCGTCAGCGTCCATTCCATATTATCAGCGGCGTCGGCCGCCGTTTCGAGTTGTCGTTTTGGCTTGAGGTTAAGGGCGATAAACAATCCGACAGCAACAACAAAGACGGTTGCCGCAGCCGCGAACCACGGCCATGCCTGCAAAAGTGCATTCCACGTCAGGTCATCGAACATTGCAGTTTAGGGCCGAATTTGATTGCTCTGTATCGTGATGGACAGCAATGCGGATTCCACCAACAGAGTAGAACGCAAAGCCGAAATGAGCCATTCACGATGCCTCGACTACAGGGTTCCTGACATAGCCCAGGCGGATTTCAAAAGAGGACCATCCCTCCCATTTATGATCGTTGGCGAGCAAAAAAAATAAGGACTTTTCTGGTTGCGCCAAAGGAATCTACGAATTGGTTGTTGCCAACGAGGACTAAGAAATGAAATGGCATGCTTATAATGAGCGTACTGGCGGCGCGCTTTGCGGTCGTATCATTAGGTGGCCTGCCCCTGATTTGGTTACTGAAGTAACTGACTTCCGCAATCTGCTGAACTGGCAGCGCTGCGAGCGTTGCGAAAAAGTGCTTGAACAGGGCTCACGGCCGATCAGTACGGAACCGGCGCATCTTGTCACGGGGACAGGGTTCAAGAGCCAATATTGACTCTTGTCAGGTGTCGCCCTGTTCTCGCTGGGCTTCGTGGTCTTGTGGAACATTGGCTTGGCAACAGGTTTAGACAGCGCGGAGCCAGAAAAGCTGCTCGGCGACGCAGAGTACAGTCGTCAACGCGATGCGTGAAATAGTCCGCATGCCAACCCTGCCTTTTCGAGCATGTGCGAGCCGTTTCCTTTCGGAATATACAGATCGATCTCACAACAAATAAGCGGTCCTCGTCCTCGCCGAGCACCTTGCCGGTGTTAGGATCTATCAGATCAACTCGCTGGCAAACGACGCAGGTCACCGCTTCGTAGGCGCCTTCACCTTCGTTCCTCCGTATTCGAGCAGATGGTGACAGCCGAGCTCGCTCTCGTGCCGCCTGCGTCGCGCGGCGAAGGTAGCTTGCATCGGATCATCACCGCCTGTCAGAAGACCTTCCTTCGCGTCGGCGAGATCGCCGTTGGCCCGAGTTCACGCCCTAGGCGGCAAGTATGGCAGGCCGCACCCGCTCAGGGCCAAGGCCAAGTGAATCCGCTGGCTTAACAGAACTATTCAGTTCATCGGTGTCAGAGCGGAAACCAGTGACAACCGTAAGGGCCGATTACGAATTCGCGATAGCATTTCGTGTGCCCCCACCACCCCCATCTCCTGTACCTCCTCCACCTCGCCGGCTGGAGGGGCGATGTGGTGGCCGCCACTTCTTTCACGGCTGCCGCGCTGATCGGAGCGGCGCTCGCGCTCGAAGCACAAGCAATCGCAAGCCCAGCCGCCAGGCTGAGAAGGAAGAGTGTGTTGCGCATGAATATCTCCCCGAGAGTTTCCCCGTTCGCCAACGACGACGCTTCCCTTTGGTTCCACGTATTGCAGTGAGGCGCGCGTCTAATCCGGTGGGCATTTGCCGCGTGCCTTGTGCATTGGATCGAACCCGACGGCCGTTGTGTTGTTGCTCGCGTCCTTATTGCCTGTTAAGCTTTCGCTGGATGAGGAATTGCCACGCTGGTCGCTGCGTTTCATGCTGCGGCCGCGGTTGTGACACGGGGTTCGGGCAACGGTCTGCTTGCCTCGGGAGAACCTCATGCGTCACGGCCGCAACTTCAATCCAGAATGGGGTTATGTAGCACCGGCGCGTGGCTTCATGCGCACGGCGTGCTTGATCGTGGTCGCGGCGATCATCAGCGCGTTCCCGCTTAAAGGGATCACCCCGCTCGTTTACGAAGACATACCCACCCTGGCGCGCTAACCGGCGCAGGCCAGCTATTCCCGTTCGAGGTAGTGGGTGCTGTCCCTTGAATCTTTATCTCCGGCGAAGGAATGCGGGGATCGAAAGATCGTCCGAGGAGTGACGAAGCATCTGACACCGTCAGGGCTGACCACCTCTTGCCAGTCGAGTTCGCTGAAGTAGCCGCTGGCTTCGATCTCGGCTTCTTCGGCTGCCCTCAGCTTGGCAAGGTGCGCCTTGAGGGCGCGCCGATTCTCTGCCTCGATCCGCTCGAATGAGCCGTGCCCGAAAACATTGATGCGGCAGCTGCAGCAGCTTGGCGATATTGGGCCGCGATGCGCCGGGCCTAGTGCTCCTCCAGCAGACGCCGGTTCCTGGCCTCGATGCGCTCAAACGGCCGCCCTTCCATTGGCAATCCGGGCCGTCAGGGACCGTCGCGCAAATGTTGCGAGAGGTTTGAGGCTGGTGATCGCCGGCGTTGTCGGCGAGCTTGACGAAATCCTGTTGCACCTTCTTGCCAGCAAGCAATGCTGGACCATATCGTCTACACTGATACGGCTCAGCGCCTGTCCGAATTCCCGCTCGGCAACTGAGAGATGAAACTGCGATGGCGTCAATTGCGGGCCGGCTACGATAAACCAGCGCCGACCCCTCTTGACTGGCGGTGTCCTTTGACCGGAGTCCCGTTTGGTCCCATCGCGTTGTACGATCTGCGAGCCTGGAACCGTAGAGCACGCATGCTGCGCAGTAATCATAGGATTCATTTCGCGGCGTGCGAGAACGCCAGTTCATATGAAGCAAGTCGGAGGGTCGCCCCGGTCGTTGCAAAACTTACTTGCGAATTAGAGAATTAAAAATGGCCGTCATCGGGTACGGAACCGGAAGCACGAACGCCATCGGCAGCGGATTGTCGCTTTATGAAATTTTAGACGAACACTCATTAATGACGATCTCGCGCATCCACTCGCGCGGCCGGCCCGTCCCGTGGGGTTTCGGCAAGTGCGGCGCGATCACGCGCCATTCTGCATCGGTCAGATCGGTCTGGTATCGCGTAACGGAGCGGCTATGCTGCTGTCGAGTGGTTGGCGTCGCACATGGCGAATCCAAGGTTGGTTGGAGAAACTCCTTGGAATCGCGGCTATACTCCCGCGCAAAGGACTCCTTGCCATCGCCGCGGTCGTGGAGGTGGCGTTGCAAACGGACGGGCGGCCGATTTCCGCCAAAACCCTAGCCACGTCGGGCACGCTATTCTATTTGTTCGCGGCGCGAACTCATACGCAGAATTGGAGTTCTTGGGGGGACGCCGAATAGGCTATTACGCGCGACGGGGCGGGCAAGAATGGAGCGACGAGTTCGATTTCGATGGACACACGATACCGGCAGGCTTGTCGCAGGTTGGTTTCGCCACCTAGCTGCCGTTCTTTGGAAGTGTCGACGAGTTACTTACGCTGATCCTGAAACAGATGAACGCGCCGTCCGCATTGGAACAGCCTGCCCTGATTGCGTCTGCGAAGCCGTTTCGGTTGGCCGTCACGAATCACCCGGTAGAATTAGGAATCACGAAAACCTACGTAGTGTACTGATTGCTCCAGGCGATTTGCAAAACGATCAGATCGCCATAACCCTGATTACACATGCTGAGCGTAAGGGAATGAGCGTGCTCCGCGGAGGCGCGTCCGACGATGAGTTCAGACGGATAATTCAGTCTCGCATTCGAGACGCAAGGCGGCAGCGCTTCCACGGCATTGCTTCAGTTCCCTGTGCTCGCATTCGAACTCTGGTTGCGGAAAACGACGGCGTACAAAGACGCGCCGGCGATCGGTTGTATTCCGTATTGGATAGCGACATGGCAGGGCTACCAAATCATGCGGATGTATTCGCCACAGTGCCGAGGCCGCATGAGCGCAATGGCCCGAAAGCAGCGTGGCGCACCGAGCGCGAAAAACTGCTTAACTTGTTTCTTGAGCATTTTGCCGATCCCCAAACATCCGTGCTGGAGTCTTACGATACGAGCGCCTCGACTGACTGCTTACTGCCTTTCGTAAAGGCTAAAGCCGAGAAGCTCGCAAAGCTCGAACAGCGTAGTCTGTCGTCGTGGTTGGAGCTTGTGGTCGAGCAGGCTATCGAGACTGCCGAGGCCGCAGAGAAGCCTAAGCGGCGCTGACCACTACCTACCTGCCACGTTCGATTAAACGAATAGGCGGCTATTTGTAGGCCATAAATTCCCGCAGCCGGTGCGCGGCGGGATAGCGGTCCCGTTCCCTGGACGTCGGATGTAAACGACAGGGCAACGGGCCGTTTCCTTATTTCAGCACACGACATGACCAGGCCATTGCGCCTGGTCTTTTCATTTCATCGGAGATTATTTCAATGACGGACGCGACTACGCGCCGATGCGGCCGTTGCGGTAAGCGCTTCGAGCTGTCCCTTCGATCCGGACGGACGAGAACCAATAAGAGTAAGACGCTTCATGAGGGGCGGCGCTACTGTTCCGATACGTGCCGCAAGCTGGCGTCCAAGGCACGCCGGACGCCGTTTAAGACGCCTAATGCAGGGCCTGTTTCCGGGGCTTCCATGCGAGATAAAGCGCCCCAGGCTACTAGGGTACTATCAACCGTCACCACGGTCACGAATCTAGTCGATTTGTCGGCTGTTTCTGGGGCCCAAAAGTCGAGTCCGGCAGGCCTCCAAATGACCTACGGCGGCTACACCGTCGTTCCGGACCCCGACTGGCCGGCGAGTACGGGTGTGCAGGCCTGACGGCAACCTTACCGACATGGTCAATCTGACGCGGGCTCGAGACGCCGCTCAACATCTCGCTGATCAGGCGCACCGGGAAGAACCGCTGGCGGAGGCCGCATGATGCCCCGCCGTTAGGTGGCCGAAAAGCAGTCCGCTTAAAGCCAAAAAGCCCGCAAAACCGACTTTGTGTGGACAGTGCGCAGTCGTTCGATCATGTCCGGGCGCAGGTGCGCGACACAATGAGGGGACCTGATAAAATGCGGAAATGAAGCGGTGATTCAGCCGGGACAGCAGATGCGGTCTCGCATCTTGGCGGCTCGACGAATCCGCCATCGTCGATATGTGTGCCGCAAGCTGAAGGAAACGGCAGGGAGTTTAAGTGCGTGAGTGACCAGATAAACGACGTTTGGAGGGAAGCGACATGAGTACGCCTCTCGCCCCGTCGCAAACGCGACCAGTTCCTAGGCGTGGCCTTTCCCGGACGGAAGCCGCCTTGTATCTCGGTATTTCGCCATCGAAGTTTGATGAGCTAGTCGCAGATGGCCGCGTTAGCCGTCCCCGGCTTATCGACAAACGGAAAGTTTGGGACGTTTTCGAGCTAGACCTAGCCTTTGATGACTTGCCACGCGATGATCACAAATCCGTGGGCAACTCTTGGGCTGACCGATGACCATGATCAAGCTGCCATATGTGCAGGAATATCGCGACCGACATGGCAAGGTCCGCCGCTATTTCCGACGCCCCGGTTACAAGCGCGTCGCGCTGCCCGGAACGCCCGGCTCTCCAGCCTTCAAGGCTGCTTATAAATCAGCGCTTGCCGCCGAGCGTCCGCCGATCGGCCGAAAGCACGGGGAGGGGACTATCGGGGATTTAGTCATAAGCTTCTACCGTTTGGCAAACTTCGAGAATCTGAAACCCCAATCCCAGCGCCTCTATCGACTGGTGCTCGATAAGTTCGCGGAACAAGACAGTCACCGCTTGGTGCGTGATATGCCACGCCGTGTCGCTATGAGCATCATCGAAGAAATTGGCGCGACCCGTCCGGGCATGGCGAACCTGACGCTCAAAGCCATGCGACGTCTTTTCGCCTATGCCATCAAGCGGCAGATGCGCGACGACAATCCGTTCGTCGGCATCGAAGTCCTATAAGCTCGGCACGCATCACACACTTGGACGGATGCCGAGATCGCTGCCTATGAGGCAGTATGGCCGATCGGAACGCGGGAACGTCTTGCCTTCGACCTGCTATTCTATACCGGCCAGCGCGTCGGCGACGTAGCAGCAATGCGCCGTTCTGATTTGCGCGGCAACGCCATCCACGTCAGGCCTGAAAAGACCGGCGATGAACTGGTCATACCGCTGCACCCTAACCTGCTACGCTCTATGAAGGCGTATCCGTCAAAGGGGCTTGCATTAATCGGACAGGCGAATGGCCGCCCAATCAGTGGGGCAGGGCTATCATCGGTTATCGAGCGTGCCGCCCGTGTCGCTGGCTTGCCGGCGAAATGCGTACCCCACGGACTTCGTAAGGCTCGCATGCGGCGTCTTGCCGAGCGGGGCGCTACCACGAAAGAGATCGCGTCGGTATCGGGACACAAGACGCTGAAGGAAGTGGAGCGCTACACGGTGGCCGCAGATCAAGCTCGCTTGGCGCGTGCTGCGATGGCGCGGGAAGAACAAAGCGGCACAGACTAGTGTCTAACCTAGCCGAGAAAAGTGTCTAACCCAATAAAAGTTTATTTCCTCTCAATGGCATAGGTCCGTGGCCAGTTAACGACCCCGTAACCATGCCGTGGTGAAACACTATCGTTTGGAATTTACACCAGTAACGCCGCGAGGCCCCTTTGGCGACCCTCGACAATGTCTCGATCGACATCTCCGTCGTGCTTGGCCGAACCGCGATGCCGATCCATCAGGTCCTGCGGCTCGGTCGCGGCGCCATTATTGAGCTCGACTCGTCCGAGGAGGACGAGGTCCGCATTCTTGCCAACAACATGCCGGTGGCGCGCGGCATGGTCATCGTCAGCGGCAATCGCATCGCGGTGGAAGTCAAAGAGCTGCTGCCCCGCTCGCCAGAAGTAGTCTGAACCCGTTGCTGTGCGCATTCGGCCCTGCGGCGCGACCCGCGAGCCCCGATCCTTCGAAGCACCGTATCAAGGACGCCATGGCGGGGGGACAACGCCTGGCCGGGTGGAATAGGCGCCTCCGGGCTTGTCCGGGCGCGGCCTAGCTGTTACATCCGCGCGGTCGCGCGTCGTTTCCGGCACGCGCCCACCCCACATGCGGTCGTGGCGGAATTGGTAGACGCACTAGCTTGAGGTGCTAGCGGGGCAACCCGTGGAGGTTCGAAGTCCTCTCGACCGCACCAGTGATCCTTTCACCCTTTATAGATCAATTAGTTATTGCAAACATTGACCCTTTTACAAGGGCCGTGCTACAAATTTCGCTACAAAACGGTTTTGTAGTGTAGCCAAATGCCCCGTGTAGCCACCAAGCTGACGCCCGCCCACAAAGGCGGTTTCATCGCCCGCAAAGTGATCCCTTTCGACGTGCGCGAGGAGTATGCCAGGCAGTACGGCCAACGCACCGAAGAACGCTTGAACACCGGCCCGATGCCGGTCTCGCTGGCACGCGCAAAACACCGCGAGTGGTCGAGCGACATCGAGGCGCGGATCGCCAACATCCGCGCTCAGCGCAAAGGGAAGGGCAGCGCGCTCACCCCGAAGGAAACGCGGGCCCTGGCCGGTGAGTGGTACGGCTGGTTCATCGGCCGCATGGCGGCGAGCAATTGGCCAGCCATGGTGTGGGAGGACTATGAGGCTCAGGTGCGCTCTGAGCTCTACGGTCCAGCCATGGCGGGAGGCTTCTTCTGCGGCGATCCGCTCGACTTCTGGGAGCGCGATAGTGGCATGCGCGAACGCGTCCGTCCGATCATCGCCGATGAGGCCAAGTCGCACCAGTTCTTGACGCACAAGCGGCTGGTCTTGGATCAAGCCTCGCGGGATCTGTTTCTGGACTATGTGACGCGCGATTTCTTTGCCGCCCTAGCCTTGCTCGCGCGCCGTGCTCGTGGCGACCACGCTCCCGACAAGTGGGCGGAACAGTTTCCGCGATCCGAAGGGGCAGGGGACCCAAGCCTGACGCCATGGACGCTGTTTGAACGCTGGATCGCCAAAGCCAAACCGGCCAACTCGACTGTGGACCGATGGCGCGCCGTGTTCCTACGTTTGCAGAGCGACTTTCCGAACACAGGTGCCGCAGCCCTGTTGCCGGAGCAAATGCAGCTTTGGGCGAACGGACTTATTGATACTGGGAGATCGGCCACGACAGTTGCCGATGTTTGGGTTGGTGCGGCCCGCACCGTGTTCGGATGCGCGGTCGATGAGCGGCTCATCTCGCGCAACCCATTTATCGGCTGGCGCGTGAAGGTGCCGAAGAAAATCCGGACGCGCGAAACCAAAGCCTTCACCGACGATGAAATCAAAACGATATTGAATGCGGCTCTGGCGATCAAAGTGCGCAGCAAAAGCGATGCGGCCAAGCGCTGGTGCCCCTGGCTTTCCGCTTATAGCGGGGCGCGCATGGGCGAGCTTACCCAGCTTCGGGGCGCCGATATCATTCAACAGGATGGCATCTATGCCATGAAGATTTCGCCGGAGGCAGGTACCACAAAGACCGGTAAAACGCGCTCGGTACCGCTTCATGAGCACTTGATCAAACAAGGCTTCTTGGCGTTTATCGAGGCCAATGGCCAGGGACCGCTTTTTTACAACCAGCTTGAGCCGTCGGCCGTTCCGAGTGATCCCACGAATCCTCGCAAAGCAAGGTACGTGAAGGCGCGGGAGCGTGTGGCCGCGTGGGTGCGCAGACTCGGTATCAACGACCCTGAACTGTCGCCGAACCACGCATGGCGGCATACTTTTAAGGCCAGAGGCTTTCGCGCAGGTATCACAGAAAAGGTGCTCGACGCCATTGTTGGGCATGCCCCGGTAACGGTGGGCCGCGGCTACGGTGAGCCTACGCTCACAGATAAGGAAAATGAGCTGCGGAAATTTCCCCGCTACAAATAAATGTAGACGGCAAGCAGTCTCGGTAACTTATGTGTAGCAGCTGACTCTTAATCAGCGGGTCCAAGGTTCGAGTCCTTGTGCGCCCACCAAAAATAATAAAGGTCCGCCGATAAGTTACGTCGTGATCTAATATCCGTCGCGCCGGCAGCTGTGTGAGTTTTGCCTTATTCACACGGAACTCACACGGCAAGTCTGATTGACCCGGCGTCATCTCGGGGCGGCTCTTGTAGGCATTGCAGACTACGAATCTGGGGGTCAGGAGTTTGAATCTCTTCGGGCGCGCCAGTAACCGTCAGTGAATACATAATTATTACCATCGCTGAGCGCGTCATATGATTTCGGCGCCCCATGTAGCTACCGAATAGCGACCACGCTGGTCCTCGTTGGATTGCCCTGGCACTATTTGAGCGCAGGACGCTCGGACTTTAGACAGTGACGCAAGGCCCCTAAAGACGTGGCGCCAATGCTCCGGACATTGCAACACCTCGTTCGGGACGAGGGGGTCGCAGGTTCAAATCCTGCCACTCCGACCAGCACCACCCCCAAGGCGCTGAAAAGCCGCATCTCTTTGCAAACAATGATCATTTAGAACCGCGCCAAGTACACAACTCGATACACAGGCGCGTGTTGCGAATGGTCACGCTACGTCAAGACGCGAGGGGCAACTTCAGCGCTCGCAAGCGCCTCCCAGAGGACGTGCGGGAGGAATACGGTCATCGCTATGGGGCTCGCTTCGAGGCAAAGTTCTCTGCACCAGCGAGCGCAGGCGCACACGTTGCCAAGCAGATGTTTCGCGACTGGGAAACGGAGGTCGCAAGCCGCATCGCCATTATCCGGGCAGAGCGTACCGGCGAAGGCATAGCGCTCACGGTGCAACAAGCCCGCGCTTTAGCAGGCGAATGGTACGAGTGGTTCATCGCGAGGTATCCGGCAAGTGACCGCCACAAATGGGAGGAACTTCGGGACCAAGTTCACGATGCGCTTCGCGAGGCCGCTAGCGATGACGCATGGGAGCGCAGCCACCATGACGCCCTCTGGCGCGAAGACGCCGAACTGAGGAAAGCCCTGCGTCCCGTCCTAGCGGACGTTGGGGAAACGGCACAGTTCTTGGCGATGAAGCGGTTGGCGCTCAACAACGAAGCTCGGGACCGCTTTCTTGATTGGCTGTACGAAGATTTAGCGGAGGCGCTGCGAAGGCTCTTGCGGATCGCTGATGGCGACTACAGCCTCGACAACTACGCCGAGCGCTTTCCGAAGTTCGAGGGCCTCGACAGCGGGCAGACCCCGCAGCAGCTATTCGAGGCCTGGGTGCTCGAACGGAAGCCAGCACGCAGTAGCGTCGAGAGTTGGCGTTACGTGTTCGCTGCGATGACCAAGTACTTCAAGGATCGAAGTGCTGGCTCAATAACGGCAGACGAAGCGCAAGGCTGGGTGAGCGGCCTCACCGACAAACGCTCAGCGAGCACTGTCCGTAAGAACTGGATAACTGCCAGCAAAACCGTCTTCGGCTGGGCGCTTGAGCACAAGCGTATCCCGCGTAATTCGTTTGCTCAGGTGCGGATAACGGTTCCAAAGAAGCAAAGGTTGCGAGGACACAAGCGTTTCTGCCAGACGAATGGCGCATCGTCTTACGAGCGTCGCTTGCAATCACAAAGCTGAACACGCCAGAGGATGTAGCAAAGCGTTGGGTGCCTTGGCTCTGCGCTTACACTGGCGCTCGACCCGGTGAAATGACGCAACTACGCGGCGCCGATGTTATCGAACGGGATGGCGTTCACGGCCTGCGGATCACCCCCGATGCCGGGACAGTGAAGAACAAAAAGGCTCGCGTCGTTCCCATTCACGACCACCTTATAGAGCAAGGTTTCCTGGAGTTCGCAAGGGAGCACGGGGCAGGCCCGATGTTCTACAGACTTGCAAGACAAGATGGCAACGACGATCCGCTGAAAGCAAAGAAGCCACGCTACGCGCAGGCCAGGCAACGTCTTGCTGATTGGGTTCGCGACTTGGGTGTCTCTGATCGAGAGCTTTTGCCAAACCACGCGTGGCGACACACCTTTAAGCAGATCGCTGACCGCGCGGGCATCAGCGAGCGAATGTCCGACTACATCACAGGCCATGCACACAAGAGCACAGGAGCGGGCTACGGCGCACCGATACTGAGCGATATGGCAGAGGCACTGAAGAGGTTTCCGAGATACGAGGTTTG
>CAVREN010000090.1:0-25882 GCA_963720115.1 uncultured Alphaproteobacteria bacterium
TCGTGTTGTAAAGCGAATTGCGCGGCTCGCATCCTTCGCGCCATCGGCTGACGAGTGCTGCGGTAGATCTTCCGCAAGAAGTCGAGCGAGGTTTCGTGCGCAGCAAGTTCGATTTGCTCCGTCTCGCTATCTTCGGCAGATCGCAGACCAACTAAGCCCTCATCAGCGAAGCTTGGCATCCTACGGTGCTCTTCGGTCATTCCTACTCACCTTTTTCATTGAACCTCCTGAACCGCTTGAACCGCTTCACTTCAAGGACCAACCTGAAAGTTCCTATAGGGAAGTCTTAGAAGCAGTAGCGGTTCAGCCCCCTACATTCGAAATCCAAGCGGTTCAAACGAATTCCAAGCGGTTCAACGCGAAATTCAAGCGGTTCAAGCCTTGCGCCAAGCGGTTCAGTGCCATCTAGGCGGCATCCTCGCGGGGTTTGCGTTTGATCCCGCCATAGCGCCGAAGTTTTCCGTGGGGCTTCGAACTCTTTAGCCATGCCCACTCGTCTAGTTCGTTGATCCGCTGGATTAGGAGTTGTCTGGGCGTTTTTCCGAGGAGGTATTCTCTGTCGGTCATCATGCACCAAGTTGCGAAGGCGGTGTAAAATTCGCCAACTGTTGGGCCTTCGGCTTGGCCGTCCTTAACCCAGCAATCTTGCATGAAGGCTGAATGTGGATTGACCCTCGCCTCAATCTTGCGTTCGAGTTCAAGGCCGCTAGCGGGTTGGATGAAGCCGCCCCTTGCGCAAAGCCTGCGGTACGCAGCAAGGCAACGATTGGCGATCCCGGGCAACTCCGCCCTGAGCTTGGCTCGAAGGTTTGGGTCTTCACGACCCCAAAACGTCTCCTTGAATTCCAGCTTGATAAACCTACTCGCCAACACTCCGCCAGCATCTTGCAGATTGGGAACCTCGTTCGAGAGAATGTAAATCTTAATCCATAGCTCGCCTTCCCAAGGTTTCCTTTCGTACTTCTCCCCTAGCGAAAGCGTGTCACGGCCAATGATCTTCAACAGCTGCTCCGCTGAGACGTGATCTATGCCGCCAGGGTCGAAGCCTGTCCTCCCATAGTGCACGCTGGGCTTAAGCCGAACATCCGCAAACACCCCCGCCTTCTTGCCAATCATCGCCGAGCCGGAGTTCTCGCTCTTCAGCCAAGTGTGAAAGCTAAGGCCGATGTGAGATCGTTCCCCGACCAGATTTTTTAACACGAAAGCGATGGTGCTCTTGCCGCTGCGTCTCTTTCCAATCCACAACACACCTTTCTCGAACTTGGTCTCGCTCGTCATTCCATAGCCGAGTTGTTCCTCCACGCAGTCCTGACTTTCCTTGTCGCCAGGGAATACCTCCTCAAGAAACTGTTCCCATCTTGGGCAGCGAGCCTTCGGATCAAACTCGAAATCCATACCATCTGTAATCCACAGCTTTGGCGTCAGCGCCGACCGTTCGCCGGTCTCGTAGTCAACGAGACAGTTCTTGAAAGCGATAACATTCGGCGCAGCGCTGCGCTGTTGAGGTTCTGGGACATGGCGTGCTCCTTTGTCTTTGCAGCCCCTTGCCAGATTTCGTCACTGGCGCGGCAGGAGCACGGCCGGACCATCCCATTAGCGGACATCCCTATGCGGCACCAAACAAAAAGCCCCGGACGATACCAGGGCTTTGAATTTTCCCCGTTAGTGGTCGCGCGTCGGTACTTCGGTCTGACCGGATGCTCAAGATCGGCGATTGCTCAGTACCAGCCCGAACAGTCACCCTCGGCCTGAAAGGCCGTGGAGCTGGTGCGGTAGCTCGCGCTCCCATTCTCGCGGATGTCTTCGGCGGCCTCGAATTTGATCGTCTCGTTGCCTTTCATGGCAAAGAGTGCTTGCCCTTTTGGGATGGTCTTTGTTGTGAGGTTGCTTAACGTGACCAAGGCAAACCCACTGCCGCCTAGCGAGGTCTTGCAAAGCAAAGGCACGCCCTGAGCCTTGGCTTCGAGTGACAAAACGAACGCTGCTGCCAATACAGTCACCACGAAGATGGTAAATCGTTTCATTGTGTTCTCCCTTTGCGAATATCTCACGCGCGCCGGAATGGCGTGACGACATCGCCCGCGAAACAAACCAAGATCGATTTTTCACATTGAGAAATCGTGCCGATCGATAACGCCGTGCTGCCAATTAGAAGAGCGGAGACTTCGGCACGTCTCCAACTTTATGAGTAGCAGCTCACAAACACTTCTTCCTTTGTGAACTTAACTGTTTCCAGTCGGCGCGATATTGATCTAGATCAATGCTATGACATCACTCAATGTCAAAAAATTTCAAACCGCGTACCTAGTTAAGTTTGAGGATGCCCTGACCACCCTATTGGAGGGAGGAAACAATGGCACGAATTGTCCACGTATTTCATAGCCCTGTTGTTAATCCCACGCACTGCTGCCTTGGCTGGCCGACAATAAAATGAAAGCATTTCGTGCGCCCTACTTCATGCCCGCTCTTGCGCTCCTGGGGTTGGCCGTCGCGTACTATGACGCGTACAGTCTCTATAATGGACAACAGTTGTGGTGTCCGCCTCCCATTAATGGGTGCAATGAAGTTGCGAACAGCCCCTATGCACGCATCTACAATTTACCGGTGGGATACTTTGGGGTTGTTTATTACTTGTACATGTTTTGCTTGGCGGTGCTGCTTGCGTACGATCCATTCTCACGCGGTCTTCGACTAGGGGCGCTTATTTATTCCGCCATCGGCGTCGGCTTTTCGATCTATTTCTCGTACTTGCAGGTTGCCTTCATCCACGCCTTTTGCGCTTATTGTTTGGCTTCTGCGGTCATAACAGTTCTGTTGCTTATCGCAGCAATCTCGCGTCTCGAGTTCAAGCAGAAGTAAGACAATTACCGACGAGAGCTATGTCCGGTTTTGGCCGATTTTGTTGCAGAAGTCGGCGATGACGGGCCATGGCGGCTGGCGTGAATTTCTTGAGTTAGCCGCCTGCTATCCACTCCCTAATAAGAGAATGGTCTGACATCACTGCCGCCGAACTCTGCACTGTTTATGCAAAGCACGCCTCGGTGACCGGCGGTGGTCGGATGAGGAGCCTTGCCAGTTTGCGAAGATTTTGCGCGATTGCCGCCATTGTGAACTCGAACTGGGCACCACATGGCCCACGCAAGCGCAGACGACCGAGCCGAAAGATGCGCTTGAGATGTGCAAACAGCATCTCAACGCGTTTGCGATCACGGCGCGATCGTTCGAATGCTTCGGTCTTGGCCAGCGCTCGCGCCACGTCACGGGCCTCCTCGTAGATGCTGCGCTGGATTCTGCGCCACGTCACCTTTGGACAACAATGCGCCTTGAGGCGGCAGCTGCGGCAATCGCGTGTCTTGGCCCGGTAATACAGCGTCTCCCCATCGGTGGCGACCTTGCCGGTCGTGGTGAGAACCTTGCCGGCCGGACAAATGTAAACGTTGCGCTCCTTGTCAAAGCTGAAGTCTTCCCGACTGAAGGTTCCGTCTTCGCGCTTCGATTTGTCGATCACCGGGATGTGCGGAGCGATCTTCGCTTCGTTGACCAGCCAGTCGAGGTTGGCTCCAGAGCCATAGGCCGTATCGCCCGCGAGCCGTTCCGGCTTGATGTCGAAGCGCTGCTCGGTGCGTTCGATCATGGTCTTGGCCGCACCAACTTCGGCTTGACGGATGGCGCGTGACGCCTCGACGTCCATGATGATGCCGGACTTCACGTCAATCAGATAATTGTCAGAATAGGCAAAGAACGCCGGTCCGCGCAGGGCTCCCGTCCATTGCGCGGCGGGATCGGACGGCGAGACGAACTTTGGTGTCACGTCGCTGGCCGCTCCGAATGCCGCGTCATCAAGCGTGGCGAGATACTCTTTGGTCGCTCGGCTTACCGCTTGTGCGTCAAGCGCTTTGTTCCACTGTGCGCCGGGGCTTGATCGCTGCTTATTGGCGTCGGCAACAATCAGACTGGCATCCACCGCGAAGCCCTCGCCGCCGACTAGGCCAGCCCCGATGCACGCGCCCACAACACGCTCGAACACGCTACGGAAGATGCCGCTGTCGCGGAACCGCTCATTGCGGGCCCGCGAAAACGCCGAGTGATCCGGGATCTTGTCTTCAATCGAGAGCCCACAAAACCAGCGATAGGCCAAGTTCACCTGCACCTCACGGCACAGCGCCCGCTCCGAGCGGATCGCGAACACGTAGCCGACGATGAGCATCCGCATCATCAGCACCGGATCGATCGAGGGACGGCCGATGTCGGAGTAATAGGGCGTAAGTTCGGAATGGACCCAGCTCAGATCAAGAACCGCAGCGATCTCGCGGACCGGATGATCGTCCGGCACCGCCTCATCAAGCCTAAACGAATAGAAAAACTGTTCCTGATCTCGATTAAGCCGCCCCATCATGGCTCGCTCCCGCCGCGAATCAGCTCACGGCGACGGAATCACTGAGCTCAGTACCCATCAACAGACTTTTGCAACAAAATCGGCCCAAAGCAGACATCCTGATCGCGTGGGCGAATGTCCGCTTTCGGGGGTAAAGCGGACATCGAGCACCCGGAAATCACATAGTAGAGACGGCACCGGCTGGCTGGCGACGCAGTCCAACGCGAACCGGTCTCTGCTCCATTTTCCCTGCGAACAGGGAAAAATACAGGGAAATTTATAAAAGCTAGCACCTTTCAGCGGCTGGCGACGCTCGAATTATCCATGTTTTGGGGACTTTCGACCCGAGCCGCTGATTAATCGAACAGGGAATTAGGGAAAACAGGGAAATAATTTTCGGAAATAGCAAATCCTGCTGCAAATGGCCCCTCGCGCTTCTCTGCTGCAATCATCCGGCCCCCCGTGCGCGGTCATGCACACTGATCTAATTTTAGTGGACACAGCCTCGCCATTGATGGAGGGCATCACTCATCGCGACGAAATATGACGCAGTAAGGGCCTCCTACGCCTCATGGCGTGCTGGCCTGCGTCGTAAAGCCAGCCGTTCGACCTTGCCGTCGAATGCGGCGGGTCCAGGCGGACATGAGATCAAGGGTCTTTTCGTGACCGAGCCGCAACCCATCACGGCCGTGGAATCCAATCGAGACGACGCCGGCGGGCGCGATCTCGACAAAGATTCCCCACTACGTGAAGACATTCGCATGCTGGGAAGGCTGCTCGGCGATACTATTCGTGACCAGGAGGGCGCGGACGTCTTTGATCTCGTCGAACGTATTCGCATCAATTCTGTGCGCTTCCACCGCGATGCTAATGAAACAGCGCGACGCGAACTTGAGAACACGTTGGACGAGCTGCCAACGGTGGAGGCTACGCGCATCGTACGAGCCTTCAGCTATTTCTCGCATCTCGCTAATATCGCGGAAGATCGACACCATATCCGACGCAATCGAGCGCATATGTTGGCGGGCTCGGCGCCGCGCGGCGGTACGCTTGCTTTTGCGATCGGTCGCGTGATCGCCGCCGGCATTGGGTCGCGACAACTTCGCACCTGGTTCGACACCGCGTTGATTAGTCCAGTCTTGACCGCGCATCCAACGGAGGTGCAGCGGAAGAGTACAATGACGCACGAAATGGCTATCGCCGATCTACTTGAGGAACGTGATCGTCACGATTTGACTGAAGAGGAACGAGACGAGCTTGTCGATAAGCTGCATCGTGCTGTTGTCACCTTGTGGCAAACCAGTTTGTTGCGACGCACGACACTCACCGTGCTTGACGAAGTTGCTAACGGTCTCAGTTACTATGACTACACCTTCCTCCAGGAAGTCCCGCAGCTTCATTTATCACTGGAGGACGAACTTGCGAAGATCGACCCCTCGCCGTTGGATACTGAGGTTGGCACCTTCCTTCGGATGGGGAGCTGGATTGGCGGCGATCGGGACGGAACCCCTGTCACAGCAGAAGTGCTGCGTGACACCGCGCGTATGCACGCGAATACCGCGCTACGCTTCTATCTCGAGGAGCTGCACACGCTGGGAGCCGAGCTCTCACTTAGCACGCGAGTTGTGGCTGTTTCGGATGCACTCGCGGAACTCGCTGATCGTTCACCGGACACCTCCCCGCATCGAGCCGATGAACCGTATCGGCGGGCTATCTCTGGAATTTTTGCCGGCGTCGCGGCAACGCTGGCTTCGATCGACGGTCATGCCGTAACGCCCGCGCCCGTTGGCAAATCGCTCCCCTACCATTCGGCGTACGAGCTGAAGGTGGATCTCGATGTTATCCACAAATCGTTATGCGAGCATGGTTCTCGCATCCTCGCACGCGGCCGTCTACGTCGCCTCAGGCGCGCGATCGATTGTTTCGGCTTTCATCTCGCCAGCAACGGCAGGCCGGCCAGCGCCGCGCTGCCGAGCCGGACCGCGATCAGGTCGGCGAGCACGGCGGTGATGCCGACGCCGGCGGCGGCGAGCAGCACCATTCCGGACAGCGCGGGGACCGGGGGAGCGTACTTCGCGGATTCGCGGAAGCCCAGCCCCGCCAGGTCCCACAGCAGCCGCAGCGAGGTCGCGGTCGGCAGCAGGTGCCTCCACGACCGGCCGTTGGAGAACACGAGGTTCAGGTACAGCAGCAGGCCGGCGAGCGTGCCGATGACGAGCACTGGCAGCCGCCGCAGCCTGGTGAGCGTGGCCGCGCCCGCGACGGCGAGGACCGCGCCCGCGCTGGCCGAGAACCAGGCGGTGCCGATGAAGACCGGGTACAGCGAGACGGAGGTCAGGATCGTCGCGGCGGCCGCGGCGATCGTCCTGCGGTGGCTAGCCATCGGCCACCCCCGCGACGCCGGCCGCTGCTCGCGTCGTCGGCGCCGTCGGCACCGTTCGCCCCGCCCGCCTCGGCCGCCTGGTCACCCCGTCGGCGAAAGCCATCGCCGCGCCGCCGGCCCGGTGCAGCTCCTGCCACGCCGCGGCCAGCCGCGCGCCGTCGGGCACGGTCGCGACCCGCCACCCGGCGCCGATCAGGAGCTGCGAGGTTGCCGCGGTCCGCGCGGCCCAGACCCGGTTGGCGGGCGTTTCGTCAAATTTCACGAAGTGCTGTATGCCGCCGCCTATAACACACCCGAAGGCGAATACGCCATTTAACCTGAGCATGAAAGGAAATAACTGATGTCTGATCACTATCCTCCCGGCCCCAAAGGACATTTCTTGTTGGGAGCCATTCCCGAATTCATGGCCGATCCGTTTGAGGCGTGCAAAAAAGCCGTCACGTTTGGGGATGTTGTCCATCTGCGGATGTTGCACAAGCACGCTTATCTCCTCAACAATCCTGCGGATGTGCATCATGTTCTGGTTGAGGCCGCCGACAAGTATTACAAGGATCAGCAATCCAAGACGGCCCTCAAACCCTGGATCGGCAACGGCTTATTTGTCAATGATGGCGTATCCTGGCGCAAACAGCATAAGCTCGTTCAACCCGCTTTTCATCATAAGCGGTTTCAAGGCTATATGGACATCGTCATTCAGGTCACTGAAGCGATGCTTGATGGCTGGACAGCAGGGCAGCAATTTGATCTGAAAACCATCTTCACGGACATTACGCTGCCGGTTGTCGTAAAAACATTGTTGGCCGTGTTGATGACGACGCTCCAGCTGCCGTCGAAATTGCCGCCGTGCGCCCTCGGTGCGGCGAACGCTTCGGTCGGAACCGCGCCGCTGGTGGCAAGGAGAGCAACAGCGGCAGTCGCAAAAAACGAACGCAAGATATTTCGCATCAGTTTGCTCCGGTTTTCTGAATGTGACTGGGTTGAGGCGTAGGCCCGCTGGGCGGAGGTGGTGGTTTCGCGGCGAAGGCCGTGGAGCCGTTGCCCTGGTCGAAACCGACCTGGAAGAGCGCTTTCATATAGCTCGGGTCGAAAGGCCCTTTGCTCGGAAAGTCGAAGCTCGCCGGGATGGACGCGACGTTGAAGTCGACGTCGCTGCGCTTCGCCACGACGTAGGCGCGGTCGATCATCAGACTGGTGTCGACGGGTACGGCCATGCCGATCGACTGGGTCAGGATCGTCGGCGCAAAACGGTCGACGACTTTGAAGTCCCGCTGCAGGCCGGTATTCACCACGATGTAAAGCTGTGTGGCCGGCAGCCGATAGTCGCTCGTACTGGCCATCAATGACGGCGGCGCGACAAAGAATTGTCCGCCGAGACCGCCGTCCACATGCATTTCCTGAAAGCGCTTGCTGCCGGCTTCGACGTCGATCAGCACCGGCGGGAAGCCGCCGGGAATGGACGCCGAGGCGAGCAGGATTTTGCGGAACAGCTTCATAGCGTCGTCACCGCCGTGCGCGGCGATCGCGCCCATATTCCAGACCACGGAGCGCTGGGAATCGAGATCGCTCGTGACGATGAAAAGGCGTCGTCCGTTCCGGTGGGCGGCGCCGATATCCGCCATCAGTTCCGGCGTGATCTGCTTGTCGATGAAGTCGCGCAGCGGCCAGGAATTGACGAAGCTCTCGGCGGTGCTGCTTCCGGCCTCAAACACGTCAGCGGCTGTGATTTCTGTGTAACACCTGCGCAATGCTTCGTCATATTGCTTTCCGGCGAATGCAAATGGCGCCATCAGGGCGCCGGAACTGACCCCAGTGACCACGGCATAGTCCGGGCGCCTGCCGGCTGCGGTCAGCCCGTTGAGCAAGCCGGCGCCAAAGGCACCGTCGGCGCCGCCGCTGGAGAGGATCAGCCAAGGGCCGGGCTGTGACGGCAGGGAGGCTTTGAAATCGGGTTCCGAATCGCCCCAGAAGCGTGCGTCCGGCATTCCCGGAATCACCGCGTGGATGGCTTCCGCAGCCGTGTAGGTGGTTCGCGGCGGCAATTCCGAGGATTTTGGCGGCGGCACCTCGGGAGTTTGCGTTTTTGCCGAACCTCCCCGCTTCGCCCGGATTGGCGTGACCAGTTGAGGTCGAGCAACGCCATCCGCCGTGCTCGCCAGGCCCTGTGCCCGGACCGGCGTAGCAACAAAGCCAACCGGCGCCCATAACGGCGCCGCCACGGCAAAAGCTGCGGCCGCGCTAAGGATCAATCGCAGTCTGAGGGTCATGAGCATGTCGCCGGCGGATGGGGTAGTGGCTGTCGCGCGATTGCGCAATCCTGACCAGATAAGGCCCGCCGGCGCCAAGTTCAATTGCGCCCAGCCAGCGTGAAGGCAGAGGCTTGAATTGGCCGCAATCTTTAGCGGTCCGGTTCACCAGCGCTGTGACACAGATCACGTCGCTTGAATAGGCCTCGTGCCCGGCAAATTTCGAAGGCGTCCAATCCACGGAACACCGCGCAACGGCCGCTGGGGCACGGGCCGTGCCCCAGCAAATCCAGGCTCCGGGCCGGCGCCAGCTATGAGCGCAACAGCTCTTTCAGCGCGTTGTCGAGGAATTTGACGTCGTCCGGGTTGGTTCCAGGTCCGCCCGCGAAATGGCCCCAAATCGAAGGGACCGGCAGGAATTTCGCGTTGGGCATGTTGGCGACCTCGAACTGGCTGTCGTCCGGCGGAAAGTAAAGGTCGGTCTGGCCGGGCATCACATAGGCTTTCGCCTCGATGGCTCCCAAGGCCTTCTTGAAATCGCCGTTATAGAGCTCGTTGTCGCTGATATCGCCGTTCTGCCAGGTCCACAGCATGGTCAGAAGGTTGTTGGCATCCTTCGGCAGGAAGAAGCCTTCCCAGAAGGCGACCAGGAAATCCTCCAGCGAGGAATAGCCCAGGCGCTCGAGGTCGAGCCGCTCGCGATAGAAGGCCTGCGAAAATCCCCACCCCGCATAGACGCGCGCCATCGCCCGCAAGCCCTTCGCCGGCTTCTCTTTGTACCAGCCGTCCATGAAGGCGGCGTCGGCGGTGAGGGCGGCCTTCACGCCTTCGAGGAACACGAAATTGTGGCGCGAGCATTTGGCCGAGCCGCAGAAGGGCGCGATGCGCTCGACCATGTCGGGGTAGAGCGCGCCCCAATGGAACGTCTGCAGCGCGCCCATCGACCAGCCGGTGACGAGCGGGACTTTTTTGATGCCGAATTTCTCGGTCACCAGCCGGTGTTGCACCCGCACATTGTCACAAGCCGTCACCAGCGGGAAGCGCGAGCCGTTGTAGGGCTCCGGCGTATTGCTCGGCGACGACGACAGGCCGTTGCCCAGCATGTTCGGGACAATGATGAAGTAATTCGCCGGGTCGAGCGCCATGCCCGATCCGATCAGCCATTCGTTGTCGTAGTGCTGGCCCGAATACCAGGTCGGGTAGACGATGGCGTTGTCCTTCGCTGCATTCAGTTTGCCGAAGGTCTTGTAGGCAAGCTTGCAGTCGCGCAGCGTGGCGCCGCGCTGCAAGCGTACGTCGCCGAGATCGTAAATTTCATAGTCCTGCGGCATAGCGTTCTCCGGGCTGGAAGCTGCTGACACGCTAGAGCATGATCCGGAAAAGTGGAAACCGGTTTTCCGAAAAGATCATGCTCAAACAAAACGCTTTAGGGCGGCGGTCGCTTGGATTGCAACCGCCGCCCCTATTATCAAGCAATGGCTATGCGGCGTATTGCGTCTTTGGAGCCGTCACGCTTTGCAGCACGCCATAGACCACGCCCGCGACGATGAACGCCGCGATGGCCGTCGAGTATTCCGGCGCATACTCGCTGACAAAGAACGCAACCACCGAGCCGGCCGCCCAGGCGATGAAGGGGACAATACGCCATTCGCTGGTCGCTTCCGAATTTACCCGCAGCAGGTATTGATCCACCAAGATGATGGCGCCGATCGGCGGCACCAGGACGCCGAGCAGCGTGAGCCACTGGATGAAGAAGGCCCAGACATTGCCGGCGGCGACGATGATGCCGACGATCCCGAGCGCCACGGCGAGAATCCGCATGTGGCTGCCCAGGATGCGCGACCAGCCGGTTGCCGCATTGTAGAGGCAGTGCGAGCAGACCGAGCCGAGATTGCAGTACAGGAAGATGAAGGCGAGCACCGACAGCCAGGCGAGCTGCTTGTCGTTCATGTAACCGAACATGTTGTCGGCGCCGAACGGATTGGCATTCGGCGTCGCCAGGGCCGCCGTCATGATGCCGCCCACCAGCATCGCGACCAGATTGGCGAACGGAAAGGCGCTGAAGGTCGAGATCAGCGAGCCCTTCAGATCCTTGGCCCAGCGGTTGAAGTCGGCCGTCACCGTTCCGGCGTCGACGAACAGCGTCAGCACGATGGTCAATCCGACGCCCATCGACATCGCGCTTTTGCCATCGGCGCCGGCATAGGACATCACCGCCGCCCAGCCGTGATGGGCGACCGAGTCACCAGCGACCCAAACGCCGAGTATGACGAACAGCGGCACCGAGACGAGGCCTATATAATGCAGGCCCTTCACCCCGACGAACGTGATGGCGATGTAGAGCACGCCGGCGATGATGGTCATCAGCACGTAGTTCAGATGATACGTCGAGCTGATGAGATTGCCGGTAATGCCGGTCTGCACCGCGTACCAGCCGAGCAGCAGCGTCGACAAAAGCCCGGACGAAAACACGTAGCCCTTGCGGCCGAACACGATGCTGGCGATGAGCGCGAAGTTCATGCCCTTTTTCGTGCCCAGGGCGCCGAGCGCGCCGACATAAGCGAACATGATCAAGTTGCCGATGATCATGGCGATCAGCGCGCGCTGAAAGCCCATCCCGAGCACCAGCACCGATCCGGTCATGGCGCCGGTGATGATCATCGGAAAGCCAATCCAGACCATCGTCACCGAGAACAGGCTTCGGCGCGCCTGGGGCGGCACCGGCACGTGCTCGTATTCTTCACCGAGCACGTGATCGATTTGTTCGACTTCCGACTCTTTAACCGCGGTAGTGGTAGACATCGCACACTCCCCTGATCACCCCGGCAGTTTGCGCAGTCTTTCGAAGGCAGTTTTTTCGAACGCTTGTTTTCGAACGCAGTCCCCCGAACAGCAAAAAAGCCCTTGGGCGTCGCGAGACGCGGCCAAGGGCTTCATTGCCATTTATTCCGAGCGTCTTTGCTCGAAATGAAAGAGCCGCCAAGCGGCTCAACAAACTAATGTGAAAAAGTGTACGACCTTTTCGCCGTGGGCGCGTGCAAAAAAATTATGATCGCTGCAAAAAGAATCGCCAGGGGAGTGGCGCGTAAAGACGCTTCACATGCGCCGGTCGGCGACGAAGTGCGCGCCTTCGATCAGGGTCGCTGCGCTCTCGCCGAAGGGTGCGAGCGCCTGCTCGGCTTCGGCGACCAGTTCTCGCAAGCGTGCCTTGGCTCCGTCAGTGCCGAGAATATCGACCATCGTCGCCTTGCCGGCTCCCGCATCCTTGCCGGTCTGTTTGCCGACCAGCGCCGTATCGCCTTCGACATCGAGCAGATCGTCGGCGATCTGGAAGGCTTGGCCGACGGCCGCGCCGTAGCGCTCAAGCGCCTTGCGCTGCTGCGGCGTCGCCGATCCGAGCATGCCTCCGGCTTGGCAAGCGAAGCGCAGAAGTGCGCCGGTCTTCATCGCCTGCAAGGTCAGGACGCCCTCCTCGCCAAGTCGTTGCGGCCCGCTTCCGGAGAAGCGTCCCTCGGCGGCGAGATCGAGCAGCTGGCCGCCGACCATGCCGCCAAGTCCGGAGGCGCGCGCCATCGCGGCGACGAGCTCCACGCGGACCGCCGGATCCGGATGGGTCTGCGTGCGCGAGAGAATGTCAAAAGCGAAGGTCAAGAGGCCGTCGCCGGCGAGGATGGCGGTCGCCTCGTCGAATTTCTTGTGCGCCGTCGGTTGCCCGCGTCGCAGGTCGTCATTGTCCATGGCCGGCAAATCGTCATGCACCAGCGAATAGCAGTGCACGCATTCGAGCGCCGCGCCCGTCATCAGCGCCTGCGGGCGCGGAACTTCGAACAGGCCCGCGCTTTCCACTACCAGAAATGGTCGGAACCGCTTACCGCCACCGAGGCTCGAATAACGAATGGCGTCCATCAAGCGAGCCGGCCGCGCCTGTTCGCCGGGAACCGTCGTCGTCGTCAAAAGCCGATCCAGCAGGTCGTCGATATCCTTCGCCGTCGCTTCCAGACGGGTCAGAAAAGGGCTGATTTTCCCGTTCATTACCTTCTTGCCAAGCTCTGATTGCCACGCTACCCGGCGTCCGGATGCGTCTATCCGGCTCAATTCTGGATAAAAGAGCCGGCCGGGACCGAGGCACAAAAGCCTCGGCGTCGGTGAGTGGCATGTCCCCCACTGCAAGGGCTATCTGTGACAAACGGGCTCATAGCGTCAATGGTGCTGGCGATCTGGCTGTACCTCCTCGTGGGGCGCGGCCTCTTTTGGCTCGGCCGTGAGCGCGATGATGGAACCGCGGCCGGGCAGGGGCCTTGGCCTTCGGTCGCGGCCGTCATACCCGCCCGTGACGAAGGCGAATGTGTGGGCGACACTGTGGCCTCGCTGCTGCGCCAGGACTATCCCGGCGAGTTCAGGGTGATTCTGGTCGACGATCAGAGCCGCGACGGCACCGCGCAGGTGGCGCGCGATGCGGCGGCCACACTCGGCGCTGCGGACCGCCTCACGGTCATATCCGGGCGCTCGCTCCCGGCCGGGTGGACCGGAAAACTCTGGGCGCAAGGCCAGGGCGTGGAGGCTATCGAGGCGGCAGCTCAACCGCCGGATTACATCCTCTTCACCGATGCCGATATCGTCTATGTGCCGGACGAACTGCGCAAGCTCGTCGCGCGGGCGCGCTCCGGCGGCACGGTGCTGACCTCGCTGATGGCGAAGCTCCGCTGCGAGAGCTTTGCCGAGCGTATGTTCGTTCCGGCCTTCATCTTCTTCTTCCAGATGCTCTATCCCTTCGCCTGGGCGAACAATGCGCGAAGCAGCACCGCGGCGGCGGCCGGCGGCTGCATGCTGGTGCGGCGCGAAGCCTTGCAGGCTGCGGGCGGCATGGCTTCGATCCGCAACGCCTTGATCGACGACTGCGCGCTCGCCAAGCGGCTCAAGGCGCACGGCCCGATTTGGATCGGCCTGACCGATGGCGTGCGCAGCGTCCGCGCCTATCCGGCGGTCGAGGACATCCGCAAAATGGTTTCCCGCACCGCCTACGCGCAATTGCAATATTCGCCGCTGATCCTCCTTGGAACCGTGGCGGGCCTGGCCGTCACCTATCTCCTTCCCGTCCTGCTGGTGGTATTCGCCTCGGGCGTGGCGCAAATCCTCGGGCTTATCGCGTGGCTGCTGATGGTCTTGGCTCTCCAGCCGATCTTGCGCTTTTATCGCGTGTCGCCGCTCTGGGGGGTGGCGTTGCCGGCGATTGCCGCGACCTATATGGCGTTCACCCTCGATTCCGCCTATCAGCATGCACGCGGCCGCGGCGGCATGTGGAAGGGCCGGGCGCAAGCCAACCTGCAGGACGCTAACCTGCACGAAGCCAACCTGCACAACGGCAACGTTTCGGAACCGCGATGAGCGATGCGAGCATGACCGACGCGACCAACTGGCGCTCGGGAAAAGGACACCGGGACGAGAACTTTCCGGTCGCGTCTTTTCTCATCCATCCGCGCCACCGCGGCCCGATTCTGGCGTTCTACAATTTTGTTCGCACCGCCGACGACATTGCCGACCATGCGACGCTTGCGCCGGAAGAGAAGCTCAGGCTCCTTGACCGGCTTGGCGCCGGCCTCCTCGGCGAGAACAGCGAGGACGTGGCGGCGGTGCGTTTGCGCACGGCGCTTGCCGAGCGCGCGCTGCCGCCGCGCCACGCGCAGGATTTGCTTGCCGCTTTCAAGCTCGATGTCACCAAGCTTCGCTACCGCGACTGGGACGATCTGATCGGCTATTGCTCGCTGTCGGCGATGCCGGTCGGCCGCTTCGTGCTCGACGTACACGGCGAGAGCCGCAGCACCTGGCCGGCCAATGATGCGCTGTGCGCCGCGTTGCAGATCATCAATCACCTGCAGGATTGCCAAGCCGACTACCGCAATCTCGACCGCGTCTACATTCCGCTCGACCTCCTCACCGCGCACGGCATCGGCGTCGAAGCGCTCGGCGAACCGCAGGCGTCGCCGCCGCTCCTTTCAGCATTGCACAGCCTCGCCGAACGCACCGGGCAACTTCTCTCCGAGAGCGACGTGTTTCCGCTGCTGATCACCAACCGGCGGCTCGCGCTCGAAGTCTCGGTCATCAACACACTGGCGCATCGGATCACGCGCTTGCTGATTGAGCGCGATCCGTTGCGCGACCGCGTGCATCTGTCAAAGCCTGCCATCGCCGGCCTGACTTTGGCTGGCGTCGTCAGCGGCGCGTTCCGCCGCCTCGGCGGGCGGCCCGCCGTCACGACGCAAACGCCACGGGGTGCGTGAGTGAACAAGCCCTCTCTCGCGGCCGAGCGCGCCTCTCGCAGCTCGTTCTATCGGGGCATGCGCATCCTGCCGCGCGCCCAACGCGAGGCGATGTTCGAGATTTATTCGTTCTGCCGCGCCGTCGACGACATCGCCGACGATCCGGGCCCGCGCGATGTGCGCCGCGGACAGCTTGCCCAATGGCGCGCGGACGTCGATGCGGTTTATCGTGGCGCCGCGCCGGCGGAGCTTGCCGGCCTGGCGCAGGCGGTGCGCACGTTCGACCTTCAGCGCGAAGATTTCATCGCCATTATCGACGGCATGGAGATGGACGTCGTCGCCGATATCCGCGCGCCCGACCGGCCTACCCTCGATCTTTATTGCGACCGCGTCGCCTGCGCGGTCGGCCGGCTTTCGGTGCGCGTGTTCGGCATGGAGCGCGATGCCGGCCTTGCACTCGCGCATCATCTCGGCCGTGCGCTGCAGCTCACCAACATTCTGCGTGATCTCGATGAAGACGCCTCGCTCGGCCGTCTCTATCTGCCGCGTGACGCGCTGCAGGCGGCCGGCATCGCCTCGAGCGAGCCGCGCGAGGTGGTAGCGCATGCGGGAATCGCCCAAGCCTGCGCGCCGATCGTCGCGCTGGCCGAGAGCGAGTTTCTCGCCGCGCAAGCGATCATGGCGAAAAATCCGCGCCGCGTGGTGCGCGCGCCGCGCATCATGGGCGAGGCCTACCACATCATTCTAGAGAAGCTGATCGCGCGCGGCTTCGTTCCGCCGCGGGCGCCAGTGAAACTGCCGAAAGCAAAACTCCTTCTCATTGTCGTGCGCAATCTCGTGTGATGAGCGGAACAACTCACATCATTGGCGCCGGCCTCGCCGGCCTCTCCGCCGCCGTGCGGCGCACCTCGCAGGGCCGAAACGTCGTGGTGCATGAAGCGACTGCTTTTGCCGGCGGCCGCTGCCGTTCGTATCACGACGCGTCGGTCGGCATGACGATCGACAATGGCAACCATCTGCTGTTGTCGGGCAATCACGCCGCGCTCGGATATCTGCGCAGCATCGGCGCGGAAGGGCGGCTGATCGGCCCGCGGAGCGCGGAATTTTCCTTCGCCGATCTTGCGAGCGGTGCCCGTTGGACGCTGCGCTTCAATGATGGTCCGATTCCGTTCTGGGTCTTCGATCCGAAACGCCGGGTGCCGGGAACCGGTGTGCTCGACTATTTGCCGCTGGCGCGGCTTCTGTGGGCCCCGTCCGGCAAGTCGGTGGGGGAGGTCATTGCCTGCAAAGGCACGCTCTACGAGCGGCTGGTCGAACCGCTTCTGCTCGCGGCGCTCAATATCGATGCGCCGGACGGATCGGCGCGGCTTGCCGGCGCCATCATCCGTGAGAACTCTTGCGGTCGGCGGCCGCGCCTGCCGGCCGCTGATTGCCCGCGAAGGTTTGGGCACGACCTTGATCGAGCCGTCGCTCGCCTATTTGCAACAGCGCGGCCCCAACGTGCGCATGGAGCATCAACTGCGCGCGCTGCGCCTTGGACCGGATCGGGTCGAGGCGCTCGATTTTGGCACCGACACCGTGACGCTCGACGCGGACGACGCGGTCATTCTCGCCGTGCCGCCGTACATCGCTTCGTCTTTGCTGCGCGATCTGAAAGTGCCGACCGAGTTCCGCGCCATCGTCAACGCGCATTTCCGCATCGAGCCGCCGGCGGCGCAGCCCGCGATTCTCGGTGTGCTCAACGGCACGGTGCAATGGCTGTTTGCCTTTCCGGGCCGGCTCTCCGTGACCATCAGCGCCGGCGACCGCCTCATCGATGCGCCGCGCGAAGAGCTCGCGAAAAAGATCTGGGCCGAGGTCGCAAGCTTGACCGGATTGCCGGCCGCACTGCCGCCTTGGCAGATCGTGCGCGAACGCCGCGCGACTTTCGCGGCGACGCCCGCCCAAGACGCCATTCGTCCCGGCGCCGTTACCAAATGGCGCAATCTCGTATTGGCCGGCGATTGGACAGATACCGGCCTGCCCGCTACCATTGAGGGTGCGATCCGCTCAGGCAACCGTGCCGCCGACACCATCGCCAACCAATCCAAACAATCATGATCAACGACATCCTCGAACAGCGCACGCCAGCTGCCAAACAACCTGATGCCGCGGGTGTGAATATCGATGCGCTCGAGCAGCAGATCCAAAAATGCGCGCAGGCGCTGTTGGCGCAGCAGCGCCCGGATGGGCATTGGGTGTTCGAGCTCGAGGCCGACGCCACCATTCCCGCCGAATATGTGCTGCTGCGGCATTATCTCGGCGAGCCGGTCGACGCCGAGCTGGAACGAAAGATCGCGGTCTATCTGCGCCGCATCCAGGGCGAGCACGGCGGCTGGGCGCTGTTCCGCGACGGCGCGCTCGACATCAGCGCGACGGTGAAAGCTTATTTCGCGCTGAAGATGATTGGTGATTCGATCGACGCTGATCACATGCGGCGTGCGCGCGAGGCGGTGCTCGCCCGCGGCGGCGCCGAGCGCGCCAACGTGTTCACCCGTATCATGCTCGCGCTGTTCGGATTCATTCCCTGGCGCGCCGTGCCTGTGATTCCGGTCGAGGTGATGCTGCTGCCGAAATGGTTTCCCTTTCACCTCGACAAAATCTCCTATTGGAGCCGCACCGTCATCGTTCCGTTGCTGGTGCTGATGGTGAAAAAGCCGCGCGCCCGTAACGCCAAGGGCGTGCGCATCGACGAATTGTTCGTCGCTCCGCCGCAGAGCATCGGGCCGACGCCGAAGGCGCCGCAGCAGAAAGCTTCGTGGTTCTGGTTTTTCCGCGGCGTCGACAACGTGCTGCGCTTCACCGAGCCGTTCTTTCCGAAAACTTCGCGGCAGCGTGCCATTGACAGCGCGGTCGCCTGGACGATCGAGCGTCTCAACGGCGAGGACGGCGTCGGCGCGATCTTCCCGGCCATGGCGAACACCGTGATGATGTTCGACATCCTCGGTTATCCGGAAGATCATCCGCACCGCGCAATCGCCCGCAAATCGGTCGAGAAGCTGTTGGTGGTGCATGAGCAGGAAGCATACTGCCAGCCGTGCGTCTCGCCGGTCTGGGACACCGGCCTCACCTGCCATGCGTTGCTGGAAGTCGGCGGCGAGCGGATGAACGCTTCGGTCAAAAACGGGCTCGATTGGCTCGTCCCCAAACAAGTGCTCGATGTGCGCGGCGATTGGATCGCGCGCCGGCCCGACATCCGCCCGGGCGGCTGGGCTTTCCAATACGCCAACCCGCATTATCCCGACGTGGACGATACCGCCGTCGTCGCCATGGCCATGGATCGCGAGCAGAACCTGTCCGGGCGAAAGGACTACGACCCCGGCATGGCGCGCGCGCGCGAGTGGATCAACGGCATGCAAAGCGAGAACGGCGCCTGGGGCGCGTTCGATGCCGACAATGAATATCACTATCTCAACAACATTCCGTTCGCCGATCACGGCGCGCTGCTCGATCCGCCGACCGAGGATGTCACCGCGCGCTGCCTGTCGATGCTGGCGCAGTTCGGCGAGACGCCGGCCAACAGCACTGCGGTAACGCGCGGCGTCGATTATTTGCGGCGTACGCAGCTTGCCGAGGGCAGTTGGTACGGCCGCTGGGGCATGAACTACATCTACGGCACCTGGTCGGTGCTGTGCGCGCTCAATGCGGTTGGCGTCGATCATGCCGCGCCGGAAATGCGCAAGGCGGTGAATTGGCTGGTCAGAATTCAGAACGAAGACGGAGGCTGGGGCGAGGACGGCTCAAGCTACAAGCTCGATTACCACGGTTACGAGCGCGCACCGTCGACCGCGTCGCAAACCGCATGGGCCGTGCTCGGGCTGATGGCCGCGGGCGAGATTGATCATCCGGCGGTCGCGCGCGGCATCAAATATCTCGCCGATACGCAAGGCACCGACGGTTTCTGGAATGAGCCGCGCTACACCGCCACCGGTTTCCCGCGCGTGTTCTATCTGCGCTATCACGGCTATTCGAAATTCTTCCCGGTCTGGGCGATGGCCCGCTACCGCAATCTCAAGCGCGGCAATACCACCGCGGTGGCATACGGGATGTGAGCCTGTCATTCCGGGCACGGGCGCTAGCCGGCGGGCCCGCAATCCATAGCCACCGCAGGCGTGGCTCTGGCTCGGCCAAAATTCAAAATCGTCTTTGATTATGGTTATGGATTCCGGGCTCGGCCCTGTCGGGCCGCCCCGGAATGACAACCCGTAACGCTTACGCAGCGCTTGCGGATCGGTTGTTTGCCGCCTTGGCGGCATCCTTCGCGGCTTTCTCGCGCCCTTCATTGGCGCGGATCTCCGAGAGCCGCAGTTGCACCTGACTGTCGAACACGTATTTCGCCGGCCGCTGGTTGGCGAGCGAAATCTCCGGCGCCATCGGGCCTTCGGTCCGCACGCCGCCGAGCGCGAGAGCCAGCGCCTTGAGCGGATGCTTCAGGCTCGCGTCCGCCGCGGTCGGCTCGTAGCCGCAATGCGCCATGCAGTTCGCGCATTTTTCGTAGCGGCCGGTGCCGTAGGCGTCCCAATCCGTGGTCTCCATCAGCTCCTTGAAGGTTTTGACAGAGCCTTCGCCGAGCAGATAGCAGGGCTTCTGCCAGCCGAACACATTGCGGGTCGGCATGCCCCACGGCGTGCAGTGGAATTCCTGATTGCCGGCCAGGAAGTCAAGGAACATGCCGGAGTGGGTGAGATTCCACTTCTTGCCCTTGCCGAGTGCGAAGACCTTGCGGAACAACTCCTTGGTCTTGCGCCGCGCCAGGAAGTGCTGCTGATCGGGGGCGCGCTCGTAAGCGTAGCCGGGCGAGATCGACACGCCGACGCCGAGCTCCTGCGTCAGATCGAGGAATTTGGCGATGTCCTCGGCCGGATGGCCGTCGAAGATCGTGCAGTTGACGTTGACGGCGAAGCCCTTGGCCTTGGCGGCCTTGATCGCCGAAATCGCCTTGTCGAACACGCCCTCCAGGCACACCGACTTGTCGTGATGCGCCTTCAGGCCGTCGAGATGCACGGAGAAGAACAGATACGGCGACGGCTCGAACAGATGCAGTTTCTTTTCGAGCAGCAGCGCGTTCGTGCACAGCGACACGAATTTCCTGCGCGCCACGATGCCTTTGACGATCTCGCCGATCTCCTTGTGGATCAGCGGCTCGCCGCCCGGAATGGCGACCATCGGCGCGCCGCACTCGTCGACCGCGTCGAGGCATTCCTGCACCGACAGCCGTTTGTTGAGGATCGCGTCCGGATAATCGATTTTGCCGCAGCCGAAGCAGGCGAGATTGCAGCGGAACAGCGGCTCGAGCATGAGCACCAGCGGGTAGCGCTTGCGCCCGGCCAGCCGCTGCTTGACCACATAAGCGCCAACAGCCACCGTCTGTCGAAGTGATACTGCCACTATAGTCCCTCTTTCTTCTTCTTAGCGAATATTTCGCCTTGTTAGCGAATGTGTCGCCGCGTCATCCCCTCGCGGCTTCACATTAAAGCTTTCGTCGCGCGCGTTAAACCTTCGCGGTCGCCCGCTCTGCACCGCGGCCTTCCGTGAGCTCCGGCGGCAGCCGGAACTCGATGGTCTCCTGCCGGCCGGTCAATTCGGAAACGTCGACGGGTCCCAACCGCCGCAATGCGTCGATGACATCTTCGACCAGCACTTCCGGCGCCGATGCCCCGGCGGTGATGCCGACCGTCTGCGCGCCGTCAAACCATTCCGGCTGCACCTCGCTGCCGTCGGCGATGAGATAGCAGGGAATACCGGCCTCGTTGCCGATTTCGCGCAGCCGATTGGAATTAGAACTATTCTTGGCGCCGACCACGAGGATCACGTCGACCAGCGTCGAAAGTTCGCGCACCGCGGTCTGGCGATTCTGCGTCGCGTAGCAGATGTCGCGCGTCTCGGGGCCGACGATGTCGGTGAATTTCTTATGCAGCGCGGCAATGATCCCGCGCGTGTCGTCGACGCTCAGCGTCGTTTGCGTGACATAGGCAACCGGCGTGTCGTGCGGGATGTCGAGGCTGTCTACATCGCGCTCAGTCTGCACCAGCGTGACCGGCTCGGAGATTTGCCCCATCGTGCCTTCCACCTCCGGGTGGCCGGCGTGGCCGATGAGAATGAGCCGGCGCCCTTGCGCCACATAACGCTTGCCCTGATTGTGCACCTTGGTGACCAGCGGGCAGGTGGCATTGAGTACTGGGAGTTCGCGCTGGGCCGCCTCTTCTTCCACGCTCTTGGCGACGCCGTGGGCGCTGAAAATGGTGACGGCATGCGGGGGGACCTCGGAAAGGTCCTCGACGAAGCGCGCCCCTTTTGCCTTGAGACTTTCGACGACGTGCTTGTTATGCACGATCTCGTGCCGGACATAGACCGGCGGACCGTATTTCTGCAGCGCGCGTTCCACGATCTCGATGGCGCGCACCACGCCGGCGCAAAAACCGCGAGGCTGAGCGAGGATGACCTTCATCAATAACCTCCGGGGAGAGGCTGCGGCGTTGCGCCGCAACATAGACCTTCCGATGTGTTCCACGACCAATACTTTGGTCACAACGCCGTGGCAATCAAGTTGGCCACGGTGGTGTGACAATCAAGGCAGTTTAACCGGTTTAGTTTGGGGAGTTCCCCATGCCAGCATCCCAACCCCACCATTGGGCATAATTGCATCCGTTGTCCAGCGTGCCGCGTTGCGTTGGTCGAAGGCCTGGGCCGCGCCGGCGTGGTCGCCCCGCGACCGGCGTCAGGAGTTAGGAAAATATCCCGATTTCACTTTTGAACGGTTTCAGGGCATCTAGGGCCCGCCAGGCCCGCGCCGGGAGACTTTTCATGTGCCAGCCGAATGCCATTGCACCGACTTTCGCCGCGCGCTCCCCCATCAAGGGCATAGCCCACTCGGGCACCAGTGCCTCCATTTCGCCGTTGTCTTAACGCCTCAAACGCCGAACCCCATTGTTTGAATTCCATCCATGAAACCGATCACCTCCTTCGTTGTTCGCACTATAAGCTTTTGTCTTCATTATCCCTGGTGGGTTACCGCCGGCGCGATCGTCATCGCGATTGCCTCGGTCTGCTACGCCGCCACGCATTTCTCGGTTAACACCGACATCAACCAGCTTTTGTCCGCCAACAGCCCCGGGCGGCAACGCGAGATCGCCTTCGAAAAGGCCTTTCCGCAATTCGACCTCACCATCGCCGTCGTCGGTGCGCCGACGCCTGAATTGGTGCAGGAAGCCACCACGGCGCTGGTGGCGAAACTGAAGCCCGAGAAGAATTACTTCACCGCCGTGGACGAGACGCAGGGCAATGCTTTCTTCGCCCAGAACGGCCTCTTGTTCTTGCCGACCGAACAGCTCGAGCGCCAGACGTCGATGCTGTCGCAAGCGCAGCGGCTCATCCAGGTGTTGGCCGGCGATCCGAGCTTGCGCGGCGTGATCAAGGCTCTGCAATATGGCTTGCTCGGTGTGCAGTCCGGCAATCTGACGCTCAACGATATGGTCTGGCCGCTGACGCGAGCGGCCGAAACCATCGAGCAGGTGAATGCCAATAAGCCGGCGAGCTTTTCCTGGCAGGTCCTCGCTCAGGGGCAGTCGGCGAAATCCTCCGATCTGCTGCGCTTTGTGAAAATCCAGCCGGTGATGGACTATTCCGAGCTGCAACCGGGCATGCGGGCAAGCAACGCCATTCGCCAAGCGGTTGCCGATCTCGATCTGGCGTCCAAATATCACGCGCGCGTGCGCCTGACCGGCCCCGTGCCGATGAACGACGACCAGTTCGCCACCATCAAGGAGAACGCGGGTCTCAATGGCTTTTTGACCATCGCAGTGGTTCTCTTCATCATGTGGCTCGCGCTGCGCTGGTGGCAGATCATCCTCGCGGTGTTCATCGCTCTTGCGGTTGGGCTCGCGATCACGGCGGCGCTCGGCATTCTGATGGTCGGCGCCTTGAACCTGATCTCGGTCTACTTCGCGGTGCTGTTTGTCGGGCTGGGCGTCGACTTTGGCATCCAGTACAGCGTGCGTTATCGCGCGGAGCGCCACGAGGTCGACGGCCTGCACGAGGCGCTGCTCCATGCCGGGCGGCGCGCCGGCGCGCCGTTGACGCTTGCGGCCTTGGCGACCGCGGCCGGCTTTCTTTCGTTCCTGCCGACCGCCTATCGCGGGCTTTCCGAACTCGGCTTGATCGCCGGCGTCGGCATGCTGATCGCTTTCCTCACCAGCATCACGCTCCTACCGGCGCTGTTGTGCAGGCTCAATCCGCGCAGCGAGCCGAAGGAGCTCGGATACAAATTTCTGGCTCCGGTCGACGAGTTTCTCGAGCGCCACCGCACGCTGATCCTGATCGTGACCGTGCTCTTGATCGTCGGCGCCTCGCCGACGCTCATCTGGCTGAAATTCGATTTCAATCCGATGAATTTGCGCAATCGCAACGTTGAATCGGTTGCGACCTATCTCGAGCTTCAAGGCGAGCCCGACAATGCCGCCAACGATATCGTGGCGCTGGAGCCGTCGCTGGCGGCGGCCGATGCCATGGCCGTCAAGCTTCGCGCGCTGCCGCAAGTGGCGCGGGTGACGACGCTCTCAACCTTCATCCCGGATCACCAGGATCAAAAACTGCCGCTGATCCGCAGCACGGCGGAAACGCTCGGACCGGCGCTGTCGCCGGCGTCCATCAGCCCGCCGCCGACCGACGACGAGAACGTTTCCATCATCAACAGCACGCTGACCGTGCTCAACAAGCTTATTGCCGACGCGCCGGCGGGCCCGGGCACCGATGCGGCCAAGCGACTGGCTGCAGCAATGGAAGCGCTCGCCAAGGGCGATTCAGCCGCGCGGCAGCGCGCCGACGTGGCCTTCGTCCAGCCGTTGAAGACGGCGCTCAACAACTTGCGCAATTTGCTCAAGGCGCAGCCGGTGACGCGGGAGAATCTTCCGCCCGAACTGGTGAACCAATGGATCACCAAGGACGGTCAGGCGCGGCTCGAGGTCGCGCCGAGCGGAAACGAAAACGACAACGCGACATTGCGCACCTTCGCGCTCGACGTGCAAAACGTCGAGCCCAACGCGACCGAGGGCCCGGTTTCCATTCTGGAGGCGCGCCGCACCGTCATCACCGCCTTCCTTCAGGCGGGCGCCTGGGCCTTGCTGTCCATCTCCGTGCTGTTGTGGATCACCTTGCGGCGGCTCGGCGACGTGCTCTTGACGCTCATTCCGCTCTTGGTCGCCGGTCTCGTCACGCTGGAGATTTGCGCGGTGATCGGCATGCCGCTCAACTTCGCCAACATCATCGCGTTGCCGCTGCTGCTCGGCGTCGGCGTGGCGTTCAAGATCTACTACATCATGGCTTGGCGCGAGGGGCAGACCCGCTTGCTGCAATCAGTGCTGACGCGCGCGGTCACCTTCAGCGCCTGCGCCACCGCGACCGCATTCGGCAGCCTCTACTTCTCCAGCGATCCCGGCACGTCCAGCATGGGCAAGCTGCTCGCCATCTCGCTTTTGACGACCATGACGGCGGCGGCCTTCTTCCAGCCGATTCTCATGGGCAAGCCGCGCGACAAGGAACTGCACCAGCACGAGCGGCTCAAGCGGGTTGCCGCCATGACGGATTGACCCCTTCCGGATTGACCCCTTCCGGATTGACCCCTTCCGGGCGAGCACACTGCCGCCGGCCGCTCTCGTCGCTTCCAGCCGTTCGGCCTAGAGCTTAGCGTATCGTTTCCGCAAGAAGTAGAAAGCCCCGGATTGTGTCTCCGGGGCTTTCGGGCGGATCGGCGGCATCTTTACCGACGACGCGGAACTATTGTTGTTTAGGTTTACTTCCGGCCTTGCGCTGCGCGGGCGCCGCCGGCGCATTCGGATTGAAGCGCTGGTCGATCTCGCTGAAAGCGGTGTCCGGCAGCCGCGTCCAGTATTGATTTTTGCCGAGCAGCGAAATGCCGAGATAGCCGCGCACCACGAGCGTTTGGCCGTCCGGCGTCAGCGTCATCTGGGCGCTATAGATATTGCCGTCGCGGGGATCGAGAATGGTCCCATCGGTATATTTCATCCCCTCCCGCTTCATTCCGCGGATGATCTCGAGTCCCATCCATGGCTTGTTGCGGCGGTCGTCCGCGCATTTATCGCACTGCACATTCGGATCCTCGCCCGGCTTGAGAAACATCCGAACGATCGCGCCGGTATAGATGCCGCCGCCGCTATCACGGATGAGAAACCAGGCGTTGGGCTGATGGGTATCGTCGTCTACAGCTTGCCAAAGCCCCGAGGCGCTCGGCTCTGTGCCAACCGCATAACCGGTGCTGATAAGCGACAAAAAAGCAGCCGCGACCGGCAAGAACTTTGCTCGCATCTTGCGTTCTCCGAAGCTCAAATCGCTTTCGTGCTTGACCTTCAATCAACGGCCGCGAACTTAGAGCACCCAACGCTCATCCGGCAAGCGGAGTTCTCCACTTGGCTGCGGCCGAAAAATGACCGAGCGCCGACGATCCAGCGTTCCCATGGAAGCCCACCCAGGCGGCAAAATTTTGTTTCAATGTGCAGTTGCGGCGCCGTGCCGGCGGAATTCGGCCCTGTCCCAGGCGCGCCAGCGCGAGCCCGGGAGTGGTGGAGAATTG
>CAVREN010000091.1:0-27717 GCA_963720115.1 uncultured Alphaproteobacteria bacterium
ATCAAAGAGCGAACTCCCCGACGACATGATCAAAGAGATTGCGGCCAGGGTCGCCAAAGCTACCCATGATCGCGGCGGAGGACCCCGGCGTCAGCACGAATTTGATTTCAATGGCCGACGAGCCGCTGGAATCGACCGTGCTGCTGGTCTGGACACTCTCTGTCGCCCTCGCACGACGGAGTATAGCACTTCGCTCGGCAGGGCGGCCAAGAGGTCGGAGTCGGTCGGGTCCGGCGGCACGGCGGCCGCGACGGCGCGCAGGAAGCCGTCACGCCGCTCGCGCGGCAGGGCGGCGGCCGCGATCAAGACCATCTCGAATTGAGCCGTGAAGGACTGCGGCGTCATGAAGGCTGTGCCGGATACGGCCGCCCTCTTGATCGAACGGGGAGCGGCCACTCCCAATGCGAGCTGTCTTTTACTTCCGGGGTGCGCGATGGCGGTGCACGTGGCTGTTGCGGTGTCCCGACCAGTGAGCATGAGGCGCCGCTGGCAAGTAGACGACTTGCCCGTGGCGCACCCCTCGTTCGGCGATGACGTGATCGGCGAGCTCCTGCACATCTTCACCGGGTCCCTTCAGGACGGTCACCTCCATGCAGCTTTCGTGGTCTAGGTGGACGTGAAGCGTGGCCTGCGCGAGATCATGATGATCGTGGAAATCGCGCGTCAGCCGTTTTGGCAATTCGCGTTGATGGTGGTCGTACACATAAATGAGGGCGGCGACGCACTGTTGTCGCCCCGCCGCCTGCATTGCATGCTGCTGCAGGCCTGACCGCGCTAGATCGCGTATTGCCTCGGAGCGATTGGCGTAGCTGTGCGCCGCCATGTAGCGCTCCAGCTCCGCAACGAGATTATCATCGATGGTTATTGTGACGCGCTGCATCGCTGTTCCTCAGCTGCCGCGAGTATGATGAGTAGTTGACATCATCATACCCACTAATAGACTTAAGTGAAACGGGATGGCGAAAGCGGCCCTCCCTGGCTCGGCGCACATCATAGCGCTTTAGCGGGAGGAGACCGCGCGACTCTGGGGGCTGGAGTGGCGTCGCGTCAATGTGCTGTGGCGTTGTGCGTGCTTGCGGCGCTGAGCGTGCGCGCTTCCGCGCAGACGCCCCCGGCCGCACCACTCCAACCCTCACCGACGCCCGAAGCGCCCACCACTGGAGCCCCATCCGGCGAGGCTCCGGCTGTTAGTGCTCCGGACTCCGCGGCGCCTGCACCGTCGGGTACGACAGAGCTTCCGACCATTACGGTTTCCGCCAAGCCTCCGCCGACGCCACCAAAACGCAATGTCACTCCGCAGGCAGCGGCAACGACGCCCGCACCCGCGCCGCCGTCGCCCTATCAGACTGGCGCGCCCAATGTGGCTGGAGGAACGCCCGTCGTGCCGCAAATGGCGAGCCAGATGGTCATTTCCGGCGCGAACCTCAACTCTCGCCCAGTTGCGGAGCCTGCCGAGATTCTCGAAGCGGCGCCCGGCCTTGCCGTCGTCCAGCATTCAGGCTCGGGCAAGGCCAATCAGTATTACCTGCGCGGCTACAATCTCGACCACGGCACCGACATGGCGACCTTCTGGGACGACGTGCCGATCAATTTGCCCACCAATGCGCATGGCCAAGGCTACACCGACCTTAATTTTCTCATCCCCGAAACGATCAGCGGATTGGAGGTCCGCAAGGGGCCGTATTGGGCGGACGTCGGAGATTTCGACAACGCCGGCGCGTTGAATATCTCGCTGCGGGACAGCGTCGATCGCAACATCCAATCCGTCACCGCGGGCAGCTTTGGATATACGCGACTTCTCAGCTACGGCTCGGTCAAGGTTGGCGGCGGCTCGCTACTCTATGCCGGCGAATTCAACACCGAAAATGGCCCCTGGGACACTGCAGAGGATCTGCGCAAATTCAGTGGGCTTCTGCGTTACAGCCAGGGTACCGCGACTGACGGATTTTCAGCTACCGCGATGGCTTATGCCAACAGCTGGAACTCCAGCGATCAGGTTGCGCTGCGCGCCATCACAACCGGACAAATTGGTCTTTTCGGGGAGATCGATCCCACAGACGGCGGCGACACTAGCCGTTTCATGCTGTCGACCAGGTTCGCGCACTCCGACGAAACCGGCATGTGGAAAGCGAATGCCTATGTCGTCAAATATACGCTCAATCTCTTCAACAACTTTACTTGGTTCACAACCAACCCGACCCTCGGCGATCAATTCCATCAGTCCGACGATCGCATCTATAGCGGCGGCGCAGTGTCGCGGACGTTCAACGGGACTTTGTTCAACTTGCCGAGTCAAACGGTGTTCGGCCTGCAAACCCGTGATGACGACATCAATGTCGGTTTGACCAACACCTTCCGCCGCCAGTTTCTCTCGAACACCCTTTTTGACCACGTGAACGAGGGCAATGTCGGCATCTACGCTCAGAATACGACGCGCTGGACCGACTGGTGGCGGACCACCCTTGGTTTGCGCGGCGATTATTTTGCCGCGTCGGTGAACTCCATGTTGCAACCCGCAAACTCAGGCAATCCCAACGCCGCGATCGCCAGCCCAAAATTCACCAGCGTCTTCGGCCCGTTCTACAAAACCGAGTTCTTTTTGGGCGCGGGGTTAGGCTACCACAGCAATGATGCGCGTGCCGTTGTTACAAGCGAAGTGCCTGGAGATCCAAGCGCGCCGCAGAGCGGCACGGCTTTCCTCGTGCGCTCGGCCGGCGCCGAGATCGGAGCCCGCACCAAGATTGTTCCTGGTCTCGATAGCTCGGTCAGCCTGTTTTACCTGCGTCAGAATTCGGAGTTGTTCTTCAGCGGTGACACTGGGACCACGGTGCCCGGCCCGCCAAGCCTCCGGACCGGCATCGAGATCACAAACAACTATCAGCCGGTGCCGTGGATGCGCCTCGATGCCGACCTGGCGCTCACGCGCGCGCGCTTCATCGGTTTCGATACCGCGCAGGAGCAGCTTTTCGAGTCGCTCGCCGGTTTCCCGCAGGCGCAGATCGGCAACGCGCCGGGCAACTTCATCTTTGAAGCGCCATGGATGGTCGCATCGGCAGGCATCACGTTCGGCGAGCAAACCGGCTGGTTCAGCACCTTGCGCTGGCGCTATATCAGTTCGCGTCCGCTCACCGAGGACGGCGTGTTTCAGTCGCCGCCCGTCAACACGATCAACGGCCGGGTGGGATATCAATTCACCAATGGCTGGCGCATCCAACTTGACGCGCTCAATCTGCTGAATTCGTCGAGCTATAATGCCAGCTACGCTTACGGCGCGTTGCTTCCCTCTGACGCACTGTTCGCCAAGTGCTTTCCGTCAAGCGGCGCCCCCACGGTGCCGGCAGCGGTCTGCCAGAATGGCTTCATGGATTATTCGATCCACCCGTTGGACCCAACGGCCGTGCGGCTCACGCTCGCCGGACCGATCGATACCATCGACATTCCGAAGATGGCCGCCGAATTCAAACGTGCGCTGCCCACATATCAGCCGCCGGCGCCGAACTACGATTGGACGGGCTTCTACGTCGGCGCCTATGTCGACAACACCTGGTCCAAAACGAGCGCTTCGTCGGTCAACAACGTGAGCGGCGGAAGCTCCGGCTTCAACACCGATTCGTCGCGGTGGGGCGGCGGCGTTCAACTCGGCTTCGACTACATGCTGCCGTCGCGCGTCGTGCTTGGCGTCGCCGCCGATATATCCTCCGGCGGCACCAAGACGACGACGATCTCAGACCCCTCCGGCATCAGCGCGAACCAGACAACGGTGTTCGACAGCGAGACGATACGCGGGCGGTTTGGATATGCCGCCGACAACGTGTTGTTCTATGCGACAGGCGGCTTTGCCTGGTCCAACGCTCAGTTTGTCCGCACGCAGTTGACCGGCGTGCTCAACAGTGCGACCGCCGGCACCGACGAGGCCGTTAATAAAGGGCTTATGGGGTGGACCGCGGGCGGCGGCATTGCCTATGCCTTCGCACAGAATTGGAACGTCTTTGCCGAGTATCGCTACACAAGCTTTGGATCTTCGAGCTTTTCGCTTCCATTCTCGCAGTTGACGACAACGTCGACGACGACCATGAGTACGGTCGAATTCGGCGTGAACTATAAGTTCACTTCGGGCGGGCAGTTCGCGGGCGTGCCGCCGGCGCCGTATCCCGTGGGAGCGCCATCACCGGCGCTGGTCTACAAATCGCCTGCTGCGCGATACGCCGACGACTGGAGCGGCCTCTATCTCGGCGGCGACGGTGGCTTCGGCTGGGAAACCGCGAAGGGAACGCTGACGGACGCCGCGGGCGCTCCCCTTACGCCGTACAACTACCGTGTGAACGGTCCGCTCGCCGGGCTCTTCGTTGGCGGCAATTACCAGTTGAACAAAATCGTGCTCGGCGTCGAAGGCGATTGGCAATGGTCCAACCTGATCGGCAACAGTCAGACGCTCGCGCCGCTTGGTGCCGCTGGCACATTCCCGTCAGGACCCTTTATGGTCTCGACCACGGTGAGGGACTACGCCTCCGTGCGCGGCAGGCTAGGTTTCGCGTTCGATCGTTTCCTCGCATTCGGTACCGCCGGGTGGGCCTGGGGCAATCCTTTGACCTCTTATGCGCTTGTCGGCGCGGCTCCCTTCGTCAATCAGGACGGGCGTTCCACAGGCTGGACCGCAGGTATCGGCGTCGATTACGCGATCAGCGAGAGCGCCGTTGCTCGCATCGAATACCGCTACACGAGCCTTGCCACGCCGGGCTTCGTCAGCGTCGCAACTAATTCCGCCGAGGCGCATAATCGCGTGCCGATCAGCGATCTACGGGCCGGCATTGCATACAAATTTGGCGGCCGTTCAGACACCATCAAATTTTAGCCGCGCGCATTCGGTATGGCTTCTATGTTTGCTTAGGGTCCATCGCTACCGAATTGCGATGTCCGCGTTATGTCCGTTCATCCCTGAATTTCAGAAATAATGTTGCGGCGCCGCGAACGTCGAAAATGGTTTGGGAGCACGCTTATTATCTGACCTATCAGAACCGGTGCGCCGATTATTTCAAGGCGTGGTGGAATACCGTAGACTGGAACAAGGTCGCCGAACGTTATGCAGCCGCGAAGGCAGGGACGCTTGGAATTTGAACGCGATGCGGTTTCGGAACGCCGTTCCGTTTACTTCGGCAGTGGGCCAGTCATTCGCAAAAGGAGTCACAACAACAAAACAGAAAACCAGCGCACCGTTGTCGACGACCAGGATCAGGAGCAAGTTTCGCCGTGCTGGCCGGTAGCTCGACTGGTGGTTAACGCCGGCGTTCAGTGCTTGTCCATTTGCATCTTGCCACCGTGACCTTCCATCATCATGCCGCCCTCGCCTGCAGGAGCACCGGGCGCAGCTGCCCCTATACCCGCAATGGGGCATTCAACATTAATCGTCCCGGCGTTCTCGAATTTGAGCGTAGTCTTCACCATGTTGCCCTGTTCCAGGGGGTGATTGAGGTTCACAAGCATGACATGGACACCAGAAGGCTTGAGCATGACCGTTTCGCCCGGCTTGATTTCGAGGCCGCCCTCCACAGGTCGCATCTTCATCACGCCGTTTTCTGTGGTCATGGTGTGAATTTGGCATTTGACGCTGGCGTCGCTCGACACGCAGCTGACCCGATCCGGTGTGTTGCCATTGTTCGTAATCGTCATGTAAGCAGCGCCTGACGATGCACCCTTTGGCGTTGCCCGAGCCCATGGCGCGGTAATGTGGATTGAGCCGGCATCGTAGTCGGCTGCTTGAGTGGGCGCCGCAAAGATCATCGGCGTTAGGACGGTGAATCCAAACACCACCAAAGGGCGGCGAGAAATGTTCTTCCAATCAGCTTTTACCATGGGCCTACTCCGTGTTCGTGCCTGATGCTAGCGACCGCCACGTGGAGGGAAAAGCTTCCCTCCGTGGCGTGCGTATCGACGGATCACCCTCGGCCCATCGCATTTGAGATATATCAACGTTCAAGCAACTCGCGCCGGCTCGCCAAGAAAAGATCGGATCGCGTCGGCGACGAGGGAAGGAAACTCTTCATGAACCGCAAGTTTGCCGACAGGCAGTTCCCGCGACTGTACATGCGGCAGATCTCGCAATGCCTCCATCTCCGCTTTTGAGCGTCTCGGCGTAGCCGCTCCATACACGACGAGGATGGCATCACTGACACGACGCACTGTTGCGAGAAACAGTTCGCGTGTGGACATCGGATCGAGCTGTCCGGCGACGAACCGGAACGCAGCATGCCGAGCACCTGGTGCATTTGCGACAGCCAATTTCTCCGCAAGGCGCTGCTGATCAAGCCAATGAGGATCACTGTAGACATGCCCGCGAGCCATCATCCGGACCATCGGCCGATTCACGTTCAGCCTGTAGAGGGCGGAACCGACTACTGGCAGGTCGACCAATCTGGAGATTAGCCGGAAGAAGTTGCGGTCTCCGTCCATCATCGTCGGAAGTGGCCCGCGCCACGTCGGCGCGACGACACACAGGTTGCCTGCGGAGCCGGGATACTCGGCGGCATGGGCAAGCAGATAGGCGGCACCGTGACCCGCTGCAATGACTGCTCTCGCTTTCGGAAGCTCTTGCAGAATATCCTTGAGAAATATCCGGTAAGCCTCGGGTTCCCACGCCACTGATGGGCGCGGCCGATTTCCGAACCCCGGCCAATCAACAGCAACAGTCGTAAAGGTGGATGCAAGCTGGTCAGCTAAAGGATGCATTTCAGACCGGGTCGAAATCGAACTGAGTGCCGGAAGCATAAGGATCAGGGGGCCTTCTCCCCGAGTATCCGCGCCAACCTCGATCCTGTTGTCTCGCCACCACCAGTTGATGAGACCTGGAATCAATGCACTGAGCCTCTCAGTTGCCACAGGTACCATCATTGACGGGGCGACCAGCTGCTTTACTGCTCGCAAATCGGCGGTCTCGAATGGCGATGCTGGCCTCGCCCCTGTCGGAAGGCTTCCGCGACAAGACAATGATAATTGATCCCGTCACACCCGCGCTCCGCTTTCGCGGAACACGGTGATCGCGTCTAAGTCGTCAGTCAGGAACTTGATCACACCGCAAGGTCGCTCGACTGGATCCGCTTGACTCCAGCCGCCGTCATGTCCTCCCAAGCCTTGGCCAACGAACCGTTGACGTCGATCGCGCGGCAAGCGTCCTCTACGACATAAGTCGTCAGGCCGGCGTGGCGTGCATCGACCGCTGTCCAGGCAACGCAGAAGTCAGTGGCAAGCCCGGTGATAAAGACCGTGTCAATGCCGCGCTCCTTGAAGTAGCTCGCTAGCCCGGAATGGGTCTTCCGGTCCGCCTCCATGAAAGCCGAGTAGCCGTCGACTTCTCTGCGGAAGCCTTTGCGGATGATCAGGTTGGCCTGGGGAATTTTAATGTCCTTGGCGATTTGTGCACCGTCCGTGTCCTGCACGCAATGATCCGGCCACAGCACCTGGTCGCCATATCCGACCTTGATCATGTCGAATGGCTTCTTGCCTTGATAGCTGGAGGCGAAGGACATGTGATTTGGCGTGTGCCAATCCTGCGTCATCACCACGTTGTCGAAGCCCCTAGCAATGCGGTTGATCACCGGAATAACCTGGTCGCCGTCTTTGACGGCTAAACTGCCGCCGGGCAGGAAGCAGTTCTGTACATCGACCACGATCAACGCGCTTGACGCAGTGGGTTTGATCTTGTCAGCGGCGAACGCCAAACGCGCTCGCCCGATGAGCGCTTGACCAATGGTTAAGCCGGCGAGACCGGAGATTACCTCACGCCGTTGCAGGTAGGTCATATTTCCCTCCTTCAGATGAACGCCTTGATGGTCCTTTACATCAGCAATGCCTCTCAGCTTGGAAAACCTAGCTTACAGCAAACGGCAGGAAGCCCATAAGGGCCCTGCCGCAAATCGGATGTTGAGCGAAATGGCTCGGCGATGAGGTTCTGTCCGAGCCCTACTCCGATACGATGGGGCATGCCGGCGCGGTGGTGCTGCATTTGGACGGAACCTGCGAGGGCGTTCACGATCCCCTGCGCCGACGGCCGCGCGGCGGGGTGTAAGTATCCAAAAGCCTCCTTTCCGCCCTACTTGCAGGGAAATGTGCGCGCGGGGCAGGGATCGGGTCTTGGGGGCGCGGATGTTTCGCCGAATTGTCTTTCTAATCGTCGGGCTGTCGTGCTTGATCGCGAGCACGCCGCATGCACGCGCACACCCGCATGTGTGGGTGACGATGACCTCCGAGGTTTTGTATGCGCCAGACGGCTCGGTGAAAGGGGTGCGCCACGCCTGGACCTTCGACGACATGTTTTCCGCCTTCGCCACCCAAGGGCTCGAACAGAAAACGAAAGGCCAGTTCACGCGCGAGGAACTTCAATCCCTCGCCAAGGTCAATGTCGAGTCGCTGCAGGAATATGCCTACTTCACGTACGTGAAGGTGAATGGAAAACGGCAGAAGGACGCTCTTTCAGACCCGGTCGACTATTATCTTGAGTACGATCCGAAAGAGACCGTGTTGACGTTGCATTTTACGCTTCCGTTCAAGACGCCGGTGAAGGCCAAGGCGCTCGACGTGGAAGTTTACGATCCCGACTTCTTCATCGATTTCGGCTTCGCCGAAAAGGATCAGGTGCGGCTGGTCAATGCGCCGGCACAATGTTCGGCGTCCGTTGCAAAACCGCGCGACGACTTTTTCTCCGCGGCAGTGCGGCTCGACAAGTCCATGGCGTGGGAAGCGAATGCCGGCATGGGCGCCAGCTTCGCCAATCGGATATCGGTGACCTGCCCGTGACGCGTGACGTCAAGGCGCGCTTGGTCCTCAGTGTCCTCCTCGTGGCTCTGCTCGCAGCCGCGCTTTGCCAGGAGGCCGCCGCGCAATCGAGCCCGCTCGCGGCCATGCGCCAACCGGCGGCGAATGGGTTGTTCGGCTGGCTCTTGAGCAAGCAGGCATTGTTCTATCGCGAATTGTCGGGCCTCATCCGCGCCGCCAAAAGCGATGGTACGGCGCTCTGGGGGCTGCTGGGGATCTCGTTCGCCTATGGCATTTTCCATGCCGCAGGGCCGGGCCACGGCAAGGCGGTGATCTCCTCGTACCTCGTCGCCAACGAAGAAACCTGGCGGCGCGGCGTCACGCTGTCGTTCGCTTCCGCGTTCTTGCAGGCGCTCACAGCAGTGGTGCTTGTTGCGGTTGCCGCAATCCTGATCGGCGCGACCGCCAAGGCGATGGGTGACACCGTACGTGTCATCGAGACCATAAGTTACGCGCTGATCGTGTTGGTCGGCGCCCGGCTTCTTTGGGTGAAAGGGCGCGCGTTCCTTCGGACCCTGCACACACTCAAATCCGAACCCGCGCCGGCAGCGGAGCACGCGCACATCATCACTCCCAGTGCAGGCACCATGAGCATGCACACCATCACAACGCACCGCATCCGCACGATGATGCGCACGATCACGCGCACGGTGGGGATCACAGTCACGGTCACGCGCACGACCACGACGACGAGGAGAGCGTGCTGCCGTGGGGTCACGCGCACGGGCCGGAGCCGGAAGAACTGGCGGGCCCGGGCGGCTGGAGGCGCGGGCTCTCCGCAATTGTCGCTGTCGGTCTGCGGCCCTGTTCGGGCGCGATCATCGTTTTAGTCTTCGCGCTGGCGCAAGGCCTGTTCTGGGCCGGCGTGGCTTCCACCTTTGTCATGGGCATCGGCACCGCCATCACGGTCGCGGCAATCGCCACGCTTGCCGTCGGCGCAAAGGCGGTGGCCAAGCGGTTTGCGGCGACGCGCGCCAACTACGGCACGCTGATGCTGCGCGGCGTCGAGGTCGGCGCCGCGGTGCTGATCATCGCGTTTGGTGCGCTGCTGCTTACCGGCACCATCGCGAGCGAGCGCATGGGAATGTTTTAGGGCACAGGATAATGATGCGGACAAGGCGCCAAGCGGCGCTCGTGATCACCTTCGCGGCACTCGCCGGGATCCTACAATTAGCTGTGGTGCCCGGGGCGTGACGTGACTTGCTCGGCCCAAGACCGCGCCGGTCGCCGGATTCACGACGTGCACCTGCTTGCAAATGACGCACAACACTGGCTCATAAGTATCCTCAGATACGTGTTCCGCAGAAAAGTCCTGCACTCGATAGCCGGTCGTGGGGCATCGGTAGAGGAAAAGCGGCATAGCTTCCGCCTCCCGCGCTGAATAATTGAGGTATGGAGCCCGGGCAGCCCGCGCGGATACCTGAGACACCAGGGAGCGTAGCGTTGAATCGCCGCAGACATCTAGTTCCCGTCCACGCCCCATAATTCCCGTCCTTCCCCACTTGACATTCGACCGGTTCGGACATATTCCATCATCCGTTGGAATGATGGAATGTCATGAAAAAGGGCGGCACCCGACACCATCATCCGGCCCGTTCGTGGCCGAAACTCCCGGACCGAGCCGAGCTCGAACAAGCGTCTGCGATGTTTCAAGCTCTTGGCGATTCGGCCCGGCTTCGGTTGCTGGCGCGGCTCGCCAGCGGCGAGATCTGCGTGAGCGAGCTGGCGGAGTTGGAAGGTGAAAAACTGACCACCGTTTCGGCTCGCCTCAAAACGTTACACGACGTGCGACTTGTCAAAAGACGACGCGAGGCAAAACACATCTACTATTCGCTTTCCGACACTCACGTTCTGCGTTTGGTGGAAAGCGCCATCGAACATGCCGCTGAACGTCAATAAAGCCGCTCCCCCGTCGAACAAGGGAAAGACACGATGACCACCTGCACCGAAAAGCATCATGCCAATCACGCCCACCAGCATGGTCCCAATTGTGGGCATACGGCGGTCCGCCATGATGGCCATGTCGATTATCTCCATGATGGCCATCTTCATCACATGCATGGGGATCATGTTGATGAGCATGTCATGGCCGTCAATGCCGCCAATCCGGTGCAGTGCACGCCAGAAACGCGCTGCTCGCACAAGCATGGCCCGTCTTGCGGGCACGAACCCGTGCCCCATGGCGACCACGTTGATTATCTCGTGAGTGGACGGTTGCACCATCCCCACGGCGATCATTGTGACGACCATGGGCCGATACAGCTGGCCTAACCGTCGGCTGCGGCTGTGCCTGTAAGACTTCGACAATCCCGGTCAGAGGCCGGCAGTATGATTGGGCTCGGCTAGTTCACCTCCTGCCGCGGGCGGCGAAATAGCCCAGCGCGCTCAATATGGCGATGCAGAAACTGACCGGCCAATCGGTGTAATACGCCATGGCGATGCCGAGCCAAGCCTCGGCCAATGCCAGCCCGGCCGACAGCGTCATTCCACTCCATAAGCCCGTCACCAGGAGTTGCGCCGCAGCCGGGGGGCCGATCATAAGGCTGAAGACCAGAAGTACGCCGACGATCTGGGCGCTTGCGGAAACCGCGAGCGCGACGATGGCCAGAAAGGCGGTCGAAATAAAACGCAGCGGGACGCCTTTGGCTTCAGCAAGTTCCGGCTGCAGGCTTGCAAAAAACAACGGCCGCATGATCGCAGCCAGACTCGCCAGCGTGATGACGCCAAGCCCGATGAGGGTTCTGATCGTCGCGGTATCGACGGCGAGGATATTGCCGAACAGCAAGGCCGTCGCTTGAGTGGCGAATGCCGTATAATAATGAAGAAACAATAGTCCGAAGCCGAGCGCCAGCGTCAGCACCACGCCGATCGCGACATCGCGACCGCTGATCCGGTCGCCCATCAGGCCCATGGCGATCCCGGCTGCGACCGTAAAAACGATAAGTCCCCAGACCGATGCCACGCCGATCAGGATTGCACCGCTCGCTCCCGCGAAGCCAACATGACCGAGCGCGTGACCGGCAAAGGTCTGCCCGCGTAGCACCAGGAAGTAGCCCACCAGTCCGGATACGACGGCGGCCACGCCGGCGGCGGCAAACGCGTTCCGCATGAAATCGTACTCAAGCATGATGGTGATGATCGTGTTTATGCTGGTGGTGACCGTCGTCATGCAGATGATGGGTGCGTTCGACGTCGCGTCCGCGCGACAGGACGAAGATACGTTCGTCGGCGCGCACAACGTCGATATCGGCGCCGTAAAGTCGCGACAGAACGGGGGTCGTGACCACCTCCGCTACGGTGCCCAGCGCGGCATGGCCATTGCCAAGGTAAAGCACGCGATCAAGCGCACCGATAAGTTGATTGAGCTCGTGCGCGCTGAATAGCACCGTGATGTTACGGTCGCGGGCAAAGCGGCGCACCAATTCGATGACCGCCTCCTGATAGCGATAGTCAAGGCTGATCAGCGGTTCGTCGAGCAGCAGCAACCGAGGTTCGCCGAGCATCGCCTGAGCAAGGATGATACGCTGGCGCTCGCCGCCCGACATTGCCGATAACGGACGCTCAGCGAGCTCGCGCGCGCCCACCGCAGCCAGTGTCTCATCGATCAATTCGTGGTCGACACGCCTGAGCGACGGCACGCCCCAACGCTCGCCACGCACCGAACTGGCGATGAGGTCGAGCCCGCGCACACGCGAGTCCGACAACAGCGTGCGCGTCTGCGGAACGTAGCCGATGGCTGGATTGCCGCGCTGTGGGACGTGGCCAAAGACGCGGACATCTCCCGCGGTCGGCGGCAGCAACCCCAGAATTGCGCGCATTAGGCGTGGTCTTGCCAGCACCGTTGGGACCGAGCAAGCCGATAAATTCGCCCTGCTCAATCGCAAAGCTGGTGTCGACAAGGATTCTGCGATCGCCGACTACAAGCGTCGCGTGATCGAGCTCAATGACCTTCATAAGGAAGAACTGGCCAGCGCGGTTTCGGTTTGGTCGAGCTCACTCAGCATCCAGTTTTGGTAGCTTAGGCCGGGCGGGCAGGTCTCAGTCACGCCGACTACGGGAATGTTGGAAGCGCGCGCCAAATCGACGAGATGCTGCACGATTTTGTCTGACGCCTGCTTGTTGTAAAACAGGACCCGTACCTTATGCATCTTGAGATCGTTCTCGAACGCAGCGAGATCGCCGGCACTCGGCTCAGTATTGTTCATGATCGAGAGTTGGAAGCGCCGTTCGAGCAGCATCAGGTGCAATTCGTCCGCCATATAGCCAAACACCGGCTCGGTTGCCGCCGCGGTGGCGCCGGCGTACTTGCCACGAATTGCGGCGATCTTGTCGTTCACAGGCTGGAGTGAAGCAAGGAAGGCGCGAAGACCTGTCGCGTAATAGTCGGCATGGGGCGGATCAGCTGCGCTAAGCGCCGCGGCCAGTGCCTTGGCAACTGCCGGCATCGTCGCTGGATCGTACCAAAGGTGCGGATTGTCGCCTGCCTTCTTGTGCATGAGATCCGCGGCGATGATTACAACGCGCCCGGGCTTCGGCGTTACCTTGAGGACCCTTTCCATCCATGGGTCGTAGTCAGCGCCGTTGTAGATGACCACTTGCGCCGACAAGATCTCGCGGACGACGGACGGCGCGGTTTCAAACAAATGCGGGTCTTGGGCGGGATTGCTCAGGATGCTAACGACTGAAACCTGATCTCTGCCGATCTGCTGCGCAACATCCCCGTAGAAATTCTCGGCAGCCACGACCGCAACCTTGCCGCCCGCCGCGTGCGCGTCCGCGAGAGCCGCGAATGTGAACAAGAGCGCCGTGACGAGTTCGATGGTTCTCCTCATCGACAAGCCTCACCGCTGGTTGCCTGCAAAATAGGCCTGTCCGTCATTTTTGGGGCTGGTAGCAGCGGTCTTGCCGGCGGCGAAAAAGTCCGACAGCACCGTCGCAGGAAGTCGAGAGGTGGACATCCCTCCGGGCTCTTTCCAAGGCATCTAGCTGAAACAAGGCGTAATGTTATAACATGTCATCTTTTGGGGCAAGCGCCGACCGTGGAGCAGGCGATGAGACCGAGAAAGAGAGCGGGTTCTCGTATTACGGGACGGCGACGGGTTGCGGTCGGCTGCACGACAAGCAACGACGTGGAAATCCTTCGCGTTCTGAGATCGGCCAAATCACCGATGTCGGCCTATGCGATCCTTGACGCCGTTCAAAACACTCGGATCACAGCGCCGACGACCGTTTATCGCGCCCTCTCGCGCTTGATCGCGGACGGCGCCGTTCATCGGCTGGAATCACTCAACGCGTATGTCGCGTGCAGCGATCTACCGCATCTTCACGGTTCAAGTGTCTTCGCGATTTGTCGTGATTGCGGTCATGTCGATGAACTGGCCGAGGTCGATGTCGTTCAGCGACTTCATTCGGACGCTACACGACTGGGATTCCAAGTCGAGGCGACCACGATTGAGCTCACGGGGCGTTGCGCGTTATGCGCGCAAAGCTAAAGGACAAAATGACGGTCGCACAAACGATACCCGATGCTGTCTTGTCCGGATTCCTCGGTGCAGGAAGTCGACCATCAACGACCTTTGACCGATCCTAAGATGGCGGATACCGCCATGAAATGAGTTCAGCGACATTGGGATCGACCATGAGCTTATCCGTCTCGGCCAACGCGAAATGATGGTGGCGACTGCTCAGCTGCATCCGCTGTACGGCCGGCAGCGATCAGCTCCAATCGCGCCGCACCGAAAACGTCCACGTCCCCAACGCCGATCAACGTTAGGCTAGCGAAACTTCCTACCGGCTCGGTATCGAACGCATGCTTCGCGAAGCGGCGGCTTGTTACCTATCAGTCCGCTGAGGCCAACAATCACCTGCCTCGAAAACCCGCTTTCTTTCCGCTCGCATATTTTGCGCCATGTAATGTTATAACGTTGCATGGGCAAGCCAGGTTTTCGCAGGCCCGCAAGCGCGCGTCCTGTTGCCGCTAGCCGCAAGGGAATAACCCCCATGCCTCTTCGCTACAGACGGGAAACGACCGCCGGATGGGCCGACGCCGGCACCAGAGTGCTGGGCTGGGTCAAAGCTATGGTCTGTGATGACGAGGACAGCGCCGTCAGTCTCAGCGCGAACCTGTGCGGTCATGCGGCCTGCGGCGGCGAAGAGACTGTCATTCTATTCATGCGTCGGGGCGAACGGACCATTGCGTTCAGGATCGCCAAATCGGTCGAGGCGGTCACGCAGACGGACGTCGTGGAGGCCCTGAAGCCGATCCTCTCGCCCACCGAGTGATCTGCGTTCGTTGAACTCGCTCCCGCCCCGCGCACAGGAGATCTGTCATGGCAACCCCGTTGCAAACCCCCGTCACGGTCCTGACCGGTTATCTCGGTTCAGGCAAGACGACCCTGCTCAATCGTATACTCAGCGAGACCCACAGCGGGTGCTACGCTGTCATTGTCAACGAATTCGGAGAAGTCGGCGTCGACAATGATCTCATCGTCAATGCCGACGAGGAGATTTTCGAGATGAATAACGGCTGCATCTGCTGTACTGTGCGCGGCGACCTAATCCGTATTCTGAACGGGCTGATGCGGCGCAGCCGCGGCTTTGATGGCATCCTGGTCGAAACGACCGGTCTTGCTGACCCGGCGCCGCTAGCCCAGACATTTTTCGTGGACGATGAGGTTCGCCGACGGACCAAACTTGATGCCATCATAACCGTGACTGACGCCAAGCACCTCTTGCGTGAAATCGATCGCGCTCCCGAGGCGCAGGAACAGCTGGCCTTCGCCGACGTGATCCTGCTCAACAAAACCGATCTCGTCAACACGACGCAGTTGGCGCAGGTTCAGTCCCGCATCGCCGGTATCAATCCTTATGCCACATTACACCATACCGAGCGCTGCAACGTCGACCTTAGCAAGGTGCTCGGAAAGGACGCCTTCAATCTGGATCGCATCCTTGAACTCGAGCCTGGGTTTCTGAATGAAGCGCATCAGCATGAACATGATGATAAGATCGCGAGCGTGTCGCTGACTGCCGAACAACCAATGAGCCCGGACCGATTCGTTCCATGGATCGAGTTTGTCGTGCAGCGTTTCGGTTCCGACATATTGCGGATGAAGGGCATCGTCGCCATGAAAGGGGACGATCAGCGCTTTGTCATTCAGGGCGTGCATATGCTGGTCGAAGGCGCTCACCAGCGTCCTTGGAAGCCCGCCGAAAAGCGCGAAAGCCGCTTAGTCTTCATCGGCCGCAACCTGCCGCGGCTTCTGCTTCAGGAGGGATTCAAAGCCTGTCGCGCCTGACGTCACGACTGATGATCGCGATCGGACAGCGAAACAACAAATTCATTGCCGATTGCCCAGAATGTGTCGGTTGGTCGGTCAATCGCGTCTTGAACAACCGGTCGTTGCGAGCGAGTTGTCCGAATGCGAGCCAAATGGTCAAGGTGTGCTGACCGTGCAAATGGCGTCGGCGAGCTGACGACCGGCGGCGAATCCGTGCACAGTGGAGCTTGCTTCTTACGTGCGGGATAGTGGCGCTGCTCGCGACCCAAATCCCGATCGGCGCTTTGGCTGACGCAGTTGAACACTGGAGCGGGCGTGTGGCCGCCACGGCCCAAAATGCTGCTGGTCGCTAAATAAGCGCCTGGGATGCGATCACAATGACAAACTTTGCTTGAAAGAAGCTTTCTTGCCGCCTAACGGCGAGCTTTGCGCTCGCTTCGGCGCAGTTCGCTTCAGCGCCTACTCAAGCTGCCAATTACGATATCAACTCGATCCACATCGCACAACCGTGGGCTCGAGCGACACCAAAGGACGCCCGTCGGGCACCGCCTACATGACAGATTGCAAGGACCCCGAGGGGCCGGTGCAGATGAGTCCGGGGGATTCGAGATGAACCGATTCTGCTTGAATGCGGGAGCCATCACGCTAATCGCATTGGGTCAGCTGGCCACGCCACTGATTGCCGAAGAAGGTAATCAAGCACTCAGATCGATAGCTGAGGAACAAACAAAGGATGCTTTCGACCAAGCCATCTCGAAGTTTCGCAAGGCGGCTCAAGAAAAAAACTCCCATGCTTTTGACAAAGAATCTACCGACATGGAGCGGGTAATCGACGCGATAAAATCGCTTTACTACAATGACGCTTACAGTCTGTACATTTGCATGAAAGTGGCTGCTGCTGAAACAGCACCTTCTGGCGATGAGTCAATTCAAAAGATGCGCAACTGCCATGAAAAACGAAATTCCGCTCAGAGGAACACTGTTAAAATTCTGATGCAATACAATTCCTTGTTCATGAGAAATAAGGAAAAGGCAAAACAGTGTGAGCTGAAATCTCGACTGCTCGACGCAGAGATCGAATTTCCCCCGTTTGATTTCTTGAAGCAGTCAGACGGCAGAGATAACTTGATGGTTCGCGAGTTCGATGCAAAAAGTGTCCGCAAATTCGTGAAGTATAATGCCGCTGATGGTGTGTTCTTAATCAGTCGGAGACATGAACAATACCGATTGGGGATCATTGACTAAGTGGGATCGGCCCCGCCTCAAGGAGCTTAAGGCAAGGATATTCCGATGACTCACCAGTCGAATAGCCGGCGAGAATTTCTCACCCTCTCTACCGCCGCGGCCAGCACGCTCGCAATGCCGTTGCTGGCCCACGCCGCGCCCAATACAACAGGACAAATCGACATGACAAAGACAGGACGCGCAAGACAGATCTTCAAGCCTGAGTTCCAATTCGGTTTGGGCGGTGTCCCGCTCGGCAACGAGTTTGAGGTCGTTACCGAGGAAGACGCTATGGAAACGCTGGAGGCCTCGTGGAAGGCCGGCGTCCGCTACTTCGACGTGTCGCCCTGGTATGGCCTAGGCCTGGCTGAACGACGATACGGTATGTTCCTGCACGAGCAGCCGCGCGACAGTTATCTGATCTCCACCAAGGTCGGAAAGCTGCTCAAGGCCTCGCTACATAACAACTCTAAAGAGCTGTTTCCTTACGCCAATTCACCCAACAATGTCATATTTGACTATACGGCAGATGGCGTCAGGCGTTCGCTTGAAGATAGCTTGCAGCGGCTCGGCATCGATCGTATTGATGTTGTGTTTGTTCACGACATCTCCTCAGATAATGTGCTGCTACCAAGGCCCTGGCCAGAGGAGTTCGCGGTCGCTTTGAAGGGTGCTTTCCCGACGCTCTCGCAAATGCGCGAACAGGGCATTATCAAAGCATGGGGTATTGGCGTGAACACCCCAGAGCCGATCCTTCGCGTAATGCAGGAATCCGATCCCGACGTGTGCCTCCTCGCATCGCAATATTCGTTGATCGACCATGCTAACGCATTGAACAACGTCTTCCCGGTCGCCCGTGAACGTGGCGTAAGCTTCGTCGTCGGTTCGTCACTAAACGCCGGATTCATTTCGGGTAGTCCTCGCTACAACTATGGCAAAAACAATTGGAACATTTCGCAGGAGCACATTGTTAAGCGCGACCGCTTGCGCGGAGTCGCTAACCAGTTCGGTGTTGATCTCAGAACCGCGGCATTGCAATTTTCTGCAGCGCCCGTTGTCGCGGTTTCATTAATCGTTGGCGCGCACACCGAGGCCCAGGCACTGGCGAACGCAAGTTCGATGAAGGTCACAATTCCTCAGGCTTTCTGGGCCGAGCTTAAACGGCAGAACCTAATCGAGCAGGACGCGCCCGTCCCGGAAGGTGGGGCCAGCTCTCCATAAGCGCGAAGAAAATCCCGACCAGCCTCGCAGAGCTGATCGGGATAAAAGGGGAAGTTGCCCGGTCCCCGAACGTAATGGGGGCATCGCCAGGATCGGTTTGGGGATTGAAAAGATAAAATCTTCAGGCGGCTAAGCGCGGCGGGACGAATGAGGCCCCGGCGCTGCAGCAGTGCGAATAGCATCGCGGCCAATTCGTCAAAGTGGCTCGGCAGCTCAACGAACGACCACGCAGAACTCTGGGATTTGCAACCCCAGCCGAACGATTTAATGCTTGTGTTGCATCGACCACTTGAGCCGGCAAACGTTAAACGGCGGATCGGCGAACACCATCGCCGCATTAAAGCCGCCGATGCTGCAACGTGGCAGGAAACCCGTCGCCTCGCTCGCCGTCGTGGCGACGATCCCGGTGCGATCGGGCGTCAACCTGCCGCGACCGGCGCCAGATCATCTGTCGCCCGAAATGCCGCATGGTGGGCCGAGGTCACCCGCAAATACGATTTGGACGGCCACCACTTTCGCTTGCTGGAAACCGCTTGCGAGGCTTGGGACATCATGAAACAGGCCCGCGAGGCGCTGCGGCTGCACGGGCTGACGCACATTGTCGGCGGCGCCGTGCGGGCGCGGCCCGAAAACGCGATCCTGCGCGAAAGTCGCGTCGGCTTTTGCAGGGCGCTGCGCGAATTGGGCCTCGACGAGGCCGAGGGCGAAAAGCATCGCTCTGGTGTCGGCATCACGCCAACCGCGGAGCGCTGACGATGGCGCCGCGGCTGCGCGATCCGAATGCGGTGCTGATCGACGAAGTCGTCGTGACGCCGGCCGCCATCGAAGCCTATCGCGCCATGAAAAAGCTGCAGCCCGAAGGCGCCAGCGCGCCGAAGGGATCGAGCAAAGCCGCGATCGCGATCCGCGAGCAATGGTATCGTCTGTTGATGGTGGCGCATGTCGCGCTTGGCGCGCGATGTTGGCAAATCCCCTGCCTCGCCGCTGACGACGGCGACGGTTCGCGCGGCGATCGGCTGCGCCATGCCCGCTTTCGAGCGTTGGAACGGGCGCTGTGGCGCCGCCTGCAGATCCGCACCAAGGTGCGGATCTGCCATGACCCGGCCGCCGCACCCGCTGCCGCGATCGGCGCGCCCGGCGCCCGAGCGGCTCACGGTCACGGTCGCGCAGATCGAGGCGTTCATGGTGATGCGCGTGACCGGCGCGCGCGTGGCGATATTCGCGAGCAACAACAACAGCGGCCGAAAACGTCATCTGAAAAAGCTCAATGATTCCGTGGCCGCGGCGCTGGGGTCGAGCGCATTGCCGGTGCACGTCGAGCCACAGCGACGCAACTCCTGCAAGGCGTGTGCCGCGGCAGCCACGGCCGAGGAGCGGCTGCGCCGGCTGTTCCAGCTACCGGCATGGGAATTGGTCGTCGCCGAGCAGGTCGAGAGCGTCAACGACCGCGCCGCGTTCCAGCGTTTCCGCGCGCTCGAATATGGCGTGCGGTTCGCGCGGCGCCTGGAGCGGGCGGCAGCCGGCGGCGGCCATCCGAAGGCCCGATCGGAGCCGGATGACGTCGCCGAAAACCCAATCAGATCAACGGCGATTTTTGGTCACGGACGGACGCCGTTGCGTACAGGTCACCGCCCCGAGCGGCCGATCTTGGTGAATAGCGGGGAAAGGCCACGGCCGGCGACACCGCCCACGCGGGAATCATTTTAGCAAGCCGACAGACGCTCAACCTTCAAAATTGGTCATTGCCCATGACGCCGCTCGAACTAGACGCAAAGCTGGAATCGATCTTCATGCCCTTTGCAGGGACCGGACGCCGCAAAGCGATCGAGAAAAAACTGCGCTTCGTCCACTACACGTCCGCCAATGCCGCGCTCGAAATCATCAAGACCAAACGAATGTGGATGCGATCGTCGACGTGCATGGCCGACTATCGAGAGGTCCAGCACGGCTTAGAGACGCCCTCGCGCACCCTCACAGAAAACGATCCGAAGCCCCCGTAGCTCCACACGATCACCATTGGCTAACGCCGACGCGATCTGATCGAGGATCGTGTCAATGCCTTGTCCAACATCACGCTGGCGGATGCGCCGGAATTGACCCGCAACAATGATCTCGAGTTGTGATTTGATCACGACGAAGCACCTCAAAGAACTGCCCATGAGTAGACCAAACCACGGTCAATTGACTGGCGACGGTCTTCGAATCATAGCGCGTCAATGAACTTTGGCTCTTCACCTATTTAATACGCGACGGTCTTGAACTTTTGATGTCAGTTCCGGAGAGCACGAGTTTGTCGTCAGCGGGATCAATAGTGCCGCGCAACGAAGCATCACATCCCGGGCATTCAAGGCTATAACTTTCAAATCCACTCTCGAATTCAAGTGCAGAATTCTGGATAGATCGCAGCTGCTCGGTCTGTTTAGACACAACTCCTTCGACCCCCCGAAGAGGCTGGTCTATGTCTTTGGTCGCAAATGAACGCGAGTTCGGATGTTGCAAGTTGATCGTTGACTGATGCTGATCGCTTAAATGACAGGGTGAATATGAAACTGCGCGTTGTTCTAGCACCCATTCGCCAAAATTCTCGGCCTTTGCTGCGCTGAGGCCGATCAAACAGAGGAGCAGAACGATATACAATAGCACACGAACTCCCTTATATTCGCATGGCTTTTTGCCCTTCGAGTTTCTTCTGGTCTTTCGCGTCACCATCACACTGTTCCCGGCACGTTTTCCAGCCGCCACTTTAATTCTATAGCCTTATAGTCGCCACGGCGAGTAGCCATTGCCGGAGGTGCAAGCCTTCCGCAATCTGCCAATTCAACGCTGCCACTGTAGAGAGTGATATTCGCTTAGGATCGGACAATTCGACAAAATAGGGCGCGCAAAGCTGTGCAGAGAAATCTATAAGGCTATCGCACTCCGCTCCGGAGATTGCCGAGGTCGTCCACCTGACTAGTGCTGTGGTGGTCCGTTGCCCTCTCGCAGTCTTCCCAAGTGTGCCGTCTTTGCTGATATTTTTGTAATGCCGGTTGGCAAATCTGAAGACGTGTCCGCCCATCTTAATTGGTATGCTGGAGTTGCAGATTAGGGCGAAATGAGTTTTCCGGACTGAACCGCTTTTGGTCACAGCAGCAGAGGTGATCAACACGTGTTTGGGTATGTCGTGGAGTAGGTCGTTACCGAGTATGCGATACTTCCGCCATACGAATGCGTCAGATGACGAGCCGTTCTTTGGCGGTTCTTCATTTTTGATCGCGGAAAATAAGACGCTGGTGGCATTGTACTGGGAAATTAGATTGTTTATGGATTGCGCAGTGCTCTTTTCGCCAATCCCCCACCAAAATTCGTTCTTATGGGCGCGGATGCCTGATCTTCGTTCCAAGTCCTTTCGGGCTAGGATTTCCTTGGCTGTCTCGCCTAACTCGGGTCCGAACTTGGTCAGACAAACGGCTCCCTGTTGGAACACCGGAATTCTTTTTATCATCGCGACGATAGCACCCCAATTCACCAACTCTACGGCGTAGCTCATAGTTGCGTCAGATACTTCGCAAATGCAATGTCGTCGTGCCGACGTGACGCCCCCCGGTAAAAGCAGCTCAAAAGAACAGTGGGCGCGACAGTCACCCGCACTACAACAAAAAGGGGGTAATTTTCAAAGCTCCCAGCTGTGGAGAGCTTCGCGTCCAGCTTGCTCAAGCGCATCCACGGCCTCCCTGACTGTTGAGCGCCTAGAGCCGCGTCGTCGTCGATCTCGCCAGCAACGAAAGTCGGGTATATGATGCTTCGTCGAATGTTTGGTTCGGTGCTGGCAGAGTGCGCGTTGCTCCTGTTGTTGGAGTAAAACATGTTTCGTTTTCTTTTCACCTTGGCATTGACTTTCTGTGTGTTCGGTGCAAACGCCGCAGAACGTTATGGCGAATGGTTGCTGGAGCAGCCGCGAAGCTCTGTAGTCGCGCTGTCATTTAAACAATCGGCACCACTCGACGACAAGATGGCAACATCAGAACTCGGGTTCATCTGTGATCAAAGGGATAACTCCAAAAACGTCGCGGTAATACTCATACCTTTGGATGGAACTTTTGAAAATAAGCGAGGGGCGATTCCGGTTTTGATTCAGAAGAACAGCGATCAATTTGAGTCCTCCGATCTTTCGCAAAAATGGAAAAACGGAACCGAATACATCTATTCGGAGTCGGAAGCTGACGTTGATGAGCTTGCATCATTCCTTAAAGCGAGTGAGACCAACGGTGTACAATCTGTTCACTTCTTTTTTCCGAATGATCTTGGTTCGGGTCGTAAAATATCAAGCCACGTCGCTATTAATGTTTCAGGATTTTCCGATGGCTTTGGCGCTTTCCAAACGGCATGCAACGGGTCTCAATAGACCGGGTTTTAAGACAGTGAGCGATAACCAACCAGATCGTGAGCAGGATCAGAGCAACTCACTGTTTCCTAGCCTCACCCGCTAACGCCCTCTGCACGTCTGATCGCGACAGTCCGAATTCGCGAGCAATCCGAGTAGGCGTAACACCTGCTTTAAATGCTGCTCGAACAGCGTTCAACTTTCCCTGCGGTAAAGAAACAGCGGCGGCTTCGGCAGGTCGCTTTCCGCTGTCTTTCTTCAGGCACAAGCGGGTTTTTGCGCCGAGCCCTTTCTTCGAGGACCGCCAAAGCCAACCTGTCTAGTTGCTGATCATCGAGTTGCTTGATCGCGCCGTCGAGATTCTTTGGCAAAATATACCGTGACGGGGACGCCGCATCAGTTTCAAGCTTAGAAAGATTGCACTATAGGCGACGACGAGGAAGGTTCTCGTCCCCATGACGAAAACAGCTTAGGTTCCGGAACTCGTTTCGAAAGAAAAGCCATAACCCAAATGGTGCTACCGTTTGTCCTGGGCTCATAATCACAAGAGCGCCTCCGAGCCCGTCTGCACTGCTTTATCCACTGGATTTTTGGGGCACTTGCGGGCCGAGAACGGTCAATGCTGTTCGCCTATTCTCACCTACCTACGCAATTAACTTAAACTTTGAAACATTGGAGACATTTCCAAAAAGCCTCGTTTGAATGGCTCGCAGCTGGCGGGACAACGGGCAACGAGGCCCTCATGAAGCACGCCCTTGCGAGTGATTCCCCCCGCGAAAGCTACGTCATCGAAATCGACGGTATACCGAAATTTGAATTTCGGGTGTTTTCACAAGCATTGTCCGCAGCCTTGCAGCTAAAACACGACCTTCCGAATTGCAGGGTAAAACTTCGCGCCTCTGACGAAAGCAGCTCAGCCCCTAAGTACTGAGTACAAAACGCTCTGTTGAAGCTCGTCCCACCGCTCAGAGCCTTGGCTTCTTTCAAGCTGCTCGCGCCTACTGGGCCGACGTGCAGCCCTTTTCAAATTCCGCAAACCTAGCTGCAAATCCGGAAGCATCAACAGCAATGTGATTTGACGTTTCCTGGCCGTTATCGAGGCCACCGGAAAAATGAAAATGAACAGACTTGTCTGAATCCGCACCCTTCTCCTTCAGCAACGCTATAAGATCGGCAACGTCATCCGGTACATCCAAAAAGAGGAACTCACTCCCATTCTTCCAGTTCTGGAGAAGGTCGGATCGATCATATTCGTCAGACTTCTTCTAAATCGAAACGGGGATCGGGTCCTGATGATTTTCAAAGGTGCCATCGAATGGAATCAATATCGCGCCTATAACACCCATTTTATTTCTTTGATCGCAAAGAAAGGCAAGTTCAGACGTTGCCGTCTTGTTGTTGATGGACGCTGATTGCTTATAGGAGAGGGCAAAAAGCGCCTTGCCACGCTGTTCCAGATCCCATCCCATCTACCATTCTCCTCCGCAAGTGCTGTGGCGACGACAGCAGGGTGTAGAGCTGCTGCTATACAAAAGAAAAAGTAACCGCGCATGCTCTTCCCTTCGGATCAGATGTTGAACCTACATCGTCTCCACGGGAACAATATACCGCTTCTCCACGACCCACAAAGCAGCTGCTGCGCGCCCAGCGGAAAGACTTCGGTCCACTAAAGGGGATTAGGGCCGATTAGCGAGTAACTTCTTCCTTAAAGATCGTCGCGCCTTGCCTGACCAAATGTCTTTTGTCCCGGCGTTCTCTGGGAGATCGTTTGTCCTTGCTGTGGGGAACCGAGATCGTGCCAATAAGAATGAGATTGCCATTGTTGTCTTTGGCGTAACCACGAAGGACCTTTGCCATGACATGCTCCCACCAGAATTAAATCGGGTCCATCTTACCTTCTTTCCACAGTTAGGACACACAACACGGCAAGTATCCAACTTCCTAATGGTGCCTAACCAAACGACTTTTTTAGTTTGCTCCCGTGAGTCGGAGCGAGTTAAGCGCTAAAGAGAGGCAGTTTATCCACACGCCGAGGGCTTTTTTGGTTGTTATTGTTGACTTGCGAAGCTACAAGGTAACCTTTCTCAAAGACAGGGAGTTTGTTGGATGGCTAAGAAAGCAACGAAACGACGCGCATGGACACCAGAGAATGTCCGCACATTGAAGGCGCTTGCCCGAAAGAAAACACACGCGGGCCGAATCGCCAAGACGCTAAAGCGTTCAGAGGGTGCGACTCGGCAAAAAGCATTTAGTATGGGTTTGTCGCTGGACTCGCGAGTTTGAGTTTGCGCCGTCCACTGACACGTTCATCCCAACCAGCCCCGCCTAACGCGGGGCTTTTTTGAGGCGAATACGAATGCGGCTTTTACGCATTGAGCTTTGGTCGCACTAGGGTGTACGATCATACTTAACCTCCCGCTCTGCGTCAGCGTCACGAGATGAAAATGGGCAAAGGTCGATGCCGACCCAAGGAGCTAATAACATTGTAGAGTTGCGTCACTTCTTTGTTACGCCGGGAGTAGCGGCGGCCCATACATTGTCCGGGTTGGCGATTTTTGCCGGGGCCGAGAGTGTCTTAAAGACGACCCCACTCTATATTCTAGGTTTGATTGTCAATAATCCCATCATCGCTGCTTTTATCCTGATCATCACTGCCGTTCTTGCTTTAATTCCGTATCTTATGCGGCAATCGAGTCGGCTCTGGTTCATGTTATTGATCCTGCCACAGCAATGTTTGTTGTTGATGCATTTTGTGTCGGCGGGAATAGCCATCTTAAACGGACATTATCATGATGGATATGTTCCAAATGGCGGTTCAGCCTTCATCTTCGCCGATCAGATCTGGTTGTTGATGGTGGTGGTCGTTCATACCCTCGAATATATCGAGGCACTATAAGGCATTGTGCATAACAACAATCAACGCTTTTCTTGGTGATCAATCGACCCTACAGGCTCGTCCACAGATCCATTAGCCCAATCGCAGGCATTCGCGATTTTTCTTCTTATTTCTGAGACCGCGCTAAGATAGAAACTCCCTCCTTCACTTTCCCGTCAGTGCTCCGCGTCGTCTTTATCGAGAGCTTTTCATTGTCCGGCAATGACTGAATAAACGCGACGGCATCGGGAGCGAAAGCGGCGCGTCCATTCATCGATGCCTTCCAAACCTCCTTGATCGGCTTTTCGTCATTGATCCGCAATTGTACGTCAACGGATTTATAGCCGAGATAATTGTACTGCGTCGAAAACGCAGCTTCAGTGGTCTGGTCCTTACATCGCAGAATAAGCACGGTGTCGCCTACGAGGTTCGCTGCGACTATTTGAGGGCTTCCATCGGTTGGTGACTTGCTCTCCTCGATTGACCAGTACGCTTGCGCTCCTTCCGAAGGATTTTCCGGCCTGGAAGGCTCGGCAAACAAACGATCAAAGCATTTAAGCCGCTCCTCGTCGTTGGTAATTGCCTTGCACGACTTTACCTCGGCTGGGACCTCTTGGGGCGACATCGCAATCGCCGCCTCTGAACCAAGAGTCACAAGAAAGCTGATTGTCGCCAGGGTTCGGATAGTTGCCATGATGAGACTGTCCTCATCGAACAAGCTCACGGATTTCGAGGAAAAACGTGAGGTCTCCCTCAAACTCGACCATTGAGAAGTTTCGGTATTTCAGCTGCTGCGTAAAGCTGCCCACCAATGATTCTTATGGAAGCTCGCTGAGCCTGCTCAGGTCGAAGCCTGTGCCACGCCATGATAGCGTCTTGTAGCGTCGGGAAGTCAGTTGAGACTGCGCCGTTATGAAGGGTCGCTGGACGACTGTCCTCTACGCGGATTTGTTCGTCTTCGCTCATTGTGAAAACTCAAATTCATGCTTTATGATCGCCGCGACATTTGCCGTCGCTTCTCTTCCGGTTCGTTAATAAGGCGATCCTCGATTTCCATGGAAATTTTGCTTAGCCATTCTTCAGCGCGCTCAGCCTTTTTACGATAGAGAAGAAGGTCGGCCTCTAACTCGGCAATCCGATTCTCCGCCTCTCGAAGTTGCCGTGACAGCTTTTGGGCCGTCTCTAGCGCATGTCGGCTATTGGCTTCAGCGACACCAGCGGCCTTATGCAATAACTTCAAAATGGCTTGGCCAGCCGAGTCCAATTGGCCGCTATCGCTTGATGCCGCGCCGTCGCGATTACGCGAGATTGCAGATTCAGACTCTGATTGATTGCTCATCTTAACGCCCTCAAACCCAACACCCAGCATACTCGAAATTCTTCACGGTTGAAAGCCGCTGTGGATGCGTCGCCACAGCGTCTCAACGACCTTTTCGAGACATTGGCCCTCTCAAGATTGTAAAATTGGGTTCGGTCTTCTACTCTCGGCCTGCCCAATTTGGGACAGGAACATCTGACAGCTTTCCGGATTAATCGCTGGGGGCTCGCAAGGCCAGACTTTGTATGGCGCGTAATCGCAAGGTCTTCCGGTAGTTGCGCGGGGAGATCAACCAATGGGACGTAGTCAAGCCGTTACCCACCGAACTATCCGCATACCTGATACTGCTATTGCAGTGACATGTCCGAAATGCAAAATCTGCTGGAAATTCTGTAGAGCTACAAACCCCAAAATTGATAGCTGTGGTTTCGAGAGCTATTCATTTCGGTGCGACGGGTGCGCTAGTTCCTTTGCAGGCATCGTGGAGCCGATTAGCGAGGCACTCCTCGTCTCATTATTAGAACCGGCGATTGCGTAAGCACTAATGGAAAGTCGTGGATTGCTAGAGGGAACGTCCTTATCCGCTGCTTCGAGAAGACCGTTCTGATGATTCTGGCATTGGAGCAGCTGG
>CAVREN010000092.1:0-44072 GCA_963720115.1 uncultured Alphaproteobacteria bacterium
TTCGCACCACGCCGACGCGCGGAAAGCCGTGGCGCGGCAAACGCGTGCAATCGCGTTCGCCGATCACGATCGCGCCAATCTGCGGCCGCTGGAATCCGGACAGCACATTGACCAGCGTCGTCTTGCCCGCGCCGTTCGGCCCGATCAGGCCGAGGATTTCGCCGCGCCGCAATGAGATGCTGACCTGGTCGACAGCGACAAGGCCGCCGAACCGGACGCTCACTGCCTGCGCCGTTAGCTGCATGCCGAAGCGTGGGGATAGGCCTTCCTTACTCACTGCGGCGGAACAACTCCACCGTGAAGCGCCCGACGAAGCAGAACCTGCCGTAACGTCCTCCAGGATCGCCATCGGCCGCGTGGTCTGGATGGCCAGCTTGCCGGTGTAGGTCGTCCGCCCAATGACAAGCGGCTTCTTGTCGAAGGCATCGAGCGCCGCCCACCACCTTGGAGCCTTCGAGCGAGCCGGCTTTGTTAGCCGCGGCCGCCCAGGCCTGCACGGCGGAATAGCCGCCACCGCGATGCGCTGGACGCGTCGGCCTTCTTGCCGTACTTCTCGGCTTCGAAGCGCTTGAAGAAACCGTTCACCTCGGCATCCGAGTAGTTCGCCGTATTTCGAGCCATAGCTGATCACATAGAAATTGCTAGATCGGGGATCGAGCCGATCCAGTAATCGCCGTGAGCAATTCGCCGGTTACGATCGGCGCGTCGATGCCGGCGGCGCGCAACTGCCGCATGGCGCTCGGTCCGCCCGGCGCATACAGCAGAAGAAGATCACATCGTCGGGCTTCTTGCTCAGGCTGGTGATGCGGGTGACCTGCGCGGCGATCGAAGGATCGTTATTGAGAAACGTATCCTGGCCGAGCAGCCCATCCTTGCCCGGCGAGGCTCAGATCCATCGCGTGGCGAAGCTGCCGCACAGCGACTTGGTGTAGGCGATGTCGAGGAGCACGTAGGCGGTTTTCCAGCCCTTCTGCTCTAACCCCACTCGGCCAGCAGCGCGCCTTGCGCCTGGCTGGCATTGGTAGATCTTCGAATAGGCGAGCGGGGCCTACGCCCTGCACGCCGAATTTCCTGGATCTGATGCGCCGGAGAAAGCCACCACGTCTTTCTGCTCGCCACATAGGCACCGGGCGCGCCGAAATCGAAATCGCTCGGAAAGAGGATCGCCTCGCGCTTTTGCCGATCACATCGACGGCGCCATCGGCGCCGAGCAGCGCTGGACTTGTTGTCGAACTCGACCACTTCGATCGGCTGGCCAAGCACGCCGCCGGCTGAGCTGATCTCGGCGACCGCAAGCTTCGCGCCCGCGGTCGTTCAGGCATCGATCGGCGCAAACCAACCGCTGAACGACATGACCAATCCGAAGACCGGCTTATCCGCGAGCCCATCCTGTCGGTCGCGACCGTGAGCGCCGCGATCGCGGAGGCCATTTCTCTGCGGCCAAACTCGACTTTTCTGATCATGTGAACAAACTGCCCGTGTGTTTCTACCCGACCCCCAAAGCATGGTTCTCTATGGGAAAATATTTCAAGCTTAAAGGGTTTTCGCGGCGGTCAGATCCCGAGATAGCGGTGCTGCACCTCGGCGATCTCGCCAAAGCTTGGAGTCCCCGCACCACACCACGCGGCCGCGTTCGATGATGTTATGCCGGTCGGCGATGCGGGTGAGCGCGTCGACGTTCTTGTCGATCACCAGATCGACAGCCCCTTCCGCGCAGGCGTTCCGGCAACGCCAGATTTCCTCGCGGATCAGCGGCGCGAGCCCTTCGGTTGCTTCGTCGAGAATGATCAGCCGCGGATTGGTCATCAGCGCGCGGCCGATCGCCAGCGTTTGCTGCTCGCCGCCGGAGAGGAGATTGGCCATGGAGCCTGCACGTTCGGCGAGCCGCGGAAAGAGTGCGAATACTTTTGCGAGCGTCCAAGGATCCGACACGCCGGTGCGATTGGCGGCGGTGGCGAGCAGATTTTCGCGCGCGGTCAAATTCGGAAAGACCTGGCGGCCTTCCGGCACCAATCCGAGGCCGAGCTTGGCGATGCGATAGGCCGGAAGCCCGTGGATTTGCACGCCATTGAAATCGATTCTGCCCGCCGCCGCCGGCGTGAGCCCCATGATCGAGCGCACCGTCGTGGTCTTGCCCATGCCGTTGGGACCATGAGCGACACCATTTCGCCCGGCGCAATGCGGAGCGTAATACCGAACAGCACTCGGCTTTGGCCGTAGCTCGTTTCGATCTCGGCAAGTTCGAGCAGCGGTGCTTCAGCCATCGCGCCCGCTCCGCTCGGGGCCGTGTTTTTCGCCGAGATAGGCCTGCCGCACGGCGGGGTCGGTCCGGATCGCCTCGGGATCGCCGCTGGCGATGATGCGGCCGTAAACCAGCACGCTCAGCCGGTCGGCGAGCGCCGACACCGCTTCCATGTCGTGTTCGATCAGGAAAATCGTCACGCTACCTTTGAGGGCGCGCAGGAGATGCACCATGCGCGCTCACTCGTCGGGGACCATGCCGGCCATCGGCTCGTCGAGCAGCAGAAGCCGCGGCTCGCTGGCCAGCGCCATGGCGACTCAAGCTGGCGTTGCTCGCCGTGACTGAGCTTGTCGACGCGCGCGCCGGCGCGATCGCGCAGGCCGACACGCTCGAGCGCCGCGAATGCAGGGCCGCGCAAGGCGTCCTCGCGCCGCGCGTCGCGCCAGAACCGGAACGAATGGCCGCGGTGCGCCTGCACGGCGAGCGCAACATTGTCGAGCGCTGTGAAGTCGCGAAACAGCGAGGTGATCTGGAACGAGCGCGCCAGGCCCAATTGGCTGCGGCGATAAACCGGCAGCCCGCTGATCTCGGTGCCGTCGAAGCGGATGCTGCCCTCTTCCGGGACGATCTCGCCGCTCAGCAATCCGATCAGCGTCGTTTTGCCGGCGCCATTCGGCCCGATGATCGCGTGCACTTCTTTCGGCGCAATCATAAGCCCAATGGCGTCGGCCGCGGTCACGCCGCCGAAGCGTCGCGTCAGCCGCTCGGTCTGCAACAGCGCGTCAGCCACGGCGCCGCCCCTCAAGCAAGCCGCCGATGCCGCCATGCACGTAGATCGCCACCAGCAGCAGGATCGGCCCAAGGATCAGGTCGGGATATTCGGTCACGCGCGACAGGCCTTCCTGCAAAAGGAGAAAGATCACCGCACCGATCACCGGCCCGAACAGCGAGCCGAGACCGCCCAGCACCACCATAACGATGAGATCGCCCGAGCGCGTCCAATGCATGATCGCGGGGCTGATGAAGCTTGTGTGGTTGGCGAGCAGCGCACCGGCAAGGCCGCACAACGCGCCGGAAATCACAAACGCCACGAGCTTGTAGCGAAAGGTCGGGAAGCCGATGGCGCGCATCCGCCGCTCATTCGAGCGGGTGCCGCGCAGTGCGAGCCCGAAGCGCGAATTGACCAGGCGCGCGATCAGATAAATGCTGCCGAGCAGAATGGCGAAGCACAGATAGTAGAACACCACTTTGTTGTTGAGATCGATCAGGCCGCCAAAGTTGCTGCGCTTGTAGATCGTGAGCCCGTCGTCGCCGCCATAGCGGTCAAGCCCGATCGCCACGTAATAGATCATTTGCGCAAACGCGAGCGTGATCATGATGAAATAAACGCCACGCGTGCGCAGGCTGAGCGCGCCGACTACAAGCGCGTAGAGCGCCGACGCCGCGACCGCGACCGGCCATTGCACGAAGCCCGAGCCGATCCCTTCCTTGGCCAAAATGCCGACCGCATAGCCGCCGATGCCGAGATAGGCGGCGTGGCCGAAACTCACCATGCCGCCATAGCCCATGATGAGATTGAGGCTGACCGCGCCGATCGCGAGGATGATGGTGCGGGTGAATAGCGCGACGCCGAACGTCTCGCCGGTCGCGAGCGCATAGACCGGCACGAGCGCGAGGAGCGCCACCAGTCCAGCGGTGAAAACCGTGCGCGCGGTGAGCGCGGCCGCCGGTGCGGCGTTGAGCGAAGGGTCGAGCGAGGCGGTCATCGGCTCGCCGCCGGGAATAGCCCTTCCGGCCGAAACACCAGGATCGCCGCCATCAGCATGTAGATCGACATCGACGACAAAGACGGCCCAAGCGTCTGCGCGGCGTTGTTGCTCAACGCGAGATGAAGCACATCGGGCAGGAAGGACCGGCCGAGCGTATCGATCAGCCCGACGATGATCGCAGCGACGAACGCGCCGCGGATTGAGCCGATTCCGCCGATGATGATGACGACGAAGGCGAGGATGAGGATGTTCTCGCCCATCCCGATCTGCACCGTCAGGATCGGCGCTTGCATCACGCCGGCGAAACCTGCAAGCGCCGCACCCAGCCCGAACACCAGGGTGTACAGGAGCTTGATGTTGATGCCGAGCGCGCCGACCATTTCACGATTGGAGGCGCCGGCGCGCACCAGCATCCCAAGCCGCGTGCGCATCACCAGCACATAGAGGAAGCCGGCGACCGCAAGCGTCGCCAGAATGATCACCAGGCGATAAATCGGATAGTGCACGCCGGGCAGGATTTGCACTGCCGTCAGCATTTCCGGCGGCAACGACAGCGTCCTGCCTTCCGGTCCCCAGACGAGCCGCACCAGCTCATTGAACAACAAGATCAGCCCGAAGGTGCCGAGCACCTGATCGAGATGGTCGCGACCATACAACGGCCTGATCGCGATCACCTCCAGCACCATCCCGGCGATGAGCGAGGCAACCAAAGCAAGGATCAGCGCCAGCGTGAAGCTTCCGGTCAGGGTCGCGAACGTGGCGGCGAAATAGGCGCCCAGCATGTAGAGCGAGCCGTGCGCCAGATTGACCAGATCCATAATGCCGAAGACGAGCGTGAGCCCGGCCGCCAGCAGGAAGAGCAGCATGCCGAGCTGGATGCCGTTGAGGCATTGCTCAAAGAAATACAGCATTGGGAATGCTATCCCCTCCCCGCCGCCCCGTCGTGGCAGGGAGGAAATAGACACCGCTCATGGACGGCGTGCAACGACTATTGCCCCAATTTCATGGGGCAACGGTCATGAAAACGGTCCTGATAGTTCTCGACGATGGTGGCGACGGTCTTGAGCAAGTAATCGTCGCCCTCTTTCACCACATCCTGCAGATAGAAGTTCTGGATCGGGACATGGTTGTTGCCGAACTTGAAGTTGCCGCGCACCGACTTGAAATCGGCCTTTTCCATCGCCTTGCGCATCTCTTCCTTCTTCGACAGGTCGCCATTGACCGCAGCCACCGCGCTGTTGAGCAGCATGGCCGCGTCATAGCTCTGCGCGGCATAGAAGGATGGGCGCGATTTATACTTGGCGATGAAATCGGCGACGAATTTCTTATTGGTTTCGTTGGGCAAGTCGTTGACCCATTGCTGCGCGCCGGGCACGCCCATGGCCAGGTCCTTCAACCGCGGTAGCGACAATTCGTCGATCGAGAACACCTGATAGAGCGGGATCTGGCCCTTCAGGCCCGCCTGCACATACTGGGTGATGAACTGCACGCCGGAAGCTCCCGGATAGAAGATGAAGATGGCATCCGGCTGCGCCGCGCGCGCCTTCGACAGCTCGGCGGAGAAATCGAGTTGGTCGGGCCAACGGGTCATTTCCTGCCCCACGACCTCGCCCTTGTAGGTATTACGCATGCCCTGCAGCATGTCCTTGCCGGCCGCATAATTCGGCCCGATCTGGAAGACCTTCTTCAGCCCCTTCTGGTTCATATACATGCCCATCGTCTCGGGGGTCTGATCGTTGTTCCACGACGTCGAGAAGACGTAGGGCGAGCACAATTCGCCGGCGACCTGGGACGGCCCGGCATTGGCGATGACCGTGATGGTCTTGGAATCGACCAGCGGCTTGAGCGAGGCGAGCAGCACGTTCGACCAGATATAGCCGGCGATGAAATCGACGTGGTCGGACTCGATCAGCTTCTGGGTCTTTTGCACGCCGACGTCGGGCTTTTGCGTATCGTCCTCGTAGATCACCTCGACCGGCAGTCCGCCGAGCTTGCGGCCGAGATGATCGAGCGCAAGCTCGAAGGCATTGCGCATGTCGTTGCCGATCGCGGCGGTCGGGCCGCTGAACGTGCTGACATAGCCGATCTTGACCGTCTTCTGCTCAGCCGACGCTGGTTGCACAAAGCCCGGGGCTGTCAGGGCGAGCGCCGTCACGGCCGCCACTCCTAACCTCATCATCGTCTTGTGTCCCTCTGGTTTGCCGCGCCCTTCGGTGCGGAGGCGTTTCGTTTATTGACCTTATAAGCATCATTGAGCGATTTGACCGCGCTCGCGGCCGCTAATCAAGCCGAACGGCGGGTTTGGTGAATTGCACGATGCCGCAGGTAAAAATGAGCCGCTTTGGGCGCCACCCTGGCCAAAAACCGGGCCCGCTCGGCCGCTGGCACCGGCGTTGCATGGATGCTCGCCGCATCCTACCTGTTGAAACATCACAGGCGCGCCCAAGCCCACCGACCGTCCGCGCCGCGGACTAGCTGACAAGAGAGGCTATGCCACAGAATTTCGAGTTCGGACTGGACACCTTTGGCGACGTCACCATCGGCCCGAATGGCGAGCCGCGCTCGCACGCCCAAGTCATCCGCGACGTGATCGACGAGGGCGTGCTGGCCGACGAGCTCGGCATCGATGCCTTCGGGATCGGCGAGCACCATCGGCCGGATTTCTCCGTGTCGGCGCCGGAAGTGGTGCTGGCGGCGATCGCCGGACGCACGAAGCGGATCAGGCTCGGCTCGGCGGTGACGGTCTTGTCCTCCGACGACCCGATCCGGGTGTTCGAGCGCTTCTCGACGTTGAATGCCGCCTCCGGCGGGCGTGCCGAGGTCACGCTCGGGCGCGGCTCCTTCATCGAGTCCTTTCCGCTGTTCGGTTACGACTTGTCGCAATATGAGGTCCTGTTCGAGGATAAGCTCGACCTCTTCGCCGCGCTCATCCGCTCGGACAGCGTCACGTGGCAGGGCCAAACCCGGCCGCCGCTGAAGAACCAGCGCGTCTTTCCGCCGATCGAAGGCGCGCCGCTGCGCACCTGGATCGGCGTCGGCGGCAGCCCGGAATCGGTGGTGCGCGCGGCGCGCTACGAATTGCCGCTGGCGCTCGCCATTATCGGCGGCGATCCGGCGCGCTTCCGTCCTTATGTCGATCTCTATCACCGCGCGTTTGCACAGCTCGGCAAGCCGGCGTTGCCGATCGCCGTGCATTCGCCCGGTTACGTCGCTGACACCGACCAACAGGCGCGCGACGAATATTGGCAGGGCTATAAGGTCATGCACGACCGCATCGGTGCCGAGCGCGGCTGGCCGCCGATGGCGCGCGCGTCGTTCGAGCAGGAAGTGGAGCGCGGCGCGCTGCATGTCGGCGCGCCCGAAACGGTGGCGCGAAAAATCGCCAAGACCGCGAAAGCGCTCGGCATCGTGCGCTTCGATCTGAAATACTCCGCCGGCACGCTGGCGCACGACAAGCTCATGCGCTGCATCGAGCTTTACGGCACCAAAGTCATCCCGCTGGTGCGCGAGATGATGGCGGAGGAATTGTCGCCAGCGGTCTAGAGTAGCCCGGATTGCGCGTTAGCGAAATCCGGGGCCAGCGGTAAGGTTTGTCCCTGATTTCGTTTCACTCAATCCGGGCTACTTGCTAAAATCAATTCTGCTTCAAATCCGATTCGTGCCGAATGCCGTTGCCATCGATGCGGCAACACCATTTTATGTGACTAGCCCAGCCGGTTTTTGAATTGCGCTCCACAACTCCAGAAGCAATCAAATTGTCGGGCTCACCCTCATCACTGACGTCGTCTGAGTGCACTTCTATGAGCAATCCCTCGCGAAGGAGAATGTTTTCGCCCGTCAAAGTAAGTTTCGTATCGTCCTTTGACAGCGCGACAAGGTTCGGTTCTATCAATTCATTGAAGTCGACATAGAGTCTTGGCCGGTTCATAGCCGCCTCTTTACGAAGACTTATCAGCGTTGCCTCGGCAGCTTAGGATTTGGGTTACATTCGGCGGCAACGCCCTACGTCCCCACGAGCCCGAATTGCGGGCTCGACGGCTCGGCGTGCGCGCGTTTCGGAATCCGTCCGGCGAGCCGAGACAGCCGGCCCCCTTCCACCGCGGCGCGCATGCTCTTCGCCATCAGTACCGGATCGCGCGCTTTCGATACGGCGGTGTTGAGGAGCACGGCCGAGCAGCCAAGCTCCATGGCGAGCGCAGCATCGGAGGCCGTGCCGATCCCGGCATCGAGCACCACCGGCACCGGCGAACGCGCGCAGATGAGCTCGATCAGATGCGGGTTGGAAATGCCGAGCCCCGAGCCGATCGGCGAGCCGAGCGGCATCACGGCGGCGGCGCCCGCGTCCGCAAGCTTGCGGCAGGTCACCGGATCCTCGGTGCAGTAAGGCAGCACGATAAAGCCCTTGGCGACCAGCGTTTCGGTCGCGCGCACCAATTCCTCGACATCCGGATAGAGAAGCTCGCGATCGCCGATCACTTCGAGCTTCACCCAGTTGGTCTCGAGCGCTTCGCGCGCAAGCTCGGCGGTGAGGACCGCGTCCTTCGCGGTCTGGCAGCCCGCGGTGTTGGGCAGAAAGCGCACGCGATCGGCGAGCAAGTCGATCAGACTTTCATCGTCGCCCGCAAGACTGATGCGGCGGATCGAGGCCGTCACCATCGCGGTGCCGCTCGCCTCGATCGCATCGAGCATGATCTTGCGGTTCGGGTAACCCGCGGTACCAAGGAAAAGCCGTGAGCCGAATTCCTGCCCGGCAATGATCAGCGGATCGGACATGGTCTGCTCCTAAATCCGATATCGCTCATTCCCGCGCAAGCGGGAATCCAGAAGGGTGCAACTGGGTCCCGGCCTTCGCGGGGACGAGCGGAATCATTGATCGGCACTGCGCTAACCTCCTTGCCGGGCGCGCACGATCTCGACCGAGTCGCCGGGCTTCAGCGCCGTTTCAGGCCAAGCCGCCCGCGGCACGACGGCGCCGTTGAGCGCAACGGCAATGCCTTTTTGCTCAGTATCGACGGCCTTCTCCGCCAGCAAAGCCGTAAGCGTTGCCGCGGCCAAAGGCTCGGTCTTGCCGTTTACCCGAATTGATGCTTCGCGCGCGACTGACGCTTCGCTCATCGCCGTCTCCGCCATCACTCGGCCGCCCGCGCAGGCTGAAAGCGTTCCAGCCCGAATGGCTTGATCGCCGGCTCGACAACTTCATCGAGGATCAGCCGCGCCATCGCGTCTGCCGTCACCGGCGCGAGCAAAATGCCGTTGCGATGATGTCCGGTCGCATAGAACAAGCCCGCGAGCGGCCCAGGCCCGAGGATCGGCGCATCGTCGCGGCTGCCGGGCCGATGCCCGACCCAGATCTCGTCGACCGGCAATTCCTCGACGGCGGGGATCGCGCGCCACGCTGCCTCGAGCAAAGTGAGCAGACCGCCGGCCGTGATCGTTTCGTCGAAACCTTTTTCCTCGACCGTTGCGCCGACGATCAGCCGGCCGTCGCGCCGCGGCACCAGATAAACACCCGGCGCCCACAGCACGTGCGAGAGCAACGGCGCCGAAGGATCCATGCGCAGCGCCAGCATCTGGCCCTTGATCGGGCGCACCGGCGGACGCCGGTCGGGCGGCAATCCGCCGATGCCGCGCGACCACGCGCCGGCGGCGAGCACGACGATATCGGCTGGGACGCTCGTGCCGTCATCGAGCACAACGCCGCGCGCCTGTCCGCCCTGCACGACAAGCTCCTTGACCGGCTGATGCTCGCGAATCTCGGCACCTGCCCGCTCGGCCGCGACACGCAAAGCGTGCGCGAGCTTGCGGTTGTCGACCTGATGATCCTCCGGCGAAAACAGCGCGCCGGCGATTTTGCCGGCAAGCCTCGGCTCGCGTGCCCGCGTCGCCGCGGCCGACAGCCATTCGAGCGGCAGATCGAGCTGCCGCTGAAATTCCAAATGATGCGCAATCGTCGCCTGATCGTCGGCGGTGAGCGCAAGAACGAGCGTGCCCTCGCGGCGCAATTCGACATCGATGCCGGTCGCTCGCTCAAGCTCCTCGGCAAACGAAGGCCAGCGCCTCTGGCTCTCGCGCCCGAGCGCGACGAGCGCTTGCTCGCCCGGCTCCGCCTCGCAGCAAGCCGCCAGCATGCCGGCGGCGGCGTGGCTCGCCCCCGCGCCGGCTTTGCCACGGTCGAACACCGTGACGGCGGCGCGCGAGGCAAGCCGCCAAGCAATGCCGAGCCCGATCACGCCGGCGCCGATGATAACAACGCGCGGCTTGCTGCGGATCGGCGTGATGGAACGGATAGTGTCGCTCAACGCGGCTCCCTTCGCTGGTATGACCCAGACAGGTTCGACGGGTGTGATCTCAGCCGCGCTTTCGACGCGGCACCCCTGGCCGATGCGGTGATGATGGTGATTTTCGCGCGCGCCGGCAAGAGGCGGTTGCCGCGACGGAATTGACCCGTCGACTCAAGCCTCGGCCCGGGCCTTGGGCCCCCGGACCGTCGGATTGCCGCCAGCCCTCTTGGCCAAGGCATCGAACTCCATCAAACGCTCAAGAAGCGGTTCCATCTCATTGAGCGGTAACATATTCGGGCCGTCGGAGGGCGCCCTGTCCGGGTCTTGATGGGTCTCGATGAAAACCCCGGCGACGCCGACCGCCGCGGCCGCCCGCGCCAGCACCGGCACGAACTCACGCTCGCCGCCCGACGACGTGCCCTTGCCGCCCGGCTGCTGCACGGAGTGAGTTGCATCGAAAATCACCGGCGCGCCGGTTTTGGCCAGTACTGGCAATGCGCGCATGTCGGAGACCAAAGTATTGTAGCCGAAGGACGCACCGCGCTCGGTCACGAGCACATTCGGATTGCCGGCGCCGGTGATCTTCTCCACCACATTGGCCATGTCCCATGGCGCGAGGAACTGCCCCTTCTTCACATTGACCGCGCGGCCGGTCTTGGCCGCGGCGATCAAGAGGTCCGTCTGCCGGCAGAGAAACGCCGGGATCTGTAAAATATCGACCGCCTCGGCAACGGCAGCGCATTGATCCGGCTCGTGCACGTCGGTGAGCACAGGCACGCCGAGAGAGTCCCGCAAGTCCGTGAAGATTTCGAGCGCCTTGTCCAAGCCGAGACCACGCGCGCTTTTGGCGCTGGTGCGGTTCGCCTTGTCGAACGAGGTCTTGTACACAAAGCCGATGCCGCGCCGTGCGGCAATCTCCTTCAACGCGCCGGCCATGTCGAAGGCATGCGCACGGCTTTCCAGCACACACGGCCCGGCGATCAGCGCCAGCGGCAGATCGTTGCCGAACTTCGCCTTGCCAACGGTGACGATAGGATTTGGCTTGCTTGTCATGGCCGGACCATGGACATCGGCGGCTGCGGGGTCAACGGCTTCGCCTGCCGTCATTCCGGGGCGCGCCGCAAAGCGCGCGCCCGGAATCCATAACCGCAAGGTCAGCGAATATGGATTCCGGGCTCCTCGCTCCGCTCGGCCCTGGAATGACCGCTTGGCGGTCACTTCACCGCCGAGAACGCCGTCGGCTTGAGGAACGAACTCTTGATATTGGCGATGATCGGACCGTCTCTCTCGGTCTCTTCGCGCACCTTGATCCAAGCCGGATCGGCCAGGAACGTCCCCCACACCTTCTCACGCTCGGCCATGGATTCCCAGGCCAGCAGATAGTGCAAATCGTTGCTGCCGTCGCCGATCAGCACGGTCCAGAAGCCGGCCTGGCGAACGCCGTGTTTCTCCCAGATTTTCAGCGTGTGATCCTCGAACCGCTTGAGCAGGACCGGCAGCCGGCCCGGGACGCATTGATAGATGCGCAGTTCGTAGATCATGAATTTCCCCTCCCTCTTCGTCCGTTGTCATTCCGGGGCGCGCCGCAAGGGGCGAGCCCGGAATCCATAACCCCTGTCGGTGCAGAACGTGCAGTCTTTGTGGTTATGGATTCCGGGCTCCTCGCTTCGCTCGGCCCCGGAACGACAATGAAAGTTACACCAGCCGGCTCTGCTCCACCGCCGCCCCGATGAAAGACGAGAACAGCGGATGCGGCGCGAACGGCCGCGACTTCAGCTCGGGATGGAATTGCACGCCGATGAACCACGGATGGTCGTCGTATTCGATGATTTCCGGCAGCACACCGTCGGGCGACATGCCGGAGAAGCGCAAGCCGTGCTGGGCGAGCCGATCCTTGTACGTGGTGTTGACCTCGTAGCGGTGGCGGTGGCGCTCGGAAATTTCGGTCGCGCCGTAAATCGCCGCGATCTTGCTGCCGCGCGCCAGCAGGGCGGGATAAGCGCCGAGCCGCATGGTGCCGCCGAGATCGCCGCCGGTGCCGCGCTTCTGCAGCTCGTTGCCTTTCATCCATTCGGTCATCAGGCCGACCACCGGCTCGCTGGTGGCGCCGAACTCGGTGGAATTGGCGTCCTCGATGCCGCAGAGATTGCGCGCCGCTTCGATCACCGCCATCTGCATGCCGAAGCAGATGCCGAAATACGGCACCTGGCGCTCGCGCGCGAACCGCGCCGCACGAATTTTTCCCTCGGCGCCGCGCTGCCCGAAGCCGCCGGGCACCAGGATGCCGTCGACATGTTCGAGGAACGGCGCCGGGTCTTCATTCTCGAACACTTCGCTCTCGATCCAGTCGAGATTGACCTTCACCTTGTTGGCGACGCCGCCGTGCGAGAGCGCCTCGATCAGCGACTTATAGGCATCCTTCATGCCGGTATATTTGCCGACGATGGCGATGGTCACGTCGCCTTCCGGATTTCGCACCCGCTCGTTGATAAAGCGCCAAGTGGCGAGATCGGGCTCGGGCGGATTTTCGATGCCGAACGCGGCGAGCACTTCGTTATCAAGCCCGCCGGCATGATAAGCCTCCGGCACGGCATAGATGTTGTCGACGTCGAGCGCTTCGATCACCGCGCTCTCGCGCACGTTGCAGAACAGCGCCAGCTTGCGCCGCTCGCTTTCCGGGATCGGCCGGTCGCTGCGGCAGAGCAAGATATCGGGCTGAATGCCGATGGCGCGCAGCTCGCGCACCGAGTGCTGGGTCGGCTTGGTCTTCAGCTCGCCCGCGCTTGGGATGAACGGCATCAGCGTGAGATGGATATAGACCGCGTGATGCCGCGGCAGGTCATTGCCGAGCTGACGGATGGCTTCGAAGAACGGCAAACCCTCGATGTCGCCGACCGTGCCGCCGATCTCGCACAGGACGAAGTCATAGCCCTCATTGCCGTCGCGGATGAATTCCTTGATTGCGTTGGTGACGTGCGGGATGACCTGGATCGTGGCGCCGAGGTAGTCGCCGCGCCGTTCCTTGGCGAGGATCTCCTGATAGATCCGGCCGGTGGTGATGTTGTCGGTGCGCGTCGCCGGCCGTCCGGTGAAGCGCTCGTAGTGGCCGAGATCAAGATCGGTCTCGGCGCCGTCGTCGGTGACGAAGACTTCGCCGTGCTGGTAGGGCGACATCGTGCCCGGGTCGACGTTGAGATAAGGGTCGAGCTTGCGCAGCCGGACCTTGTAGCCGCGCGCCTGCAAAAGCGCACCCAGCGCCGCCGACGCAAGACCTTTGCCCAGTGAGGAAACCACGCCGCCGGTGATGAATATGTACCGCGCCATGGGATTTAAGCTCTAGCCGCGAAAGGCCGATTCGACGAGCAATTTTCCGGAAGAGCAGCCGTGCAAGGTAGCTGAGCACCGGAAGAAACGCAGTCGCGCCAGATACCTCGGGTGGAATCCTCAGGTCGAGCGGGAGCGGCCCCCGCTCGCTTTGTCATCAGCGTGGGGGAGATTGTTTTGGCCATCGCTCGCTGCCCTATTTTGACTGCGGCACTTGCGGCCCGCTCGGCGCCGCCGGCTCGGGCGCTTTGCCGCCGCCCAGTTGGTTCAGAACGCCGCCGGCGCCCTGGCTGAGCGGCGCCAACGGAGCACCGCTGCCCGGCTGCTGCTGGGACGCGGGTGCGCCGGGACTGATGATTGAAGCCGGATGACGGCCCATGCCGGCAAGCCAAGACAGGCCCAGGCTCGTGATGAAAAAGAGAAACGCCAACACGGCCGTGGTTCGGGTCAAGACGTTTGCCGTGCCGCGGCCGGTCATAAAGCCGCTGGTGGAGCTGACCAGACCGCCCCCCTCGGACTTTTGCAGCAGTATGACCGCAATCATTCCGAGCACCAGGATCAGGTGAATAGCGATAATAACGATCATCGAATCTGTCCGCTCACAACCCAGGCCCAAAAGTGGGCCACAGCGCCGCCCCGGCTGCGGCCGCGACCCCGATATAGGGAGCCCGGCGCGTCTCTACATGATCCCTTGGGGATTTTCCATGGCGGGCGCGGCCGTGGCGTTCGGACCGGGAACTCGCGCCCGGAGCGCCGGCCCATCCGGTCGAGCCGCCTTCGCCACGCTGCCTACCACGAATAGCGCAGCGTACCCGAGCCAGCATAGGTCTGCGAGCCAGGAGCGAACTCGCCCTCGAACTTGGCAAGAAACGTCCAGTTGGGCGTGATGAACAATTCGGCGCCGCCCGTGGTCAGCGCCGAGTCGTGCGGGATCGGCGCGCCGTTGACGACGAAGCTTGCGCCCGGCAGCGCCTGAAACGCAGCGCCCAGCGCCGGATTGCTGACAAAGTCGTGCGCCCAGGCGACGCGGCCGTAGAGCACCAGCGGCTTGCCGTAAAGCAGCGTCGGCGCGTCGAAGCGGCTGCCGAGTTCGGTGCGCACGTCGGTCGCGTTCATCGCATTGTAGGAGAGCCCAAAGCCGCCGCCGGTCGGATCGCTTTCGCTGTAGGCCGGCGTGTGGAAATCCTGGACCTGCACCGCGCCATAGGGCGTGACGCCAAGCGTCGGCAGCGCCGCAAGGCGATAACCGCTCTCTAGCCGCGCGCCGTAGCTTTGCCCGACAAAGTTTGCGCTAAGCGAGTCGCCCAGTGCCGATCGGCTGGTGCTGAACCAATGATTGGTGAAGGCGAGCGCTCCAGCAAGATAGCCGGGGCCGAACCAGCTGATGCCGTAGGCGCCCGTCTGAAACGCATCGCTGCGGCCTGAGCCGAGCGCGTTGGCCAAGCCCCAATTGGTGCCGGCACCGGCGAGCGCGAAGCCGACGACTGTGGTGGGCGACAGGTGATAATCCATGCCGCCGGCAAAGCCGAAGGTGCTGACCCTGACATTGTTTGATCCGACACCCGCGTCGCCGTTTGTCGTATTGCTGCCGCCAAAGCCGGAGCCCCAGGCGGTCCAGCGCTGGTCGAATATCGGCTTCGGCGGCGCCTTATTGAGGATCGAGGCATAAGCAAGCGCCACATCGGGCGGCAGGCCCGTTTCCTGCTCCGGCGCGAAGCCGATTGCGCCGCCGGCTCCGACATTGGCGCGGCCGTTGACGAACGGATCGAGCATCAGGGTCAGAAACTGGTTGGTCAATTGGATCGCTGCGCGCTCGGCGCCGGTCCCGGCCTCGCCGTCGATCTGGGTGAGGCCGCCCGGGCTCAATCCGAAGAATGCCGCAGGAATGCCGCCGGTCGTGTTGAAGAAATTGGTCAGCGCGTTGGCGACATTCTGCTGGTTGACGTTGAGCCCGGTGTAGTTGGTGAACCCGGCCTTCAAGTTCAAATAGACATTGTTGGCGTCGTAGCTCAGGCTGTCGCTCGCGCCCTGCGGCAGATTGATATTGGCGATGCCCGCGAATGTCGTGCCGCCGAGCCCGCCGGCCGCGCTCAGGATCGTGTACTTCTTCGACACGTAGTTGCCGGAGGCAACTTGGGCATTCACCGTCGCGCCGGTCAGCGTCGCCGTGCCGGAAACATTGGTGTTGCCGGCGGCCGAGGGTATGACCTGCACCAGGTAAATCGCGCCGGACTGAAACGCGAGATTGCCGGTGATCGTCAGCGTCCCGGTCGGGTTCGATGAACTGCCCGGAGCAAGCGCGCCACCTGACGCCACTGTCGTCGCCCCGACGATGGTGCCAATGCCACCCAGGGTACCGCCGGACTGCACCATGACGACAGGGCTGGTGAGCTGGCCGTTGACCAAAAGGGTGCCACTCTGGATCGTCGCGCTGGTCGAAAACGTTCCGTTCCCTGTCAGCGTCCAAGCGGCGCCCTGCATCGAGAGCGTCTGGAAATTGAGGAATTTGGCGATGCTCTCCGTGCCGGTGCCGATCAGCGTGAGATTGTTGATGCCGCCGCCGCCCTGGACATTGCCGTTGAGGACCGAGCCGGTATCGAGAGTAAGCGTGTTGGTCGCGCTGCTGGCGAAGTTGATGGCGAGCGAGCTGCCGCTGATTGTGCCGCTGTTGGTGACGGTCGACGCATCTCCGAGATACAGGCCGTCGCTCGAAGCGGAGCGGATGATGCCGGTGTTGACGACGGTGCCGCCGGCATCGGCTTCGACGGCGCGGGCGCTCGCATCCGAGCCTGTCGATTCGATGAGGCCTTTGTTGGTCAATGTCAGCGGCGCGTCGGAAGAGGAAAACACGCCGTTGAACGTGCCGCTGATCCGGCCCGTAGCGTTGTTGATCACCGTGCTCGCGCCGCCCTGAACCAGCACGCCGGTGGCGAACCCTGTTCCGGTGTTGGTGATCGTGCCGGAGTTGATCACGGTGCGGGTGTTGCCCTGGCCTACGGACACGGCGTTGCTGCCGTTCTGTCCGGAGATGACGCCGCCCTGCAGGTTGGTGACCGTGCCGCCGGAAAGCAACTCGACAACGTCGCCGAAGGGGGCGACTTGGGTGATTGTGCCGGCATTTGTGACCGTGCCGGTCCCGGGGCCTCCGAACGTGCCGATTGTAATGGCGCTGAAGCCGGCGGAGATCGTGGCGCCGGCGCGATTGTCGACGCTGCCGCCGTTTGCCAGCGTGATTGCGTTGGAATCACCCGTGATCGAGGAGAAGTTGGTAACGGAAGACCCCGCGACGGAGAGGGACACTGTATCTGCGAGCGTGGCTGAGACGGTGCCCCGATTGGTCAGGGCCCACGCATTGACCGTCGCCGCAATTGCCGAACTCCCGGCGTTTGTTACGGAAACGCCGGGAAAGACCTCCACCGTGCTGCCGGTCTGTGTATCGAGATTGATGCCGGTTGTGACGTTGGATGTGATATTGACGTCCGCGGCTAGCGCGCCGACGGCAGTCGCGAACGCGGCGCCCGCCGCGCCGATCATCGCCAGCGCCTGGCGGCGGCCAGAGATCTTTCCGAACTTCACGCCATCTCCCGACCAGCGCCTGTGCGCGGAACGATCGCGGCCGGTGACAGTCCCACGTTGGGGATGACGCTCCGCGCGAATCCAACGCAAAAAGATTCGCTCGCATCTTTTCTGAAATAGCGGCCCCGTCATCCCCCTGAACAGAGGGAACATCGTGCGATGGCAAATCTCCGTTGGCGGCAAGCCACAGTGATTGCAACGCCGATCGAGCTGGCGACGCTCGGCAAAAGCGCGACGGTGGATCGAATCGTCATCACGCTTTGGCTTTTTGTCTGCGCATGCTCATTTCGGAAAACCGGTGCCCACTTTTCCGGATCATGCGCTAAACGCGTATCGCCCCGAACGAAATGGCCAGCGCGACGGCCTCCGAGCGCGAGGTCACGCCCAAGCGCTGCATGGCGCGCTGAACGTGCTCGTGCGCGGTGGCGACGGAAACCCTCAGCTTCTGCGCGATGCGCCGATCGCTATGGCCATGCGCGACCAGGTCCAGGCATTCCAGTTCTCGCGGGGTGAGCCCCAGCGGGGCGACCGGAAATTCGCTCGGCGCGATGACGCCACGAATGCGTTCGAGATAGCAAAAGGAGGCGTGAGTCAAAAATGCCTTGTCGGCAGCCGGATCGAGGAGCTTCGTGCAAACCACGCTGACGAGCGCGACATGCGGACCCTTGCGCCGGATCGGCAGGATAAAACCGTCGAGCCAACCATGCTTCCCGCACAGGATGAAGGCGTCCCGTTCCTCCGCGGTGAGGCGCTTGCTGTCCTTCCATTCGCCCCAGGTGAAGGGCTCGTCGGCCTGTTCGAGCAGATGCAGCATTGGATCGCGATGCAGGTAGCTCTCTAGATAGAATTTTCGCCAGACGTCGCTCCATTCCATCGCGAAGAACACGACCCGGTCGCGCTTCTTGACGTCGACTTCGCCGCAGGCGAACGCGTCGTTGCCAAACCGCCTGGTCGCCAGTGCGAACGCCTCGTTGCAATGCTTGGCCGACCTCGCGCTCGCGATCGCATGCAGAATTTCCAGGTCTTCGTTCGAGAAATTCTCGTCGTTTCTGAATGTCGGGAACGTCAGTCGTGCGTTCGAAAAGGCACCGTAGTACTCGAGATCCGAAAGGCCCATCGATTCACCTCGGTCGAGACGACAAGGTATAACAATACCAAAGTGTCACACGGATGATGCCGGCTGACAAACTCTTCCAGCAGTTGCTTTGACGCTCAAATATTGCGCAGCCCCACTGATCGCTAAGCGAGCGACAACAAGCGTTGCTTTCTTCCGGCTTTGGGATTCTCGACCGAGCGATAACAACGCACTCGCGCGACGGTCCGCATGCGATGGCGATGTGTGACAACTGCTATCGATAAACCCGGGCAATGGCCAAAAAATCGTCTGCCTTGAGGCTGGCGCCGCCGACCAGCGCGCCGTCGACATCTTCGACCGCCAAAAGTTCGGACGCATTCTTCGGATTGACCGAACCGCCGTAGAGGATGCGCGTCCCCCGCCCGCCCGCGCCATACCGCGCGACGAGATGTTCGCGGATCGAGCGATGCATCTCGCCGACGTCGGCCGGCGTCGGCGTTAGCCCGGTGCCGATGGCCCAGACCGGCTCATAAGCGACAACAAAATCGGCCGCGCCGTCGGGCAGCGAGCCTTGCAACTGCGTTGCGACCACATCCAGCGCGTGTCCGGCCTCGCGTTGCGGGCGCGTTTCGCCGACGCAAACGATCGGCAGCAATCCCGCTCGCCGTGCCGCCTCCGCCTTCGCGCGCACCTCTGCGTCAGTCTCGTGGTGATACTGCCGGCGCTCGGAGTGACCGACGATGACGGACGATGCGCCGGCATCCTTCAGCATCTCGGCGGAGATGTCGCCCGTGTAGGCGCCCGACGCCAAGGTATGACAATCCTGGCCGCCGATCAGAACCGGCGTGCCGCGTGCGGCCGCCGCGAAGCTCGCGATCAGGGTTGCGGGCGGACACACCATCAGCTCGACCTTCGGCAAAGCCCCTGCGCCCGCGATCACGGCTTTTAGCTGAGCGATCGAACCAGCGAGCCCATTCATTTTCCAATTGCCGGCAACCAGCGGACGGCGCGCCATTGTTCCCCCTTGTCACATTGAGCCACTGCCGCGACCAGAGCCGTTAGCAGAACGACGACACGCCGAGAAGCACCTCTACGCCTCTAGCACGCTGTCGACGAAAGTTGCCGGATCGGCACAGAACTCGCGCAACATCCGATAGTGGTCGGTGTCCTGAACCGTAGTCGGCTCAAGTCCATACTTCGACAATTGCAGAAGACGCGCGGCAGGATAAGCCATCAGGATGGGCGAATGGGTTGCCATCAACACTTGGCAAACGCCGGAGCGCTCCATCCGTCGCAGGAGCTTCAAGAACTCGATCTGGCGGGAGGGCGACAGCGCCGATTCAGGTTCGTCAAAAATAAAGATGCCTTGGCGCCGGCAGCGCTCCTCGAAGAACCGCAGAAAGCCTTCGCCGTGCGAATGCGAGAGGAAATCCGGCGGGGCGGCGCCGACATCAAGGGCCGCGGCATCGAGGTAGCGCGCGACCGAAAAGAAACTTTCCGCGCGAAAGAACCAGCCACTGGTGATTTTCGGCAGCCAGGAGGCGCGCAGCGCGCTCGCGAGCTTTCCCCCCATCGCCTCGAACGCGCGCGAATGATCGACGGGCCGATAGCCCTTCCCCCCGCCAGCCTCGTCATAGCCTGCCAGTGCCGCAATGCCTTCCAGCAGCGTCGATTTTCCAGTGCCGTTTTTCGCCGATGATGATCGTGATCGCTTGCCCAAAATCCAATTGGAATCCGTTGCTCAGAAACGGCAGGCAGAAGGGATAGATGGTCGGGTCCGCAACCCTCGACTGATCCAGCCACACGCTTCGGAGGTATGGCGGCGGGAGTTTGCTCTGCCGGCCCTTCATGCAGTAGTACCCTCGCCCAATCGCTGAAGGCCTGCGACAACGAGGCGTTAGCAGACGCCTTGCTTGCGGAAAAGGGGCGATTTAGGCAGACAGTCCCGTTGGTTGCGGGCCCGCATGCCGGTCCCTATGATGCGCCGCTCTTGCCGGGCACCCATCGGCACAACTAGCGTTGGACACTATGCTTCGAGGTATCCGTAACGCCTCCACGAACTGGCTCGGCCGCATCGTCATGGGCGCGGTCATGGGCCTTCTGGCCGCGACTTTCGCCATTTGGGGGATCAACGATATCTTCAAAGGCTTTGGCCGCTCCACGCTGGCGAAGGTCGGCGGCACGGAAATTCCAATCGAGCAATTCCGCCGCACCTATAACGAGCGCCTCCAGCAACTCAGCCGCCAGGTCGGCCAGCCGATCTCACCGGAACAGGCCAAGGCGATCGGTCTCGAACGCTCGGTGCTGCTCGGAATGGTCAATGATGCGGCGCTCGACCAGCGCGCGCGGCAGATGGGGCTCGGCCTGCCGGACGAGGAAATCGTCCGCCGCATCACTGAAGATCCCACGTTCCGCAGCCCGACCGGCAAGTTCGATCGCGTCCGCTTTGATCAATTCCTGCGCGGCGTCGGCTTGAACGAACAACGGCTCATTGCCGAGCAGCGCCGGCTGATGTTGCGGCGGCAGATCGTCGAATCGGTCAATGGCGACGTGCCGGTGCCGAAAGCCTGGCTCGAAGCCGTCAACGAGTTTCAGAACCAGCAGCGCAATATCGAATATGTGACGCTGGGACCGGCGCAAGCCGGCGACATTCCGGCGCCGACTCCGGAACAGCTCAGCAAGTATTTCGAGGAGCGCAAGATCCTGTTCCGCGCACCCGAATACCGCAAGATCGAAGTCATCGCGGTTACGCCCGAGGAACTCGGCCGTTGGATGGAAATCTCCGAAGCCGACATCAAGGCGGAATTCGATGCCCGCCGTAGCCGCTATGTCACGCCGGAGCGGCGTCACGTCGAGCAGATCGTGTTCCCGACCATGCAGGAAGCCGAGGCCGCTGAGGCCAGGATCAAAGACGGCTTGAGTTTTGCCGCGCTCGCGGCCGAACGCGGCCTCAAGGAAAAGGACTTCGACCTCGGCACAGTGTCCAAGAACGAAATCATCGATCCGGCGGTTGCCAACGCCGCCTTCGCGCTCAAGGACGGTGAAGTGAGCGCGCCGGTGCAGGGCCGTTTCGGCGCCGTCATTGTCACCGTCACCAAGATCGAGCCCGAAGAAGGAAAGTCGCTCGCCGACGTGACGCCGCAGATCCGCAAGGAGATCGCGACCGATCGCGCCAAAGGCGACGTGCGCAGCCTGCACGAGAAGATCGAGGACGAACGCGCCGGCGGCGCGTCGTTGCCGCAAACCGCGGAAAAGCTGAAGCTGCCGGTCGTCACCTACGATGTCGATCGTTCGGGCCGCGATCCGAACGGCAAGGTCGTGAATTTCCCGCATGCCGGCCAGGTGATACCGGCCGCCTTCAACACCGAAGTCGGGGCCGACAACGATCCGCTCGAGGCCGAGGGCGGCTACGTCTGGTACAACGTCGCCGGGATCACGCCCTCGCGCGATCGCACGCTCGACGAGGTCAAGGATCAGGTCGAAGCGCGCTGGCGCGAGGACGAAATCGCCGCGCGCCTCAAGACCAAATCGGCCGAGCTGCTCGACAAGCTCAAGGCCGGCGCGCCGTTCGATACAATTGCTGCATCTGCCGGGCTCAAAGTCCAAATCGCCGACAAGCTCACGCGCGCCAAGCCGCAGGCCGGCGTGTCGCCGCGGGTGATCGCGGCGGTGTTTCGCACGGCCAAGGACGCCTACGGCAGCGCCGAAGCCGATCAGCCGACCGAGTGGGTGGTGTTCCGCGTCACCGATATCAGCACGCCGAAATTCGAAGCCGATTCACCCGAGATGAAACGCGTCGCCGACCTGTTGAAGAAACAACAGAGCGATGAGATTCTGGAGCAATATATGGCTTGGCTCCAGAACGATCTCGGCACCACCGTCAACCAGGCGGCGCTTGCGCAAGCGCTCGGCAACAACAACGCGCCGGACACCAACTAAATATGCAGATCGAGCCTTCGGCTGCGACGTTTGCCGCGCGCTATGCGGCCGGCGAGGCGCAGGTCGTATGGACGACCCTGGTTGCCGATCTTGAAACGCCGGTCTCGGCCTTTTTGAAAATCGCCGGCGGCCGGCCGATGAGCTTTCTGCTCGAGTCGGTCGAGGGCGGCGAAGTGCGCGGCCGTTATTCGATCATCGGGCTCGAGCCCGACGTCATCTTTCGCAGCAACGGCGCGGCGGCCGAGATCAACCGAATGCCGCTCAACAATCCGGAAGCGTTCGCGCCGGCCGGAGTGCCGGCGCTGCAAGCCCTGCGTGCGCTGATCGGCGAAAGCCGCATCGCGCTGCCGGACACGTTGCCGCCGATGGCGGCCGGCGTCTTCGGCTATCTCGGCTACGATACGGTGCGTTTGATGGAGGACACGCTCGGCGAGCCTCCGCCAGATCCGATCGACATTCCGGAAGCGATCCTGCTGCGGCCGACCTTGGTGATCGCCTTCGATGCCGTGAAGGACACCATCACCGTCGTCACGCCGGTGCGGCCGCGTGCCGGCATCAGCGCCGATGCCGCGCTTGCACGCGCCGCCGAACGCCTGTCGGCGATCGTCGATGCGCTCGATCGGCCGCTCGATAAATCTTCGAAGGAGATCGACGGCGGGCCGCTTGACGTCGTGCCGCGCTCCAACACCGCTCCGGAAGACTTCAAGCGCATGGTGCTGCGCGCCAAGGAATATATCGCCGCCGGCGACATTTTTCAGGTGGTGCTATCGCAGCGCTTCGAGGCGCAATTCGCGCTCGCACCGTTCGCGCTCTATCGCGCGCTGCGGCGCGTGAACCCCTCGCCCTATCTGTTCTTCCTCGATTGCGGCACGTTTGCCGTCGCGGGTTCGAGCCCGGAAATCCTGGTGAAGACGACCGGCGGTGTGGTCACCATCCGCCCGGTCGCGGGCACACGCCGGCGCGGCGGCACGCCGCACGAAGACAAGGCGCTGGAGCAGGAGCTCCTCGCCGATCCGAAGGAGCGCGCCGAGCATTTGATGCTGCTCGATCTCGGCCGCAACGATGTCGGCCGCGTCGCCGAAATCGGCAGCGTCGAAGTCACCGATCAGTTCTTCATCGAGCGCTTCAGCCAAGTCATGCACATCGTCTCGAATGTGCAAGGCAAGCTGCGCGGCGATTGCGATGCGCTCGACGCGCTCGCCGCCGGCTTCCCCGCCGGCACCGTCTCGGGCGCGCCCAAGGTGCGCGCCATGCAGATTATCGATGAATTGGAGAAGGAAAAGCGCGGGCTTTATGCCGGTTGCGTCGGCTATTTCTCGGCCGCCGCCGACATGGATACGTGCATCGTGCTGCGCACCGCTTTGATCAAGGACGGCGTCATGTACGTTCAGGCCGGCGCCGGCATCGTTGCCGATTCAGATCCGGAATTCGAGCAGCAGGAATGCATCAACAAGGCGAAGGCGCTGTTCCGCGCCGCGGAAGAAGCCAAGCGCTTTGCCAGCGCGGCCGGCCGCGGGCAGTAGATGCGGGCAGTAGATAGTGTCAGTTCGGATCGCGCGTCATTGCGAGGAGCACAGCGACGAAGCAATCCAGTTTCTTGCGCACGCGGCCTGGATTGCTTCGCTGACGCTCGCAATGACGGACGAGGTTGATTGACCCTGCTCTACTTGATCCGGGTCATGTTCTGGCCGCCGCAGATGCCGATCGCGCAACCTTCGACGCGGATCGTCGTGGGGCCAAGCTCGAGCAGACGTCCCGCATAACTGTTGCCGTTGTCGACGTTGTAGAGTTGCCCGGACCATCTCCCCGGCCCCTCCGGCACCAACCCATAGAGAACCGGCACGCCGACCAGCGGGCGGCCGCGCTGCGCCGGGTCCGGATTATTCTTGTCGGTCCAAGGCCGGCCGGTCTCGGGATCGTAAGCGGATTTAGGAGCGGCGATGGTCGCGCACAGGGCGGCACCGCATGGTCCGACTTTCACGCGGGCGCCGTCCTGCGCCAGCCAAAGGCCCTTGGGATCGGCCGACGCCGTTCCCGCGCAAAAGAGCGCAAAGATCGTCACGGCAGCCGCGGCACAAAGCCTGTAGAGCTTCATGAGAGTGTATTTTGTCAGCCCGGAGCGCGCGAGCAAGCCCAAATCTTAACCTTACCGGGGGTTGCGCGCCCAAAAAAAGCCCGGGACTTTCGTCCCGGGCTCGCCTCCTCAACACTCAATCAAATCAGCGGCCGAACCAGTTGAAGCGCCAGACCAGTTCGGTCGAGACGAACTGCGTCGCCTTCTGCGAGTTGAGCGCGACGCCGGTAGCGGGGATGCCGGCAACGGAGCCGGTTATCGGCACGCTCACGCCGTTGTTGCCCGCGTACTGCGAATAGCGATATTCGGTTTTGAGGAACAAGCCCGAGATCGGCAGCCAGTCGAACGCGTATTCAAAGCCGCTGCCGAGGAACCAGCCGTTATAGGTCTGCGCCGCCAAGCTTAGGCCGGACGCCCCGCCGCCCGCGATAGCGATATTGTAGTTCACGCCGTCGAAGCGGGCCTGGGTATAGCCGCCGTCGAAGTAAGTGAGAAAGCGCGGCGTAACAAGCACGCCGGCGCGACCACCAACTGCCCAAGTCGAGGATTCTTTCTCAGATCCGGTGAAGCCCGGAAAGCTGTTGCTGCCATTGATGCCGCCGCCCTCGAAATCACCGAAGGCGCCGATGACGGTCTGCACGCCGAAATAGGGCGCCGTGAATTGATAGTCGCAACCGACCTGGCCTTGACCGAACCAGCCGTTGCCACCGTTTGACTGCGAAGCGGTAACAGGCGTGCCGTTGAAGGTGACGAAGCTGTTCTGGGTCCACATCGCGTAGCCACCGCCGCCGCCGACATAGCAGCCGGTCCAGTTGTAAACGGGCGCCGGCGGAGGTAGGGCCGCGGACTTATAGACGGGCGGCGGCAAATCGGCCGCGCCTGCCGAACCAAGCGCAGCGAGCGTCACCAGAGTGGCCGCCGTCAGAACCCGAAATTTCATGATCTGCCCCCGAATGCGAGTCATCAGAGGGATTTCTACCAGATCGAGTGCTAGATTCCTGTGCCTTTTGGGCAACAAGGCGGCAGATAATGGTTCCGGCGGACACGCCGGCGATTTGGCACACGCAACGATGCGCATTGCCCAGCCCGGCACAGCCAAGACTGCGCACGGACTACTACCAGCAAGCCTCGCCTACTGGCCGTTCTCTTCGTTCTCTTCCGAAAGCCGTTCGACTGACGCCACCTTTTCGCCTTCGGCCGTGGAGAAGACGATTACTCCCTGGGTCGAACGGCCGGCGATGCGAATGCCGTCGACCGGGCAGCGGATCAATTGGCCGCCGTCGGTGACAAGCATGATCTGGTCACTTTCCTCCACCGGAAACGACGCCACCAGCCGGCCATTCCTCTCGGTGATGGCCATGGCGACGATGCCTTTGCCGCCGCGGCCGGTGGTGCGGTATTCGTATGACGAGGTGCGTTTGCCGTACCCCTTTTCGGAGATGGTGAGCACGAACTGTTCGGCGGCGGAGAGTTCCGCATAGCGCATCTGGCCGAGCTCGATCGCGCCCTCACCCTCCTCGTTATCCACAGCCGCTTCTTCAGCGTCGCCGTTGCTGCCGCGACGCACGGCGTTGGCGCGCTTCAGATACGCCATGCGCTCGTCGGCCGTCGCCTCGACATGCCGCAGGATCGACAGCGAGATCACCTTGTCGCCTTCGCCGAGCGCAATGCCGCGCACGCCCATCGAGGTGCGGCCCTGGAACACGCGCACGTCGTCGACCGCGAAGCGGATGCATTGGCCGGCCGCCGAGGTCAGCAGCACGTCATCCTTGTCGGTGCAGATCTGCACATCGACGATGCTGTCGCCCTCGTCGAGCTTCATCGCGATGATGCCGGAGCGGCGAACGTCGGCGAAGTCCGACAGCTTGTTGCGCCGCACCGTGCCGCGCGTGGTGGCGAACATGACGTCGAGCTTGTCCCAGCTCGCTTCGTCCTCGGGCAGCGGCATGATGGTGGTGATGCTCTCGCCCTGCTCGAGCGGCAGAATATTGATCAGCGCCTTGCCGCGCCCCTGCGGTGCTGCTTGCGGCAACCGCCAGACCTTCTCCTTGTAAACCTGGCCGCGCGAGGAGAAGAACAGCACCGGCGTGTGCGTGGAGGCGACGAACAGCCGGGTGACGAAATCCTCCTCGCGGGTCTGCATGCCGGCGCGGCCTTTGCCACCGCGCTTTTGCGCGCGATAGGTGGAGAGCGGCACACGCTTGACGTAGCCGGCGTGCGAAACCGTGACGACCATTTCCTCGCGCTGGATCAGGTCCTCGTCTTCCATCTCCCCTTCTTGGTCGATGATGACGGTGCGGCGCGGGGTTGCGAATTCGCTCTTGATGGCGGCGAGCTCGTCCTTGACGATCGTTTGAATGCGGGCGCGCGAGCGCAAGATGTCGAGATAATCGGCGATCTCGTCGGCGAGCTTGTCGAGCTCGGCCTTGATCTCATCGCGGCCGAGCGCAGTGAGCCGCTGCAGCCGCAGATCGAGGATCGCCTTGGCCTGCTCCGCCGACAGCTTGGTCGTGCCTTCCGGCGAGACGCTGTGGCGCGGGTCGTCGATCAGCGTGACCATGGCGGCGACGTCGCGCGCCGGCCAGTCGCGCTTCATCAATTCCTCGCGCGCTTCGTTGGCGTCCTTGGCGGCACGGATCAGCCTGATCACCTCGTCGATATTGGCGACCGCGATGGCAAGCCCGACCAGGATGTGCGCGCGGTCGCGCGCCTTGCCTAAAAGGTGCTTGGTGCGCCGATAGACGACCTGCTCGCGGAAAGCGATGAAGCAGCTGAGCAGGTCCTTTAAGTTCATCACCAGCGGGCGGCCGGCGTCGAGCGCCACCATGTTGGCGCCGAACGAGGATTGCAGCGCGGTGAAGCGGTAGAGCTGGTTGAGCACCACATCGGGCACCGCGTCGCGGCGCAACTCGACCACCACGCGATAACCGTCGCGGTCGGATTCATCGCGCAGGGCGGCGATGCCTTCGATCTTCTTTTCGCGCACCAATTCGCCGATGCGCTCGACCATCTGCGCCTTGTTCACCTGATAGGGAATTTCGGAAACGACGATCGCCTCGCGCTCGCCGCGCAAGGTTTCGAATTCGACCTTGCCGCGCATCACGATCGAGCCGCGGCCGAGGTGATAGGCGGCGCGGATGCCTTGCCGCCCGAGGATGATGCCGCCGGTCGGGAAATCCGGACCCGGCACGATCCCGATCAGATCCTCGATCGATAGCCCCGGATTGTCGATCAGCGCTACGCAGGCATCGATCACCTCGCCGAGATTGTGCGGCGGGATATTGGTCGCCATGCCGACGGCGATGCCGCCGGCGCCGTTGACCAGGAGGTTCGGGAATTTGGCCGGCAGCACCACCGGCTCGCGTTCGGAATTGTCGTAATTGGGCTGGAAGTCGACGGTGTCCTTGTCCAGATCGTCGACCAGGGAGCCCGCCACGCGCTCCAACCGCACCTCGGTGTAGCGCATCGCCGCCGGTGCATCGCCGTCGACCGAGCCGAAGTTTCCCTGCCCGTCGATCAGCGGCAGGCGCATGGAGAAGTCCTGCGCCATGCGCACCAGCGCGTCGTAGACCGACTGATCGCCGTGCGGATGATATTTGCCGATCACATCACCGACGACGCGCGCGGACTTGCGATAGGGCTTGTTCCACTCGTAGCCGTTCTCATGCATCGAGAACAGGATGCGCCGGTGCACCGGCTTGAGCCCGTCGCGCGCATCGGGCAGCGCGCGCATCACGATTACGCTCATGGCGTAATCGAGGTAGCTCTTTTTCATTTCCTCGGTGATGGAAATGGGTCGAATATCGGACGGTCCGCCGTCTGCCGGCGGGAGATCGTTATCGTCTGCCAAGCTGTAAGAATCCTGCGCGAATCTGCGTTTCGTTCATAGCCGATCGGGGGCTCTCGCGCCACCTTTATCGGCTGCATGTATGTATGATTTTCCGTTGGATTTTCAATGTTCTAAGCGCTGATTCCTCGGCCCCCTGTGGAACAAGTTTGGGCGCGGGGTTGGGCCGCATTCGGCGGCGCTAAATGACTTGCCTACAACCTTTCGACCCCTCAACCTGCCCTGCCCAAGCGCGAGAGAAATTCATCCGGATGCCGCTCGACTTCACCATAACGGCGCTTGTGACATTGCTTGTGGTGGTCGACCCAATCGGACTCGCGCCGACTTTCCTCGCCGTCACCGAGGGCCTGCCGCGCCGCGCGCGCCGCGATGTCGCCGTGCGCGCAAGCCTGATCGCCGGCGCGATCCTCATCGGCACCGCGCTGCTCGGCGATCTCCTGCTCCGCGCACTCGGCATTTCGCTGTCGGCCTTCCGCATCGCCGGCGGCCTGCTGTTGTTCGCGATCGCGTTTGAGATGGTGCTCGGCGTGCGCATGCGCCGCGAAGGACAAGCGGCGGAAGAGGCGGTCGAGGAGCATGTGCGCAACATCGCCGCCTTCCCGCTCGCCATTCCGTTGATGGCGGGGCCCGGCGCCATCACCGCGACCGTGCTGCTCGCCGGACGAGCCTACGGACAGATGCTGCTGGTCGGGCTGTTGCTCGCGGTCGTGGTGTTCGTGTCGTTCGCCTGCCTGGCCACCTTCCTTCTGGCCGGCCGGCTGAGCCGCCTGCTCGGGCTCACCGGCAATATCGTTCTATCGCGGCTCCTCGGCGTGCTGCTGGCGGCGCTTGCCGTGCAATACGTGGTCGACGGCATTCGCGCCGTGTTGGCCGGATAAAGAGCAACTCGGGCGCAGGCGGCCCAAAGCTGATCCGCCCGTCGTAAGCCGGCGAAGTGTGTCATCAATCACAGCTAATATCCCCCTCCGGCAGATTGATTCCGAGCCACGCCCTAGGGGGAAAGAATCATGAATTACAAATTTGGCGGTACGTTCATTCTGTTGCTGGCGGGCTTGCTGGTGCTCACGATCGTCTTCGGGAGCTGGTACACCATCGATCAGACTCAGCGCGGCGTGCTGTTGCGCAACGGCGCCCTGGTCGAGGTGGTGCAACCCGGCCTCCACTTCAAATGGCCGTGGATCGAGGCCGTCAACAAGGTCGATATGCAGACGCATAACTTCACCTTCGAGAAGGTGAATTCCTATTCCGCCGATCAGCAGCCGGCCGATTTGCGCATTTCCGTCACGCTGCATGTGGCGCCCGACAAGGTTGCCGAGATGTATTCGCGCTTCGGCGGCGACCAGCAGGCCGCCATCTCGCGTCTGATCACGCCGCACATGAATCAAGAAGTGAAAGTCGTGTTCGGCCAATATACCGCCCAGCGCGCCATCACCGCGCGCGGGCAGCTCAATGCCGACGCCGCCAAGGCGCTCAACGACGCGATCGCCTACGATCCGATCTTCGTCATCGAAGGCGTGCAGATCGAGGACATCGAGTTCTCCAAAGATTATATCCGCTCCGTGGAGGCGCGCATGCAGGCGGAGGTCGCCGTCCAGCAACGCCAGCAGGAATTGGCGCAGGAGCGGATCAAGGCCGAGATCGCCGTCACGCAGGCAACCGGCCGGGCCAACTCGGTCCGCGCCGAAGCACAGGCGCAAGCCGATGCCACGACGTTGCGCGGCAACGCCGAGGCCAGCGCCATCAAGGCCAAGGGCGACGCGCTCGCCGCCAATCCAAACCTGGTCGCGCTGATCCAGGCCGAACGTTGGAACGGCGTGTTGCCGACCACGCTGGTGCCGGGCTCCGCGGTATCGTTCCTCAACGTGCACTGAGGCGGCGAACAATACGGCGGCGCAGAAGCGCGGGCCGCCGCGCTCAGTCTTTGTTAACCATACGTGGTCACCCTGATCTTGAGCGCGGCAGAATCGCGCGCATGGAGATCGGACTATGTCGGTGAGCAGCCTTTCCGCCGCGAGTGCTCTGGATGCAGCCCAATCGCCGCTGCTTTCGCTGGGCCAAACGAAGCGTCGCAAGCATCCGTCGATGAGCGATGCCCAGACGCAAAACGCGGCCGCTCCGAACCCGCCCGCCGTCGGCGGCCAGCCCGGCAGCAAAGTCAACGTCACTGCATGACGCAGCGGCAAGGAAGCTGCCCGCTGGCCTTTCGTGTGCGCGCGGCGCGGCCGACTGACGTGCCGGCGCTGATGCGCTTCAAACGTCTGTTGGCCGAGAGCGAAAATGGCCTGCACACCGTGCGCGCAACCGCGGCCGATTGGCTGCGCGACGCATTCGGTCCGCACGCGGGCTTTGCCGCCCTGGTCGCCGAGGCCGAATACAAGCGCGGCCTCATCGGCATGGCGACCTACAGCGAGCGCACCATCACCGGCTGGAGCGGGCCGGTTGTTTTCCTGCAAGATCTTTTCGTCGAGGCCGCCCATCGCCGCAACGGCGTAGCGCGCGCCATGATCGCTCGTGTCGCCACACACGCAAAGACCATCGGCAGCCCGATGGTCGAGCTTTCGGTGCGCGCCGACAATCCGGCGCAGCTTCTGTACCAGCAGAGCGGATTTCAAGTGCTGCCGCCCTGCCCCACCTACGTGCTGGCTGGGCCGGCGCTCGCGGCCCTCGCCGCGCGCGACGGGGACGATCTGCCGCTCGCGGGTTGAGGCAATACGCTCGTCATTGCGAGGCACGGAGTGCCGAAGCAATCCAGCTCGGGGAGGCCCGTGGATTGCTTCGTCGCTTCACTCCTCGCAATGACGGTTATTTGTTCGGCAACTACCACCAGCGCGGCTGCCAAGTCATGAGCGCGAAAATCGCGATCACGCCGGCAAAAGCCGGCCAGCCGAGCGCGAACCAGATGCGGAACAGAAGCCGGTATTGATCGGGCAGAGGCTTGTTGTTGATGGCCGCGTCATTGGCCAGATTGCGCATCCGCATCTGGATGAAGACCACCGGCAGCCAGCAGAGACCGACAAAAATGTAGATCAGGATCGACAGCACGATCCATGGCTCATCGAGCGGCGACAGCCCGATCGCCCAGGCGAGCGCGACACCGCTGACCGGCTGCACCACCACCGCCGTCGCCGTGAAGATGAAATCGGCGATCACCACGAAACGCGCGGTCACAGCGATCACGCCGGCATGGCCGGTGCGGTGCGCCATCAGCATGAAGAAGGCGATGCCGATCCCGGTGCCGAACAGAACGGACGCGCCGAGCACATGGATGAATTTCAGGAGGAAAATAGATTCCATCAGCGGTCGTCCAAAATTCCGAAAACAAAGAGAATCAGAAGCACCATCGGAAGCTTGAACGCAACAAAATCGAGCGGTCCGAGCAAATAAGTCCACGGCCGCATGATGTGATCGGCGATCTGCACGAGCGCCGCGGCCAATAGCACGATCAGGGCGCAACGCACCGCGGGGCGGACAAGAAGACTCAATCCCGCCAAAAACGCAATGACGCTCCAGGCCGCACCGGGAAGCATCGGGCGTGCAATATTCGGCCGCAGACCCAGCACGGCCGCAAGCTGCTCGGCGCTGGGCACGAGCACGGCGAGCGCGAGCCCCAAGATCGCCAGCGGCTTGAGGAGATAGAGCCGCGCGAACCAGCGGTCCTGCACGCTCGCCGGCCGCGCCGCGAGGATCTGATCGAGACCTTTGGGCGCGATGCCGGTCTCGGCCATCCACCGCGCCGGGTCGCCGACGACGCCGGCTGTCAGCTGCGCCAGCGAGGTCGAGCGCGCGGGGCTGCGCCAGCCGAGGAAGCCCAACGCGTCGGCGACCATCGCGGCCACGCTTGCGAGCGCGTTCGGCAGCGCCAGCACGCGTCGCGGTGCAAAGCCGAGCCAACCGCGAATCGCGGTCACGATATCGGCGAGGCGGTGGACCTGCGGGTGCGCAACCTCCCACACGGTCTTGGCCGGCGCTCGCGGCGCCAGCGCGAACACGACGGTTTCGGTAAGATCGTCCAGCCCGATGACCTGGATGCAGGCATCGGCGCGAACCACCGGCACGACGCCCGGAAAGGCCGCGATGCCGCGCAGCATCGCGGAGCCGCCATAGACCGCGGGACCGAGCACCAGCGCCGGGCGCAGGATCACCCAATCGAGCGGAAGCTCTTTCAGATAAGCCTCGGCAGCCGCCTTGCTGCGCGAAAATGCCGAAGGCCCGTCAGGCTCGGCGCCGATCGCCGAAATGTGGATTACGCGCTTGACGCCCGCGCGCACGCAGCCGTCGAACAGCGCCTTGGTGCCGTCGAGTTGCACGCGCTGCACATCATCGCGCAGGCCGTCTTGCAGCACGCCGACGCAATTGACCAGCGTATCGACGCCTTGCAGCAGCGGCTGCCACGCCTCGGCGCTCGCAAGCTTGCTGAAATCCGCCGCGATCCATTGCGCGTAGGGCAACCTGCGCCGCGCGCTGCGGAGATCTCGTCCGGCGGCGACGACATCGTGACCGGCGGCATGCAGGCGCGCCAGGCATGCCGCACCGATCAAGCCGTAACCGCCGGTCACGAGCACGCGCATCGCGTGCTCAAGAACAAGACATGCGGGCGTGGCGGGCGCGCACCGCGGTCACGGCATCAGGCTAGAAACTCGACCCGGCCGTCATCGAGGTCGTAGCGCGCCGCCAAGACCTTCGCTTTGTTGTCCTTGATGAAGTGCGAGACGATCTCGCTTTTGGTCGAGATCTTCGCAGCCGTGCGCTTGGCGCTTTCGCGCACGGCGTTGTCGACGAAGTCGCCCGGCTTGCCGTAGACAGCCTTGGCCGCCGGCACGATCGCATCGACCATCGGGCCGATGGAGCCGGGAAATTTGGTGTGCTTCTCGACCACCTCGCAGGCGGCCGCCACCGCTCCGCAGCGCTCGTGACCCATCACGACCACGAGCGGCACGCCGAGATGCTCGACGCCGTATTCGATTGTGCCCATGGTCGCGGTATCGGCCATGTTGCCGGCATTGCGGGCGACGAAAAGCTCGCCGACGCCGAGCCCGCCGAACAGCAATTCCGGCGGCACCCGGCTGTCCGAGCAGGTCAAGATCACGGCCCAAGGCGTCTGGCTTTTGGCCACGTCTTCGCGATGCTTCAGAAGATCGGCGGCGCAGACTTGCGGCGCAGTGACATATTTTTCGTTGCCGGCTTTCAGCCGCGCCAGCGCTTCGTCCGCTGTGACGCCGGTCGCCGCGGTGGCAGCAAACGCGCTGCGCGCCCCGAGCACGGAGGCGGCCGCGACGCCGGCTGCGGCCAATGAAAGGAAGCGGCGGCGGTTCGGCCCATAATTCGGCATGTAAGAAGAGCATGCGATGCACATGGCGCAATTCCTTTTGGCTCGGATCCTATTCGGTTCGCGATTCGCGATCGCGGCATCTTAGTGGCCGACGATGACGGCATGCATGATGCGACCCGGTACAAATGTAAATAATCCGGCGATCACCAGCGCACCGCAGAAGATCGAAATCATGACAAAGCGGTGCCGCGCGACGTGATGCCGCCGCGCATGCAGCACTCCGATGGGCAGCATGGCGAGGGTAAATATCGCCAAAAGATGAATGGGGCTCCAAGGTCCCCACAGGCGGAGCTCGTGGATCCAGAACGCACTGATGCTGATCACGAGCATCAGCACCACCCACAGCCAGCCGATCGCGCGGTGGACGTGCGTGCCCTTCGGCCCGCTCAGTTGCACGACGCCAAGGGCGAAAGCCGCCATCGCGGCAAAGGCATGCAGCTTGATCGCGGGGCTGGCCGAAAGGAGCGGTGCGAGGGTCACTTTTCCAGCCGAAACAACTCACCTCTCCCCACCGGGGAGAGGTCGGCGAAGCAGCGCCAGCTGCGGAGCCGGGGAGAGGGGAAGCGACTTCGGATCTCTCCCCTCTCCCGCCGTGCGATCTGCGATCGCTCGGCGGCCTCTCCCCAAAATGGGGAGAGGCGACGATCGGCCGGGCGCGAATTTCCCCCGATGCCGAATTGCAATGTCAGAACGGAATTTCGTCATCCATATCCGCCCGCGTGCCGCGCCCCCCGGCGCCGGCCGCCGCGACTTTCCGCGTCGGCCCCGGCGAACCGAATTCGCCGCCGCTGTCATCGGATGCGAGATCGCCGCCGCCCGTACCGCCGGCGCGATCGAGCAGCGTGAGCTCGCCGCGGAAGCCTTGCAGCACCACCTCGGTGGAATAGCGGTCCTGGCCGGACTGATCCTGCCATTTGCGCGTCTGCAATTGCCCCTCGATGAAAACCTTCGATCCCTTTTTCAGATACTGCTCGGCAACCTTGCAAAGGTTCTCGTTGAAGATCACGACCCGGTGCCACTCGGTCTTTTCCTTGCGCTCGCCGGTCGCCTTGTCGCGCCAGGATTCCGACGTCGCCACGCGCAAATTTGCCACCGGCCGCCCATCCTGGGTGCGGCGGATTTCGGGATCGGCGCCCAGATTGCCGATCAGGATCACTTTATTGACGCTGCCTGCCATGATCTGCCTCGCTTAAGGACACGCTCCGTTCGTTCCGTATCAATCCAAATTCGTTCCGTATCGACCAACTCGCTTTGCAGTCACGCCACGCCAGCGGCAGTCAAGAGAACTCCACTCCAAACCGCATATCCGGTCTTCGATTGCATCGTCGGCGCCGCCGCGGCCGGCAAGCGCTGAACGCCGCAATCGCGGACACTACTAGCCGCCCCTCCCCCCGCAAGGCCGAACGCTGGAGCGGCGGCGTTATCCACACGCATACCGCGGGACGGGGCGTGACCCGCCTGATGTTCTTATTTTGTTCCAAGGACGATTGCAAGGACGATTGCAAGCCCCGGGCCCAGCCCGAGCGGTCGCGGCGGCAGCGCATCTGCGCTGCTCCGGGTGGCTGGCCTGTGACGTGCGACACTCCTCACGCCTTCGTCAAAATCTAAGTCTTCCGGGTGTTCATGCGCGATCGGCTGCCGGGAGAATTGTCAAGTGATGAGTGAAACGATCGAAGGCAAGTACCGCATCGAACTCGTCACGAGAAACGGCGAAGGAGACTGCAGCCGAGAAGTTCTTTATCACCACGACAACCTGGCGCTCGTGCGCGCGCTTTTCAAAGGCTGTATCGAGCGATACTCCGGACGGGTGATCGTCCTATACGACCGGGGCCGGGTGCTGGCACGCAGTGACGGCTAGCGGCGTCGGGTCGCGGCGCGTCTCGCCAGTGTCGCTCGAACGCGCAGCGTCACCAAGACGACTTTATGGGCCGTCCCAATTCACCTTTCAGTTTTTCGCCGTCGAAAATTCTTCGGAATTGTCGTACGCTGTCAACTATGGCCACACCGTCGGCGAGCCAGTTCGATTGCCCAAACTGCGGCGCACGTTACAAGGTCGTGCGCATGGAAGCCGACAAAATCGATGTGGAGAGGGAGATAGTCTGCCGCAGATGTGGCGATCCCCTTGAGGGGCGCCAAGGAAGATACATCCTCAAATACTTCCTTGTGAGCGGACGGCACGACCAGACCTTGAAGTTGCGTGTTACGTGAACTTCGTCGTTCACCTGCGAACGATTGCGACGAGCCGAAGGTTTATCGCCGGCGCAAGCCCCGCGCGGGTCGCCCCCAGCGGTATTGGCTCGACCCCAGGCGAGAGGCCAGTCACCGAGCGCGGGCCCGTCACCGAATCGTATACGGATGGCTAACCAACCCAGGACAATTGTCCGCATCTCGCCCCGCGGCGGGCTGTCTCTCGCCCAGCGAATGTGTTTTCCATGTCAACCGCGCTAACTGCTGAAATTGCAGGCGATTTTTGACTCACGCCGAAAGCCGCCAGCTTGGATTGCGGCATTTTCTGGACAGATTCGGAGGGTGATTTGTCCCGCGATGTTGCCTTTCGGTGACATCATTCCCGAGCGCAATCAGCTACTTGTTGCGCGAGCGGGCTTCGAAGGGGATCCACGCTGATGGTCGTGCGCGACCGTCGCCTGCGATTGGAGTAGGAGAATGGGCATGAAGCGTATCTTGATGGCGAGCGCGGTTGCGTTCGCCGCTGGGGGACAAGCACTCGCGGCCGATCTTCCGCCACCGATGGCCCCGCCGCCGCGCGCGCCGGCGATGTATGTCCCGGTTGCGCCGCTCTACAACTGGTCCGGCTTCTATATCGGCGGCAACCTGGGCGCTGGTTGGAACAGCACCGGCAGTATTACGGACACGGCTGGCAGCACCTTTGGAACGACAACGAACACCTCGTTTCTGGGCGGCGGCCAGGTCGGCGTGAACTACGAGTTCTGGGGCGGCGTCGTCGTTGGCGCGGAGGCCATGTTCGACTGGCTTCCCAATACCAAAAACACAATCAACGCGACAAATGGGGTTAATACCGCCGCCGCGAACATCAACAATCGATGGCTGACAACCGCCACCGGCAAGCTTGGATACGCTTGGGACCGTGTGCTTCTCTATGGCAAGGGCGGCGGTGCCTGGGTCGGGGTAAGCAATCCATCGCTTACGGTCAACAACGGCGCCAACGGAGCAGCCTCCTTCGCTACCAACAGCAGCAACAACTTTGGCTGGACCGCCGGTCTCGGCGTTGAATGGGCTTTCGCGGGCAACTGGTCCGCCCGAGCCGAGTGGGACTACGTCCGGCTGCAGAACCAAAGCTATACGGTTGCCTCCACAGCGCCTGTTCCCTTTGCGAACGACGTAATCAGCGTCAACAACCGCAGCATCAATATGTTCACCGCCGGCTTGAACTACAAGTTCGGCGGCGGTTGGTGGTAACTGCACGAGTACTTCCTCCCAAGACTTGGACCGCCTACAGCCCCGGGTTCCACCCGGGGTTTTTTTACCTCAGCGCTTCGATTGGAACTGCTTTAGAGCATGATCCCGAAAAGTGGCAGCCGGTTTTCGGAAAGGATCATGCTCCACCGCAATATCTAGACCATGATCCGATTCGACTTGATCGGATCATGGTCTAGCGGAACCGACGTGACCGCATCACTGCCATAACGCAGTCATGCTTGCGCCATTCTCCGTTGCTACGCGAAAGATACGGGTTGAGGACATCAGCGTTGGTTGCGCCAGTGTTTGGTTGCGACAAGCCGACGAACCAGGCTGGCGAGTCTTTCCATTCGGGGGCGCGATCACCACGACTGCAATCGATCATGTCCGATCGATCGTGCGGTTGCTGGTACAAACGCGGGGTAAATCCACTATGAAGCGTCTACTGATTGTTGGGGCGCTCGCGCTTGTCGCGGGCGGTCAATTGTTTGCTGCCGATCCGCTGTTTGCTGCCGACCTGCCGTATCCGCGGCCTTTGCCGCAGGCCCCTGTGGCCTACCTTCCGCCTCCACCGGTTTTTAGCTGGACCGGCTTCTACATCGGTATCAACGGCGGCGGCGCGTTCGGCACCAGCAACTGGCAAGATCCCGTTCTCGGGAATTCCGGCAACTTCAACGCCAGCGGCGGTTTGATCGGCGGCACGGTCGGCGCCAATTATCAGTTCGGCCAGTTCGTGCTCGGCGTCGAAGGCGACGGCGACTGGCAGAATCTCGACGGCACAACGAGCGGTGGATCGTGCGCCGGCGTGGGCTGCGAGACCAAGAGCAACTGGCTCGCGACCGTCCGCGGCCGCGCCGGCTATGCTGCCTGGGATCGCGTGCTCTTCTACGGCACCGGCGGCGCGGCCTTCGCCAATGTGAAAGTGGCCTCAGGCGCCCTGCCGTTCTCGAGCTCGACGCAAACCGGCTGGACCGCCGGCGCCGGCGTCGAATATGCGTTCGCGCCGAGCTGGAGCGCCAAGGTCGAGTATCTGTTCGTCGATCTGCAGAATGCCTCCTGCCCGGTCGGCAGTTGCGGCAGCACGAGCACCACCGTCTCGCTCAACGAGAACATCATCCGCGGCGGCGTGAACTTCAAGTTCGGCGGCCCCGGAGGCTACGGCTTCGGCTGGTAACGCCGGCCGCGCAACGCTGCACTGCAACACAGGCCCCGGGTCTTTACCCGGGGCTTTTGTTTGCGGATAACACGCGGCGACGCCTGTCCGGCGACGGCAGGCGCCTCTTTTCTCGTCCTCATCCCCTTGCCACCATGCCGCTTGCATGATCGCGCTTGCCGACACGATGCGAAGTACGTCGTTGCGCTTGGTCGGCGCGTGGAACGCGCTCGCGACACGCTACAATCCGTTTGCGCTCATCGCGCTTGCCTGCGCGGTGCTCACCGGCCCGCTGATCTTGTTCCGCGGCTATAATTCCGACGAAGGTCTCGCCGTCTCCATTGCCCGCACCGCGCTCGAAGGCGGCGAGTGGCTTGTGCCGCATGTGTTCAACATGCGCTGGGTGGAGCGCCCCACCCTGCTGTCCTGGATCATCGCCGCGATCAGCGCGCCGTTCGGCCACGTCAGCCAGATCACGGCGCGGCTGCCGGTCGCGCTGTTCGTCCTGTTCGGCGGCGTGCTGATCTATCTCTTGCTGCGCCGGGTAGCGGCGAGCATTCCGGCCGCCTTGTTCGGCGTCGCCTTGTTTCTCGCCTGCCCGCTGGTGATCCGCTCTTCGGTCTTGGTCACCGCCGACCTGCCGCTCGCGGTGACGTTGTTCTTTGCCTTTTATCTGTGGTGGTGCGGCAACGAAGAAGGCTCGATCAGCGTCGGCCGCTGGCTCGCGATCGGCGTCGTGCTGGCGCTCGCCGGCCTGTTCAAAGGGCCGCAGCCGATTGCCTATTTCGCGCTCGGCGTCGGCTTTTACAGTCTCGCCTCGCGATCATGGCGGCAATTTCCGGGGCTCATTCTTGCCGGCCTCATCTGCATCATTCCGCTCGCCTATTGGTATGCGGCGATCTACACGCCGGGCGACGAAGGAAACTGGGCGGCGTTCATGCGCGTGCGGCCGGTCGCGATCCTGCCCGGCCCGATCGTTGCAAGTTTGCGCACGCTGTCGGAAATCTTCCCGGCTGCGCTTGCGGCGGCGGCGTTCTTCGTCGGGCGCGCAGTGCGCGGGCGCGACCATGCCCGCCCGGGATTCGTCGCGGCGCTGTCCTGCTACGCCTTCATCGCCGCCATCGCGGTGCTGTTTTGGCCGGGCGGTTCGCTGCCGCGCTACTTCTTGCCGATGGTGCTGCCGCTTTGCGTGTTCGGCGGCCTTGGCTACGACCTGTTCGGCGAGAAGCGGCCGCAAGTCATCGCGCCGATCATGGTGATCACCGCCGCACTCCTCCTCTACGCGACCATCTATGCCCTGGCCTCGCCGTTTCTGCCGCTGCGCTATCGGCAAGCCTGGTCCGATGCCGAGCGGATTACCGCGGCGATGCAGGGCGCACCGGGCACGCTCTACCGGACCGGCGACACCGGGCTCAACGTCTTGCCCTACGTGCCCGGCAAGATCCTGATCGCGGCGCCCGATGAATTGGCAAGCGTCGAAGGTCCGGCCTGGATGCTGTTGCCAAAGGACGAAGCCAGCGCCTTGGTCGCGCGGCGTTCCGACAAGCTCCATGTCGTGATGCCGCTCGGCGACGTCCAGCAATGGCGCCTGCTGCGGCTCGATCGATAAGACCAATGAGGTGTGCCATCGCGCACTCATCGCTGCGTTGCGCGCCAACAAGTGCGATGATCACGAGTGCCATGCGTGCGTCAGCGCGGCGCGGACGTCCGCGCCGCGGGCGCTTATATGTACGTGGCAGTGCGAGGCATCAGCGCATACCAGTCATTTGCATTTTAGCGAGCCAAGCAATGCCGGGGAGGTTTATATATGAGGTTTATATATATGGGCAAAAGTTTCGAGCTTGGCGAGATCGCGCTGACGCCTATCGTCGAGCAGCAGCAGCCGCTATTCGATATTTTCGAGTTTTTCCCAGATCTAACACCCGAGCTTTACGAGGAGAACCGCTCCTGGCTTGAGCCTTGGGCCGTCGATCCTGCGACACGCAAACTCATCCTTTGCGTGCAGTCCTACCTCGTGCGTACGCCGCACCAGACCATCCTGATCGATAGCTGCGTCGGCAATGACAAGCCGCGCCCCGGTCTTCCTTTCTGGCACATGATGAAGGGTAAGAGCTTTCTGCATGGCCTCGCCGCCGCCGGCGTCTCTCCCGCCGATATCGATTTTGTCATGTGCACGCACCTGCACGTCGATCATGTCGGCTGGAATACGCGCCTCGAAAACGGCCGGTGGGTGCCGACCTTCCCAAATGCGCGTTACATCTTCTCCGAGCGTGAGCTCGCATACTGGACAGCGCTGCACGCTAAGAATCCGATTGCCTGCATCGCCGATAGCGTGCTCCGATCCTCGATGCCAGGAAGGCCGATCTCGTCAAAAGTGACCACGCCCTCAACGATCACGTCCGCCTCGTCCCGACACCTGGCCACACCCCGGATCATTTCTCAGTGGCCGTCGGCCGCGGCCGCGACGACGCGGTTATTACCGGCGATCTCATCCATTCGCCGCTCCAGGCACGCTATCCAGAAATCTCCTATGGGGCGGACGTCGACGCCAAACAGTCTGCTGCGAGCCGCCGCTCCTTCTTCGAGCGTTACTGCGACACTGGCACCCTCTGCTGCACGGCGCACTTCCCCCAACCTTCCTCCAGCCGCATATCCCAATGGAGCGAAGGTTTCCGGTGCACGTCCGTCTCTCCTTGAGTTCGCCGCATGATTTCGCAGGGCAAGGCTGTGATCAGCCTTTCGAAACCTGCTTGCGCGGATCGCGCGGGCAGCAACTTGTCGACGCGGAGATAGTGCGACGCGCCTGCAGGGCATTGCTCGCGAGACAAAGCCGACATCAGATATATTAAAGATACTAAAAACCGAGGGTATGGTTATTCGCCGAAGTCGGCCGAAATCCGAGTAAACTCCGCTCAGGCCGCAAGAACAGATAGCCATTCGGCGCGCTTCAACCGGCAGCCGGTCCGCGCAGAAAGTCGATCAGCAGCGCACTCACGGCTTCCGGCTGTTCCTGCTGGACCCAATGCCCCGCGCCCTCGAGCAGGTTGCAACCGGCCATCCTGATGCAAACGCTCTCCTGCATGCGCTCAAACGCACCGGGCTGCTGATAAACGCCCCAGTCGCTCTTGCCCGCGATGAAGATTGACGGCACGTCGATCGTACGGCCCGAAAACAACTGAAGCTCGTTATCGAAGGTGCCTTCGGTCCGCGTTCGATACCAGTTCAGCCCGCCCTGGAAACCGTTGCGCTGGTATTCGGCGGCGTAAACGGCGAGTTCGTGGTCGGGCAGCCATGTGCAGGCTGCGATCTCACCGGCGGATGGCATCTCTTTGGCGGCGGTCGTCGCCATGTCGTCGGCCAGATCCATGATGTAGTACGTCGGCATTTCCGCCAACTCGGCCGCGCTCCACGATGCGAGCCGGCGAGGTCGGTTCTGTAGCCAATCGGCGCTCTTGTGATGGAAATAGGCGCGGAGGAAATCGTGGACGCCTTGCTGGCAATGCCACATCTGCGCATTCGCTGGCCGGGTCGAATAATACCACTGGTAATGCTTGCGCGGCCGCGGCAGGGCGGCCAGTGCCTCATGAATGGTCGGTCCCCGGGGCGCCGCCGGCGGACTGCGGTCGGTGTCAAATGGCACATCCGGTGGCCCGGCGAACGGCGCGCTCATCAGTGCGAGCGAGCCGAACACGTCCGGTCGTACAAGTGCGCACCACGGCGCAACAATTGCTCCGTAGTCGTGGCCGACGACGGCCGCAGCGCGGCGATAGCCAAGGGCGAACGCTAGCCCGAGCGTGTCGCGGACCACGTTCAAGAGACGAAAAGGCCGGAGATCCGCGTCGTAATCGGGGCTCCAGCCAGTGGTCCGGCCGTAGCCACGCAGGTCCGGAGCGACAACATGAAAGCCGGCTGCGGCCACGGCGGGCAGCACTTTGCGCCAGGAATAAGCGATCTCCGGAAAGCCGTGCAGCATCAGCACCAACGGGCGACCCGGACTCTCAAAGCCGGCTTCAAGGATGTGCACTCTGAGACCGTTGACGTCATCGACGAACCGCGAACGGATGCCCGGTGGCAGGACAGCTGGGTCGAGCGGATTCATTGGTTCATTCATCCCAGCAGAAGCGACGCGGGTGCGCTCTCGGCAGGACGCGAAGCGGTGACACGAGCACGAGCGCGTAGCGCCGCATCGACCGAACCCTAGCAGCAAGATCAGATGTCCCGCTATCGCGCGCATGGCGATGAAAGAAATCGAAAGCGGCGCACTCGGCTTGAAGCTCGGTCTTTCGACGACGTCCGCGATGCGTGTGCTTTACCTCCGATAGCGATCATCGAGCGGACATCGCAACAAATCCGAGACGTGTCCACTAGCGGACTCATACGCTGCAGCGAAATAGCTTCGTCGTTCGATCAACTCGTCCTCGCAGACGGACACCTGCCATTCGCGGAAACTGGGGCTTATGGAGCTTCACGCCCTTCGTCACATCCCAAGTTTTAGATTATTCCTCGGGATCGCGAGGCGATGACGCTGGTGCCGCTTGGACGAAGGCAACCCTGTTTGCAGGTAGTGAATGAGCTACTTCCGCTTGCGCACAACCGAAGGGTGTGCTAATGTTATTTGGTTCCAAGATCAGCGCGCATACCGGACCGTTTGCATGATCCGCCGCTCGTAATAAGGGGCGGTGCGCGGCGACTGGCCTTTCCATCTGGACTTCGACGTAGTGCGGCTCGATTTGTGGCCGACATAAATCATCTGGGCTCCAGCCCCGTGCTCACAAGGGCATGGTTGTCGTTTCCACGTGCCTGGAAGTTAGAATCTGGTCGCCGTACTGGCACACAGGATCGCGACGTCATCTGGGAACCGAAGAAGCTCCAGCAAATCGTTCTGCACAACTGGCTAACATCACTAAATCGACTATGCGGAATACGTAAGGAGGTTTCGAACCCTAAAGGAGAAAGAAGATGCCTCAAGACGATGCCGCTCAACTGCAATCCCTCATCCAAGCGGCCAATGCAGGATGGACCGCCGGCACCACGTCTGTATCGGAACTGCCGCCCGAACGGCAGGCGCGCCTGCTGGGCTATCGAGGCGGTGGTCCTGATCCGGAAGAAGCCGATTCCTCCATCGCGGTGCCCTCCGCGGAGCCACCAGGTGCCGCTGGATTTCGGGCGAAATCTTTTGCAAGCAGCTCCGCGCCAACCCAGGAGCCTCCCAAGGACTGACGGGGTCATGGCAGAGATCACGGTCAGAGCAGGCGAGAATGGAAGTACTGTAACCGCCGCCGTCGGGGACGTGGTGAAGATCGAGCCGGCAGAGAACCCGACCACCGGCTTTAGATGGCAAATTGCCTCAGTCGACTCAAGCATACTTCGCCTGCAGTCGGACGATTTTGCACCAAGTGGTCCCCCAGTCGGCAGCTGCGGCCTTCACGTGTTCCGCTGGGCTGCCGCTGGCCGGGGCAACACCGATGTCCAGCTCGAACTAAAGCGGTCGTGGGAAACAGCGCCTGCCAAGTCAACCTTCGCGATCCGTGTCTCGGTCCTATAAGCAGGCGGCAGAGGGATCCTGCTGTCGAAATGTATGGGAAGCGCACCGCATCGCTCCCATACATTTCGTTTGACGTCAGGCCGCCAAGGCTCTCGCTGGCGGAACCGCGAAACTGCAATATCGTTCGATCGTCGGGTAGAACGCCTCCGCGTCGAGAGGCTTGGTGAAAAAGCCCGCAGCGCCGGCAGCGCCGCCGACATCACGCTTGAGGTTGTCCTGACTATATTTGTTGAGTGTTTCAGCCATCACGAAGACCGGCAGTTGCCTGGTTCGCGGGCTGCCGCGCAGCTTCCACAACAGGTGTTCGGCTTCGCAATCCGGCAAGCGATGCGCAGCAACAATCATGCTCGGCATTTCATTGCGCGCGACTTGGAAGCCGTGAAAACCGTCCTCCGCCGTCAACACCTCGATGCCGAATTTCTTGAGCCGACTTTTCAGCAGCTCAGCCGGGCGCGGATCGGCGTCTATGATCAGTATGCG
>CAVREN010000093.1:0-32618 GCA_963720115.1 uncultured Alphaproteobacteria bacterium
GCCTCCAACCGTCGAGGTCGCACCATGCCTGAGACAATAGCGGGCATCAAAATCCCCGATAGCAGGATGGCCAAAGACTTAACCGAGTTGATTCGCGACAAGGAGCCCGACCTTCTCTATCACCATTCCAGACGGGTCTACCTGTTCGGCGCCCTGACCGGTCAGCGCAAGGGTTTGGCTTATGACCCGGAGCTACTCTATGTCGGGGCCATGTTTCATGATATTGGGCTGACCGAACAATTTCGACATTCAACGCTGCGTTTCGAGGTAGACGGCGCCAATGCGGCTCGCGACTTTCTGCGGAAGTATGGGGTTCCGGAGTCGTCTGTCGAAATCGTGTGGGATGCGATCGCTCTCCATACCACGCCGGGCATTCCCGAACATAAGAACGCGGTGGTGGCACTCGTCACCGCCGGCGTCGAAATGGACGTTCTCGGGTTCGCCTACAATGATTTTGACGAACAACAGAGGCTTGGCGTGGTGGCCGCCCATTCGCGCGGCAATCACTTCAAAGAGAACATTATCGACGCCTTCTATCACGGTATGGCGCATCGGCCGGATAGCACCTTTGGCACCGTGAACGACGATGTGCTGGCCTTCAAAAATCCGAAATTCGAGCGTGCCGATTTTTGCAAGATCATCTTGAACTCCGCCTGGGAGGCGTGAGACTTCCGGTTTCGCACCGTTGAAGCATCGAATGTGATCTCCATCACATGGAGGTCTCTCCTGGGTGCGCCGATCAATCTGTTTACGAGATCATACCCAACAACAATCAATGTTGGAAAAGCCGCCTCTCGTGGCGCATTTTTGCTTCGACACGGCAAGACCGTGGAGAAATACCCACGATGAGGAGATTGACATGGTTCATCGTTTTACCACCGCGCTGGTTGCGGCACTCTTGCTTGGTTCAGTCGGCATTGCGTCGGCGCAAACCGTTCAACGTTACGATGGGGTGAGCTATCCCCATCAGAACGAGATGTACTGTTATATGCCCAGCTCGCTCTGCGACAACGAGCACCGCGTAACCAACTAGCTCTCTTGCCTCTGAGATTGGGCCGATAAGGATAATCCCTGGCATCATGGGCCGTACTCCTTCGGTGGTGCGGCCCTTTTCTATTTATGAGGATACTTCTCGATATGTCGCGGTGCGATTAGGAATCCAACGTGATTCTCATCACAAACTATGATTTATCTCTCTGATCTAACAGCAAATCGATTTTCTTGATCATATCTAACACCAATCAATATTAGAAATTCCGCCTTGCATGGCCCAGCTTTGGTTTGACCCCAGAGAAAAGGAGCTAGGTCATGAAAACCCAGATTCAAAGCAAAATTCTCGCAATCGCCATAGCCGCGATGATTGGGCTAGCCACGACTGGTGTTGCCGCCCTTGCGCGCGGCGGCGGTCACATGGGTGGCGGGTTCCGATTCCAGGGCGGGCCATACATGGGTGGCGTGATCTCAACGCCGCCGACCTTCAATCCCTCCAGTGGATACACTGTACCGACGTCTCCAGAGGCGCCGGTCTCTCCGGCAAGCCCCGGATCAGTATTTCACTGAAAGCTGGTGAACAACACGGCAAACACATTCAGGCCTGTCCGTTTGATACCGGCACCGTCGAATGGCGCGAGTGGCGCAAAGGATTCGTGTAATGCAGAGCCGGTCGATCCGGCGATCAGGTCAACCCACAAGGGCCAGAGCATTGTCAAATGCAAGCTTTTGACCGGGACCTGATCCGCGGAGGGCACTATGGCCAGCGGTGACGTGAACCGCACTAATAGAGGCCGAACACATGGCCGCACCGACCAATACTGCACTCGTGAAGAAAGCCCTTGCCAACTCGGAGCCGTCCACACATGGCCCTTCGCGACCAATTTTTCGTAAGGACCTGACGCCAGCTTTCGGGGCGAAACGGAAGTCGGCCGCGCGGCAGAGCCCGCTGCGTCGATCGAAAATGATGCTGTGGACGGCGCCCACTCTGCGGCATCGAAGTGCCATAGGGTGGTTGCGTCGAAGCGAACCACATGAGGGGAGCCGTCCATGGGCGAGATTAGCACGATCGGTCTCGATATCGCGAAGTCGGTTTTTCAGGGTCATGGGGTGGATGCCGATGGCGCAGTGGTGATCCGCAAGCGGGTCAGCCGAGCGAAGGTGTTGGAGTTCTTTGCGGCTCTGCCGCCATGCCTTGTGGGCATTGAGGCATGTCCGACTGCGCATCATTGGAGCCGCAGGCTTCAGGTGCTCGGTCACCACGGTGAAGCTGATGCCGCCGAGCTACGTCAAAGCGTACCTCAAGCGCAGCAAGAATGACGCCAACGATGCTGCCGCGATCTGCGAGGCAGTGATACGGCCATCAATGCGATTTGTAGCGACCAAGTCTGAACAACAACAATCAGTATTGATGTTGCATCGCAGCCGGCAGCTCCTCGTTCGACAGCGAACGATGCTGTCGAATGCGATCCGTGGACATATGGCGGAACTCGGAAATATCTCGGCCAAGAGTCGCAATGGCACAGCCGAGCTGCTCGCCACCCTGGCCAACGAGCAGGATGACCGCATTCCGATGGCTGCGCGCTTCAGTCTTGACGTGCTTGCTCGCCAATATGCCGTTCTCACGACGGAGATTGGCGTTATCGAGAGGTGGATTCATGCCTGGCACCGATCATGTGAAGAAAGCCAACGGCTGCAGGAGATTCCTGGCGTCGGTCCGATCGTGGCCACGGCCTTGATTGCCGAAGTGGGCGATTGGAAGGCGTTCTCCTCGGGCCGCAGTCTCGCGGCCTGGATCGGGTTAGTGCCCGGGCAGCATTCGACTGGCGGCAAGGAGCGGCTTGGCAGAATCTCAAAGCAGGGCAATCGACATTTGCGATGGTTGCTCGTCGCCGGCGCTATGGTGTCATTCGCTATGCGCGACAGCACGGCACAAAGCGGCTGTGGCTTGTTCGCCTGATGGGGCGCCGGCCGACCAAGGTCGCTGCCGTTGCTCTTGCCAACAAAATCGCGCGCATGGCCTGGGCCATGAGGGTGCATGGTGAGCGGTTCAAAGAGCAGAGGTTGCTGCCGGCAGCGGCGTAGCCGTCAACAGCAGCAAACACCAACGAATTGGCGAGGGCATGACGACGTAATGCAGACACGGTCGTTCCGGGGGTCGGGAGAGCCCGCTAGGGTCATCGCACTAACAAGGGCATGAAAACGATTGGGACCCGATCCGCGCAGAGCATTAGGGCCAGCGGTCACATCGGCCGCACCAACAGGCCGGACACATGACCGCACCCGACCAATGCTGCAGAAACGTAAAAAAGCTCTTGCTAATCATGAGGACGCGCACATCGACCACCTCGTCCGTGCTCTCGTGGAAATATGGACGGATCTCGGGCCGGCGTTGGCAGCGTCCGAAGTCCGCCGCATGGGAAAATCGCCGACGATATTACAAAAATCATCTAATACTAAACTGCAAACGATCAGAGCAGCATAGCCGGCTATTTGCCGCCAGGGAGGTGCAAGCCGATTGGCTGTTGAATTAACCGACTGATCATCCCCAGAACTTTTCTTGCCTTCGATATGAAGCGCCGCAGGCCAACTTTGCCGAGCGGCGGTTTATTGCGCCTAAAATTGCTCGGGCGCAAACTCGCGCCGGGCGCCTCGCTCAGTTTCCTGCACCGGCCGGCACGACCCCTTCAGTAGCGGAGCGTGCGGCCATGTTAGAATGGCGTTTGGCTTCACATCCGCTGCCGCGCTCCCGGCGCACAAGGCGGCACGCAAGGATGCAACAATGATCGCAGGCGCTGCCGCCATCGTAATCGTGCTTCTGCTCGCCGCCGTGCATGTCTACTGGGCGGCAGGAGGCAAAGCCGGCAAAGCCGCGGCCATCCCGACCGCGGAGGGACGCGCGGTGCTCAAGCCGTCTGCGTTTAGCACGGCGATGGTCGCCGTGGGCTTGTGCGTCATCGCCGCATTTCTGGCTTTGCGGATCGGCTGGCTAAACGTGCTAGGCTTCGCGGGCGACAACAACTTTGCTGAGATCGCCGCGTGGGTGTTCGCGGCCATGTTCGCGCTGCGCGCGATCGGCGATTTTCGTTATGTCGGCTTCTTCAAACGCATCCGCGACACAAGATTTGCACGCCTCGACACGCTGGCCTATTCGCCATTATGTGCGGTGCTCGCCGTTCTCATCGGCATTGCCGCCAGCCGCTGACGCCGCAGCAGAACGCACGCATCAAAACGTACATGGCATGAACGACAAGGAAAAAGCCGCGCTGGGATCGATAGCTGCCTCCGCAGCGCTGACCGCCGCCAAGGCGGTTGTCGGCGTCATGACCGGCTCGCTGGCGATCCTGTCAGAAGCGGGTCACTCGCTCCTCGACTTCGCCGCGACGGTGCTCACCTATGCGGCCGTGCGCGTATCCGGCAAGCCGGCCGACGCCGAGCACCAATATGGCCACGGCAAGATCGAAAGCGTGGCGGCACTTGCCGAAACCGCCTTGCTTTTCATTTTGGCGGCAGGCGTCGCCTATGAGGCGGGGAGCCGGCTCCTCGGCGGGCAAGCCCATATGGTCGAGGCGACGCCCTACGCATTTGCCATTATCGCCATTTCCATCCTGGTCGATTTCTTCCGCGCCCGCACGCTGGAACGCGTCGCCGAAAAAACCTCGAGCCAGGCGCTGGAGGCGGATGCGCTGCACTTTTCTTCCGACATGTGGTCGTCGATCGCGGTGCTGATCGGATTGGGCGGCGTGGCGCTCGGCTATGCGTGGGCCGACTCGGCGGCTGCGCTGATCGTCGCGGTTTTCATCTGCGTCGCCGGCTGGCGGCTCGGCCGCCGCACCATCGATACCTTGACCGACACGGCGCCGGCGGGCGTGAGCGAAAAGGTGGCCGCGATTGCGCGGCGGGTGCCGGGCATCGTCGATGTCGAGCGGGTGCGCGCGCGGCCGGCCGGCGCGGCGCTGTTCGTCGATCTTGCCGTCGGCGTGAACCGCACCTTGCCGCTCGAGCGCGTGACGGCGATCAAGGATCGGCTCGCGCGGGCGATCCGCGCCGAATTTCCCGAGGCCGAGACCACGATCACCACTGAGCCGCACGCGCTCGATGACGAGACAGTGCGTGAGCGGGTGATGCTCATTGCCCGCAACAGCGGGCTCGCCGTGCATCATGTGGCGGTCCAGGCGATCGGCGATCGTTTGTCGGTTTCCGCAGACCTTGAGGTCGAAGGCACGCTACCGCTTTCGGCCGCGCACGAGACCGCGAGCCGGCTTGAAGAGGCGATCCGCGAGGAGCTTGGACCCGAAGTGGAGGTCGAGACCCATATCGAGCCGCTGCCGGCGGTCATGCTCGCGGGCCGCGACGCCGATGCGGCACGCGTGATCGAAATTCGCGAAGCGCTCGCGGCGCTCGCGGCCGGAACCGCCGACCTCGGCGAGGTGCACGATGTGCGCGTGCGCGAAACTGCCGACGGCGAGTTCGTGAACTTTCACTGCCGGGTCGATCCGGCCTTGTCAGTGCGTGCGGTGCACGACCTGGTCGACGGCCTCGAGCGCGGATTGCGCCGGCGCTTTCCGGCCATCGCCCGGGTCATTGGCCACGCCGAGCCGAAGCCGAGTGGCTAAGCGCTCGAGGTATCGCGCTTTCGCTCGTCCCCGAAAGCGCGGACCCAAAGCAGGCGCTCATCGTCATTGCGAGGAGCGAAGCGACGAAGCAATCCGGCGCGCGATAAGGTTTTGGATTGCCTCGCGGAGCTTGTCATCGGGCTGGCCACTTCGGGCCGGACCCGTTGGCTCGCAATGACGAGAATAGAGCCACCCCCTGGATTCCCGCTTTCGCGGGAATGGGCGGAGAGCAATTCCTAGGGAACAAGCACGGCGGCGCCTTCGAAGCGGCCTTGGCGGAGGTCGTCGAGCGCGGCGTTTGCCTCATCGAGCGGATAGCGCGTCACCTGCATCTTGATGCCGGCGCGCGGCGCTGTGGCCAGGAATTCGTACGCATCGCGGCGGGTCAAATTCGCCACCGAGACAAGCTGGCGTTCCTCCCACAGCAACCGATAGGGAAAGCTCGGGATATCCGACATGTGAATGCCGCCGCACACCACGCGGCCGCCTTTCTTTACAGCCGCCAGAGCCGCCGGCACGAGCCCGCCGACCGGCGCGAAGATGATGGCGGCGTCGAGTTTTTCGGGCGGCATCTCGTCGGAACCGCCGGCCCATACGGCACCGAGCGAACGCGCGAAGTCTTGCGACGCCCTGTCGCCCGAACGCGTGAAGGCAAAGACCCGCCGCCCCTGCCAGATCGCGACTTGAGCCAGAATGTGGGCAGCGGCACCGAAGCCATAGAGCCCGAGCGCTTCGCCCTGCCCCGCCATGCGATAGCTGCGCCAGCCGATCAGGCCGGCGCAGAGCAGCGGCGCGGTTTCTGCCGCATCGAGGTTTTCGGGCAGCACGAATGAGAAGCGCGCATTCGCCAGCGTGTGCGTCGCATAGCCGCCATCGCGGGTGTAGCCGGTGAAGACTGGCGCGTCGCACAGATTCTCGCGGCCGGACCGGCAGTACGGACAAACCCCGCACGCCTCGCCAAGCCACGGCACACCGACGCGCGTGCCAAGCGCGAAATTCCGCACGTCCGGCCCTAGTGCGGCCACGCGGCCGACAATTTCATGCCCCGGCACGATCGGCAGTTTCGGATGGGGCAACTCGCCATCCACCACATGCAGATCGGTGCGGCAAACACCACAAGCCTCAACCGCGATAAGGACTTGGCCGGCAGCCGGCTGCGGAACCGGCCGCTCGCGCAATACGAGCGGCGTTTTCGGCCGGTCCAGAACCATGGCGCGCATCGTTGGCATGAAGGATGCCTAAAGCCTAAACCGGGACCACCGATCCCATACTTTCAATTGGGCCGTAAAGCTTTTACATCAAGCCGATCATGCGCACCGAAGAACCCCGCCCCATCCGCCTCAGAGACTATCGCCGGCCGGACTGGTTGATCGAGACCGTCGAGCTCGATGTTTCGCTCGACCCGACCGCGACCACGGTCCGCTCCAAGCTTCGCGTCAAGCCGAACGGCGGTGCAACGCCGGCGCCGCTCGTGCTCGACGGCGAGGAACTCAAGCTCCGCTCGCTTGCGCTCGACGGCAAGCCGCTGCCGGGCGAGGCCTTCCTGGCGACGCCGGACAAGCTCACCATCGCGCAGCCCCCCAACCAGCCCTTCACGCTCGAGATCGAGACCGTGATCGATCCGGCGGCCAACACCCAGCTCATGGGACTTTACCGCGCCGGCGCCACCTACTGCACACAGTGCGAGGCGGAAGGTTTCCGCCGCATTACCTATTTCCTCGACCGGCCCGACGTGATGGCCGTCTACACCACGCGCATCGAAGCCGACAAAAGCGAAGCGCCGATCCTTCTCTCCAACGGCAATCTGATCGCCAAGGGCGACGTGCCCGGCACCAACCGGCATTTCGCCGTCTGGCACGATCCGTTCAAAAAGCCTTGCTACCTGTTCGCGCTGGTCGGCGGCGCGCTTGCCTGCGTCGCCGACAGCTTTCGCACAATGTCTGGGCGCGACGTCACGCTGCACATCTATGTGGAGCCGGGCAAGGAGGATCGCTGCCATTACGCCATGGACAGTCTCAAGCGCGCCATGCGCTGGGATGAAGAGGCGTTCGGGCGCGAATACGATCTCGATATTTTCATGATCGTCGCCGTCTCCGCCTTCAACATGGGCGCGATGGAGAACAAGGGCCTCAATATCTTCAACGACAAATACGTGCTGGCTTCGCCGGCGACCGCGACCGATACCGACTATGCCCATATCGAAGCGGTGATCGCGCACGAATACTTCCACAACTGGACCGGCGATCGCATCACCTGCCGCGACTGGTTTCAGCTCTGCCTGAAGGAAGGGCTGACGGTCTTTCGCGACGAGGAATTTTCCGCCGATATGCGCTCGCGCGCGGTTGAGCGCATCGGCGACGTGCGCGCGCTGCGTTCGCACCAATTCGTCGAGGATGCAGGCCCGCTCGCACACCCGGTGCGGCCCGAGCTCTATCACGAGATCAACAACTTCTACACGACCACCGTCTACGACAAGGGCGGCGAGGTCGTGCGCATGATCAAGACACTGCTCGGCCCCGAATTGTTTCGCAAGGGCATGGACCTCTATTTCGAGCGGCATGACGGCGAAGCCGCGACCGTCGAGCAATTCGTGCAATGCTTCGCCGACGTGTCTGGCCGCGACTTCTCTCAGTTCATGCTCTGGTACACCCAGGCCGGAACGCCCGAAGTCGTGGTGGCGCCGCACTATGACGCGCGCGCCAAGACCTACCGGCTCGATATCAAACAAACTGTCCCGCCGACGCCGGGACAGCCCGACAAGAAGCCGATGGTCATCCCGCTCGCGCTCGGGCTTGTCGGCAAGCACGGCAACGACCTACCGCTCACCCTCGACAGCGGTCCGCTCAAGCGCGCCGTGCTGGAGCTGACGGCGCCGAGCCAAAGCTTCGTCTTCACCGGCATTGCCGAGCCGCCGATCCCCTCGGTCAATCGCGGCTTCTCGGCCCCGATCAAGCTGACGCTGCCGATCAAGAGGGACGATCTGCGTTTCCTCGCGGCGCATGATCGCGATCCGTTCAACCGCTGGCAGGCCGTGCAGACGCTGGCGATGTCGCTGCTGACGACGAGCGTCGCGGCGCTGCGGACGGGCGGCGCGGTGCGCGCCGACGATGGGCTCATCGCGGCGCTCGGCGCGATCCTGGCCGATACTGCGCTCGAGCCGGCCTTCGTCGCGCTCACGCTCACGCCGCCGAGCGAGCCCGACATCGCGCGCGAAATCGGACACGATGTCGATCCCGACGCAATCTTTGCCGCGCGGAAGCACTTGCGCGCAGCCATCGGCGGCGCGCTCGGGGCAACGCTCGCGACCACCTACCGGCACATGGTGACTCCCGGCCCCTACCGCCCGGATGCGGAGAGCGCCGGACGGCGCGCGCTGAAGAATGTTTGCCTCGGGCTTCTGGCGGCGACCGGCGAAGAGCACGCCATCAAGCTCGCGCTCGCTCAATATCAAGGCGCCGACAACATGACCGACCGCATGGCTGCGCTCGACATTCTGGCGCTGCACGACCGGCCGGAGCGTGCGCACGCGCTCGACGACTTCTATGCGCGCTATGCCGACGATCCGCTGATCATCGACAAATGGCTCGCCCTGCAGGCGGCCATTCCCGAGCCGGCGACGCTCGATCGCGTAGTGGCGCTCACCGGGCATCCGTCCTTCTCGATGGCCAACCCGAACCGGGTGCGCTCGCTGATCGGGTCGTTCGCGCAGGTCAACCATACGCAATTCAATCGGCTCGACGGCGCCGGCTACAATTTCATCGCCAATGTCGTGCTCGAACTCGATCCGAAGAATCCGCAAGTCGCCGCCCGGCTGATGGGCGCGTTCCGCTCCTGGCGGGCGCTCGAAGCCAAGCGCCGCGCGCACGCAGAGGCGGCGCTGCGCCGCGTATCGGCGGCAGCGTCTCTGTCACGCGACGTTCAAGATATCGTCGCGCGCACGCTCGCCGATAGCTGAGCGCGGGCCAAAGCCCACCGCACGCTCCGGTCGGCTTCGCGTTCGCGGCGAATGCCCGGCCGCGCGCCATTCGTCATGCCGACACCGTCTTGATCTAAGTCAAACGATCTGTCGGGATACGACATATTTTAGTGCGTGCGACAAAGGTCGCGCTTATTCCGAGCGTCACGGCAGGCGCAAGGTTATGCGCGATTGGAAAATGCCGGGGAGCCGATCATGTGGGAAACTGCACGCGTCAAGCTGCGTGACTGGTATATCGTCGTCATTGCCCTATTGCTGATCGGTGGCGGCTTTTTCCTCGCCTCGCATCAGTCGTCGTCGACGGCACCGGCCGCGGCCGTCCACTCAGTCAATCCATCGCCCGCCCCAGAGACAGCGGCAGCACCGCCGCCGCAGCACCAGCACCAGATGGCCGCGGCAGCGCCTGCTGCCAACACTACGGCCTCCGCAAATCCCGCCCCCGCTGCTCCCCCAAAAGCAGCGCAGCCGTCCTCCAGCGATGAACACACTGCGATGCACAAGATGGCGGCCGCGGAGCCGCAGGCGTCAACTCCAAGCAGCGCTGCCGCGGCGCCGCCGGTTGGCGGCGATCCCGTCGCAGGCCGGCTCGTGTTCAGAAAATGCCAAGCCTGCCATTCCATGGAACCGGGCAAGACGCTCCTTGGTCCTTCGCTCGCCGCCGTCATCGGCCGGAAGGCGGGCGCCGACGCGAACTACAATTACTCACCGGCGATGAAGCAGGCGAACGTCGTCTGGGATGCGAAATCGCTCGATGCTTATCTCGCCGATCCGCAGAAGGTCGTGCCTGGCAACAAGATGCCCTTCCCGGGACTCAAGACCGAGCAGGACCGCGCCGACGTTATTGCTTTCTTCGCGGGCGCAGGCGGCGGCGCTCAAGCCGCTGCTGCGGCGCCGGGCAACGCGCCCGCGTCACCGGCAGCCAATCAAGCGCCGCCGCAAGCAAATCAAGCGCCGCAGGCAGCACCCAATGCCGGCGTCACGTATGTGCCGGACGCCAACTACACCTTGCGCTCGGGCATCGCCGAGGGCCGCATGGTCTATATCGGGGTCGGCGGCGCGATCGACGGAAAGGCCAATCCGATCCTGACCGCGTCCGAAGGGCAAGTCGTCCAGCTCACGCTCATCAATGGCGAGGGCGCCGAGCACGACATCGTGTTTCCGGATCAGAACGCCAAGTCGCCGCGCGTCACCGGCAAGGGCGCCAGCACCACCATCGCGTTCCGTCCGAGCAAGGCTGGCGACTTCATCTATTTCTGCAGCGTCCCGGGCCACCAGCTCGCCGGCATGCAAGGGCAATTCATCGTCACCACACGGCCGACACCGCAGACGCTGGTCGAGGCCGACATCTCGCGCGAACCGACCGACCTGCCGCCGCCGGTCGGCAAGCGCGAGCCGCAGACGGTGCGGGTCGATCTCGTCAGCGTCGAAGTCGAAGGGCGGCTAGCCGAGGGCACGACCTTTGGCTACTGGACGTTCAACGGCAAGGTACCCGGACCTTTCATCCGCGTGCGGGTCGGCGACACCATCGACATTCATCTGAAAAACTCGGCCGACAGCGCGATGATTCACTCGGTCGACTTCCACGCCGCGACCGGGCCGGGCGGCGGCGCCGCCGCGCTGCAAGTCGATCCGGGGAAAGAAAAATCGATGACCTGGAAGGCGCTGGTGCCCGGGCTCTATGTGTATCACTGCGCGACGCCGATGGTGGCCGAGCACATCGCCAACGGGATGTATGGACTGATTCTGGTCGAACCGGAGGACGGTCTGCCGCCGGCCGATCATGAGTTCTATGTCATGCAAGGCGAGATTTACACCGATGTGCCCTACGGGCAGCACGGCAGCGCCGAGTTCAGCGTCGAAAAGCTTCTCAGCGAGCACCCGGAATATTTCGTCTTCAACGGCTCGGTCGGCGCATTGTCCAAACTGCATCCGCTGCAGGCCAAGGTCGGCGACAATGTGCGCATCTTCTTCGGCGTCGGCGGCCCCAACTTCACGTCCTCCTTTCATGTGATCGGCGAGATCTTCGACAAGGTCTATGCGCTTGGCGGGGTGCTGTCGCAACCGATCGAGGGCATCCAGACCGTCAGCGTTGCGCCGGGCGGCGCGGTGATCACCGAGTTCAAGACCAAGGTGCCGGGCAACTACACCTTGGTCGATCACGCACTCGCTCGCGCCGAGCGCGGCCTGCTCGGCGTGCTGCATGTTGAAGGCGCGCCGAACCCGGAAATCTTCAACGGTCAGGTCATGACGGGCATGGGGCACTAGCAGTGACCATGAATGCCCCCGCAGCACTGCGGCGCCGGCTCGACTATGCCGGCCCCGCTTTGTTTTCCTACGGCTTCCGTCCGTTTTTTCTCGGCGCGGCGGTGTGGGCCGCGCTTGCGATCGCGTTGTGGCTGCCGCAATATTTCGGCCATCTGACACTGCCGACCGCATTCGGACCGCTCGACTGGCACATCCATGAGATGATCTATGGCTATGTCGCAGCAGCGGTCGCGGGCTTTCTTCTGACGGCTATCCCCAACTGGACCGGGCGGCTTCCGGTCAACGGCTATCCGCTGGCTGCGCTGTTCGCGCTCTGGCTGCTTGGAAGGATCGCCATTGCCGGCTCCGCGATCTGCGGCGTTCTGCTCGCGGCGGTGGTCGATGTTTCCTTTCTTCTGGTTTTCGCAGCCGTCGCATTCGGTGAAATCGTCGCCGGCCGCAATTGGCGCAATTTACGCGTCCTCGTCGTGCTCGGAGTGCTGATCGCCGGCAATGTCGTTTTTCACGCGGAAGTCATTCGCAACGGCAGCGCCAATTACGGCATCCGCATCGGCATTGCGGCATTGATCGGACTGATCATGCTGGTCGGCGGACGGATCGTGCCGAGCTTCACGCGCAACTGGCTGGTGCGAAACAATCCCGGACGACTGCCGCGACCATTCTCCCGCTTCGATGGAGCAACGATTGGCGCGAGCGCGCTTGCGCTTATTTTTTGGATCGGGCTCCCCCAATTTAGCGTCTCCGGCGTCCTGTTGATCGTCGCCGGATTGTTGCAGACCGTTCGGCACGTGCGCTGGGCGGGCGACCGAACGCTCGCCGATCGTCTGGTGCTGGTGCTGCATGCCGCCTACGCCTTCGTCCCGTTCGGTTTCCTTCTGATGGGCGCGGCTGTTCTTTGGCCCGCGATCTTCCCGACCAGCGCCGGCTTACACGCCTGGATGGCGGGAGCGATCGCTCTGATGACGCTTGCCGTCATGACCCGCGCGAGCCTTGGCCATACCGGCCAGGAGCTCGTCGCATCGCTGCCGACGCAGTTGATTTATCTCTGCGCCTTCATCGCCGCGCTGGCCCGCATCATCGCGGCATTCGAGCCGTCGCGCGGGCTTCTTCACATCGCCGCAGCGGCCTGGATCCTCGCCTTTGGCGGCTTTGCCGTGTTCTTTGGCCCCCTGCTGCTGGGACGGCCACCGGTATGGAGTGGAAGAACCTAGCGCTCGAGGTTTTCCATCTTCCGCCCCATGCCAAAGATCACGGACAAAGGCTTACGGCGGCCTGTCCATTTCAATTCAATTGAATTTCGAGTTTGCGGGGCCACATTTGATGTATTGCGTCGCGCTCGGCAGAGTATGCCCTTATGACCGACACCACCCTTGCCAGCAGCGTCCCCGCCAGCACCACCGCTAAGCCGCGCAAGAGGATCCGCGCGTTCCTCCTGAGCGACCGCATCGACACGTCCAATCTCGAGCATGACGGTGTCGTCTCGACCGCCCCTCTCACCTTCAAATACGGCAACGGCGGCTTCGTGACCTTGTTCCGGTATGGGGTTGCCGTGCTCATGGGCCTGACCGCCGCCGAAGAGGATCAGATCCTGCGCAGCCTGCGGCTGCGGCTGGTGCGGCCGGTCGCGCCGTCCGAGGAGGAATCGGCGCTGATCGAGATCGTGCCCGACAAGGACGATCAGATTCTTCCAGGCGGCCCGATCACTCTGAAAACGATGACGCCCGAGCACCTGATCGTCATCGCCGACGCGCTATCGAAAAGCGTCGTGCTGGCGCGTGACGAACGCGAAGTGGCGAGCGTGTTCGATCTGGTCGAGCCGTTCGCGCGGCAGCTCGCCGATCACGGCCGCGTGGTCGCTGGGCGCAGCGCCATTCTGAAGATCATCGGCAATGCGCTGATCGTGCAGCATCGCGTCTCCGGCCGCGTGGCGGTAATCGAAAAGCCCGATGCGGTCTGGGATCGCCCCGACCTCGACCGGCTCTACGCACGCCTCGAGGACGAGTACGAGCTCCGGGAGCGGACCGAAACCTTGACGCGCAAGCTTGCGGTGATCGCCGATACCGCTGAAGTGCTTACTGACATTATCGACACGCGGCGGTCGCTGCGGCTGGAAATCATCATCGTCGCTCTGATCGCGATCGAGCTGGTCGTCGCCGGCATTCAGGCCGGCTATCAGGCGCTGCACTAGCGTCTCGATTCCGAAGTTCGCACTGACGCGGCCGGTTCGTAGTTTTCCGAGGATCGCGTCGCAGCCTCGCAGCGCCTCGCCATTTCTTTGATTTGACTCGCGCTTTCCGCTCGCTCTCGCATGCGCAGCAAAAAAGGCCGTTGGATAAAAGTTAAACAAATATTGACTCGGGACTCTCGACAAATCGATTCGCATCAATTCTTATGTCCATGATTCGCAAGGAGATGCGGCAACTCCTTACGATCACGGGTACGGGGAACAAGTCCAAGCGGAGGCAGGCATGGCGCGCGCCGAGACGGCGAGTGCGTCTTTACGTTCGGATTCCATCCAGGGTCTGGCGAAGTCGATCGCCAAGCCGGCCTACCGCCGCCTTCTTAGCGCAGAGCCGCTTCTACGGCGCGCCGTGCCGGCACTCATCATCGCCTTTCTGTTGACGATCTGCGTCGGCGCGGTGGTTCAGGTGATCGAGCAACGCCGGCAAGTCGTGCGCGACGCGCGGCAGGCGATCGAGGCCCTGGCCGATCAGATAACGTTCGCGCTCGAATATACCGGCCACGACCTGCGCGGAAATCCCAACCGCAATTCCGCGGCGCTGGAGCGCATCATACCCGCCTGGGCGGCAACGGCCGACCGCATGGTGCTGGTGGCCGACGCCGACGGCGCCATCATCGCGAGCTATCCAAACGATCCGCAAAAGCTCGGCCGGCCCATTCTCGACCTGCTCGGCCCGGCCCAGCCTCTGACCACATTCGGCGCCGCGGCCGGAACGCTCGAGATCACGCTGCCCGACGGCGTCACCGCCTTGGCCACCGTCCGCGGCCTGCGCAATCCGCTCGGCGCGGTCGCGGTCGTGCAGACGGCAAGCGACGCGCTCGCCAACTGGCGCGCCAGCACCGCGCTGACCATCACGCTCTCGGCCACGACCGGCTTCGTCGTGCTTATCCTCGGCTTTGCATTTCACTGGCAGGCGACGCGCGCGCGCGAAGCCGATCTCATCCACGACACCGTGCGCGGCCGCATCGATACCGCGCTCAACCGCGGGCGCTGCGGCTTGTGGGACTGGGACCTGGCGCGCGGCCGGGTGTTCTGGTCGCGCTCCATGTTCGACCTGCTCGGCCTGCCCGCGCGCAACGATCTCCTGAGCTTCGGCGAACTCAATGCGCTCGTGCATCCGGACGACATCGATCTTTATGAACTCGCCCGGCAGCTTGCCGACTCCGAAGTGCAATCGATCGATCACGCGTTTCGGATGCGGCATGCCGACGGTCACTGGCTCTGGCTGCGGGTGCGCTGCGAATTGGCGCGTCAGGAAGGCGAAACCGGGCCGCACCTGATCGGCATTGCGGTCGACGTCTCCGAGCAGAAGCATCTGGTGGAGCGAACGACCGCGGCCGACCTGCGGCTGCGCGACGCCATCGAAACGATTCCGGAAGCCTTCGTCCTTTGGGACGCCGACAATCGGCTGGTGCTGTGCAACTCGATCTTCCAGGAGCTTCACCGCTTGCCCGATTCCGCCGTCGATGCCGGCACGCCTTACGAAGCGGTGGTAGCGGCGGGCACAAGGCCGATCGTGCGCACCACCAACGTCAATGAGGACGGCCAACCGCAAGGCGCGCGGACTTTCGAGGCGCAACTCACCGACGGCCGCTGGATGCATATCAGCGAACGGCGCACCAAGGACGGCGGGTACGTTTCGGTCGGCACCGACATCACCAAGATCAAACAACACGAGCAGAAGCTGATCGAAGGCGAAAAGCGGCGCATCGCCACCATCAACGACCTGCGCCATTCGCAACAGGCGCTCGAGCGGCAGACCGACGAACTCGCCGATCTCGCCGAAAAATATGCCGAGGAAAAAACCCGCGCCGAGGAAGCCAACCAGGCGAAGTCGAAATTCCTCGCCAACATGAGCCACGAGCTGCGCACGCCGCTCAATGCCATTATCGGCTTCTCGGAAATCATGGAATCGGCGATGTTCGGCCCGCTCGGCGCGCCCAAATACACCGAGTATTCCCGCGACATCCGCGCCAGCGGCCAATATCTGCTCGACGTCATCAACGACATCCTCGACATGTCGAAGATCGAAGCCGGCAGCGTCCACTTCAATCCCGAGACGGTCGAGCTCGACGAGATTCTCGCCGATAGCCTGCGGGTCGTCGACGGCCGCGCCAGCGAAAAGCGGCTCGCGCTCAATTCCGATGTCGCCCCCGGCATCGTGCTCCATGCCGACCGACGCGCCATCAAACAAATCGCGCTCAATCTGTTGTCGAACGCGGTAAAATTCACCCCGGACGGTGGCGCCGTCAGCGTCCAAGGCCGCATCCGCCGCGGCATGGTCACCATTGCGATCCGGGACGACGGCATCGGCATTCCGAAGGATGCTCTCCACAAGCTCGGCCGGCCTTTCGAGCAAGTGGAGAGCCAGCTCACCAAACGGTATCAGGGATCCGGCCTCGGCCTTGCCATCGCCAAGTCGCTGGTCGAGATGCACGGCGGCGCCATGCGCATCCGCTCGGTGCTGGGCAGCGGAACGACGGTTGTGGTGCGCTTGCCGCTGCACTCGCCGGCGATCCAGCCGCCCGACACCGACCAAGACAATAATCACGAAGGCTCCGACCCCGAGCGCCCGGCCCGGTGGCGAGCTTCGGGTGGCGGCAGCGTCATGCCGCCGACCTCGTTTGCCGCCATCGCCGTGGCTTGACGGCCGCACGGCTTTGGCACACGTGCTTGCCGCCGTGTTACGCATGATCCCGCCGCCGCGGATTGCGGGCCAGAGACGACGTGGGCCGATCGATGCCGCAGAAAATCAGCACGGGGTTTCGCGCGCTGGTCGACGCCGCCGAGCGCGAGATCGAGACCTTGCAGGTCGCAGAGGCGATTGCGCAGCACGGCCGCGACGACGTGACCTTCGTCGATTTGCGCGACATCCGCGAACTGGAGCGCGAAGGACGCATCCCCGGCGCCTTTCACTGTCCGCGCGGCATGCTCGAATTCTGGATCGACCCGGAAAGCCCGTATCACAAGCCGGCGTTTGCGGAAGACAAAAGCTTCGTATTCTTTTGTGGCGGCGGCTGGCGTTCGGCGCTCGCCGCGCAAACCTCGCAACGCATGGGGCTGCGGCCGGTTGCTCATATCGCCGGTGGCTTCGGCGCCTGGCGCAAAGCCGGCGGGCCGGTCGAAGCGCCGCGGCCGAAACCGAAATAGTCAGGTGTTCTCCAAAATCCGCCGAAAGCATGCGCGCACTTGGCGCTCGGTCTCGACGACGTGCGCTTGCAGCGCCGGAAAATCCGGCAAGTCGGCGGCGCGCGCCAGCAAAGCGAGTACGCCCGCGTTCGCCGTCTTCGCATCGAATGCGGTCGGCAAGCAGAGCCGCAGGATTTGAATGAGGTTATGAAAGAGCGCCACCGCCGGCCGCAATATATCGGCGTCCTCCGCTTTCAGGATGCCGGCGCGCGCAGCCTTCTCCAGCGCCCGCGCCGTCGACGTGTCCAGAATCTCCGGCTGGGTTTCGGCGTGCACGAGCTGCAGATATTGCGCGACGAATTCGATGTCGATCAGACCACCGGCGGCATACTTGAAATCCCACGGGTCGGCATCGCCTTTTTCGGTCGCGATCGCGGTACGCATCTCCACGACATCGCCGGCGACCGCGTGCGCATCGCGCGGGCGCCGCAGCACCTCGGCAATCGCCGCTTCGATCCGCGCCTTGAACGCGGCGGGCGCAGAGACGACGCGCGCGCGCGTCAGCGCCATGTGTTCCCAGGTCCAGGCTTCGCGCTGCTGATAGTCGACAAAGCCGTCGATGTGGGTGGCGAGCGGTCCGGAGCGGCCCGACGGGCGCAGCCGCATGTCGACTTCATACAGCACGCCATAATTGGTCCGCGCCGTGAGCGCGCTGATCAGCCGCTGCGTCAGCCGCGCGAAATACTGGGCGCCGTAGAGCGGACGCTTGCCGTCCGAGTTCGGATGCTCGGCGTTGAAGTCGTAAACAACGATGAGGTCGAGATCGGAACTCGCCGTCATCTCGCGCGCGCCGAGCCGGCCGAGCGCGAGGATCGCGGTCTGTTGGCCGCGGATGCGGCCATGGACACCAGCAAAATCAGCTTCGACGCGGGCATGCAAGGCGCGGATCAGAACGTCGGCGAGGTCGGCGAACACGTCGCCGGCCTGCTCGGCCGAGAGCGAGCCGGACAGGATGCGCGCGCCGATCAAGAACATGTGCTCCTGGCCGAACAGGCGGATGGCGTCCAGCATGTCTTCATAGCCGCGCGAGGCGTCAAGCGCGTGCGCGAGCTCGGCTTCCAGGCGCGCGGCGTCAGGGAGCGCGCCGAAGAAGGTCGGATCGATCAACGGATCGATGACGTGCGGATGCTGCGCCAGGATATCGGCCAGCCGCGGCGCCACGCCGAGGATCAGCGCGACAAAGCGAATGAGCTCCGGATTTTGCCGCAGCAGCGGCAGCAAGCGGCTGCCCGGGCGCAGACCGGCGAGAAACCGGTCGAATGACGCAAAGGCGGCGTCCGGATTTTCCGACCGCGCGAACTGGTCGACGATGATCGGAACGAGTTCGACGACGATCGCCCGCACCTGCTCGCTGCGCAGCGCGCGATAGGCGCCCTCCCGCCAGCGCTGCACGGCGGCGGCGACCTCGCGCGGCTGGCGGAAGCCGAGTTCCGCCAGCCGGTCGAGCGTTTCGCGCCCGGCCTCTCCGTCCACAAACGCGAACGACAAGTTTTGCTGCTGCGCCAACAGGCTCGGCGCGCTTTCGAAAAGCTTGACATAGTGCTTTTCGACCGCGCGCAGATGCGAAAGCAGAATGCCGGCAAACTCGTCGCGGTTCTTGAAACCGAGGAAGCGCGCGAACACTTCCAGCGCCTCGCGCTCCGCCGGCAAGGTGTGGGTCTGTTCGTCCGCCATCATCTGCAGGCGATGCTCGACACGGCGCAGGAAATCGTAAGCTGCAGTCAGATCGTCTCGTACAGCAGCGTCGATCCAGCCGCCGGCGGCAAGCGCGGCCAGCATGGCGACGGTGCGGCGGCCGCGCAGATCGGCATGGCGCCCGCCGGCGATGAGCTGCTGGGTCTGGACGAAGAACTCGATCTCGCGGATCCCGCCGCGGCCGAGCTTGATATTGTGGCCCTCGACTGCGATCTCGCCATGGCCGCGATAGGCGTGGATCTGCTGCTTCATTGCGTGCACGTCGGCGACTGCCGCGTAGTCGAGATATTTGCGCCAGATGAAGGGCGAAAGCTCACGCAGGAAACGCTCGCCGGCGGCAAGATCGCCGGCGCACGGCCGCGCCTTGATCAGCGCGGCGCGCTCCCAATTCTGTCCGCGGCTTTCGTAGTAATCGAGCGCGGCTTCGGTCGCGATCGCGATCTGCGTCGAGGCCGGATCGGGACGCAGCCGCAGATCGACGCGAAAGACGTAACCGTCGGCCGTGCGCTCCTGCAACAGCTTCACCAGATCGCGCGTCATGCGCACGAAAAGCGGCGCGGGCGCCACATCGGGCGCGAGCGCGCCGGCCGCCGGATCGAAGAACACGATGAGATCGATGTCGCTGGAAAAATTCAGCTCGTAGCCGCCCATCTTTCCCATGGCGAGCACGACGTAGCCCGAGCCTGCGGCGGGATCATCGGAGTCGGTTAGCGTTAGCTTGCCGAGTTTGGCGGCTTCGCCGAGAAGATGGCGGACGGAAGCGGTGAGCGCGTTGTCGGCGACTTCGGTGAGCGCTGCGGTTACGCGCGCGACCGGCCAGACCCCGCCGATATCCGCAAGCGCGATCAGCAGCGCCGCCTCGGCTTTGGCGCGGCGGAGTACGCGCATAAGCGCGGCCGAGCCTTTAGCCGCCGCGGCGGTCTTGCGCATACCGGCAAGCAGCGCACCCCATTCGGCTTCGGGATCATTTGTCAGAAGCCGCCGCAAGCGTGCCGGATCGGCGCTGGCGAGTTCCCAGAGATAGGGCGCGGAATCGGCGATGCCGCCCAGCGCTTTGGCCAACGCCGGATGCCTGGCGACGAGAGGCGCAAGCGCCTTGCCCGATGCCGTGCGCCCGATGCCCGATAGCCATTCGGCGACCTGCGCGCGGCCCTGCCGCGAAGCGCGCGGCAGTGCGCCAGCCATGCGCCCGGCCAGGGAGGCTTGCTCGACGCTGCGCTTCTTGCGTTTGCCGGATGCAGGCCGGCGCATCACGCACTCGCCGGGCCGGCGCGTGGCAGAGCAAGTATGGTCCGCAGCCCCGGGTGGTTATCTTCCAATTTCAGCTCGCCGCCGTGCAGACGCGCCACCGCCGAAGCGAGACTGAGCCCCAGGCCCGAGCCTGGTAGCGAGCGGCTTTGCTCGAGCCGCACGAAACGCTCGACCACGCGGCCGCGCTCGGCGTCCGGTATGCCGGGCCCATGATCGGCGACCGACAGCGAAATGCGATCGCCCTGGGCGTCAGCGCCCAGCACAATCTCGGCGGCCGCGCCATTGACCTTGCTCGCCTCCGGCCCGGCATACTTGATGGCGTTGTCGACCAAATTCGCCAGCGCCTGGCTCACCAGCTCGCGATTGCCGCGCACCGGCGCCGTGAGCGGCGCCTGCACTTTGATCGAAAGGCCCTTTTCTTCCGCCAACGGTTCGTAGAGCTCGCAAACGTCGCGCGCGATCTGGGCGGCGTCGAATTCGATCATATTGTCGCGCGCCTGTCCGGATTCGGCGCGCGCGATCATCAATAGCGCGTCGAAGGTACGAATCAGTTCGTCGGACTCGGCGATGGTGGATTCGAGCGCGGCGCGGTAGTCGGCTTCGCTCTTGGCGGTGCGCAGCGCCTGCTCGCAGCGATTTCGCATGCGGGTGAGCGGTGTTTTCAGATCGTGGGCGATATTGTCGGAGACTTCTTTGAGCCCGCGCATCAGCGCCTCGATGCGCTCGAGCATGGCGTTGACTTTTTCCGCGAGCCGATCGAGCTCGTCGCCGGTGCCGGCGATCGGCAGCCGCCCGGAAAGATCGCCGGCCATGATGGTGTTGGCCGTGCCGGTCATCGCGTCGATGCGCTTGAGCACGCGGCTGCTGACGAAGAATCCGCCGGCTAGCCCGAGCACGACGACCAGCGCAAACGACCAGCGGCCGGCATTGGCGATGATGCCGTAAATGCGCTCGCGCTCTTCCAGATCGCGCCCGACCAGCAGGCGGAAGCCGCCGGGCAATTCCACCACCTGCACCAGCGCGCGGTGATCGACGTCGTCGGTGGCTTCGATGCGGCGATAGGACGTTTCCATCCAGCCGGGATGGTCGAGCACGCCCGGCTCGAGCGAACCGACATTGCCCGCAAGCCCCTCCCCGCTCGGCGTGGTGACGAGATAGAGGCTCGATCCCGGCCGCCGCGAACGCAGATCGATGAACAGCACCAGGCCGCGGATGCCGGCTTGCGTGTATTGGTCGCGTAGCCGGTTGATTTCACCGGTGACGGTGCGGGTGATCTGCTCGTTGATCAGTCTCCGCGTATTCAGTGCGAAATAGCCGAGCAGCGAAGCCGCAAACACAACGAAGATGAAAAGATAAACGAGCGTCAGCTGGAACGCCGTCGTGCGCAGCAATTTTCCGAGCGCCGCCACCGCTCACACCCGCTCGTGCTGCGGCCGCAGCTCGTTCTCGGAGAAATCCTCCTCCCAGAATTCAAGCACCGCGCGCTTGCCTTGATCGCGATTGGCCGCTTCCGCGCGGCGCAGCTCCACGCGCCGGATCTTGCCAGAAATCGTCTTCGGCAGATCGGCGAATTCCAGCCGCCGCACGCGCTTGAACGGCGCCAGCGCTTGCCGGCAATAGCGGAAGATCGAAAGCGCCGTGTCGCGATTGGCCGCCTGTCCGCCGGCGAGCGCAACAAAGGCCTTCGGCACCGCAAGCCGCATCGGATCGGGCGACGGCACGATGGCCGCTTCAGCGACCGCCGGATGCTCGATCAGCACGCTTTCGAGCTCGAACGGGCTGATCCGATAGTCGGAGGATTTGAACACGTCGTCGGCGCGGCCGACATAAGTCAGGTAGCCATCGTCATCGAGCGAAGCGACGTCGCCGGTGCGATAGACTGTGCCGCCGATCGGCATGACTTCGCCGTCGCCGCCCTGGTAGCCTTGCATCAACCCGGTCGGCCGCGGCGGGAGTTCGAGACAAATCTCGCCCTCTTTCTGCGCAACACCGTCGGGATCCAGCAAGGCGACGCGATAGCCCGGCAGCGGCCGGCCCATCGAGCCCGGCTTGATTTTCTGGCCGGGCGTGTTGCCGGCAAGCGCGGTGGTTTCGGTCTGGCCGTAACCGTCGCGAATGGTGAGCCGCCAGGCGGCCTTCACCTGCTCGATCACTTCCGGATTGAGCGGCTCGCCGGCGCTGATGAGTTCCTGCAAGCGCACCGGCCAGGCGGCGAGATCCTCCTGGATCAGCATGCGCCACACCGTCGGCGGCGCGCAGAAGGTCGTCACGCCGCAGCGCACGATGGTGTCGAGCAATCCACGCGCGTTGAACCGCGGCTGATTGACGATGAACACCGTGGCGCCGGCATTCCACGGAGCAAAGAAACAGCTCCAGGCATGCTTCGCCCAGCCCGGTGACGAAATGTTCAGATGCACATCGCCCGGCCGCAATCCGATCCAATACATGGTCGACAGATGCCCGACCGGATAGCTTTGATGACTGTGCAAAACGAGCTTCGGCGTCGCGGTCGTACCGGACGTGAAATAGAGAAGGAACGGATCGTCGGCGCGCGTCTCCCCATCCGGCGCGAATTGCGCCGATGCCTCATAGCCCTTTTCGTACGAGAGCCAGCCCGGTACGTCCTTGCCGACGGCAATGCGGGTATAGGCGCCCGGCAGATCCTCGAATTTGGCGGCGGCATCGGCTGCGGCAATCACATGGCGGACGCGGCCGCGCGCGAAACGATCGGCGAGATCGTTGCGGGCGAGCAGCATCGTCGCCGGCACGATCACCGCGCCGAGCTTCATCGCCGCCAGCATGGTTTCCCACAGCGGCGCCACATTGCCGAGCATGAGCAGAATGCGATCGCCGCGGCGCACGCCGAGCCTGCGCAAGAAATTGGCGACGCGGTTCGAGCGTTCGCTCAATTGCGCGAAGGAAAGCTTAGTCTCGCCGGCGCCCTCGTCGACCAGCCACAGCGCCGGCTGCGCATTGTCGCGCGCCATCGGATCGAAATAATCCAAGGCCCAATTGAAACGGTCGAGCTGCGGCCAGCGAAAATCGCGACAGGCGGTCGCATAGTCTTCGCGATGCCGGACCAGAAAATCGCGCGCCGCCAAGAAGGGTGCTGCGTTACCCGATGTCATCCACGATCTCCGGCACGGCGAGGAAACAAGCTTTTCCTGTTGACAAGAAATTCGGCGCGCACTCCTCTCTGCGCGATCCCTTGCCAGACTAGATAGCATAGTGCCAGTGAACAACCGGAAAGGTTGAAGAACCGCTTATGGGACCTCTTGCGGGTATCCGCATTGTCGAATTTGTCGGCATCGGCCCCGGCCCGATGGCGGCGATGCTGTTCGCCGATCTCGGCGCCGACGTCATCCGCGTGGACCGGGTGACCCCGAGCGGGCTCGGCATCGCCATGCCGAAGCGTTTCGGTTTGTTGGGCCGCTCGCGGCGGTCGATCGCGGTCGATCTGAAAAACGCCGCGGGAATCGCGCTTGCCGGCGACCTTATCGAAAAGGCCGATGGCCTGATCGAAGGTTTCCGCCCCGGCACGATGGAACGGCTGGGGCTCGGCCCGGACGTGGCGCTCAAGCGCAACCCGCGTCTGGTGTACGGCCGCATGACCGGCTGGGGACAAAACGGGCCGCTCGCGGACGCCGCCGGCCACGACCTCAACTATCTCGCGCTCGCCGGCGCGCTGCATGCGATCGGACGCAAGGGCGCCAAGCCGACGCCACCGCTGAACCTCGCCGCGGATTTCGGCGGCGGGGCGCTCTATGTCGCCTTCGGGATTGCGTGCGCGCTCATTGAAGCGCAGCGGTCGGGCAAAGGACAGGTCGTGGACGCGGCGATGACCGAAGGAGCGGCGTCGCTGATGACTATGTTTTACGGCTTGTATGCGGCGGGGCTGCATAGCCTCGAACGCGGCACCAATCTGCTCGATTCCGGATCGGCGATCTACGACACTTACGAATGCGCCGACGGCCGCTACATTTCGATCGCGGCGATCGAACTGAAATTCCGCGAAGAGTTGTTCGAACTGCTCGGCCTGCCCTACACCGGCGACGATGGGCCGGAACTGCGCGGCAAGCTCGAGGAGATATTCAAGACGCGCAGCAGAGATGAATGGTGCAAGCTGCTCGAAGGCACCGACGCCTGCTTCGCACCGGTGCTCACCATGGCCGAAGCGCCGCATCATCCGCACAATGTCGCGCGTCAATCGTTCGTGGAAATCGACGGCGTGATGCAGCCGGCGCCGACGCCACGCTTTAGCCGCACGCCGGCGAGCCGCCCAACGCCGCCGCGGGAATTGGGACAAGGCACGCGGACCACGCTCGCCGACTGGGGCATTCCGCCCGAAAAGATCGCGGCACTGTTCGCCAGCGGCGTTGTTGTTGAGGCTGCGCAGCAAGAGGTATCGGCGGAGTAGACCCAAGCGGACTCGCGTTTCGTCATTGCGAGCCAACGGGTCCGGCCCGAAGTGGCCGGCCCGCCCGGATGACAAGCTTCGCGAAGCAATCCAGTCTTTCGTGCAAGCTTCTGGATTGCTTCGTCGGTCTTCGCTCCTCGCAATGACGAGCTACTTCGCCTCGTCGCGGATCATGTAACCGGCGCCACGCACCGTGTGCAGCAAGGGCTGGGCGAAGCCTTTGTCGATCTTGGACCGCAGCCTGGAAATGTGCACATCGATGACATTAGTCTGCGGATCGAAGTGATAATCCCAGACATTCTCCAACAGCATCGTGCGGGTGACGACCTGGCCCGCATGCCGCATCAAATATTCCAGCAAGCGGAACTCACGCGGCTGCAGCTGCAACTCCTGCCCCGCCCGGCTCACCTGATGTGACAGCCGGTTCAGCTCGAGATCGGCGACTCGGTAGATCGTCTCCTCGCCGCGGCTGCCGCGCCGGCGCGCCAGCACTTCGGTGCGGGCGAGCAGCTCGGAGAAGGAATAGGGCTTGGCGAGATAGTCGTCCCCGCCGGAGCGCAACCCCTTCACGCGGTCATCGACCTGGCCGAGCGCGGAGAGAATAAGAACCGGCGTGTCCACCGACTTGCCGCGCAAGGCGCCGATCACCGACAGACCGTCGAGCTTCGGCAGCATGCGATCGATGATCAGGACATCGTATTGGCCGTCGAGTGCGAGCGCCAGGCCCTCCTCGCCGTCGGTTGCCCGGTCGGCGATGTGGCCGACCTCGCGAAACGCCTTGACCAGGTAATCGGCGGCGTCGCGGTCGTCCTCGATAATGAGCAGGCGCATGGCGGGCGGTCGCGGTTTGGAAGCCAAGGGAAGACCGGGCTGGGTAGCCTCGCGACCCATAATATCGTGTTGCACGGTACCTCCTAAAAGAGAGTGAGGGGGCGGCGAGACCTGCTCGCCACCCCCTCGACCGAACTCTACACCGGCGGGGGCGACGTAAGCCGGGGGTAGAGTTGGTGTTTGAGAGGGGACGGACCTTGCAGTCCGTCCCCAGGGTACGCCCGCCAGCGGGGGCGACGGATGCCGGCGGATCGCCCCATTACTCTAGAGCCGCATGAGGGTGATACGGGCCGGTGGCCCCAATCCCCCGCGCGGCTCCGTCTCATGCGTTGCCGAGCGGCAGAGCGACGAAACGGGTGCCCTCGCCCGACTTCACGCGGAACATCAGAGCGCGCTTACCTTCCTTGCGGGCGTCCGCGAGCTGCTTGCGAACGTCCGATGGGTTGGCGACCGACTTGCCGCCGACATCCAGGATCACATCACCCACCTGGAAGCCGTGGTCGGCAGCGACGCCACTCGGATCGACGGCGGTGACGACGACGCCGTTGCCTTCCGCGCCGGACATCTTGTTGCTCGGCGCGAGCGTCAGCCCGAGCTTGGGCATGTCGTTATCGGGCGTGGCGCCGGACTTTTCCTGGTTGGCGGCCGCCTTCTCGTTCGGCAGCGTGCCGAGCGTGACCGTCACGGTCTTTTCCTGACCCTGATGCAGCACACCGAGCTTGACCGAGGTGCCGGGCGCCATGGTGCCGATCCGGCGGGCAAGGTCGCGGGCATCGCCGACCACATTGCCGTCGACCGAGGTGATGACGTCACCGCTCTCGATGCCGGCCTTCGCCGCCGGGCTGTTGGGCTGCGGCTCGGAGACGAGCGCGCCGGACGCCTTCTTCAGGCCCATGCCCTCGGCGATCTCCGAGGTCACCGGCTGAATCTGTACGCCGATCCACCCGCGGGTAACGCTGCCCTTGTCGCGCAATTGCGCGACGACGTTCTTCACCGTATCGGCCGGAATGTCGAAGGCGATGCCGACCGAACCGCCCGACGGCGAGAAGATCGCCGTGTTGACGCCGATCACGTTGCCTTCGACGTCGAAGCTCGGGCCGCCGGAATTGCCTTTGTTGACCGGGGCGTCGATCTGGATGAAGTCGTCATACGGACCGGCGCCGATGTCGCGGCCGCGCGCCGATACGATGCCGGCGGTGACGGTGCCACCGAGGCCGAACGGATTGCCGACCGCGAGCACCCAGTCGCCGATGCGCGGCGCGTTGTCCGACAGCTTCACGAACGGGAAGTCCTTGCCGTCGACCTTGATGAGAGCAAGGTCGGTGCGGGAATCGGTGCCGATGACCTTGGCGGTATAGGTCTTGCCGTCGTCGGCCGTGACCTGCACGTTCTCGGCGTCCTGCACGACGTGATTGTTGGTGACCGCATAGCCGTCGGCGGTGATGAAGAAGCCGGAGCCCTGACCGGTGACCATGTGATGGCCGCCATTGCCCTCACCGCCGCCATTCGGCATGCCGAAGCGGTGGAAGAAGCGCTCCATCGGGGAGCCGGGCGGGAACGGTGCATCATCCTCGTTGAGGGAGACACCCGCCGGCTTGTCGATCTTCACGCGCACCGAGATCACCGCCGGTTTCACCTTGGCGACGATGTCGGCGAAGCCAACGGGACGTTGCCCGAGCTTCTGCGCTTCCTGCGAAAGATTCTGCGCATGCGCCGGGCCGGCGAAGAATGCGCTGTCCGGCGTTAGGCTGGGCGCGACGAAGAAAGCCGCAGCGCCAAGACCGGCGATCGTGGTCGCCAAAAGCCCAATACGCCGCACCGACAAAACGCGGCGGGGTGCAAGATTACCGTTCATTAGCCTCTCTCCAAACAGTTGCCCGTCCTTGGTGACGGAAGGTGCCCCCCTAGGCCCCGCTTTGTGTCGATGAATGTGAGATAGCCCGCCTTACGGCGCTCTGTCGGCAGGATTAAAAGTTGGTAATGTCCGCAGCGGCTGTGCAAGCCAAAGCCGACGCAAACAGCACTTCGCGATGGCGCAACCGGATGCGAGCAGCGGCGAAAGGCGATCAGCTATCGCGCAGAAGTTCGGTCAGGCGTGCTTCTTCGGCAGCACTGAGATTCGGCGCCTCAGCCGGAGGCGCGCGGCGGCGGCGCACCACCAGGACAATCGCGACAATGCCGACGAGCAAAGCGGCCGGCGGCAGCCCCCATAATGCCGCGGTGTGCCAAGCGAATTGCGGCCGCAGCAGCACGAACTCGCCGTAGCGCGCGACGAGGAAGTTGATCACTTGGGTGTCGCTGTCGCCGGCCTGCAATCGCTCGCGCACCAGCACGCGCAGATCATGCGCCAGCGGCGCCTCGGAATCGTCGATCGATTGATTTTGACAGACCATGCAACGCAACTCTTTGGAGAGATTGCGTGCACGCGCCTCGAGTGCGGGGTCGGTCAGCATCTCCTTCGGCTCAACCGCGCGCAGCGGAAGCGAGCCGAGCACCAGCAAGCCGAAAAGCGCGCCAAGTACAGTTCGCAAGCTGCGCGCACGCACGGCGATCACTCCGCCGCCTGCAGGGCCGGCGCTTGGGTCTTGGCTGCGCTCGGCCGCGGAGCGCCGATGCGCAGCCGCCGATCCGACAACGATAAGCCGCCGCCGACGAACATGATCACCGCGCCGAGCCAGATCAAAAGCACCAGCGGCTTGAAATAAAGACGGACCGGCACGGTGCCGTCGGCGGCCGGATCGCCGAGCGACAAATAGATTTGGCTGACGCCGCGGCGCATCAGGGCGGCCTCGGTGGTCGCCATATTGCGCGCCGGGAAAGTGCGGCGGCTCGGCTCCATGGAGCCGAGCAGCTCGCCATTGGTGCGGCGCACTGTAAAGTGGGCAACGACCTCGCGATAATTTGGGCCGGAGCGGTTGAACACGCCATCGAAGCTAAGACGACAGTGCGCGATGTCGACGCTGTCGCCCGGCCGCAGCGCCGCGATCCGTTCCGCGCCCCAGGCAGTCACAACGACAATGCCGAGCAGCGTCACCCCGATGCCGAAATGCGCGAACGCCGTGCCCCAGGCCGAACGCGGCAATCCAACAGCACGCCGCAGCGCGCTGCCGAGCGGTATCCGCAAGATCATGGTGCGCTCCGCGAGGTCGACGAGCGCGCCGGCCATCACGAACAACGCAAGCCCGACACCGAACGGCGCCAGCACCGGGCCGCCATGCTGCACGGCGAAGGTTGCGGCAATCGCCACCGCCGCGACGAAGGCAGCGGCCAGAAGACGCTGCGCCGCGCCGAGAAGATCGCCGCGCTTCCAGCCGAGCAGCGGCCCGAACGGCATCATCAACAAGAGCGGCACGAACAGCGGACCGAATGTTGCGTTGAAGAATGGCGGGCCGACCGAGATCTTCTCGGCGGTCAAAGCCTCGAGCGCGAGCGGATAGAGCGTGCCGACGAAAACGGTCGCGCAGGCGCAGCTCAAAAATAGGTTATTCAGGACCAGCGCGCCCTCGCGCGAGATCGGCGCAAACAAGCCGCCTTGTTTGAGCAGCGGCGCGCGCCAGGCATAAAGGACGAGAGCACCGCCGATGAAGCCGACGAGAATGGCAAGGATGAAAATGCCGCGCCGCGGATCGGTGGCGAACGCATGCACCGAGGTGAGCACGCCGGATCGCACCAGGAAGGTGCCGATCAGCGACAGCGAGAAAGCGAGGATCGCCAGCAGGATCGTCCACACTTTCAGTGCGCCGCGCTTTTCCATCACTACGGCGGAATGCAGAAGCGCGGTGCCGGCGAGCCACGGCATCAGCGAGGCGTTCTCGACCGGGTCCCAGAACCAATAGCCGCCCCAGCCCAGCTCGTAATAGGCCCAATAGGAACCGCCGGCGATGCCGAGCGTCAGGCACATCCAGGCGGCGAGCACCCAGGGCCGCACCCAACGCGCCCAGGCCGCATCGACGCGGCCTTCCAGCAAAGCCGCGATCGCGAACGAGAAGGCAATCGAGAAGCCGACATAGCCGAGATAGAGAAGCGGCGGGTGAAACGCGAGGCCGGGATCCTGCAAGATCGGGTTGAGATCGCGGCCTTGGAAAGGCGCATCGGCGATACGGAGAAATGGATTCGACGTGGTGAGAATGAAAAGCTCGAAGGCGGCCGCGATCCAGGCCTGCACGGCAAGCGCATTGGCCTTCAGCTTGGCCGGCAGGTTGCTGCCGAATGCCGCCACCAGCGCACCGAACAGCGCCAGGATGGAGACCCACAGCATCATGGAGCCTTCGTGGTTTCCCCAGACGCTGGTGAAGCGATACAAAAGCGGCATCGCCGAATTCGAATTCTCGTAGACGTTGTACACCGAGAAATCGGACGTGACGTAACAAGTCGCCAGCGCGCCGAACGCCAATGCGACGAAGAAGAATTGCGCAAGCGCAGCCGGCGCCGCGATGCTGATCAGCATCGGGTCGTTGCTGCGCGTGCCGACGATCGGCATGATGGCTTGGATGAGCGCAAGCCCGAGCGCCAGCATCAGCGCATAGTGGCCAAGCTCGGCGATCACTTGCCCCCTCCCCCGACCGGCATCGCTGCGCGCTGCCCGTAAGCGTCTTTCCAGTGCCCGGACTTTTTCAGCGCGTCGGCGACCTCTTTCGGCATGTAGGTCTCGTCGTGCTTGGCAAGGATCGTGTCGGCGTTGAACTGACCGGCGCCGTCCAATGCGCCTTCGGCCACGACGCCTTGGCCTTCGCGGAACAAATCAGGCAACACGCCCTGATAGGCGACCGTAATGTCGCGATTGCCGTCGGTCACATCGAAGCGGATTTTCAGATTATCGCCGCGCCCGAGACTTCCAGGCTTGACCAGGCCGCCGATGCGAATGCGCGTCCCGGCCGGAATGTGCTTCTCCGCCACGTCGCTCGGCGAATTGAAGAACACGATCGAATCGCGGAAGGCGTTGAGCATGAGGCCAACCGCAACAGCGAGCACGCACAGCGCACCGCCGATCAAGACGAGGCGTCGCCGCTTCCGCGTCATGGCTGTTGTTGTCCCGGCATAATGTGACGTTAGCCTTCGAGTCCGAGGCCTTTGACAAGATCGTCGATGCGCCTGATGTCGTCGGGGTGTTCTCCCAGGGCGCGCTTGGCTTCGGCGGCCGCATCCTTGGCCTTGGTGCGATCGCCGAGCACAACATAAGCCCGCACGAGCCGCAGCCAGCCTTCGATGTCCGCGCCATTGTCGTGCAGCCGATCGGCAAGCCGCGCCACCATGCCGCGGATCATGTCGCGGCGCGCATCGGCGCTCATGTCGGCGGCCGCGGAGATATCGGTACTGCTCGGTTCAACGGTTGCGACCGGGCCGCCGGACACGCGCGCCAGCGCCTGGCGGACGAAGGCGACCCACGGCGCGCCCGTCGGCGCCTCGCCGAGCATGGAGCGCCAGATCGAAGCCGCTTCGTCGTTCCTGCCGTCCTGCTCAGCGGCGAGGCCGAGGAAATAACGGGCCTTGGCTTCCTTTGGATCGCTCGCAACCGCACGTTCGAACGCAGCCCTGGCTTCGGCGGTCACGACCCCATTGGCGGCGGCAGTTTCGGCCTCGCCCAGATCGGCTTCCCGCGTCGCGGTCGCGCCGTTGAAGAGCAGCGCCTTCTTGCGTGCCTGCACCGCGTCGTCGAAGCGTCCGAGCCGGGTATAGACCGGAGCGAGCACTTCCCACCCCGCGCCGTCATTGGGACTGGTGGCCAAATGCGCCTCGACCTGGCTGACAAGACTTGCGATCGAACTCGTGGCCTTTGGGCGTGGTGACGCGGGCGAAAGCCGGCTCGCCCGGAATGTTCGGCGAACCGAGCGCGATGTAAAAGCCGAGCGGACCGAGCGTGAGAACGGCGAGCGCGGCGACCGCAGCCACACGTCTGCGCTCAACTTTGCTCGAGCCCGCCGCGGCAACGCTGACGCCGGACGGCGCGTCCGCCGCAGCCAACAAGCGTCGCGAGATTTCGAGCCGGGCCGCCTCCGCCTCGGCTTCGCCGATCAGGCCGCTGGCGCGATCGCTGTCGATTTCCTTGAGTTGGTCCTTATAGACCGCAAGATCGCTGCCGCCCGCCGACGCCTGCGGGGCGCGCCCAAGCGGCCAGACAACGGCAAAAATCGCCGCCGCGGTCATCAATGCAAAAATGACCCATAGAATCATGGTCGCCATTCAATCCGCGGAGTGCCGGGAACATATTGATCCAAACCAATATAGCTTTCCGGGAAACCCGCCGCAGGACGGCGCGCCCTTGCGCCGCGGCGCTACATCAACACGGCCCCAATGCCGCGGCAATGGGAGCCCGGGCGCGGCAATTGCGCACGATGACGCACGCCGCGGCCCTCAGGCCCGGGCCGATTTGCGATCGAAACCGGTGGTCTGAACGGCAATTTCGGCCGCTTTCCCCAATAGACCCGCGTAATCGGCACCGAACACACAGCGGCAGAAGCAAATCGCCGCATCCATCTGAGACTGGCGGAATGGGCGGTCGGCATCGCCCGCTTGCCTGAGCCCGTCGAGCAGCACTTTGGTTCCGCTCTCCAGATAATTCTGCAGCTCGGTATAGCTGCGCATGGTCATTTCGTTGACCGCGAGCTCGTGGGCATAGGTGCGGCAAGCGCCAACGAACTCGACCATCAGCTCAGCCTCGGCAACGTCGGTTTCATCGAGCTGCGAGCCCGCCACGATCTCCTTGTTGGGACGCGGCCGCAGCAGGCGGCGAACCCGGCCTGGTGTCGATCTTGATTTCCCCCCGCAGCACGTTGGAGACTTCGGTGCGGATGGCCGTGAGCTGCCGGCTCCACGGCGAATTGCCGGACAGATCGATTTCGGTGCGCAGGCCGCGCGCCGCATCGTGGATATTCTTCAGAAGCGAGGTGACCGGCCGATGCGCTTTGAGCTCGCTGCGCAGATCGTTCACCATGCACTCGACCTCGCCGAGCACGATGGCGACCGCCCGCGCGTACGGTGTCTCGGCGATGCGCGCGGCTTCATCCGTCTCGGCGGCGCGCGTGGCGATGCGAATGAGCTGCCAAGGCGCCGCCAGCCGGCCCATGATCAAGACGAAGCCGTAGAGGAACACGTCGGTCTTGGCGACGCTGGCGCCGCTCTGCGACTTCTGCGCGATCGCCGCTTCCA
>CAVREN010000094.1:0-51055 GCA_963720115.1 uncultured Alphaproteobacteria bacterium
ATCTGCCAAAGTAGTGTTAGTTCTTGAACTCTTTCAGCGTCATCACGCGCAGCGTAGCAGCGTCACGCACTCCGCGCTGTGTGAATTCAATAATCTTTGCCGCGACAAGCCTCGTGGCGGGGTCGTCTCTCATTGTCAGGCCGAGGACTTCGGCCCTCCTGGCGGAAAACTAGGATTTCAAAGCATCGCCGACTTCCGAAAAACCGAGTAAACCCCTCGAGCGCTCGTTATGACGCTAACGCGCGTTGTGAAGCGCTGGAAACTTACATGGCATTCCCAAGCTTTGCCCGGAGAGAGGGATGCAACGAACGTGCGTCGGGTTCGTCGACCGGGCGCCGAACACGATCAGCCAAGCCGAGCCACGCCTCCGCCATAGCCAAGAGGTGTTTCCTGTCATCATCGTTGGTGGCTTTGTTCGCTAGATCAACGCAGGCGCCAGCGTGGGCGCGATGCTCATATTCCTTACTCATAACTTTCTGTCCCCGACTTCCCATTGCATTGCAATAAATCAGAACCCCGCTCGCGTTCCGCCCGAACGCAAATCCGCGAAAGTTCCACAGAAATCGGAACTACAGCCGCGAAGTGCGGTTTACCTTTGGGTGAGGACGAAAAAGGGGTGTCTATAAATGGGCTCGATCGTTCCGTTTTTGCCCGACGGTATGCATTTGCGTGACAGCGTCTTCGAGCCACACCAGATCAAGGCCATGTCGGCGGCATTCGATGAAGTGTGCGAGACGCTGAAATTGGATGACGATAGTTCCGCCAAGAAAGTCATGGCAGGGCGCATCATTGACTTGGCGCGGTGTGGTGAGTGCAGCCCTACGCGCCTCCGCCAGAGGGTGCTTCGCGAAGCGATGCTTGGCTAAATCTGCACTGAAGGATGCGAACGCCGTTTAAAGCCGCTCGGATCATCGCGGGGCGACCGGCTGGGCTTTTTTTCGCGCTGGCCTATTTAGCGGTAGTACCGTACCCGGTATTTGTTGGCCTAGTGCCTTGGCAGCCGAGGCTGATCGAGCACCAATCAAACAAAGGCGAAGGCTAGATTGCCATTGGCGGTAAGTTACATTCCGGTCGTCCACTCGCAATCGGGAACCGACCAATGCACCCGGCAGGCGCGGCCGGCGCTTGCTTTTGTCAAGACATATTTCTTTTTTAGAGAACCGAACCAATTGAGCGGATGGGTACTACAGATTTGTGACCCTCACGGGGACCGCCCGCTATGCCAGGCAGGACCACAATCTACGATCCACCAAAAGAAGGGCTGCCATATCTGGTGGTTACCTTCACGCCCGATGGTTTGAAAATTACAGCCGCCAACTCCCGCCTCTCGGCGCGAACGATCGCCTCGGAGGGAGTGATCAGGCGGAGGAGTGAGAGGCAAAGCAAGCAATCGAAGGCGATCAATGGGGCGAGCGTGGCCTAGTATTGCGGCCGCGTCACGAGCTCGGGCAGCTTGGCGACATTGAGGGCGATCCGGCGCGCTTCGTCCCGCGTCAGCAATCCCGCAGCGGCGCGTCGGCCCGGTTCGCTCTCAAAATAGACGTAGGCCAGCGCCAGCCCGCTGTTGTCGCGGACGATAAAACAGCTTCGGTCATATTCCTCGATGTCCCTCGGCGCCGGGAAGCGCCCACGCACTACTGACATGGCACGCCCTCGAGGCTCAAGGACGATCTTCAACACACCTCGGCCACGTCCTGGTGCCCCTCGGCGGCACACGCTTGAGCAGCCCGGCCAGTGGGCGCCAGTGAATTTTGCGCGGTACTCAGTGTAAAGGAGGCGCAGACCAAAGTGCTCTACCGAACCTTAGTGTTCAGGGGCGATGCTCCTTAGACGGAGCAGGGGAGGGAAACGATGGACGAGCTTCACCTCGAGGAACTGTCAGTGCGCGTGACGCAAGAGAAAAAGCGCCGATCGGCGAGGCGTGCAATGGCAGCTATTTCTTTGTCCCAGCCACTCGATCCGAGCATTGCAGTCTAGCTGCATTGTCGGAAATCGTGGTGGACTGCGCGATCACTTCGGGCCTCGGCACGATCGGCGAGCCGATCATAGAGATCAGCTAAGCGGAGGATCACCGTGGCGGTATTATTATCTTTCAGTTCTTTGGACGACGCGCGCATCTCTGCGGCGCGCTCCCGCAGATCCTTTGAATCGTTGACACGAGACGCGAGCATTACGAACTCCGCGTTGCCATGCTTGCAAATCGGTTTTTCTGTTCAAATACCAGCGGGCAGCGGCGAAGCAGTCACTGACGTCTCGGCTGGCCGCTGTGCGTTCGCGCGACGTAGAGCGAAGAACTGTCCCCATCGCCGGCGGCCTCGACGCGCCGAAACTTCACCTTCCAGCCGCGCCGCGTTCTCACGAGCCGACATGGCAACCTTGGTCAGCACCAAAGTCTCAGCCAACAGCTTGTCACAGCGGTCACGTTCACGCTCGAAGTCGGACCGGTGACCGGCCACCCTGGCTTCAAGGTAGTTCTTTTCCACTTCAAGTCTCGCAAGCTCGGCTTGCAGTTGCTCGATCTGGGCATTCAGAGCGCTGTTGTCCGCCTGGGGGCCATCCGGTGAACGGGCGGGCACCGGCTTGTAGTGGATCTCGGCGAGGTCAACAATGACGCGCACCTTTCCATCATTGCCTGGCTTCCGCAGCAGTCTTAAACGGCGCGCGAGCGAGCGCGCGGCCTCAGGGCTGCTACCGAGCCGTTCGGCGAGCTCGGAATAGGTCAAACTCTCTGTGGTCATTGATGTCCCTCACCCGCCCGGTGACCGTGCGGTCACCGCCCAAAACCAGTCTGCCCTGATCGGGTTAATGAAGAATTTGTGCGGGATTGCGGCGGGAAGTGGCTTCCCCTGCTGACTGGCATGCCCCTGAGCTGCAGTGCGGATCAACAGTTCTGGCTGCTCGGCCATTCGGAGCCAGCAGGCCACATCCTGAGCGAGACCGGTCTTACAATACCTTGCGATCTTAAGCCGTCTCTAACGGCCAACTACTATCCTCACAAATCCAACAGTGGGGAAATGCTTACGATGCAAGTCCTGAACGCGCTAGCCGATGGAACGAGTGTTTTCGGTCTATCGGTTTATTGTGCCACGATGACCTTCTTTTTTGGGCGCACTCGCCTGGGCTAATCACCTCGATGCCCGAAGCGAGATAGAAGACCAAGCGTGAGGGCGTAGCGAGCAGACCCCTCGCCTCCGATCAAACCCGCGGCGGGCCCAACGCGAGGTTCCGTACGCCGGTCTACGTATGAGCGGGTTAGCATCCAGCTTCGAGTAACTTCTTGCTTTAAGGGTTCATGGGCACGCCTAATTTCAGCGCCCAAGATGGCGAAAATTTGCACCTACCCGGCCGCTTCGTACTGCTCAGAAGCAGAAAACGGGCGGGCGGCAGCCGTTACCTTGTGTAGGCTCTGAAATAACAGGAGGCTGATATGAAACGCAGCTGCATGACGCTATTTCGCGCGCTTTTTCCGACCATTCTAGTGTCGACGATCGCGCAGCCTCAGCTTTTGTTAGCGAACCCGCTTTCGCCGCCGAGCGGGTCATATGAATTAACCGCTCGACTCGAATTGCCGCATCTGGAGCGGTGGGGCGTGGACAAAACCACGATTATCTGTCTCTCCACCTCCCGGGGTCCTGACGAGATTCCAGTGCCGGTGGTGAGCGCGAACAATCCATTCGCGAAGTGCTCTGCGACCAATTTAATAGCTGATGGTTCGAAACTAGAATACGACATTGTTTGCCCGGAACGAGGCTCCGCAAAGGGGCATGCCGTATACAAGGTCTCGTCCGACACCTTCAACGGTCACATCGCGATGGTCATGGGCGCGAAAAACATGACGATGACCGAAGTGCAACATGCACGCCGGGTCGGAGAGTGCAGCCCTGCAGAACTGGGATCAGCCCGCCAGTTCTAGGGCGAGTGCGACATAGAGATTGGCGAAGAGCGATGATGACCAGGGAGATGATCCCGTGGATGCTTGTCTTGTTCTTAGTGCTCGCCATTCTTGCCGTGCTGCTATGGCCGCTCGGTCGGTTGCCATGGCCGTGAAGCGCCGCCGGCTTCCCACTGCAACTGCTTCCGGTAGGCGGCAGCTTGTTTCTTAGAATCCTCACGCCGAGAGCGCAAAGCTCGCAAGTCCAAAGTCCTCGGCCTTTGCCAACAGATCCGTGGCCATGTTCCTGAAGCGGTCCGCCAGGTGCGGGTCTAGACGTTGGCAAAGGGATGACGCCGGTTGAGAGCAATTCGACCCTATTTACGCGATGAAAATGGTTTTGCGAGTTGGAGCGTGCTGCATTGCCGAGCGTGGCGACCTCTGCGAGGCTTTAAGGAAATCAATTCGCTAACCGAGGCCGCAACGACAGGACAAAAACATGCTGCCATCACCCTTAGAGGCCAATGTTGTCCATCACGAGGACTTCGAATTGGCACGATCAGTAAAGTGGCAGTTGATGCAGTTACGATCTCGCAGCACAACGCCCGCAGCCGACGACGTTGTGCTCATCGCCCGCAAAGCCGGACTCGCGGAATTCTTGCAACACACCCGCAGCGGCACCGCCGTTGATGTCGTCAGAGCCGATGCGTGGCTGGCGATCTGCACACTGGCGGATTCGATCGCCAAAAATGCCAGAGCAAACGGGGAAGACCGGCGTGACAAGGTCGTTGATTCGTCGCTTCTTTGGGCAAGAGCGATTGACCTTTGTAACGTTTGGATGCGCGCTGCGGAATAATCTCGACGCTCGTATTTGGTGTTCCCTAGCCAACAAAAAGCTCTGGTGACGACGGCAACAACACGCGCACGTCGACTAAAGAACATTGGTGAGTGATCTGTCTCACGTTGAAACACTTTACCATCTAACGTCGGAACTTGGCGCGCTCTCGGGTATTGCGATTAATGGGACCGGTGTCAGCTCCACGCAGGAGTTGGAGCTCGCGGAATTCGGGGGTGGCGTACGAGTGATGCGCACAACATCGTTCAATTCAATCGTTCGGCAGCGCTGATTGAGATGGCCAGACAAGAGCAACGCCGCCTGTTGCAACTGATAAACGAAAGCGAATCATCGATTAAGCGGTCACGCGATTTAATTGCGCGCTTGGAAGATCTAGCTTGGGCGTTTGGCGGCGGCCACCAATGGAGCAACGGCCTCAAATAAAAACTGGCCCGACCGGTGCGCCACGCGGATTTACGACGGGTTTCGCCAACCGAAAAAGGCAGCTGCTCAGCAGGCTTAAGACCGGATGTACCGGTGTTGTTCTGTTCAGTAGCTTTGGCGACATTCCTGTCAGTACCGAGAACGTTCCACAAACGAGCGTGCGCGCTACTGAAATTTGCCGTCAACGACAAGCCCAACCATGCCCGCGAGAAAGTGGCCGAGGCTAAGTCACAGTGATTGCGCTCGTCTACTCAGTCCGTAGCGGTCAACAGGCGACCACCGAGCCGCGTCCATCGCTCCAACGAAAAGCCCCAGCCAGTGTGTGGGACCGGCCTGGGCGAAGTTGGCTAACAGATGCCCGCTTATTCAGGCCGAATGCTCAGCGAGAGTCAAACAGAACCCAGCCAGTTGACGAATCAGCTTGGGAAAGTTGAGGCCGTTGCATATTGGGGACAGTCATCCAAAGAGGAAACTGTCATTGACACGACTCATATCAGACTGACTCTGTAAGCGGCGCTCAACGAACGAGCGTGCTGCCCCGCGCAACGAAAAGTGTACTTTTTGCGCTGCTCACGGGCCCTCGTGATCGAGGTTGCCGGGCAGGCTCGCCTGCATGTCCACCGCGACTTGCTGGGGAATCAACTTCCAAGCGATAGCAACAAAGCCGCTTGGATTCTTGCTGGCCATCGCGCGAATAGCCGTGATCCCACTCTCATCCCATACGGTCTGAAAATCCCTTACGTACGCTTGGCTGAAAGCGTTACGGCTGCCGAGGGGTCGGCCATTCGGATTGCCGGATTGTCCGGGCTGCCATGGGGTGAGGTTACGGGTCGTTACGGATTGGGTTTTCACTGTTCTTCCACTGCTATCATAAGCGTTACGGGTAGCTAGCGAGTTCGATGAGCGCGACGTTGAGGATATCGAAGCGCACCGTAAGCGCCATCGGAAACTGGACATGCAAGCGAAACGCAGACCTCAGCGCCGACCGGCGACGCAATGAACCGGCCGGCGCACCGACCCTAACGGTTTGGCGGCGTTGCGGGGCGGCGCTGAATCAATCGCGCCGCACTAGCCTCGTTCCAGAAATACTCAATCTTGCCCAGCTCGGCCCGATCAGTCTGAGCAGAAAACAGAACAGGGCCGTCATAAAATTAAGGTGTCAGAACAGGAAACAGGGGATCCAAAATAACAGGGGCCGCGTAATTTTTAGGGAAGGTATTTTGGGCCCCGCGCTGGATAGACCTAGAGATGTAGATGGGTGTTTGATGCACCGCTTCCTTGCCCCACCTTCTATTGGGGTTATGGGAGTGGGGTCCCCCTTATCATTAGCAATGGGAACCCTTTTGCGCGAGATTTCTAAGTAGCTCAGTCCCGGAATAAGCTTTTGAACCGAGTGGGTGCCAGCTCGGTGTAACGCACCGTATGCTGGATTGACTTGTGGCCGAGATAGGCCTGGATGGTGCGGGTATCGACGCCGTCATTCGCCAGTTTGAACCCGCAGGCGTGGCGGAGCATGTGAGGGTGGATCTTCATATCGAAGCATGCAGCCTTACCAGCGCGCTCGACCATCGCTTGAAAGCCACGCTTGGTGAATGGCGTGCCGCGTTCAGATGTGAACACGAACGGCGATTTGGTGTCTTGTTCACGCTGGAGCCGCCTCAGGGCGCGTAATTCCTTGCCTGTCGATGGGTGCGTGGCAGGACTGCCATTTTTGAGTCTACGGACGTGCAGGATCGCGTGTTCGAGGTCGATCTGATCCCAACGAAGCTCGACCAGCTCTGACGCACGTAGGCCATGCCTGAAGGCTACCAGGACCATCGTGGCGTCACGGTGTCCCCATCGGTTGCCCTTCAGCGCCTCGATAAGCCTTTCGACCTCGCGCTCGGTGAAATGCTCCCGCGATCGATAGTCGACGTTGGGCTTTCGCCTGGGCAATCTGGCTGGCGCCGATTGCACTGTGAACTTTTCGTTGTCCGGAGCTACCAAAGTCAGGTGCGCAGTGCCGGCCATTTCCATCTCCTCAGGCTAGCCAACTGTGCATTTTATGCTCCATCTATTCGCTGTCGTCCCGCCGTTATTTATGACGCGCGCGATCGCGCAAACCCATTCGCTCGTCCGGCTGCCACAGCACCGAGCGGCCCCTGGTCGACGCTCTGCCAATCGGGGTCGCCACCTTGCGCAGCGCCCGGCGAACATTCTGGTAATGCCAGCTCTCCGGCGGCTTGCGCTCTAACCGAAGCTGCAAGCCGTAAACCTCTTTCACCAACTGACCCGTCGACAGGGGCTTTCCCTTTGAACGTTCGAAGGCCCACCGGATCGTGCGGGCGATGTAAGTGTCCCTGGGATCTGAATAGGGACCACGCGCAGCCTTCATCTTCGCCATATGCTCTGGGCCACGAGGCTCGCGAGTGTCCTTAGGCCAGTACCCAGCCAAACAAAGAAAGCGCTTCGCCGTTTCCTCACTAGCCATTAAGCGTACGTCTCTGTTGCAATTAATTTTAGAAAACACTGTTCTGTGGACGGATGCGGGGGTAGAAGGGCAGGAGCGGGCCGTAGAACCCGCGAAGTAGCGGAGCGGGCGGCGACCCTCAAGGGAGCCGCACTTTGCGGGTTTGTAGGCCCGCTATGGGTGTTTGTGCACACACACACAAAACATGTACGTCTTAGGGGCCAGAGTTTTTGTGTGTGCTTTCCGGCACCCTCAACTCGTGAACTGGCTTGCCGTCTTTGTAGCCGTCAAACACCTCAAGTCGGCCGGACTCGATCAGCCTGCCCATCGCTTCAAGCAGAACGCTCTCGTTTACCCGCATTTCCTTGGCTTCCGGCGTTTCTGCAATCAATTTGGGGGCAAAATTGACGCCCCGCTTGTCACTGAGACGTTTTCCGCGCTTCTTCAGCTGCGCCATTGATTTCGAGGAATACGGCCTCCGCGCGCTGGACAGCAGCCTCAAATGCCGCCGGATCATGTCCCGGCCACTCCCAGGGGGAAACGACACCAACGTCATCGCCATTAGCAATGATTAGGTTTTCTATTCTTATCCATTGGGCTGGGGCAGATGTGGCAGAATAGTTGCGCTTTGCGGGCGTAACTTTGACGTGCCGCTCCCGCCGATATTCCTCCACGCCGGCCTTCTGGGCCTCATCCACGGTCATTAGATCAAGCATTCGCACTGACCGAAGCGCATCAACAATGGCGCCACTGCCGCGGGTGTCGTAGGCAGTTAATTGGGCATCGAACCCAATCGGCGGTTTCCGTGTATGCCCCACAATCTCGCACGAGCAATTGATGCTGGCCGCCAAATCCCGGAAAATATCCATGACGCCGCGCATCATCACCGGGTTGTTCTCCGGTACTCCATGTAGGGTAATTAGAGGATCCAGGCTAATAACCTGAAACTCATTCGCCCTGATTTCCTCGTACATGTGCGCAAGCAGGTTTCTATCGGGAGTAAATCGGTCACCTGACCCCATTTCCGCGACCCGCAGCGGAAACTTCTGGGGATTGGTCATACAGAGCCAGCCTTCAAGATCCGAATGCTCCACGCCGTAGTACCGGCAGACCGCATCAAGGCGGCGGCACAGCTCGTCCCAGTTCTCCTCGCCGTTGTGGTACCAAACCTAAAGGCGGCGCGGCGGCTCCTCTGAGAGGAGCGCACGCCCCGTTGCCATAGAAACGGCCTCGACCAAATCCAAGGATGATTTGCCACGTCCGCCAGGCGCCATCGTCCCGCTGACGGCTCCGCGCTGATACTGCTTTCCAAGATAGAACTCCCGCGGCGGAATGGCGGAAAGATCGGGGGCCTTTATAAATTCGAGGCGCGGATATTTGCTCTCATTCTCCTGTTTCGGGTTTTCCTTTTTGGGAGACCGCGATGCTTCCATTTCTGTTAGAGGCTCGGCTGGCCCCTCATCTTCCACACCCCAAAATCTCCGCTTCTGAAGGTGTGGAATGCCGCCGGCGGCCTCAATCGCTCGCCATTTCTTCAACATCTGATTGGGGAGCGTTTCAACAATGCGCGGCTGCTCCCCATGGTACTTCGCGATGTACCCGTAAACCATCGCTTCGATTTGCGAGCGTATCCTATTCCAATCCCAGATTGGGCGCTCTTGTGGGTCCCCGGGAATTTCCTCGTAAGCCTTCTGCGCGCGTGCGAGGCAGTCCTTAATCACATCCTCACAGGGAACACCCTCGCGTAACTGTTCACCACTATAGGCCAGCAACGTGTCGTTGATGGGGAATTCCCCACCGTACTGCATTTTCTCAATACGCTCGGCGATCGGCGCGAACTGCACGGCATTGTCCGGGTCCGTACCGACGGACATCGGCGAATCTGGCGCGACGCCGGTAACGTCAAGCCAGCCCAACGTAGCCTTCAACTCCTCGGCGCACAGATCAAGAAAGGCGTGAATGTCGCCCTCGCGGACGACAGGTAGCTCCATCAATGAGGCGGAGGCTAGATCGCGATCGCGCCAGGTATACGGGCTCCCCGTATCGGGATGAGTTCCTGCAACAACGAACTGCTGTCCATCGCCGAGAACTTCAATCTTGTGAAACCTACCATCCGGCGCGCTGAACTTTCGCACGACCTTCTTGAAAGGTTCGGGTGCGTACAGCGGCACCGCACACTTTGGCGCCCGTCCGGTGCGCTCAAGGACGCGACCGGGGAAGCCTTTCCGAAACAGATCCAAAATAATCTGTACTGCAGCGGCGTCGTCAAAGTCGATGTCCAAGGCGGCGGTGCGCTTGCAGAGAACTCCGGTGTTATCTCCCTGTTCGCCCCAGCCGTCGATCATTTCCTCATTGGGCGAAACGTTCTGCCAGTTCAGCAACAACGGGCGCTTACCCTGAACGGGAATTGGCAGGTGGCCATTCTGAAGTAATGCCTTGCGGATTTCACGCTGCGTCATCGCCGGCATTGGCATCGTAGATGTATTTGTCGGCGTCGCTTCCATCGCCCTTCCAAGTCTCGTCTAGCGTGTCGGTGATAGTGTCGTACCAGCTACGACCGTTGGTTTGCTTCTTTTTCAGCCAGGCATCATGCTGCGCTATCAGTTTCGGTACCCTTGTTGACCCAGGCCACAGGCGCTCGGCCGCTTGCAAAAACCTCGTACGCAAATCTGATTCCGCCGTCGTCACAGAAGGCGAGAGGTTTGAACGTGTATCCATATTCCCCCAGCCAGGCGTTAAGCAGCGCAAGTTCAATAGCTGTCGGCCTTCCACGCCGAGAGCGGCACCAAACACATTTCCAAATTGGAATGTCTGATCTTGTCGAATGCGGGTGCACTCTCAAAAGTGGACACCCGCATCGGCATGGATCGACGACGACAGCTTCGAGGCCGTATATTTCAGATCCCTGGCTCATTGTCCCAGGGCAGTTCTTCGTGAGATTCCGTCTCGATTGGCGACTTACCAATCATCGAGAGGACGGGTTTCTTCACCGATCCGAACTTGCCCTTGAACGAGCCGACGTCGAGCCGGACGATCGGCAAGAAGCTCTCTGGCAATCGCCGGGAAAGGCCGAGGAAGTCCTTCGCCGCCGCAAGCGAGGTTTTCGACTGTGCGGTGAAGGTGTACGCTTCGCCGGTTTCTCGATGCGTCAGCGGAAACTCGATGACCGGCGTCCAGGGGTCTTCAGGCTCGTCTCCAAACTTGCCCGTCTCCCATTTGCTTCGGTCTAGGTCTCCGAGAGACGCGCGAGACGGCGCCTGGTCCTTGGGGAAGATCGGCCCCGTATGCCTCTCAGGCGGCTCGCCCTTGCCCTTGAACTTCAAGAAGCCACCAGTCGCCGAGTAGACATCGACGACGAATTCCTGTCCGTTAAACGTCGCCTCGCTGCCACGCACGAGGTAGTTGCCCGCTCTGCCATCGAACTTCAGCAGCTTGGCGCCGCCGCCACTCGCTACTTCATCCATGAATCCCATTACTCATCTCTCCGTTGTTGTCGTCGCCAAAGACCGTGCTCAAGCCACGAGATTTCGGTTTCAAGTTCTTTGACGACTAAAAAAATCGCAGGAGAGAATGAGTAACAGTCGTATCTCGCGACGAGCATGAGGCGCTCGGCGCGTAGCGTGGCCGTAGAGGGTGCGGTGCTCATGGCTGCACCGCCTTTTCGGGCGCCGGTCGATGCAGCGGATGATACGGATTGCTGAGGTCGTCGTCGTAATAGGCCCCACGCTCCTTAGCGCTGTCCTCAGGATCAACGCCGTTGCCAACGCGCCGCTGGCACATCGGTCGCCGGTGCCGGCTCAGGCGACGCCGCCTCCTTGGGCTTGTTCTTCGAGCCCGGCGGACGCCCGCGCTTCTTCGCCGAAGGCGACTCTTCCGCCGTCGCATCGCCCTCGATGACGTTGGCCTTCTGGGCCTCAGTCAACATGCGGATTAGTGCGGCCCGAGTGAGCTGGAGATCGATCTGGTATTGCTCAAGAAAGGACTCGACCAACAACATCGCGTCGGCGGCCAACTCTTCCGGGGTTCCCGGGGCCTTGCGAGACAGGCGAATAGCAATGTCGCGCGGCCGCTCTTCCTGCTGCTCGGCCTTTTCCTCCGAAGAATATTCCGCTTGTCTACTAGTAGACTCGGAGCCCTTGTTTCCACCTGACTTTTCCGGCGGGGGAAGCTGAAGAATGCGATAGGCCATGGCGCGGCCGATGTTGCATTTCTCCTTAACCTCCTTCAGCCAAATGTCGGGGTAACTATCTTTCAGCTCTTGGATAAGACACCGCCGGGTGTCCTTCCAGTGTTCAACCTTGTTCTCCGCCTGCACCAACTTAATCGAGCAGGCGTTGATCTCTTTGCAGATGTCGTCCGGGGTGCGGCGCGCGAGATTGGTGCTCATGGCCGCACCTTCGCGACCACGGCCGCGGCGGCCGCGCCGACCCGCTGCCAGCTGGAGTCGAATCAGCTCGCGGGCGGACTGAACGCGGCGGCGGGCCTGGACGTAAGTATTTGCATCAGCGCCGAGAACGCCTACACGCCGCGCACTCAGCTGGGTTACTACCGGCGCATTGCCGCGAGCCATCTCGCGCTCGCCGGTCCGCGGGGAAACACCCAGCGTGGCCCAGAACTCTTTAAGGGGGTAGACCCTGTGCGGGTCGAACAACAACTCGTCCATCTCTTTGCTCTCCACACGTCACGCTCTTGTCGTGTGGAGAAATGGACGATTGTTTGGTTGCTGCCTATTCCAAATAAAATCGAAAAAAGTTGGTAGTCTAAGATTTGGGAGGCTCGAAGTCGGGCTCTAAGTACGGCAGGGCAAACTCACAATAATTGTGCAGAATTTTGCCAGAAAGCTTATGGAACTTGTCAATATGGGCCCGCCCCTTTTTCAGATAGGGGCGCAGACTTTTTGGTGACGAGTTTTTTTTGGGGCCAAGGTGTTTCCCGGGCGGCGCCACCTTGTTGTAATCCATGACGAGTCGGAAAAACGCCTCCTGGTTGCCGGTGCCGAACTCTTCGTACGCCAGGGCAAACATCATTTGGCGCATAAGAATGAGGGCCGACTTTTTTGCATGCTAAAGATGATCGACACCTGGACTTCCGTATCCAGTGGGTCGGCGCGCATCACATAGGCCCAGAAGAGGCCGAAGGCCCTGTCGTAGAGATGATTCATTGTTACGCCCCAACAATAGACGCAACGTACTTGTCCCACTTTGCCAACGCCGCCGCCTTCTCGGCAGCGTAGGAGCTTCTATTATAAATACCAGCAACGCCGCCCTTGTGGCCGCTTTGATGGTTAAGGATTTGCTCGATGATGTGCGGCGGGATGCCGATGTCGGCCATGCCGGTCGCGGTCGTTCGGCGAAGGTCGTGAATAGTCCAGCCGTTCACACCGGAGCGCTTATCAAGTTCGTCCTTGCAAAGACTCCAGGCGGGGGATTTGAAAATCCCTTCGCCCTTGCGCGGTAATTTCTCCACAAGAGCCCGCGCAGTTGGCGCCAATGGAATAATATGCGCCCGCTTGTTCTTAGTGCGCTCAGCGAGGAGATTTATTATACCGGCTGAGAAATCGATTTCCGGCCAGCGCAGTTCGGAAATCTCGCTTCGCCGTTGGCCGGTAAGAATTAACAGCTTGATTATTGTCCCGTAAGCGTCGTCGCCGGTCGCATTCCAGATACGCTTAAGCTCGTCATTCGATAGTACCCTATCGCGCGGCCGCTCTTCGCGTTTATTCGTATTCACCACTGGATTCGAGAGCGCTAGCCCCTCCCGCATGGCCCAAGCAAAACAATTCGACAGCGTGGCGCGCACGCGGTTGGTGGTGGTCGATCCAGAAGCCTTCTCAATCCTGGTCAGTAAGTCAGCGACATCGCGCAGCGTGATTGCCCCAACCGGCATGGTGTGGAGCGGCGCCGCGTACTTGCGAAGATGCTGGGCGACCTCGTATTTGGTTCGCGGACGTCGATGGTACTGATCCAAAAAGCGTTCCACCAATACGCCGAAGGTGTCGAGGGCGCGCTGTACCTTCTCCCGCTTCTCGGAAGCTGGGTCGCCACCCAGCCGCACCTTGGCATGCAGTTCGCCGGCTATTTCTCGTGCACGAGCCAGCTTGATCGCCGTGGCGTGTCCGAGAACAAGCCGCCTGGTCCGACCTCCAATCTTGTACTGATAAATCCACGTACGAGCGCCGCTGGCGCGCACGCGAATGCCGAAGCCCGGTAGCGTGTCATCGAAAACAATCTTATCAGTGACGCCGGTATCGAGTTTTAGGCCCTGTACACTGGCCGTCGTGAGCCGCATCTCCCTCCCCTCACAGGCACCTGCTGGGAAGCACAGGAAGCCGTTTCCCTGGCGGTGTGCTGCTAGACTTGTACAGGAGAAGTTTGTCTATATCTGCCAATCACGGGAATTTGACGGCTGCCTGGCGGCTTCCAGGCGTGGCAAATCAGCGTCACTCGCTGTCCGGTGAACAGGAGCAATGCGAGTGGGAGCAGTGGCGCGTAAACCACCCACGGGGGAGATTGCCCCAGCCCCATGGCGACGAAATTGGCGATGACAGTCACAGTAAAGGCAATCGACAGCCAGCGGTGGATCTGACGAAGCCATTTGTTCCAGTTCAACGTGACCTCCCTTGAAGACCGGCCTGAAGAGATTGGCTTCCGTTCAGCGGCGTTCACGCCGCTAGAGCGTTTTGTTTGAGCATGATCTTTTCGGAAAACCGGTATCCGCTTTTCCGGATCATGCTCTAAACGCCGGCCCTACCGGCGCGCCAGCTGGGTGATTTGGATGAGGTTGCCGCAGGTGTCGTCGAGCTGGGCGATGGTCGAGCCGGTGACCTCGGTCGGCGGCATGGTGAACCTGGCGCCGCGCGCTTTGACGCGCTCGTAGTCGCCCTTGACGTCGTCAGTAAAGAACATGACCGCGGGCTGGCCCTGCTGGAACAGGGCTTGCTGGTAGGCCTTGGCCGCCGGGTTGTTGTTGAGCGCGAGTTGCAGCTCGGTTCCGTCCGCCTCGTCGGCTGAGGCGACGGTCAGCCAGCGAAACGGCCCATTGCTGAAATCGGCCTTCTTGGTGAAGCCCAGCACGTCGGTGTAGAAGCGCAGAGCCTTTTCCTGGTCGTCCACATACACGCTGGTCAACTTTATCTTCATTGGTACTCCTCCGTCCGTGACGTTCGGGGTGTGTGCCCTCTGTAAACAGGGCCAAGCGTTGAACTGTGCCGACAGACTTCAATCTGTCCGCGCCAAGACCTGCTCCAGATTTGCAAAGAACCTCTGCCACCCGACCTTGGCGCCCTGGTAATACCGTGGCTGATCCGGTCGGAAGCCCGACTGCTCCATGCGCAGATGTGTCCCCGTGTTCGTTGCGGTGAGAGTCCAGGTCACCACGCTCTTCAGACCGGCCATGTCGTCGCGCCTAACATTCCACGTGTAAGACAGCGTTTTGTTCGGCTCGACTGTCACGACCTGACAGTCGACAGCGCCCCAGTCTGCGCGAAGATCGAAACGGTGGCCAACGACAGGCTTGAAATCGTTCTTCATGAGCCACTCCTCGATCAGGTGTGGTTGGGTGAGCGCGCGCCAGATCTTTTCCGGCGGATGAGGTATCTCGCGTTCGACAATGACGGAAAGCGTTTCGGCCGGCGTTTCGTTCACTGGTCCATCCTATTCAGCAGGTCTTCAAGGTCGTCGAACCGGCTCTGCCAGAAACCGTGCATCAGGCTTGCCCAGTCGATCAGCGGGGCCAAGGCGCCAAGCTGCGCGCTGTAGTGCGTCAGGCGACCTTCGTGGCGGTCGCGCACCAACCCGGCCTGCTTCAGGACCGAAAGATGCTTTGAGACGGCCGGCTGCGAAACCCCGGCCCGAGCCGTCAGGGCCGCGACCGTCTGCTCGCCTTCGCGGCACAGTCGTTCGAAGAGTGCCCGCCGGGTGGGATCGGCGAGGCTTTTGAAGAGCGCGTCGGGCGCGGCGGCGTGCATGCCATAATCCATAACCATATGGTTATTGATTGGCAAGGGCGGGCTGTGAAATGCGCCCCTCCGTCGAGAAACCATCTTGGCTTTGTTCTTGTTTTGTTCTATGATCTTGCCCTCGGGAACAGGCCGCCAATGACCCAACCGACCGCCCAATCCGTGCTGCGTAACCGGGCCGCCGTGGCGGAGGAGTTGCGCCGCTTATTGCCGAAAATGGAGGGTTTTCGCACCGCCCGCTCCTTTCCCTTCGGCCTCGCCGCCATCGACCGTCATCTGCCCCAGGGCGGGCTCTCCTGCGGCGCGCTGCATGAGGTCGTGCCGGAGGCAGGCGCCTCGCCGGCGGCGTTCGGATTCCTCGTGGCGCTGCTGGGGCGGCTGTCGTTTTCCGCTCTCCCGCAAGGAGGGCGAGAACAGATCAATCGCCGGCCGATTATTTTGGTGATCCCGGCTTACGGCCTGCGCGATTATGGCCGGCCGCATGGTCATGGGCTCAACGCGCTGGGGCTTTCCCCGCACCGGCTGATCCTGGCGGAGACGGCGCACCGCAAAGACACCTTGTGGGCGATGGAGGAAGCGCTGCATTCGCGCGCAGTTGTCGCCGTCGCAGGCTTTATCGACCAGATCGATCTGAAAACCAGTCAAAGGCTGCAGCTCGCCGCCACCGATTGCGGATTGCCGCTCTTTTTGCTGCGGCCGGCGGAGATTCTGGAAGCAAGCGCAGCGGCGACGCGCTGGCGCGTCGGAGCGGCGCCGGCCGCACGCGACCGCTTCGGCCTGATCACGCACGCGCGCTGGCGGCTGTCGCTCGAACGCTGCCGCAACGGACGCACAGGGGAATGGATGGTGGAGTACGATCATGTCGCGCATCGTTTCAGTCTGGCTGCCGCGCTGGCCGATCCTGCGGTTTCTCGCAGCACAGGCCAAACAGGCAAGCGCGAACCATCCCTCCGCCACGCCGGTTGATCCGCACGAACCGTTCGTGCTCGCCGTCACAGGATCGGGCGGCCCGCGCATCGCCGCGCTCAACGAAGCGGCCGAGGCTGCGTGGCTTACGCTCGGCGAGCCGCTGGCGGATGCGCGCGCCAAAGCCGGCCGGGTGCAGACACGCGCGGTCGATACCGCCGCGGATGACGCAGCACTCCGCCGCCTTGCGCTCTGGGCGACACGCTACACGCCGACCGCCTCGCCTTGGGGCGAAGAGAACGGCGCCGACGGTTTGTTCCTCGATATCGAAGGCGCAGCGCATCTCTTCGGCGGCGAAGAGAAGTTGCTCGCCGATCTGTCATGCCGTCTGGAAAAGAATTTCGGGCTGCCGGCCCGGCTTGCGGTCGCCAACACGCCCGGCATGGCCTGGGCGCTGGCGCGCTTTGCGCGCGCCTCTTCCTCTTTCCTCCCCCGCGTTGCGGGGGAGGATAAATATGTGATCCTCCCTTCCGGCCAGGAAGCGCAGGCGCTGGCGCCGCTTCCGATCGAAGCCTTGCGGCTTTCGCCCGACACCTGCCGGGCATTGCGCCGGCTCGGCTTCAAAATCGTGGGCGCGCTCCTTGACAAGCCGCGCGCGCCGTTTGCCGCACGCTTTCCGGCCGAACTGCTGCAGCGGATCGACCAGGCGCTCGGCCGCATCGAAGAGCCGCTGAAGCCGATCGTGGCGCCACCGGTCTATCACACGCTGCGTTATCTGCTCGAGCCGATCTTCACCCAGGAAGCGATCGTCGCGCTCGCGCGCCGCCACATGCAGACGCTGGCGCAGGTGCTCATGCGCGACGACGTGGGCGCGCGCGGCTTGCGGCTCTCGCTCTACCGCGTCGACGGCGGCGTGGAGACGATCGACATCGCGCTGACGCTGCCGAGCCGCGATGTGGCGCACATCGTGCGGCTGATCGATCTGAAGCTCGAGGCGCTGGCGGCGGCGGAAGACGCCGGTTTCGGCTTCGAGGCGGTCGGGCTTGCGGTCACCCACGCCGAAAGAATAGCAGCGCGGCAAAACGAGCTGATCGCCGACGATGCCGGCGGCGGCGCCCCGGAAGGTTGCGCACTCCTGGTCGATACGCTGCGGCAGCGGCTCGGGCCGCACAGCGTGCGCGGCTACACACCGGTCGCCAGTCATCTTCCCGAACGGGCGGAAAAGCTTGCGCCGGTTACGATTTCATTCTCCTCCGCCATGGGGGAGCTACGGGAAGGGACCAATGGCGCCGTTGCATGGCCGGAGCCGGACCAGACAACGCGGCCGCTGCTTCTCTTGCCGCACGCTGAGCCGACCGAGGTCATGGCGCTCATCCCCGACGGACCGCCGCGGCGTTTCCGCTGGCGCGGCGTCACCTATGAGGTGGCAGGCGCGCAAGGGCTCGAGCGCATCGGCGCCGAATGGTGGCACTTGAGCGCCCCGCCCGCTCCTGCCAACGCGGGCACGCGGCTGCAGGCGCTGACCCGCGATTATTACCTGGTTGAAGACGCCGACGGTCACCGCTTCTGGCTCTATCGCGAAGGATTGTACGAGCGCGAAACCGTTGCGGCGCGCTGGTTCGTGCATGGATTGTTTGCGTAAGCGAGTCGTTTGCGTGCGTTTTTTCGCGTGAGAAAGTAGATGAGCGCGTACGCCGAACTGGCAGTGACCACCAACTTCTCTTTTCTGCGCGGCGCGTCGCATCCGCGGGAGATGGTCGAGGCCGCCGACGAGCTTGGCTGTTTCGCCATCGGCATTGCCGACCGCAATTCGTTCGCCGGCGTGGTGCGCGCCTATGACGAGGCCAAGAACCGCAACATCAAGCTCGTGGTCGGCACCCGCCTCGTCACGATCGACGGTTTCGAGGTGCTCGCCTATCCGACCGACCGCGCCGCTTACGGCCGGCTCTGCCGCCTGCTCACCACCGGTAATCTCGCCGCCAAGAAAGGCGAATGCCATCTGACCTTCGAACACATTCTCGGCGCGAGCGAAGGCCAGATGCTGATCGCCATCCCGCCGGTGGATTTGAAAGTCTCCGCTCATTCCCGCGAAAGCGGGAATCCAGGACTGGGTCCCCGCCTTCGCGGGGACGAGCGGGGAATGGATACATTCCCCGCCCGCCTCGCCGCCCTCGCCCACGCCGCGCCGGGCCGCACCTTCCTTGCCGGCGTCCACTATCATCGCGGCGACGAGCCGCGCCGGCTCGGTTTGCTGGCCGAATTCGGCGAGGAGATCGGCGCGCCGCTCGTTGCGGTGAATGACGTTTTCTATCACGTGCCGGAGCGCCGGCCGCTCGCCGACGTGCTCACCTGCGTGCGCGAGAAGTGCACCATGGCCGAAGCGGGCTTGCGGCTTTCCGTCAACGCGGAACGGCATCTGAAAAGCCCGGTGGAAATGGCGCGGCTGTTCGCCCGCTTTCCCGGCGCCATCGCCCGCACGATCGAGATCGCCAAAGCCTGCAGCTTCTCGCTCGGCCAGCTGAAATACGAATATCCCGATGAGCCGGTGCCACCCGGCAAGACCGCGCAGCAGCATCTGGAAGATCTCACCTGGGCGGGCGCGGCGGAACGCTATCCGCAAGACAAATATCCCGACGGCATTCCTGCCGACGTGAAAGAGCGGCTCAACGATGAGCTCGCCCTGATCGCCAAGCTCGACTACGCGCGCTATTTCCTCACCGTGCACGACGTCGTTCACTACGCACGCCGGCAGGAAAATGAAATTCTCTGCCAGGGCCGCGGCTCGGCGGCCAACAGCGCCGTGTGCTTTTGCCTCGGCATCACTTCGGTCAATCCGGAAAAGACCAAGCTTCTGTTCGCCCGCTTCATTTCCGAAAACCGCGGCGAGCCGCCCGATATCGACGTCGATTTCGAGCACGAGCGGCGCGAGGAGGTGATCCAATACATTTACGAGCGCTACGGGCGCGACCGCGCCGCGATCTGCTCGACCGTCGTGCATTATCGCTCGCGCCGCGCCATCCGCGAAGTCGGCAAGGTGATGGGGCTGACCGAGGACGTGACTGCGGCGCTGGCGAAAACCGTCTGGGGCTATAGCGACGGCCTGCCTGACGAACATGTGCGCCAGGCCGGGCTCGATCCCACCAACCCGGCGATCCGCCAGGCCGTGCATCTCGCCGACGAATTGATCGGCTTCCCGCGCCACCTCTCGCAGCATGTCGGCGGCTTTGTGCTCACGCGCGAGCCGCTCGACGAAACCGTGCCGATCGGCAATGCCGCCATGGACGATCGCACCTTCATCGAGTGGGACAAGGACGACATCGATACGCTCGGCCTGATGAAGGTCGATGTGCTCGCGCTCGGCATGCTGAGCTGTTTGCGGCGCGGGCTCGATCTGCTGCAGCAGCATTACGGCAAGAGCTATTCGCTCGCGACGCTGCCGCAGGACGATCCCGCGGTCTACGAGATGCTCTCGCGCGCCGATTCTGTCGGCGTGTTTCAGGTCGAAAGCCGCGCACAGATGTCGATGCTGCCGCGATTAAAGCCGCGCTGCTTCTACGATCTGGTCATCGAAGTGGCGATCGTGCGGCCAGGGCCGATCCAGGGCGACATGGTGCATCCCTATCTGCGCCGGCGCGACGGCATCGACCAGGAGCATTACCCCTCGCCCGATCCGGCGCACGGGCCGGCGAACGAACTGGAAGACGTGCTCAAGCGCACGCTCGGCGTGCCGCTGTTTCAGGAACAGGCGATGCAGATCGCGATCACTGCGGCCAAGTTCACGCCAGACGAAGCCGATGGGCTGCGCCGCGCCATGGCGACCTTCCGCCATACCGGCAACGTGCATCTGTTCCGCGAGAAGTTCATCAACGGCATGACCGCCCGCGGCTACGATCGCGGCTTCGCCGAAAACTGCTTCGGCCAGATCGAGGGCTTCGGCGAATACGGCTTTCCCGAAAGCCACGCGGCAAGCTTTGCGCTCCTGGTCTATGCCTCGGCCTGGATCAAATGCCGCTACCCGGATGTGTTCTGCGCCGCCATCCTCAACAGCCAGCCGATGGGCTTTTATCAGCCGGCACAGCTCGTGCGCGATGCGCGCCAACACAGCGTCGAGATCCGCGCCGTCGACGTCAATTTCAGCGACTGGGACTGCACGCTGGAGCCGGCTGCCCCCACCCTGACCGCAACTCCCACCTCTCCCTCCTCCGCAAGCGGGGGAGAGAACGTGCAAGGCAATCATGCGGTTCGTCTGGGCTTCCGTCTCGTTCACGGCTTGAACGAAGACGAATTGCAGAAACTCATTGCGGCGCGCGGCAACGGCTTTGCTTCGATCGAGCGGCTGGCGGCGGTTACCTGCCTGTCGCGCTTTTCCATCGAGCGGCTGGCGGAAGCCGATGCGTTCCGCTCGATGGGTCTTGATCGCCGCGCCGCGCTGTGGACCGCGCGGCGGCTCGACGTGATCGGCATTCGCACGACGCGGCCCGTGGCCGCTGCGAAAGACGCAGCCGCGAACAGCGATAAAGTTGACGATGAAAGGCTGCCGCTGCTTGCGCCGCATATGAGCGACGAATTGTTCCCGGAGCCGGCGGTCGCGCTTCCCGCCATGCCGCTGACCGAGCATGTGGTGGAGGATTACGTCACCACCGGCCTGTCGCTGAAGGACCATCCGGTGCGCTTCTTCCGCGAGCGGCTCGGCGCGCTCGGCGCCATGCGCAACGCGGCGCTGCGCAGCGAGGATTTACGCCAGGATATGCGCGTGACCGTCGCCGGGCTTGTGCTGGTGCGGCAGCGGCCGGGCACGGCGAAGGGCGTCATCTTCATGACGCTCGAGGACGAGACCGACATCGCCAACATCATCGTCTGGCCGAAAGCCTTCGAGCACAACCGCCGCGTCGTGATGAGCGGCCGCTTCCTCGCCGTGCGCGGCCGCCTGCAGCGCGCGGGGCTTGTCATCCATGTGGTGGCGGAAAGCTTTGTCGATCTGTCCGGCGAACTGCCAATGTTACGCGATGATGGGCTGCGCGAAGGCGGCGATCTGTTCGCGCCGAAATTCTCCGGCGGCCAGCATCCGGTGGATACGCAGTTGCTATTGAAGAGCCGTGATTTTCATTGAGCGGTCTATCTCCGCTCGTCCCCGCGAAAGCGGGGACCCAGTGACTTATGCTCAGAGCTTTCGCGGGAATGAGCGGAACAAATCAATTGCCGCCCTTCCCGGCGCTCTTCTCCAGCACGCGGGCAAGCCGCTCGGAGAAGGAGCGCGGGTCGGCCGGGCGGTCGCCCTCGAGCACGCGCGCTTCGTCGAGCAGGAGGTGCACCGCATCTTCCTTGAGGCTTACCTGCTCGCCGCCGAGGCCCGCAAGCGCCACCACAAGCTGATGCCGCGGATTGACCTCGAGGATCGGCTTCGAGGCCGAGCTCAGCCGCCCAGCGCCTGCCAACATCCGTTCCAGCGCGCGGTCGGGACCGACATCGGACGCCACCAGGCAAACCGCGCTGTCGGTCAGCCGCTCCGACGCGCGCACCTCGGCCACCGTGTCGCCGAGCGTGGTCTTTATGAACACCAAGAACTGCTTCACCGCGTCCTGCAGCTCCGGCGCCTGTTCGTCCTTGGCGTCGACCAGCGGGATCGCCGCGAGGTCGGCGGCGCCCTGCGTCACCGACTTGAGCGGCTTGCCGTCGAACGAGCCCGCCGACATTACCCAGAAGGAGTCGACCGGATCGGACAGGAGCAGCACCTCGATGCCGCGCGCTCGGAAGCCTTCGAGATGCGGCGACGATTTCAGCCGCTCGATGTCGTCGCCGGCGAGATAGTAGATCGCGGTCTGACTGGGCTTGAGCGCGTCGACATACTCTTTCAAGCTTCGCCACGTTTCGCCCCCGGCGGTGGTCTTGAAGCGCGCCAGCGCGAGCAGCGCATCGCGGCGCTCGAAATCCTCGTACACGCCCTCTTTGAGGACGACGCCGAACAGCTCCCAGATCTTCTTGTAATTGTCCGGCTCCTTGTCGGCGAGCCGCTCCATTTCCGAGAGCACGCGGCTGGTGGCGCCTTTGCGGATGGCGCCAAGGAGCGGGCTTTCCTGGATCTTCTCGCGCGAGACATTGAGCGGCAGATCGGCGCTGTCAACGAGGCCGCGCACGAAACGCAGATAGCGCGGCAAGATTTCCGCATCGTCGGTGATGAAGACGCGCTTGACGTAAAGCTTGATGCGGCCCTTGCGGTCGGGATCGAACAGGTCGAACGGCCGCGAGCCGGGCACGAAGAACAACGACGTGTAATCGTGCCGGCCTTCGGCGTGGAAATGAATGGTGAGCGCCGGCTCGTCGAACTGGCCGGCAATGCTGCGATAAAAGTCGGTATAGTCGGCGGGCGTGATCGAGGATTTGGGCTTGGCCCATAGCGCCGCGCCGTCGGTGATTTCGGCGACTTCCGCACCCGGCTTCTCGACGAGCGCGATCGGCACCGGCACATGCCCCGATTGCGCGCGCACAAACCGCTCGATCGTTGAGCGCTCGGCATAGGACTTGGCGTCCTCCATCAGATGCAGCACGACGCGCGTGCCGCGGCGCGGCGCGTAGGCTGCATCTGCCTCCGCGACGGAAAAAGAGCCCTTGCCGTCCGACGACCAGACATGCGCCGTGTCGCTGCCGGCGCGGCGCGAAAACACCTCGACGCGCTCCGCGACCATGAAGGCCGAATAGAAGCCGACGCCGAAGCGGCCGATCAGCGCCGTCTCTTCGTCGTCTTTGGCCGCTTCCAGCCGGTCGATGAACGCCTTGGTGCCGGAACGCGCGATGGTGCCGAGCAACTCGATCAGATCCTCGCGGCTCATGCCGATGCCGTTGTCCTCGATCATGAGCTGCCGCTGTTCGGCATCGACGGTGATGGCGATGCGCGGCTTCGGATCGTCGCCAAGGAGCGCCGGCTCCGCGATCGCCTCGTAGCGCAGCCGCTCGCAGGCGTCGGCGGCATTCGAGATCAGTTCGCGCAGAAAGACCGACTTCTCGGAATAGACCGAGTGCACCATCAGCTGCAAAAGCTTGGCGACATCGGCTTCGAATGGGCGGCTTTCCGATCGGTTTTCCTCGGTCACGGTCATGGCAGCATCCCCGGCGATTTTCTTAGAGCGCAATCGCTTCAGATTGAATCGATCGGCGCTCTAACATTTTGGTGCAGCACGATCTTTTCGGAAAACCGTTTCCACTTTTCCGGATCATGCTCTAACGCGATTTGTTGGAGCGAATTCGTGCTCGAATTCTCCCGCCGAAATGGCGAGCGCCGGCGGCGCAGTCAAGTCCCGGGAAACAGGTTAAGAGCCGGCCAGCATGTCCGGGGTGTGGACGTGCTCGGGCCGCACGCCGACGGCAAGAAGCCGGCCAGGTATGCGCTGAAGCAGCGGCAGCGCGCCGACCAGCTTGAAGAGGAACGGCGGTTTCGGCCGCTGCGTGCTGGCAAGCGCGGGGCTGATGATCCGCTTCTGCATGGTGAGTTGCAGCGCCTGGGTGAAGCGCACCGGGAAGGTGCGCCGCGCCTGGATCGCGCGCAGATCGTCGTCGCTCGCGGTACCGGCCTTGAGCGGCGCGGCGAGCCGGTTGGCGGCGGCGACCGCGTCCTGGACGGCAAGATTGACGCCGACGCCGCCGATCGGCGACATGGCATGCGCCGCGTCGCCGATGCAGATCAGGCCCGGCCGCCACCATTGCCGCAGCCGGTCGACCGCAACGCTCAGAAGCTTGATGTCGTCGAAGCTTTTCAATTCATCGATGCGGTCGGCGAGAAACGGCGACATGAACAAAACCCGCTTGCGGAACGCATCGAGGCCTTCGGCCTTGACCCGATCGATGCCGCCTTTCGGGATGACATAGGCGCACTGCCAATAGTCGCCGCGGTTGAGCATGATCATCATCGCGCCGGCCTCGAAATGGCCGAAGGTCTCGCTCTCGTCGGTGTCCTTGTGCGTGAGGCGGAACCACAGCACGTCCATCGGCGCGCCGTAGTCGTCGCTTTTGAAGCCGGCTTTCTCGCGCACGGTCGAGTGGCGGCCGTCGGCCCCGACCACGAGATCGGCGCGGATCGATAATTCGCCGTCAGGCGTCGTGGCGCGAAGCCCGACGACGCGACCGCCCTCCTCGATCAGGTCGGTCGCGTCCGCTTTCATGTGCAGATCGAAAGTCGGATAACGCTTGCCCTGCGCGGCGAGGAAATTGAGAAAGTCCCATTGCGGCATCAGCGCGATGTATTTGCAGCGCGTCGGCAAATGCGTGAGATCGATCATGCGCACGCGCTCTGCACCGATCAGCGCGGTCAGCCGGTCGAGCTTCTGATGCGGGAGCTTCAGGAATTCGTCGAGCAAGCCGAGCTCTGCCATCAGCTCCAAAGTGGAGGGATGGATCGTGTCGCCGCGGAAATCGCGAAAGAAGTCGGCGTGCTTTTCCAGCACCACGACGTTCACGCCGGCACGGGCGAGCAGAAAACCGAGCATAACGCCTGCCGGACCGCCACCGGCGATGCAGCACTTGGTGGCAATCGTCGCGTTCGGCATCGTCAGACGCTCCCCCGGCGATCGGTCGGCGGCCGCTGTCAGGCCGCTGGCTGCGGCGTTTGCGGCGCTACCCCGAGCTTCTTCTGCAGGCTGGTCGACGAAGTCGTGTATTGGAACACCAAACGCTTATCCGGATACACGTAATGGTGCGCCTTCTGCGCCATCAGTGCGCCTTCATGGAAGCCCGACAGGATCAGCTTAAGCTTGCCCGGATACCAATTTATGTCGCCGATCGCGAAAATTCCCGGCACGCTGGTTTCGAAGGCCGCGGTCTCGACCGGGATGAGTTCGTTGTTCTTGAGCTCGAAGCCCCAATTGGCCACCGGGCCGAGCTTCATCGTCAGACCGAAGAACGGCAACAGTGCATCGCAGGCGAGCTCGTGCATCGAGCCGTCGTTGCCCTTGACGATGGCTTTGCTGAGCTGGCCGTCGGCGCCGTGCAGCTGCGTGACCTGACCGAGCAGAAAATCGATTTTGCCCTCGCCCACCAGCGCCATCATCTTGTTGACGCTGTCGGGAGCGGCGCGGAATTCGCTGCGCCGATGCACCAGCGTCAAATGGCTCGCGATCGGCGCGAGATTGAGGGTCCAGTCGAGCGCGCTGTCGCCGCCGCCGACGATCAGAATGCGCTTGTCGCGAAACTGATCCATCTTGCGCACCGCATAGTGCAGCGACTTGCCTTCGTAGGGCTCGACGCCCGGAATGGGCGGCTTCTTCGGCTGAAACGAACCGCCGCCGGCGGCGATGACCGCGACCTTGCACTCGAACACCTTGCCCTGGTCGGTGGTGATGCGGAACAAGGGATCGCCGACCTTTTCCACCTTCTCGACCATCTCGTTGAGATGGAATTGCGGATTGAACGGCTTGATCTGCTCCAGCAGCGCATCGACCAGACCTTGCGCGCTGGTCATGGGGATGCCCGGAATGTCGTAGATCGGCTTTTCCGGATAAAGCTCGGCGCACTGCCCGCCGATCTTGTCGAGAATGTCGATGAGATGCGCTTTCATATCGAGCAGGCCGAGCTCGAATACAGCAAACAAGCCGATCGGGCCGGCGCCGATAATGACAACGTCTGTTTTGATTGGTTCGACCATAACGTATCCGTACTCGTCTTTAGGGATGTGTCTGATGCGGTAATGAGGGTTGCGAGTGTCTAGAGCACATCCCGATTGGATGGAAGAGGAGGCTTGGGAAGAGGAGGCTTTCGCGCTGCGCCCGCTCCGCGCCGATTTGTTCCAGCCGCAATGGAAATGTGCCAGCCAACGCAGCGATTGGAAAAAAACGATCTCGAACAGGCTTCGAGGCCGACAATCTGTTCCTTCGGGGCCGCGCTAGCCGCGCAGCGCGATCCGGTAAGCCAACAAGAATAATGCGCCGGGAAAGACGAGCGGCGTCAAGCCTGCCGCTCGGGCGTCCGCACCACGAGGCCATCGAGGGCCTCGGTCACCTTGATCTGACATGACAGCCGCGAGTTCGGCTGCACGCCATAAGCAAAGTCGAGCATGTCTTCTTCCATGGGCGCCGGCTCGCCGACCTTCTCGCGCCAGCTCTCGTCGACATAGACATGACAGGTCGAACAGGCGCAGGCGCCGCCGCACTCGGCTTCGATCCCGGGCACGCCGTGCTTGATCGCCGTCTCCATGACGGTCGAGCCGACTTCGCCTTCGACCGTGCGAGCTGCGCCCTCGACGTCGATAAAAGTGATTTTGACCATGTTGGAAGGCGATCGCTGGAAAAGAAGACCCGTTGCCGGCGAGGAGTGGCGACGGAAGACGCCGGCCGGCGGCTGTCTTCTATCGGCTCACGCCGCGCAGCGCCAGTCCTTGATGGCGAAACTGCCGACGCCAGAAATTTAAAGAGAAGTCAGTGGTCGCGCGCGCGGCCGCGGCTTGGTGGGGCGGCTTCGCCGGTTTCGCCCAAGCGAAGTCCGATCGCCAGGCGCGCCTCGAAACTTGCGGCTTCGAGCTCGGCGATCGCCGTGAGCATGGCCGCTTCGTCGGCCGCGCTGGTCGCGGCTTGTTCGAGCCGCTCGGCCGCCTGCGCCACGCGCCAGGCACCGATGCCGCGCGCGGAACCCTTGAGCGTGTGCGCGGCCGCGGCGGTGCGCGCCGGGCCGGCGCCAGCGATCCGCTCCAGCGTCATCGCGGTCTGTCGCGCGAAGATCTCCAAGACTTCCCGCTCTAGGCTGCGGTCGCCAAGGGTCATGCGCTCGAGATGAACCTGATCGATGCTGCTCGACATGTGCTCACGCGCCGGCAAGCTTGCTGCGTTTGATTGGGTCACGGCGTGCCTCCCCGACATTTTCTTCCCCTGCCGCTGCCGCAAACATGCAGGTACGGCGCGAAAAAGCGGTAAATCTCAGGGCCCTTAAGAGAATTTGGCCGGCGATTTCGGCGCCCTGGGTAAGCGCGGCGTTACCCGGACACGTGCAATGCCGACTTTTCCACCGCCCGCCCACAAAAAAGCGGCTGCCCTCCGGAACTTATGCCCAATTGCCCTCAGCCGGCCAAAGACCGGCCGCATTGTTGGCCGCAGAATGGCGCATCCCGTTCGGGGAGCCGGAAATCTCGCATCATGGTAACCAGATCGTTAAAGCGTTAACGATGATTAAAGGATGGTTACCAATCCGGTTTCTTTCGATCCGCCAGACCAATAGGATGGGGTTTGGCAGTAGGACGTGAGGGCGGGGGAAGTCCTCATGCGGATGGGTACTTGAACGATCAACGCGCTCGTGGGCGCGGCCGAGTTCGCCTCGGCCGCCCTGGTTCGGCGTAATTCGCGAGGCGACGACCGACATGGCCAACAACCCGAAGAAGATCGTGGATCCGACCGAGGCGGCGCTCTCGGCGATTCAAGAAGCTTTGAAAGTCCGGGACGACGAGGACTTGCCGGATGAACGGGCCGCAGCGGCTTCCGAACCCGCGCACGACGACTGGAACGACAACCCGGCGCTGGCCAGCCAGCACGTTTTCGAGCCGGAGGAAATCGGCCCTCCGATCAGCGGGCAACGCGCCTACCCGGCCAACGACGACCAGCATTCGATCGGCCAGATTCTGCGGGCGCTGCAGAACCGCCCTCCCCGTACGTCTTATTTCGTCGCGGCGATCTTTTCCGGCGCCTGGATCGTCGGCTGTCTGGCGCTGTCCTGGGCCTATCTCGGCGACGTGAGCGCAGCGCTCGGCCCCAATCACTCGCCGATGGCGCTCATGATCGGGCTCGGCACGGCAGCGTTGCTGCCGATCATCTTCTTCTTCGGCGTGGCGCACATGGCGTGGCGGTCGCAGGAATTGCGGCTGATCGCGCAATCCATGGCGCAAGTCGCCATGCGGCTTGCCGAGCCGGAAAGCGTCGCACGCGAGTCGATCGTCACGGTCGGACAAGCGATCCGGCGCGAAGTCGCGGCGATGGGCGACGGCGTCGAGCGGGCGCTGGCGCGCGCGAGCGAACTCGAAGCGATGGTGCGCAACGAAGTTGCGGCGCTGGAACGCACCTACAGCGACAACGAGGTGCGCATCCGCGGCCTGCTGCAGGATCTCGCCAACCAGCGCGACACGCTGGTCGGGCAGGCCGAACAAGTTCGCTCCGCCATCAATAACGTGCACATCGATCTGACGCAGGATTTGTCGACCATCAGCGATCTCGTCGGCCAGCAGGTCAACGAGGCGGCCGAGCGCATCACGCACTCGCTCGCCGAGAAAGGCGAGCATATCACGGTGGCGCTCGGTCAGATCGGCGACAATATGATCCAGCAGCTCAGCGTACGCGGCGAAGACCTGATCGTGCGGCTGGAAGGCGCCAGCGAAGAGACCGGGCGTGCGCTCGCGACCGCAAGCGAGCAGCTCACCACCAGCCTCAATTTCAAGACCGACCATATCAGCGAGGAATTCTCCGAGATCGCCCGCGGCCTCGAAGATATGATGTCGGCGCGGCTCGACAGCGTGACCGACAATTTCTCGGAAAAGTCGCTCTCCGTGGTCGACATGATGGTCGGCCGCTCGCAGGAACTGACCGACGCCATCGTCAGCACCTCGAACCAGCTTGCCGAGACGTTCGCGGCGCGCGCCGAGGAAGCAAACTCGACGCTTCGGGCGTCCGGCGAGTCGATCGTTCTCGACCTCAATCTGCGCGGCGGCGATGTCGCCAAGAAACTCGAAGCGGCCGGCGCGCGCGTCGCCGAGTCCCTGATCGCGCGCACCTCGAAGATGACGGACACGGTGCGCGAGACCGCCGAACAGGTGGCGGAGACGCTCGCCGCCCGGACCGGCGAAGTGACCGACACGCTCAAGGCCAGCGCCGATCAGGTTGCCGGCGTCGTGTCCGCCCATGGCGACGAGGTCCAGCAGCTTCTGGCCACGCGGCTTGCAGCCTTCGAGCAGATGTTCGGCCATTCTGGATCCGAGCTCGGCGAGAAGATCGCCCGCGAGACCTCGACGCTCGGCACGCTGATCACCCGCCACCTCGCCGAGTTCGACCGCACCGTGAAGACTTACGGTTCCGAACTCGTCGAGCGGCTTGGCGCGCGCACGCAGGACGTTTCGGAGTCCATGCGCAGCTATGTGGACAATTTCGACACGCGGGTGACCGCCAAAGCGACCGAAATCGGCACCAATCTGGACCAGCGGCTGACCAGCTTCGAGCAAACGCTCGACAGCCGCACCGCCACCATTACCGAAGCCCTGGCGGCGCGGCTGATGGATATTGCCAAGACGTTGAGCGAAGGCGGCCGCGATGTCGTGACCGCCGTCGACAAGCGCATCGCTGACGTGACCTCGGTGATCGATACCCGCGCGGCGAAGCTCACCGAGTCGATCGGGCAGCGCGGCGCCGAAATCGACAAAGTGCTCGGCGCCCAGGCGCTGAAGGTGGCCAACACGCTCGACAGCCGCATCGGCCACCTCGAGCATCTCCTGGTCGGCCGCGCCGAAGCGGTCAGCCAGCAGATCGAGACCCGGAGCCGGGCTGCGGCCGATCTTCTGAATGCGCGGATGGAAGAGCTGTCGGAGGCCATCACCACCAACGCCGGCAACGCCGAACAATCGCTCGGCCAGCTCACCGCCCGCACCGTGGAAGCGCTCGGCAAGAGCGCGGCCGCCAGCACGGCCGCGACCGAAGCGCTCAACCGCAGCGCCTCCGCCGCGAGCGATGCGCTCAACCGCAGCACGGCCGAGGCGACCGTTTCGCTCAATCGCAGCGCCGCCGCTTTGAGCAACAACATCGCGACCACCGCCGCCGCCGCCAGCGAATTGCTCGGCAAGGCGACGCAAGGCGCCGCCGATCTCGTGAGCAAGAGCGCCGCCGCCGCCAACGACGCCATCGGCAAGACCGGCGACGGCGCTGCCGCAACGATCGCGCGCAGTTCGGCAGCCGCTACCGAAGCGATCGGCAAAACCGGCGACGGCGCCGCCGCGATCATCGCGCGCAATTCCGCCGCCGCCAACGAGGCCATCGGCAAGACCGGCGAAGGCGCCGCTGCCCTTATCGCCCGCAACACAGCGGCGGCCCACGAAGGAATCGGCAAGACTGGCGAAGGCGCCGCCGCCCTCATTGCCCGCAATGCAGCGGCCGCCAACGACGCGCTCGGCAAGACCGGCGAAAGCGCCGCCGCCCTGATTGCGAGCAACGCCGCGGCAGCGAAAGACGCGATGGGCAAGACCAGCGAAACCGCCGCCGGGCTCATGACGAAGGCGAGCGAGGGCGCCGCCGTGCTGATGACGCGGAGCGCCGCGACCGCCAACGAGACGGCCAGCAAGACGAGCCAGATCGCCGCCGACGTGCTGACACGCGGCGCCGCGGAGGCGGCCGCAGCGCTCAGCCGCAGCGCCAATGCGCTGAGCAACACGATCGCCACCAGCGCCGCCGCCGCCAACGACTCTATCGGCAAGACGACGCACAACGTCTCCGAACTGATGTCGCGCAGCGCCGCCGAAGCGAGCGCGACCCTGACCCGGAGCGCCAACGCGCTGAACGCGACGATCACAAATAGCGCAGGCCTGGCCGGCGAAACGATCGGCCAGACCTCGGCGGCGGCCGCCGACCAGCTCGCCAAGAGCGCCGCCGCCGCGAGCGAAGCGATCGGCCGCAGCGCCAACGAAGCCGAAGCGACGCTGACCGGCATGAGCGCGGAAGTGGTGCGCAATATCTCCGGCCGCGCCGACGAGATCAGCACGGCGGTGACCCAGCGCGTCGGCGAGATGACGCAGCTGCTCGACGAAAGGTCGAACGGCCTGCTCACCGCGATTTCCGGCAAGGGCCACGAGCTCGCCAGCGAAGTCGGCCGCATCACCGATCAGGCCGTGAAGGCGATCGAAGCCAAGAGCTTCGTCTTCACCCAGACGATGATGGAGAACAGCGAGGAGATCGCGCGGCTGATCAACGACGCCAGCCTGACCGCGACCGCGGCCATGACGCGCTCGCTTGGGCAGTTGCAGGAAGGCGCCCAGGGCGTCAGCGACGCGGCCAAGACGACGATCACCCGCACGCTCGAAGACGTGCAGTCTGCGCACCGCTCGGCGATCGAGGAGTCGAAGCAGACCGCGTCCGCAACCATCGCCGACATGCTGGAAACCCACGGCATGCTGCGCTCCGACACCACCGCCCTGTTCGAGCGCCTGCGCGAGGCCAATATCCTGCTGCAGGAGGTATTGAGCGGCGCGCACGAGAATATGAGCTCGCTCGAGCGCACCATGGTGACGCGCGTCTCCGAGTTCGTGGCCGCGATGAACGACCTCACGCTCAAGAGCGACACCAGCGCCAACGTGGTGCAGCAGCATGTCGGCTCGTTCAACGCCATCACCGCGAAGGCGTTGCAGGAGCTGGGCGAGCTCGCCTCGCAGTTCAGCACCCACGGCCGCTCGCTGGCGGAAGCGGTCGAGCTCCTGGAAAAGAGCAATCGCCGCACCGAAGACTCGGTTTCGGCCAAGCGGCAAACCATCGAAGCGCTGGTCTCCACGCTCGACACCCGCACCGACGACTTCGCGCAGCGCCTGCAGCGCTTCTCCGGCCTGCTCGACGAATCGCTCGATGCGGCGACGTCGCGCGCCCGCGAAATTGCGAGCGTGATCGCCGAGACCAGCAACACCAGCGTGCAGACGATCGAGCAGCAATACGAGCTTGTGCGCGCCACATCGGAAGAGGAACGCCGGCGCACCAGCGAGACGCTGAACACGCTCTACGAGGAAGCGACCGGCCAGGCGCACACCCTGCTGAATCAATCCGCCGAGCGTTTCGCCGAGATCATGCAGGGCCTCAAGCATATGTCCACGGAAATGCAGCAGGAGCTGGAGGCGACGCGCGCCGAACTGCGCCGCGGCATCTTCGAATTGCCGCAGGAGACGGCGGAAAGCGCCGCGCAAATGCGGCGGGTCATCGTCGATCAGATCGAAGCGCTGGCCGAGCTCAACCGCATTGTCGCGCGGCATGGACGCACGCTCGACACCACCGAGCCGACGCGGCCGGAGCCGTCGCGACGCGAGGCCGAGCCGGCTTACACCGGCGCGCGCCCGCAGCAGTCACGGCCCACGCCGGTCCGCGATATCACCGGCGGACCGCAGCCTCCGCGCGGCGACATCACCGGCGCGCCGCGCCGGCCGGAAGCGCCGCCGCCGCAGGGCCAGAGCGGCCGCAACGGCAGCGGTTGGCTGAGCGATCTTCTGACCCGCGCCTCGCGCGAGGACAGCCCGCCGATCGCACCGCCCGCAGGCCGCGGCGATGAGCGCCCGCGCGAGAATACGGACTCGCTTGAATCGCTTGCGGTCGACGTCGCGCGCATGATCGACCACGAGGCGGCCGCCGATCTGTGGGAACGCTACAAGCGCGGCGAACGCGGCATCTTCACGCGCCGCCTCTACACCGCGCAGGGGCAGAAGGCGTTCGACGAAATCCGCCGCAAATATCGCGCCGACCCCGAGTTCCGGCAGACCGTCGAGCAATATATCCACGAGTTCGAGCGTCTGCTCGACGACGTGTCGCGCGGCGATCGCGGCACGGCGGTGGCGCGCAACTACCTGACCTCGGACACCGGCAAGGTCTACACCATGCTGGCGCATGCGGCGGGGCGGTTCGAGTAGAACCGCCCTCTCCTGGCGGCGGAACCGCAACGAGGCGCGGCCGCGCCGGCCTGTGGCTGCTTCGGGACTGCGGCTTCAGACCGGCTTGCCTGCGGAACGCAAGCGGCGTTACGGTTCGCAGCATGGAAGCTCCGGTTTCCTTACCTACCGTTGCCGACGTTGAAGCGGCGGCGCGCCGGCTGGCCGGCATCGCGCTTCGCACCCCGCTTTTGACCTCGGCCGCGCTCGACGCCATGACCGGCGGCCGGGTCTTCCTCAAAGCCGAGACCCTGCAACGCACCGGCTCATTCAAGTTCCGCGGCGCTTACAACAAGCTGGCATCTATCCCGCCCGAGCAGCGCAGCGGCGGGGTCGTCGCCTACTCTTCCGGCAATCATGCGCAAGGCGTCGCGGCCGCGGCGCGGCTCCTCGGCATGCCGTGCGTCATCGTGATGCCGCAGGACGCGCCACGCGCCAAGCGCGAACGCACGGCCGCGCTGGGCGCCGAGATCGTGCTCTACGATCGCGTGCGCGACGATCGCGAAGCGATCGCGAGCGAAATCGCGGCGAGGCGCGGCGCCATCCTGGTGCCGCCTTATGACGACGCGCTGATCATCGCCGGCCAAGGCACCGCCGGGCTCGAGATCGTCGAAGACCTCGCCGCGCGCGGGCTTACGCCCGACGTCGTCGTGGTCACCGCCTCCGGCGGCGGGCTCACCGCGGGGATCGCGCTTGCGGTGCGGGCGCGCGCGCCGCACGCCGCGCTCTACACCGCCGAGCCGCAGGGCTTCGACGATCACGCCCGCTCGTTCCGCAGCGGCCGGCGCGAGCAGAATGCCGCCGTCAGCGGCACGATCTGCGACGCGCTGATGGCGCGCACGCCGGGGCGGCTCACCTTCGCCATCAATCAATCACTGGTCGGCGCCGGCGTCGTCGCAAGCGACGAAGAGGTCGCGGACGCGGTCGCCTTCGCCTTCTCCGAATTGAAGCTCGTGGTCGAGCCGGGCGGCGCGGTGGCGCTTGCCGCGCTGATGACGCGCAAGGTCGATGTTACCGGCAAGACCGCAGTCGCCGTTCTTTCCGGCGGCAATGTCGATCCCGAACTGTTTTCGCGGCTGGTGGCTTGAGCCGGTTGCTCACGTTCGGGAACAAGAGCCAATCGCTTCAGATTGAATCGATTGGCGCTCTCGTTTTCTTGATGCAAGGGAGCATCATTCCGGGGCGCGAGTCGCGAGCCCGCAATCCATAACCCTCATCGGCGCATGCCCCGCTCGACCAGGTTATGGATTCCGGACTTGCCGCATGCGCGGCAATCCGGAATGACGAAAGCATCTACCCTAGAACGCCCCCGATTTAGGCGAATCGGGATGCGTTCTAGAATTTTTTGTTTGCGCATGTCCTTATCGGAAAACCGGGCTCCACTTTTCCGCGACATGCGCTAAGCGCCGGCGCCGGGCAGAAAGCAGCGGATCTGCGTCGCGCCGTTCGCATCCATGTAGGGCCAGACGACCGCAGGCCCGTATTTGTTTGGTTCGGTCACCAACGCGTTTTCAGGAACCGTGACCCACTCGCCATGCAATCGCACGCGATAGCGGCCATCCCGGGTATCCCAATCCACGTTCTCGACTTTGAAGCCGTCCGCGAAGGAACAGCACAAGCCTTTTCCGCTCGCCAATTGATCGAACCACGCATGCAGTGGCTCATTGGCGTAGCGGCCGTCATCACGCGCCGCGACATCGTTCGAAAGCAACGCACTCATGCACAACGCTACGCCCGCCAACATGGGACCGGTGAGTCTGTGCATCGTGGCCTCCAGATGATCGTGTTACGCGGACCAACAACAAGGGTCCTGCAGACCTGGAGAGAAAGCTTTTTGCCTGCGCCTTTTGTTGATCCGCACCGAGCTTAAGGAAAGCAACTTCCGTGCCGTTTACCGAATCACGCGCTGAGCAGCTCTCTTTGACTAACAAAATATGACGGAATGCGCGACGGCTGATGACGACCGCGCAGTCATGGAACTTTTGTTCCAAGTTGCTAAAGCGCTTTAGCTGAACAGCGCAATCAACTCTTCTTCGCTCAGCCCGTAGAGCACGGCGAGCGGATCGTTCGCTGGCCGACGCGGCTTCGCTGCGGCATTGCTCTCGCTTTCGCCGGTGGAAGGCGATGACGCGATTTGCGTCAGCTCCTGCTCGCTGCGCGTTGCAGGACCTGTGGACATGTCCGCTTCGACGGCGGGAGCGGCGCTCGCGGTTTCGATCACGGGGGCCGCGCTCGCAGATTCCACCGCAACCGCGCTCGCCGCTTCTTCTTTGCGTTCAGGTATCTCGACGACGATGTTGATGTCGTCTTGCGGGCGCGGAGCCGCCGCAGGCGACTCGGCCGGCACGGTTGCGTCGTCCACCGGTTCAGCGATTGCCTGCGCGACGGACGTGGCGTCATCGCCGACCGCGGCATTGTCGAATGCAGCATCGAGCAGCGCGCGCGCGTGGATTTCATCCGAGATCAAAACGTCGACCGGCGGGGGTAGTGGCGCGATAACCGCCTCGGCCTCCGACTTATGTATCGCCTCGGTCTCCGGCCCATGTACGGCCTCGTCCTCCGGCCCAGTCGGGAACTCCTCCATCCGCAACTCGATCGTGGCTTCGGCTTCAGGCGCGACGGGCGCCAGCGTCTCGATGGCGGCTTCCGCGTCAGTCGCGGCAAGCCCTGGCGCCCCGATAGTGGCTTCCGCCTCAGTCGCAACAGGCGCCAGCGAGTCGATCGCAGCTTCCGCTTCGGTCACGACCGGCGCCGGCGTCTCGAGCGTGGTTTCCGCTTCGGTCACGACCGGAGGCGGCGTCTCGATCGTGACTTCCGCTTCAGATGCGACAGGCGCCAGCCCCTCGACGATGGCTTCCGTCTTGGTCACGACCGCCACCACCTCGATGATGGCTTCTGATTCGCGAGCCGAAGGCCGGACGAGCGGTTCGGCGTCGGAAGCGATCATGCGCGAAGCGACGACCGCCAGGTCCTCGATTCGGCGCACGATGTCGCGCAGCAACGCAGCCGCGCTCAAGGCGCCGGTCGCGGCCGCTTCATGCCGCACGACCGCGTCGCCGACTTCGCGCACGGAAGCATCGAGCGTATCGCAGAGCGCGGAGTCGACGTCGCGCATGCGCAACGCCATGGCGATATCGTGGATGCGCTCGACGGCGAAATGCACGTCCCCTTTCAAGGTCCCCTGCGCGCGCAGAAGCGCCTCGGCCTGCGTGACGATGGCGGTCAGATCCGCAAGCCCCTTCGCCAGCACCGCGGGTGCGAGGTTCGGCACACGTTCGCTCGCCGCAGCCTGCTCGGCACGCTCGATCGGGCCGATGACGGGCTGCGGATCGGATTGCGTAAAGCCGCTGGCGTATTCGATCAGAACAAGACCGCTGCGCCCGTTGGCGACGAATTCGGTGCGCGTGCTCTCGTACGTATCGCCTTTCGGCAGATCGGACCAAATTTCCGGCAACGGCAGCGGATCGCTGGACATGCGGCAGCATAGCCGCGCGACGACGCAATGCGAGTGGGCCGCTTGTGGGTTATCCACCGCGAATGACCGCGCCTCCCCTCACCCCCACAAGGCCGGCTCGGACGGATAAACAAGACTACCGTCGTAGCGCAGCCCGCCGGCGCGGTCGTTGGCCAACAGCAGCGGGCCGTCCAGGTCGACAAAGCGCGCGCGCTGGGCGACCAGTATCGCCGGCGCCATCGAAAGCGACGTCGCCACCATGCAACCGACCATGATGGCGAAGCCCTTTTGCTCGGCTTCGGCGGCAAGCGCCAATGCCTCGGTCAGCCCGCCGGCTTTGTCGAGCTTGATGTTAACGACGTCGTACTTGCCCGTCAGCCGGTCAAGCGACGCGCGATCATGCACGCTCTCGTCGGCGCAAACCGGGATCGGGCGCCGGCCGCGCGCCAGCGCTTCGTCGGCGCCTTCGGGCAGCGGCTGCTCGATCAGGGTGACGCCGGCATCGGCGCATGCGGCGAGGTTTTCAACGACATTGTCGGCGTTCCAGCCTTCGTTGGCATCGACAATGAGCTCGGCGCGCGGGGCTGAGCGGCGCACCGCGGCGATCCGCTCCCGGTCGTCACCGCCGCCGAGCTTGATCTTGAGGAGCGGCCGCCAGGCCGCGCGTTCGGCGGCGGCCGCCATTTCGGGGGGTGAGCCGAGCGAGATCGTATAGGCCGTAGTCAGCGGCTTTGGGGCGCTAAGCCCCGCCAAATCATAGGAACGGCGGCCGGACCGGCGGGCGTTAACGTCCCAGTAAGCACAATCGAGTGCATTACGGGCAGCACCAGGGCCAAGCACCTTCTGAAGCGCTTCGCGGTCGAGGCCCTGCAATAGTGCCGGACGCAAGGCCTCGATGCTTGCCGCAACGCCGTCCGGGGTTTCGCCGTAGCGTGCGTAGGGGACGGATTCGCCGCGGCCGCGGTGAATTCCATCGTTGAGTTCGGCCACCACCACGACAGCTTCGGTCTTGCGGCCGCGGCTGATCGCGAATGCGCCGGCAATCGGCCAGCGCTCGATTCGTACGGAGAGCTCCATGCGAGGAGCAGTATGACCGTGCTTTTCCGGCTGGCTCAAGGCTTGCTGGCTCAAGGCTTGCTGGCTCAAGGCTTGCCGGCTCAGGGGCTCAAGGCTGGCAGGCTTGCGCGAAGCCGCCGCGCGTTCGCCGGGCAGGACGCGATGAGCGCCGCCGCGCTTGCCGCCGCGGCCGAGGGCGATCACGTCGCGCTGCTGGCTTCCGGCGCCTGGACGGTGGAGCGCGCCGCCGAACTCGAACGCCTGATCGAGGACGCAAGCCGCCGGCATGCCGGCGCGCGCTCGATCGACATCGATCTTGCCGGCCTCGAGCGCCTCGACACGTTCGGCGCGTGGCTGATCGAGCGGCTGAAGCGATCCTTCCTCACCCGCGGCTCGGCCGCCCGCATCACCGGCCTGTCGGAGACCGACCGCGCGCTGATGGCGGAACTGCGCACGGTCAATCAGGCCGCCTTCAAAAAGCGCCCGGCGCCCAACGCGATCCTCATCGCGCTCAATGCCGTCGGCCGCAACGTCGCCGAGATCGGCGGCTCGCTCGCGCTGGTCGTGCAGCTTCTCGGTGCGCTGGTGCTGGCGGCGCTTGGCACGATCGCGCATCCGCGGCGGCTTCGTTTCACCTCGATCGTGCATCATCTGGAAAAGGTCGGCTGGCGCGCGGTGCCGATCATCGTGCTCTCGACTTTCATGATCGGCGCCATCCTGGCGCAACAGGGCATTTTCCGTTTCCGCACCTTCGGCGCCGATATGTATGTCGTCGACATGGTCGCGGTGCTGGTGTTGCGCGAAATCGGCGTGCTGATCGTTTGCGTCATGGTGGCCGGGCGCTCCGGCAGCGCCTATACCGCCGAAATCGGCTCGATGAAAATGCGCGAGGAGATCGACGCGCTGCGCACCATGGGCCTCGATCCGGTCGAGGTGCTGGTGCTGCCGCGGGTCATCGCGCTGGTGCTGGCGGTGCCGATGCTGACCTTTCTCGGCTCTATGGCGGCGCTCTACGGCGCGGGCCTGGTCTGCTGGCTCTATGGCGGCATGGCGCCGCCGATCTTCATCGAGCGGCTGCGCGAGGCTATCTGGCTGCCGACGTTCGAGGTCGGCATGATCAAGGCGCCGTTCATGGCGCTCACCATCGGGCTCGTCGCCTGCACCGAAGGCTTCGAAGTGGACGGCAGCGCCGCCTCGCTCGGCCTCAAGACCACGGCCTCGGTGGTCAAATCGATCTTCCTCGTCATCGCGCTCGACGGCCTGTTCGCGTTGTTCTTTGCCGGCATCGGGATGTAGCGGATGAACAACAACCCGCCGGTGATCAGCGTACGCGACCTCGTCGTCGGCTTCGGCGAGGCGACGGTGCTCAACCGCGCCAGCATCGACGTGTTCGAAGGCGAGATCCTCGGCTTTGTCGGCGGCTCGGGCGCCGGCAAGTCGGTGCTGATGCGCGCCATTATCGGGCTCCTGCCGAAACGGCACGGGACGGTCGAGGTCTTCGGCAGCGACCTCGCCGCGCTCAATGGGCGGCAGCGCCGCGCGATCGAGCAGCGCTGGGGCGTGCTGTTCCAGCAAGGCGCGCTGTTCTCATCGCTGACCGCTTTGCAGAACGTGCAATTCCCGATGCGGGAATATTTGCGCCTGTCGCCGCGGCTGATGGACGAGATCGCGCTCGCCAAGCTCGAAATGGTCGGCCTGCGCGCCGACGTGCGCGGCAAATATCCGGCCGAGCTTTCCGGCGGCATGATCAAGCGCGTGGCGCTGGCGCGCGCGCTGGCGCTCGATCCCGCTATCGTCTTTCTCGACGAGCCGACCTCCGGGCTCGATCCGATTGGCGCCGCCGAATTCGACGAACTCATCCGCACGCTGCAGCAAACCTTGGGCCTGAGCGTGTTCATGGTCACCCACGATCTCGACAGTCTGCACGCGGTCTGCGACCGGATCGCGGTCCTGTCCGAAGGGCGCGTGATCGCCACCGGTCCGATCGAGGCGATGCTCGCGTCCGAACATCCGTGGCTTCGATCCTATTTCGGCGGCAAGCGCGGGCGCCAAGTGCAGCCTGCCGCCAGCATCGCCCGTCACTGAGGCCGCGCGCGAGACTGAACGCAAGAGATCGAACTATGGAAACCAAGGCCAGCTACATCGTCACCGGCGCTTTCACACTCGCGGTCATCGCCGGCGTGTTCGGCTTCCTCTACTGGGTGCAGAACGGCGCCGGCGGCGGCGGTGAGCGCTCCGTCTATCGCGTGGTGTTTGCCGGCTCGGTGTCGGGCTTGCGGCCCGGCGCTGCCGTGCTGTTTGACGGCATGCGGGTCGGCGAAGTGACCAAGCTTGCGCTCGACCCGCACGACCCGCGCCGGGTCGAGGCGCTGATCGCGCTCGACCGTGCAACGCCGGTGCGGGCCGACACGAAAGTGGCGCTCGCCTTCCAAGGACTGACCGGCCTCGCCGACGTGTCGCTTGCGGGCGGCGCGCCCGACGCGGCGCCGTCTGCCCGCCGGCGGGGAGAGGGTGGCGCGCGAAAGCCGCACCGGTAGGGCGCAAGAATCGGCTGACATCGGAGCAAGCCGGCCGCCCTACCGCACCGCACATTCGACGCGGCCGCCTCCCCCGCACTTCGTGCGGGCGCGGATTGGAGATTGCTTCGTCCGGAGCTCGTCATCGCGCCCGCCACTTCGGGCCGAGCGGTGAAGCTCGCGACGACGAGCGAAACGCCTAGGCCGCGATCTCGGCCTCTTCGTCGTCGTGCTCGACGAGGTGCGGGCCGGAACGCGGATGCTCGGCGCCGGTTTCGAACCAGGTAAGAATCTCGAAGCGGCCGTCGTCGTGCTCGACCAGCGCCGAGCAGCTTTCCACCCAGTCGCCGCAATTCATGTAGCGGATGCCGAAATTGTCGTGCATGACCGCATGGTGGATGTGACCGCAGATCACGCCGTCCACCTGGCGGCGCTGCGCCTCCTCGGCCAAGGTCTGCTCGAAGGCGCCGATATAGTTCACCGCATTCTTGACCTTATGCTTCGCCCATTGCGAAAGCGACCAATAGGAAAAACCCAGCCGGCGGCGGATGGCGTTGAAATAGCGATTGATCAGGATGGCGAGTTCGTAGGCGGTGTCGCCGAGGAGCGCGAGCCAGCGCGCATGCTTGACGACCATGTCGAAGACGTCGCCGTGCACGACGAGATAACGGCGCCCGTCGGCGGCCTCGTGGATGGCGTTTTCGACCACCTCGATGCCGCCGAAATGGGTGCCGTAATAGTCGCGCAGGAATTCGTCGTGATTGCCCGGCAGGTAGATCAGGCGCGCGCCCTTGCGGGCCTTGCGCAGCAGCTTCTGCACCACGTCGTTGTGCGGCTGCGGCCAATACCAGCCCGAGCGCAGTTGCCAGCCGTCGACGATGTCGCCGACCAGATAGATCGTCTCGGCGTCGTGATAGCGCAGGAAGTCGAGAAGACGGTCGGCCTGGCAGCCGCGCGCGCCGAGATGAACATCGGATATGAAGAGAGTACGGAACAGACGCGTGCCGCGCTCGATTGCCACGATGTTCGATCTCTTGCTGGACTGCCATGGTGCGACTCTTGCGCACGCGTATAGGTGCGTCGCATTGCAGCAAGATGACAACAACAAAAGTTAACGCCGGCGCCAAGCGGCCTAACAGCATCAAACGCCAACCCGATGGGTGTTTTTGGTCGATAGCAACCTTAAAAACAACAATGCTCGCAATAGGCGCGGACGCGGCGGAACACTCGCCGAGTCACAGCACTGTCACGCCGCGACGTTAGACGATACGGCGATGACAGCGCCAATTCTCACCGCCGCGTTTTTCCTCGTCGCCACGACCGGTGTCCATCTCGCAAGCCTCGCGATCGCGGCTTTGCGGCTGCGGCGCGCCCCGCCGGGCGATGCGCGCGGATTTGCCGATCTCCCTCCCGTCAGCCTGGTGCGCCCGCTGTGCGGCATCGACAATTTTGCGACCGATACACTCCGTTCGACGTTCGAGCTCAACCATCCGCGTTGCGAAATCCTGTTCTGCGTCGCGTCCGCAAAGGACCCCGTCATCCCGTTGATCGAAACGCTGATGGCGGAGCAACCGGCAGCCGACGCGCGGCTGCTCGTCGGCGACGAGCGCGTGAGCAACAATCCGAAGCTGAATAATGTCCTCAAGGGCTGGCGGGCGGCGCGCTACGAGTGGATCGTGCTCGCCGATTCAAATGTGCTGATGCCGCCCGACTATCTGGAGCGGCTGTTCGCAAGCTGGCGCGCCGATACCGGGCTCGTCGCCTCGCCGCCGATCGGCTCGCAGCCGCATAGCGTCTGGGCCGAGCTCGAATGCGCCTTCCTCAACACCTATCAGGCGCGCTGGCAATATATTGCCGACGCCTTCGGCTTCGGTTTCGCGCAGGGCAAGACCATGCTGTGGCGGCGCGCTGACTTGGATCGCGCCGGCGGCATCGAAGTGCTCGCCCGCGAAGTCGCCGAGGACGCGGCCGCAACCAAGGTGGTGCGCGGCGCCGGCCGCAAAGTGCAACTGGTGGACCGGCCGTTCCCACAGCCGCTCGGCTATCGCAGCGCCGCCGAGGTATGGCACCGGCAGGTGCGCTGGGCGCGGCTGCGCCGGGCGAGCTTCTTTGCCTATTTCCTTCCCGAAGCCGTGTCGGGCGGCGTGCTGCCGATGATCGCGCTTGCGGCCGTCGCGCCGGCGCTTGGGCTGCCGCTGGTGCCGACCGTCCTGCTGTTCGGCGTGCTGTGGTATGCGGCGGAAACGCTCCTGGCCGCGGCCGCCGGCTGGCACATCTCGGCGCGTTATCCGCTCATTTGTTTGCTGCGCGACGCGTTGTTGCCGGTGCTGTTTGTCAGCGCGCTGCAAGGCGACGACTTCGTCTGGCGCGGCAATGAAATGCAGGTCGAGCGGCTTCGCCCGCATGGCATGATGGCGCGCATGCGGCCGCGCCTTGCGGAAGTGGCGCCGCGCGCGCGGCGGCGGCTTCGCTCACTGCGCGAGCGGATGTCGTAGCCATCCGCCGGCGGCAGCGGCGACCTCGCTTCGACCAGCAAAAAGCACAAGGCGGGCGTCCCGGACGCCCGCCTCGCACATACCGATCAGTCTCTTACTGCGGCTAGAGCAGGCGCCATCGCTTCCGATTGAAACGATTGGCGCTCTCATTTTTTTGGTGGAGCACGATCTTTTCGGAAAACCGGCTTCCACTTTTCCGGATCGTGCTCAGGTGATGCCGATCGGCACGCCCGGCGAACCCGTTCCGCCCACGATCGGGACCGGCGTGAAGCTATAGACGAACTGATATTTCTTGTCGGCGATCAGGTCGTCAAAGAACAGATTCTCATGATTGAGAATCCCGTGTTTGGTCTGCAGCGTCATGTGGACGGCAAACGCCAGCGTTTTGTCGGGATTAGGAACCACCTCGACCGCCCAGGTGTCGGCACCGGTCAGGCAGAGATCCTTCTCGATGACCCAGTTGGCGACCTCGAGCCCGATGCCGGGCTCGCCGCTGTTGAACTTGTCGTTGTTCTTCTTCCACAGCGTGCCCCAGCCGGTATTGAAGAAGATTCCGTCGCCGGGCCTGATATCGCCTTCCGACATGTTCTGCTTCGAAAGCGCGGCGCGCACGTCCGCCATGCTGATTTCCTCGCCGGCCTCCATCATGCGGCCCTTCACCGGGACCATGTCGACGAGATGGCCGCGCGTGAACAGCGGCTTGCAATGCTCGACGCCGAGCTTCTTGAGACCATAAGCGTCGCCGAAATCCGCAACCGTATGGCCGTTGTAGAAACGCATCTCGGCCTTGTCGCCGGGCGCGCCCATGGCGACGCCGATATGGCCGAGATAGTCGAATTGCGTTCCCACCTGCCCGATCTCGGTGGTGACGAACTCATCGTGATAGACGAGGCGGTTTTCGCCGAACGGCCCACCGGTCGGACTGCCGGGAATGCGCAAGGTGAAGACGCGTTTGCCGAACAGCGGCATCGAGGCTTCATAGTCGTGACCGAGCTTGTAGATCTTGCCGTCCTTGATCCACTTCGCCGTCTCGAGCACTTTCGCCGGCGTGATGTGGTTCGACGCGCCGGCCTGATCGTCGGCGCCCCATTTGGACGGCCACCATTTTTCGGCGCTCATCTTCGGCGGCGCGATCGGATCGGCCGCAGCCGGCGTGATCGGAGCGAGCCCGAATTTGCCGTAGCTCGCACCGGCGACAGCGCCCAGCCCTGCGCCTTTCAGAAATTCGCGGCGATCGGCGGGCGGCGATGTTTTCGAAGACGATGACGTGGTCGAAGGCGATGACGTGGTCGAAGGCGATGATGTAGTCGACGACGATTCAGTCACGGCTTCGCGTTCATGACCGTCAGTCATGCGGCAGTCCTCCCCGTGAATTGCCCCGCTCAATGCCAAGCGGGCTGATTGTCATTCGTTGCGAAAATCATGGTAATGTGCCCGGAAGACGGGAACAAGACACAAACGCACGCGACAAAAGCAAGAATTTGGCGTGCCCTTCTGAAAGCGGGAGGCAAGCGTGGGACTGTTCGATGCCGATAAGTCCGCAACGCGACTCCCGGTTTCGCTGATCACGGGCTTCCTCGGCAGCGGCAAGACGACGCTTCTCAACAAGCTGTTGCGTCATGCCGGCATGGGTGACAGCGCCGTCATCATCAACGAATTCGGCGAAGTCGGGCTCGACCATTTGCTGGTCGAAGCGATCGATGGCGAAGTCGCAGTTCTGGCGAGCGGCTGCGTCTGCTGCACCTTGCGGAGCGATCTGGAAGAGACGCTGCGCAACCTCCTGATCAAGCGCGACCGCGGCGAGGTGCCGGCCTTTTCGCGCGTGCTGGTGGAAACCACCGGGCTCGCCGATCCGGCGCCGATCGTGCAGCTCTTGTTGAACAATCCGCTGGTCAGCCATTATCTGCGGCTCGACGCCGTGGTCACCACCGTCGATGCCGTCAACGGCTCGCAGCAGATCGGCGAGCACGCGGAAGCAGTCAAGCAGGCGGCCCTCGCCGACCGTTTGCTGCTGACCAAGACCGACCTCGCCGCGGCCGATACGATTGCGCAACTGGACCGGCTGCTGCTCTCGCTCAATCCCGGCGCGGCGCGCCATGTCGTGTCGAACGGCGAGATTGCGCCCGATGCTCTGTTCGGCGCCGCCCTGTTCGATCCTGGACGCAAGACCGCCGACGTCCGCCGCTGGATCAACGAGAACGCTTACCGCGCGCAGGCGCCCGGCAATGGGCATGACGAACACGCGCACGAGGGACATGCGCACGCGCACGCCGAACACGATCTCGCCGAGCATGCCCACACCAATGGCATCCGCGCCTGCTGCCTGACCAGCGACGAGCCGCTCTCTTGGGACGCCGTTTCAGCCTGGCTGGCGCGGCTGCGAAAAGGGGCGGGTCAGGATCTGTTGCGCGTCAAAGGCATCCTCAATCTGATCGGCGAGAACGCGCCGGTCGCCATCCATGGCGTCCATCACGTGTTTCATCCGCCCGTGCAGCTCGAAGGCTGGCCGGACGCCGATCAGCGCTCCCGCATCGTCTTCATCACACGCGGAATCGAGCCTTCGGACCTGCACGCGAGCTTCGTCGAGCACGTCGGCGCCGCGCGTATCTGACAGCGCATTCTTCCGATAGCGCTCGCACGCTTTTTGCATTTGGCCGCCTCCTGACGCGAAGCCTCCCACGCCTTGACGCAGAGTGAACCGGACGCGGTGCGGAACGTTCCGGCAGCGAGCAAAATCGCGCCGCGTGCCGCTTTAAAAAGCGCGACAGCCGCGGCTACCCGTGAAATCTACGCCGCCCTCGTTTCGATCATCATGACATCCAGCATGAAGGAGCCGTCCGCTTCTATCTCGAAATGGTCGCTGATTTCGCGGGACGCGGCCGTTTGCAGCGCGCGGATAGCGCCGACGTTATCCGGCGGCGTTTGCATCCGGGCAATCCATGTCGGGAAGTCCATGCGAAGACGCCAAGATCTGAAAGTCTGCAATGCGAAGCCCGAGCGGTTGAGCGCGGCGATCCATTCCGAGGTTGTGTAGTCGCGAACGTGGGAGGTGTCGCGGAGCAACTCGACCGCCTGCAGGTGGGTGTCGAGCGCGGCGGCCTCCGGCGCAAAAGCGTCGATGAACACAGCTTTGGAACCGTGTTTGAGGACCCGTCGTGCCTCGCGCAGACCGGCCTCCAGATTCCGCCAGTGATGCGCCGAATACCGGCAGCCCAGGAAATCGAACCATTCATCATCGAATGTCAAACGTTCAGCGGAAGCCTCGGCCACCTCGACGTTGGTCAAGCCTCTGTCTTTTGCCGCTGCCGCCACCGCCGCCAGCATCTCGCGCGACAAATCGGAGGCGGTGACCGAGCCGGCGTGGCGCGCCATCAAGTACGCGACATGCCCGCCACCGGTGCCGAGGTCGAGAGCGCGCGCCGGTCGCACGCCGCTGACCACAACCTCCAAGGCCTCGAGATCCGGGCCGCGTGCATGAACCGCGCTTTCAACGTAGGCTTTGGCGCGCGGCCCGAATTGGGCGTCAACGAGTTGCTCATGAGCCTTGTTCATCGCTCAGTCCTCCTGCGGCCCGCTCCCGCGTTGGGCGGAGACATGGATCACGATCGACTAAACTGTTACAATGCGAATATTATCCTATTATAGATTGTCCTATGCTCAGTGCAGATCAGCGACGGCTTTTGGGTGAGTTCGTCCGCGCTCACCGCGAGCGCGCGCAGCCCATGGAATCGCGCGGCCGGCGTCGCACCCCGGGTTTGCGGCGTGAGGAACTCGCCGCAAAAGCCGGCATCAGCGCGACTTGGTGCGCGTGGATCGAACAAGGACGTCCGGTTCAGGCGTCGTCCGAAGCGTTGGATCGACTGTCGCGGGCGTTGTCGCTGTCGCGCGCCGAGCGCGACTATTTGTTCGCGCTGGCCGGACGTTCGGATCCAGATATTCAGCCCGATCCGAATGTTCCGACGTCCTTGCTGGCAGCTGTCAGCACGGTTCGCCATCCGGCTTACGGTCTCGACCGGCTGTGGGATGCCTGCTGCTGGAACAAGGCCGCGGCCCGGCTTTTTCGCGGCTGGCTGGACGGCGACCACCAGCGAAATCTTTTGCGCTTTGTGTTTCTTGAGTCGTCCGCTCGCAAGCTCATTCCGCGGTGGGAAAACCGCGCCCGCCACATTCTCGCTGAGTTCCGCGCCGACTACGCGCGCAACTTCCGGGACGGGCGCGTGCGCAGCTTCATCGACTTGCTTCGCCGCGAGAGTCCGTTGTTCGAAGCCGCCTGGAATGAACACGATGTTCGGCATCGCGAGGGCGGGTTGCGTATCTTCAATCATCCCGAGGAAGGTCGGCGCCACTTTATTCAGCACACCTTCATTCCCGCGGAGCGGCCGGACTACAAACTCGTGCTGCTGGTGCCTGCGGCAAGCTCTGCGAATGGCGTTTCGTCGAAATGAGACAGCGATCTTGCGCAGGCGCGGATCACGCGTGCTCCGCCATCAGCGTGCCATCGCGCGCTGCGCAGCTTCTCTCGCGATGGCGTCGATCGCGACACGATCGGCCGGAAAGTCGGCTGCAATCCAGGCCGCCTCGGCGGCGCGCATGGCGGCGCCGAGCGGCGGTCCCGCGGCCATGCCGAGGCCCATGAAATCCGCCGCCTTGAGCGGAAAAACCGGCGCCGGCCACCGCAGCGGCAGGGTCGCCAATTGGTGCCAAGCGGTTTCGGTCGCGCCCGCCTCCGACCGTGTCCAGGCCACCAGCGCCCGATCGAGAAAGGATTGCGAACCGAGGTGATAAAGGAGCGCACGCGCGGCCTTCGCATCCGGCTGCGGCGCAACACGCCACCAGCCTTCCAGCGCCAGGAGCCGCTCGGATTCGGCGTTGGATAGCCGCAGCCGTTCGCTCAGCCGTTCGGCATCTTCCTCCACCCACACGCCGAGCGCGCCGAGACGGCGCACCGCGTCGGCTTTGAGGCCGAGCGCCGCTTCGACTTTGATCATGTTCTCGAAGCTCGCGAGGTGAGCGACGCCGCCCAAGACCATGCCCAAAAGCCCGCTCTCCGCCATGACGACGAGTGTCGGCGTCGCGCGCGCCGCCAAGCAGGAGCTTGAGCAACTCCATGCGCACACGTTCGCTCGACAGCGTCTCGAGGCCTGCGCGCGCCGACGATGCAGGCATGCACACCGGCCGGTCGGGCGCGCCCTCGCCGAAATGCGCGTGAAAGCGGAAGAAGCGCAGGATGCGCAGATAGTCTTCGGCGATCCGCTGCTGCGGCTCGCCGATAAAGCGCACGCGCTGGCCGCGATGTCGTCAAGGCCGCCGACGTAATCGTGCACCTCGCCGTCGGCGTCGACCGACAGCCCGTTGATGGTGAAGTCGCGCCGCTCCGCGTCGGCCCCCAGTCGCGGCCGAACGCGACCTTCGCCTTGCGGCCGAACGTCTCGATATCCTCGCGCAGCGTCGTGACCTCGACGGCGATGATCGACGACGCCGTCACGGTGCCGTGCTCGATGCCGGTCGGCACACTCTTGATGCCGGCCGCCTGGCGCGGCGGATCACCTCTTCGGGCAACGCCGTGGTCGCGATATCGATATCGCCGATCGGAAGCCGCAACAGCGCATTGCGGACCGCGCCGCCGACCACGCGCGCTTCCTCGCCGTCGCGATTGAGCAGTGCGAGCACGCGCGCGACGGCGCCTGCTTCAGCCAGGCGCGTCGTCGAGTGCGCGGCGCCGCTCATCTCGTACTCCCGGCACGAACTTGCCGTTCTCGATATGCGCGGGAACGTAGGTCGAATCCGGCGCCGCGCCTGAAAACTGCGCGAGCGCGAAAAATCTGACTGCCATCACGACGAGCGAAGCGATAAGCAAACCGGCGATACGTCGCACGGTCCACGCGTCAGGCAAGAAGACCCGGACGCGCGTCGCCAACAAACAGGCGCATAGACCACAAACGGGATCAGAAAAATTCCGACTCGGTGGCGCGGACGGATCATGCGAAGATCGTCATACAGCACGCGCAGGATTCCGGCCGTGGCGCCCCAGATATAGCGCTCTCCGTACGGCATGGCGTAGTAGAAGCGCTCGATGCCGCGCCATTCCTGGCTGTGACGCTGGTGGTTCGCCGGAGTCATCAGGAACGCCAGCGGCACTTCGAAGGCATCGGTGACTTCGCGCGGATTGAGCGTCAGCGTGAAGCCGGGCTGTACCCGCGCCACCGTCGGCAGGATGCGAAAGCCGGAGAAAGGTCACGTAGAGATCGAGATAGCCGATCGGATCGACAATTGCCGGCGTCAGGCCGACCTCCTCCTCCGCCTCGCGCAGCGCGGCATCGAGCGGATGCTCTCGTCGCATCGATCTTGCCGCCCGGAAAGGAAATCTGTCCGGCGTGGTTGCGAGGCCGCGGTGCGCAGCGTCAACAGCACGGTCGGCTCGGCACGATCGATCGACCGGGATCAGCACGGCCGCCGGCCGGATCGCGCTGCTGGCGCGCGCGCTCCCACATCGACGGATTGAGATCGAGATCGCCGCGCGCGCCCTGCGGCCATCGGATCGGTGAGCGCGGCGGCACGTCGAACGTCAGCCGCGCGCGGGCCCGATCGAAGAAATCTCCGCCGAGCCATCGGCAGCGGGATCGATTCTCGCATCGCCTCGTTCACGCAAATTCCCTCACCTGCTCCGCATCCGCCATGGGAAAGAACGCGCCGATCGACGCTACCCCGAACATGGCCTGGCCCTCGACCTCGCGCTCCTCGCCGATGTCAACAAGATCGAAAAACAACGCGCGCGTCACCTTGGCCCACAGATCGGCGCGGACGTGAAGATAAGGTGTCAGGCCGCCCGTCGGCTCCGGCTCGAAGCGCAGCGGATGCGCGGGATCGCATTCCACCCAGTCGTCGACATTGGTGCGGAAGCGCAGCATCCGGCCTCGTCGCCGTTGTTCCTTCATCCAGTTCGACCGCCAGAAACGGTGCGTCGTCGACGCGGATGCCGACCTTCTCCACCGGCGTCACCAGAAAGTGCTTGCCGTCCTCGCGCTTGAGGATGGTGGAAAACAGCCGGACCAAAGCTGGCCGGCCGATCGGCGTCTCCAGTAATACCAGGTGCCGTCGGCGGCGATTCGCATGTCGAGATCGCCGCAAAACGGCGGATTCCACCGCTCGACCGGCGGCAGCCCTTTAGATTGACCCGCGGCTTCGGCTAGCGAGCCTGTGATTGCATCCAGTCCGAATTGCCCTGCCTTCGCCATGGTTTGCCTTGAACCTGTCCGCGTGGACATTACGTCCGGGGGCAGCGCCACTCGCGGGTTCGTGATCGCTCGGCAGCGGTTGCGCCGTATGAGATTTAAGTTGTGTTCCCGAGGAATGAAAGAATTGTCGCTAAATCCGGCAGTTTCTGGTGGTGGCGCGTATATTGCATCGCCAAATAGTGGTGCAAAGCTGGCTGGTTTTGTTCGTGCCCGCGCGCCGAATTCTGATTTGCTCGCGATTGCGGCCTGAAACATAAGGAGTTGACCCGATGCCCGCTGTCAGCGGAGACGGGCTTGAAAAGCTTGAAGACATGATCGTGCGCGCGGCCGAGTTGAGCGCCGATCACGTCCGCGCGGCCAAGGCTGCCATCGGCACGGTGATTTTCGGCCAGGACAAGGTCATCGAGCAGGCGATCATCACTATTCTCTCCGGCGGACACGCGCTGTTGCTCGGCGTTCCCGGCCTCGCCAAGACCAAGCTGGTCGAAACGATGGGAACGGTGGTTGGGCTCGACGCGCGCCGCATCCAATTCACGCCCGATTTAATGCCGTCCGACATTCTCGGAACCGAGGTGCTGGAGGAAAGCCAGGCCGGCAAGCGGAGCTTCCGCTTTCTCTCGGGGCCGGTGTTCGCGCAGCTTCTGATGGCCGACGATATCAATTGCGCCAGCCCGCGTACCGATTGACGCTGCTTCAGGCCATGCAGGAGCATCACGTCACGGTCGCAGGCGCACGCCACGATCTGCCGAAGCCCTTCCACGTGCTCGCTACGCAGAACCCGTTCGAGCAGGAAGGCACCTACCCGCTGCCGGAAGCCCAGCTGGACCGCTTCCTGATGGAAATCGACGTCGATTATCCCGACAAAGACGCCGAGCGCAAAATTCTGTTCGAGACGACCGGCTCCGAGGAAACGCGGCCGAAGGCGGCGATGACCGCCGACGACCTGATGACGGCGCAGCGCCTGGTGCGGCGATTGCCGGTCGGCGAATCCGTGGTCGAAGCTATTCTGAAGCTTGTGCGTTCGGCGCGTCCAGGTGCGGATAGCAGCGACGCCAAGCTGATTGCCTGGGGCCCGAGCCCCCGCGCGAGCCAGGCGCTCATGCTCGCGGTACGCGCCCGCGCGTTGCTCGATGGGCGGCTCGCGCCCTCGATCGACGACGTGCTCGATCTTGCCGAGCCGGTACTCAAGCACCGCATGGCGCTGACGTTCGCCGCG
>CAVREN010000095.1:0-8569 GCA_963720115.1 uncultured Alphaproteobacteria bacterium
GCGTACGCCGTAAAATTCAACGTTAGCGGCGCCCTTGGTGCCCAGCCAGTTTTTTCAATGTTGCCGCGCCCACTGTTGCTGAGCCAACTCTCTCGCCTTTTATCTGCGTGCATCGATCTCGGAAGTCACCGACGCGCTCCTCTGTGCATCGAGCCATGCGCGCCATCGCGCGAGCCGAAGCCAAGAAGGAGGTTGCCATAACCGAGATAGCCGCAAAGCTTCTCGGCAAAAAACTGTCCCGCCGCGGGCGAGGGCGAGCATGAGGAGCAAGAAAAGCGCTAGCTCGAAAAACGCCCATCGCGGGGCCGAACGCTCACACCAGAAACTCGCTGAAGAATTTCTTGTTGCCCGTCTCGATCGCACATGGCGGCGGCATGGCCGCGAGATACTCGACTGCGTGATGGCCGAACGGCCCAAGCTCTATTTTCAAGCGATGGTCAGGTTGATGGTGGTTCTCCACCGTCGGCTCCCCGAGCCTCCGGATTTTGATCGGCAGCGCGCTGGGGCCGACGTGCTGCAGCGGGTGCAGGAGTTGGCAAGTAAAACATAAGGCTGGCAAGTCGACGAAATTAGCCACGCGGCCTCAGGTGTAACATTTGTTACACCTTCTCCCCGCATGCTATTTGCGCCGTTCAGCTTTTTTGTTCGTTTGCGGCGCGGGCGACGCTTTTTTGCCTTCTGGTACTTCAACCACACCTAAACCTGCGAGACGATCACCTTGGGGGCCCCAAGAAAAGGTCCCACCTTCGACAAAGATGGTTTTTGTCGAAGTCGGCTGAACGTTGATTGTCTCGACATATTTGGTCATTGCGTTCCCCTGCATTACGACGCCGAGAGATCGTATTTTATGCCGTTCTGACTTAACAGGCCAATGATGGATTCTACATGAATGCAACGTCCCACATTGAGGAATTGGTGTACTTTCTGGCCCGGGCTGCTATGCGGAACTTCCGGTTCGAAGCCGAGCGCGTAACTCACAGTATCAGTCTGTAACCCCCAAATCGCTCCATTTTTATCGAAAACAGGCCCTCCACTTTGTCCGCGAAGGCCGGGAGACGAGGTTTCGAAAAGCTTCATGGGGAACGGTGGCGGACCGGGAATATGGGGTGCTTCCACATTGACCAATCTTGTCAATATTCCGTCAATCACAAAAGTTGGGATCGGAATGGCATTTTGAGGCAGCACGAAGCCGTTCAAATTAGCGTCCCAGGTCGGCATGATTGAATGAAAGGGATACCCTGATCTGCAAAGAGAAGCGCCGGCACTGAAGTTCTTTGCTGGATCCTTCAATTCCGGATACTCCGTTACCCAAGCAGGATCAAACGGGTCAAGTTTACCGATAGCAAGATCGATGGGCGGCACTCCGTAGAACTGTTGTACGCCCGTTTGTATTCCGCCTGTGTTTATCCCCCAGATAACAGCAATGCGGTCAACATCAGCCTTCTTAAGTTTTGGAAGCGCATTTATTTGTCTACGTTTTTGAGCATTGCTCAAGGAAGCGTCGGCGTTGATTCTATTTTTTTCCGCTTCAAGCTGCCGCGCATTAGCTTCGCTTTGTACACCGTTGGTGATGACCTCGGTGATGTGAAGACATGTCGCCATCCACCCCTCTTTGTTCAAAACAACGAAAGCGCCGATCCCACCTGTGCATTTACCGCCAACAAGTCGTTGCGAGATAATCACGGGAAACGTGTATTTGAGCGCTTTCGCGCATGCATCTTCGAACAAGATCAGCCCCTGCTTCGCAAAAGCCGCCCACCCACTAGACTATCGCATGGGTAGCAAATAGCAAGCATACAACTGATAGCATCGACGGCTGTCTGGTTTGCCACTCTCTCCAATATCGCGTGGATCGCCGTGGCGAAAAGCGGCAGCGATTTGCCAGTTTGTAACTTGCAAGCCTTTGATCGATCAGCCATCGCAGATACCGAGGCGTTAGCAGACGCCTTGCTTGCGGAAAAGGGGCGATTTAGGCAGACAGTCCCGTTGGTTGCGGGCCCGCATGCCGGTCCCTATGATGCGCCGCTCTTGCCGGGCACCCATCGGCACAACTAGCGTTGGACACTATGCTTCGAGGTATCCGTAACGCCTCCACGAACTGGCTCGGCCGCATCGTCATGGGCGCGGTCATGGGCCTTCTGGCCGCGACTTTCGCCATTTGGGGGATCAACGATATCTTCAAAGGCTTTGGCCGCTCCACGCTGGCGAAGGTCGGCGGCACGGAAATTCCAATCGAGCAATTCCGCCGCACCTATAACGAGCGCCTCCAGCAACTCAGCCGCCAGGTCGGCCAGCCGATCTCACCGGAACAGGCCAAGGCGATCGGTCTCGAACGCTCGGTGCTGCTCGGAATGGTCAATGATGCGGCGCTCGACCAGCGCGCGCGGCAGATGGGGCTCGGCCTGCCGGACGAGGAAATCGTCCGCCGCATCACTGAAGATCCCACGTTCCGCAGCCCGACCGGCAAGTTCGATCGCGTCCGCTTTGATCAATTCCTGCGCGGCGTCGGCTTGAACGAACAACGGCTCATTGCCGAGCAGCGCCGGCTGATGTTGCGGCGGCAGATCGTCGAATTGGTCAATGGCGACGTGCCGGTGCCGAAAGCCTGGCTCGAAGCCGTCAACGAGTTTCAGAACCAGCAGCGCAATATCGAATATGTGACGCTGGGACCGGCGCAAGCCGGCGACATTCCGGCGCCGACTCCGGAACAGCTCAGCAAGTATTTCGAGGAGCGCAAGATCCTGTTCCGCGCACCCGAATACCGCAAGATCGAAGTCATCGCGGTTACGCCCGAGGAACTCGGCCGTTGGATGGAAATCTCCGAAGCCGACATCAAGGCGGAATTCGATGCCCGCCGTAGCCGCTATGTCACGCCGGAGCGGCGTCACGTCGAGCAGATCGTGTTCCCGACCATGCAGGAAGCCGAGGCCGCTGAGGCCAGGATCAAAGACGGCTTGAGTTTTGCCGCGCTCGCGGCCGAACGCGGCCTCAAGGAAAAGGACTTCGACCTCGGCACAGTGTCCAAGAACGAAATCATCGATCCGGCGGTTGCCAACGCCGCCTTCGCGCTCAAGGACGGTGAAGTGAGCGCGCCGGTGCAGGGCCGTTTCGGCGCCGTCATTGTCACCGTCACCAAGATCGAGCCCGAAGAAGGAAAGTCGCTCGCCGACGTGACGCCGCAGATCCGCAAGGAGATCGCGACCGATCGCGCCAAAGGCGACGTGCGCAGCCTGCACGAGAAGATCGAGGACGAACGCGCCGGCGGCGCGTCGTTGCCGCAAACCGCGGAAAAGCTGAAGCTGCCGGTCGTCACCTACGATGTCGATCGTTCGGGCCGCGATCCGAACGGCAAGGTCGTGAATTTCCCGCATGCCGGCCAGGTGATACCGGCCGCCTTCAACACCGAAGTCGGGGCCGACAACGATCCGCTCGAGGCCGAGGGCGGCTACGTCTGGTACAACGTCGCCGGGATCACGCCCTCGCGCGATCGCACGCTCGACGAGGTCAAGGATCAGGTCGAAGCGCGCTGGCGCGAGGACGAAATCGCCGCGCGCCTCAAGACCAAATCGGCCGAGCTGCTCGACAAGCTCAAGGCCGGCGCGCCGTTCGATACAATTGCTGCATCTGCCGGGCTCAAAGTCCAAATCGCCGACAAGCTCACGCGCGCCAAGCCGCAGGCCGGCGTGTCGCCGCGGGTGATCGCGGCGGTGTTTCGCACGGCCAAGGACGCCTACGGCAGCGCCGAAGCCGATCAGCCGACCGAGTGGGTGGTGTTCCGCGTCACCGATATCAGCACGCCGAAATTCGAAGCCGATTTACCCGAGATGAAACGCGTCGCCGACCTGTTGAAGAAACAACAGAGCGATGAGATTCTGGAGCAATATATGGCTTGGCTCCAGAACGATCTCGGCACCACCGTCAACCAGGCGGCGCTTGCGCAAGCGCTCGGCAACAACAACGCGCCGGACACCAACTAAATATGCAGATCGAGCCTTCGGCTGCGACGTTTGCCGCGCGCTATGCGGCCGGCGAGGCGCAGGTCGTATGGACGACCCTGGTTGCCGATCTTGAAACGCCGGTCTCGGCCTTTTTGAAAATCGCCGGCGGCCGGCCGATGAGCTTTCTGCTCGAGTTGGTCGAGGGCGGCGAAGTGCGCGGCCGTTATTCGATCATCGGGCTCGAGCCCGACGTCATCTTTCGCAGCAACGGCGCGGCGGCCGAGATCAACCGAATGCCGCTCAACAATCCGGAAGCGTTCGCGCCGGCCGGAGTGCCGGCGCTGCAAGCCCTGCGTGCGCTGATCGGCGAAAGCCGCATCGCGCTGCCGGACACGTTGCCGCCGATGGCGGCCGGCGTCTTCGGCTATCTCGGCTACGATACGGTGCGTTTGATGGAGGACACGCTCGGCGAGCCTCCGCCAGATCCGATCGACATTCCGGAAGCGATCCTGCTGCGGCCGACCTTGGTGATCGCCTTCGATGCCGTGAAGGACACCATCACCGTCGTCACGCCGGTGCGGCCGCGTGCCGGCATCAGCGCCGATGCCGCGCTTGCACGCGCCGCCGAACGCATGTCGGCGATCGTCGATGCGCTCGATCGGCCGCTCGATAAATCTTCGAAGGAGATCGACGGCGGGCCGCTTGACGTCGTGCCGCGCTCCAACACCGCTCCGGAAGACTTCAAGCGCATGGTGCTGCGCGCCAAGGAATATATCGCGGCCGGCGACATTTTTCAGGTGGTGCTATCGCAGCGCTTCGAGGCGCAATTCGCGCTCGCACCGTTCGCGCTCTATCGCGCGCTGCGGCGCGTGAACCCCTCGCCCTATCTGTTCTTCCTCGATTGCGGCACGTTTGCCGTCGCGGGTTCGAGCCCGGAAATCCTGGTGAAGACGACCGGCGGTGTGGTCACCATCCGCCCGGTCGCGGGCACACGCCGGCGCGGCGGCACGCCGCACGAAGACAAGGCGCTGGAGCAGGAGCTCCTCGCCGATCCGAAGGAGCGCGCCGAGCATTTGATGCTGCTCGATCTCGGCCGCAACGATGTCGGCCGCGTCGCCGAAATCGGCAGCGTCGAAGTCACCGATCAGTTCTTCATCGAGCGCTTCAGCCAAGTCATGCACATCGTCTCGAATGTGCAAGGCACGCTGCGCGGCGATTGCGATGCGCTCGACGCGCTCGCCGCCGGCTTCCCCGCCGGCACCGTCTCGGGCGCGCCCAAGGTGCGCGCCATGCAGATTATCGATGAATTGGAGAAGGAAAAGCGCGGGCTTTATGCCGGTTGCGTCGGCTATTTCTCGGCCGCCGCCGACATGGATACGTGCATCGTGCTGCGCACCGCTTTGATCAAGGACGGCGTCATGTACGTTCAGGCCGGCGCCGGCATCGTTGCCGATTCAGATCCGGAATTCGAGCAGCAGGAATGCATCAACAAGGCGAAGGCGCTGTTCCGCGCCGCGGAAGAAGCCAAGCGCTTTGCCAGCGCGGCCGGCCGCGGGCAGTAGATGCGGGCAGTAGATAGTGTCAGTTCGGATCGCGCGTCATTGCGAGGAGCACAGCGACGAAGCAATCCAGTTTCTTGCGCACGCGGCCTGGATTGCTTCGCTGACGCTCGCAATGACGGACGAGGTTGATTGACCCTGCTCTACTTGATCCGGGTCATGTTCTGGCCGCCGCAGATGCCGATCGCGCAACCTTCGACGCGGATCGTCGTGGGGCCAAGCTCGAGCAGACGTCCCGCATAACTGTTGCCGTTGTCGACGTTGTAGAGTTGCCCGGACCATCTCCCCGGCCCCTCCGGCACCAACCCATAGAGAACCGGCACGCCGACCAGCGGGCGGCCGCGCTGCGCCGGGTCCGGATTATTCTTGTCGGTCCAAGGCCGGCCGGTCTCGGGATCGTAAGCGGATTTAGGAGCGGCGATGGTCGCGCACAGGGCGGCACCGCATGGTCCGACTTTCACGCGGGCGCCGTCCTGCGCCAGCCAAAGGCCCTTGGGATCGGCCGACGCCGTTCCCGCGCAAAAGAGCGCAAAGATCGTCACGGCAGCCGCGGCACAAAGCCTGTAGAGCTTCATGAGAGTGTATTTTGTCAGCCCGGAGCGCGCGAGCAAGCCCAAATCTTAACCTTACCGGGGGTTGCGCGCCCAAAAAAAGCCCGGGACTTTCGTCCCGGGCTCGCCTCCTCAACACTCAATCAAATCAGCGGCCGAACCAGTTGAAGCGCCAGACCAGTTCGGTCGAGACGAACTACGTCGCCTTCTGCGAGTTGAGCGCGACGCCGGTAGCGGGGATGCCGGCAACGGAGCCGGTTATCGGCACGCTCACGCCGTTGTTGCCCGCGTACTGCGAATAGCGATATTCGGTTTTGAGGAACAAGCCCGAGATCGGCAGCCAGTCGAACGCGTATTCAAAGCCGCTGCCGAGGAACCAGCCGTTATAGGTCTGCGCCGCCAAGCTTAGGCCGGACGCCCCGCCGCCCGCGATAGCGATATTGTAGTTCACGCCGTCGAAGCGGGCCTGGGTATAGCCGCCGTCGAAGTAAGTGAGAAAGCGCGGCGTAACAAGCACGCCGGCGCGACCACCAACTGCCCAAGTCGAGGATTTTTCTCAGATCCGGTGAAGCCCGGAAAGCTGTTGCTGCCATTGATGCCGCCGCCCTCGAAATCACCGAAGGCGCCGATGACGGTCTGCACGCCGAAATAGGGCGCCGTGAATTGATAGTCGCAACCGACCTGGCCTTGACCGAACCAGCCGTTGCCACCGTTTGACTGCGAAGCGGTAACAGGCGTGCCGTTGAAGGTGACGAAGCTGTTCTGGGTCCACATCGCGTAGCCACCGCCGCCGCCGACATAGCAGCCGGTCCAGTTGTAAACGGGCGCCGGCGGAGGTAGGGCCGCGGACTTATAGACGGGCGGCGGCAAATCGGCCGCGCCTGCCGAACCAAGCGCAGCGAGCGTCACCAGAGTGGCCGCCGTCAGAACCCGAAATTTCATGATCTGCCCCCGAATGCGAGTTATCAGAGGGATTTCTACCAGATCGAGTGCTAGATTCCTGTGCCTTTTGGGCAACAAGGCGGCAGATAATGGTTCCGGCGGACACGCCGGCGATTTGGCACACGCAACGATGCGCATTGCCCAGCCCGGCACAGCCAAGACTGCGCACGGACTACTACCAGCAAGCCTCGCCTACTGGCCGTTCTCTTCGTTCTCTTCCGAAAGCCGTTCGACTGACGCCACCTTTTCGCCTTCGGCCGTGGAGAAGACGATTACTCCCTGGGTCGAACGGCCGGCGATGCGAATGCCGTCGACCGGGCAGCGGATCAATTGGCCGCCGTCGGTGACAAGCATGATCTGGTCACTTTCCTCCACCGGAAACGACGCCACCAGCCGGCCATTCCTCTCGGTGATGGCCATGGCGACGATGCCTTTGCCGCCGCGGCCGGTGGTGCGGTATTCGTATGACGAGGTGCGTTTGCCGTACCCCTTTTCGGAGATGGTGAGCACGAACTGTTCGGCGGCGGAGAGTTCCGCATAGCGCATCTGGCCGAGCTCGATCGCGCCCTCACCCTCCTCGTTATCCACAGCCGCTTCTTCAGCGTCGCCGTTGCTGCCGCGACGCACGGCGTTGGCGCGCTTCAGATACGCCATGCGCTCGTCGGCCGTCGCCTCGACATGCCGCAGGATCGACAGCGAGATCACCTTGTCGCCTTCGCCGAGCGCAATGCCGCGCACGCCCATCGAGGTGCGGCCCTGGAACACGCGCACGTCGTCGACCGCGAAGCGGATGCATTGGCCGGCCGCCGAGGTCAGCAGCACGTCATCCTTGTCGGTGCAGATCTGCACATCGACGATGCTGTCGCCCTCGTCGAGCTTCATCGCGATGATGCCGGAGCGGCGAACGTCGGCGAAGTCCGACAGCTTGTTGCGCCGCACCGTGCCGCGCGTGGTGGCGAACATGACGTCGAGCTTGTCCCAGCTCGCTTCGTCCTCGGGCAGCGGCATGATGGTGGTGATGCTCTCGCCCTGCTCGAGCGGCAGAATATTGATCAGCGCCTTGCCGCGCCCCTGCGGTGCTGCTTGCGGCAACCGCCAGACCTTCTCCTTGTAAACCTGGCCGCGCGAGGAGAAGAACAGCACCGGCGTGTGCGTGGAGGCGACGAACAGCCGGGTGACGAAATCCTCCTCGCGGGTCTGCATGCCGGCGCGGCCTTTGCCACCGCGCTTTTGCGCGCGATAGGTGGAGAGCGGCACACGCTTGACGTAGCCGGCGTGCGAAACCGTGACGACCATCTCCTCGCGCTGGATCAGGTCCTCGTCTTCCATCTCCCCTTCTTGGTCGATGATGACGGTGCGGCGCGGGGTTGCGAATTCGCTCTTGATGGCGGCGAGCTCGTCCTTGACGATCGTTTGAATGCGGGCGCGCGAGCGCAAGATGTCGAGATAATCGGCGATCTCGTCGGCGAGCTTGCTCGAGTTCGGCCTTGATCTCATCGCGGCCGAGCGCAGTGAGCCGCTGCAGCCGCAGATCGAGGATCGCCTTGGCCTGCTCCGCCGACAGCTTGGTCGTGCCTTC
>CAVREN010000096.1:0-71770 GCA_963720115.1 uncultured Alphaproteobacteria bacterium
GTGAAAGCGCCGCGCGATGACGCGATCGGCTTTGGCGCGGGCGGCGGCATAGTCGCCGCGGCATTGCCGGACGTGGGCGGCGACGTTGGCGCGCACATCGTCATGAACCGTCGGCGATCTGTCGCTCAGCGCTTTTTCCAGATCGACCACGGCCGGCAGCGGCTCAAGATCGACGGCGACATCGCCGAGTGCGTCTTCAGCAAGATAGCGGCTCGCCGCCAGCACGATCGCGAGCGGTTCGCCGACGTGGCGGACCTTGTCCTTGGCGAGCGGCACCTGGGTGCGCTGATTGAAGATCGTGTCCTTGATCGGCGGCGGCGGCACGAGTAATGGACCCGGCGCCCAATAGCTGCCGAGGTCGGCGGCGGTATAGACGGCCACGACCCCTTCGCGGGCGCGCGCCGCCGACACATCGATCGAGCGGATGCGCGCATGCGCGACGTTGCTGCGCAGGAACGCGGCATGCAACATGCCGGGAAGCTCGACGTCGTCGACGAACAAGGCCTGGCCGCGCAGCAGCCGCGCGTCCTCGTTGCGCCTGATGGGAGCGCCAAAACTGCGCGTGCTCATGTCGAGGACCCGCGCAGCCGCTGCGCCGCAAGCTGCATCGCCTCGACGATATGCTGGTAGCCGGTGCAGCGGCACAGATTGCCGGAGAGAGCCTCGCGAATTTGCGCCTCGTCCGGCGCCGGAGTTTCGTCGAGGAAAACTTTCATGGTCATCAGAATGCCGGGCGTGCAATAGCCGCATTGCAGGCCGTGGCAATCGCGCATCGATTCCTGCAGCGGATGCAGATGATCCTGATCCGGCGCGAGCCCTTCGACGGTGGTGATGCTGCGGCCGTCGGCCTGCGCCGCGAACATGAGGCACGAGCGGACCGCGGCGCCATCGACGATCACCGTACAGGCGCCGCACACGCCATGCTCGCAGCCGACATGCGTGCCGGCGAGCAAGAGATCGTGCCGCAGAAAGTCGCTCAGCAGCAGGCGCGATTCGACGCTGCGCCGGTATGGCGTGCCGTTCACGGTGACGGCGATCTCGTGCCGGTCAGTGTCCACGACGCGCCCGTTCATTCGCCGTGGCCAACGCGCGTGCGGTCAGGACACCTGCGACATGGCGCTGATACTCCTTGCTGGCATGGATGCTGCCGCCAGGATCGATTGCGCGTTGCACCAGGGCGGCGGCTTCGGCGATTTCGCGCTCGCTGATTTGTTTGCCGACCAATGAGCGGCTCGCCTCGTCGGCGAAGACCGGGCCATCGCCGGCGTTGCACAGCCCGATGCGGGCTTCGACGCACCGATGTTGGGCGCCGAGCCGCAGCGTGCAGGCGACGCCGATGATGGCGAAGTCGCCGCGCCGCCGCGACATTTCCAGAAAGCAGGCGCCGGAATCGGCCGCCGCGACCGGCAGTTCGACTTCGGTCAGCATCTCATCCGGCTCGAGCGCGGTGGTCAGCGCGCCGACAAAGAAATCCCGCGCCTCGATCCAGCGTTCGCCGCGCACCGACTGGGCGTGCAAGCGGCCGCCGAGCGTGAGCACAATCGCCGGCATTTCAGAGGCCGGGTCCGCATGGGCGAGATTGCCGCCGATGGTGCCGCGATTGCGGATCTGCGGATGCGCGATGACCGGCAGCGCTTCAGCGATGAGCGGCAATTTGGCGTGCGTCATTGGATCGCGCTCGAGGCTGCGATAGCGCGTCAGCGCGCCGATGCGCAGGCGTTCGCCGCCATTGCGGATGCCGGCGAGTTCTTTGATCGGATTGATGTCGATCAGCACGGCCGGCTGCGTCAGCCGGAAGTTCATCGCCGGCACCAGGCTTTGCCCGCCGGCCAGGAAGCGCGCCTCGTCGCCATGTTCAGCCTTCAACGCCAAGGCTTGCTCGAGCGAGCGGGCAGCGACGTAGCGGAAAGGCGCAGGTTTCATAACAAGCAGAACGTACCAGGAATGGTGATCGGCAGCCGAATATGAGGAGACTGTGTGAGGGAGTCAAAGTTTCGCGCGTTCTTCTTCAACCGCCGCCAGAACCTGCTCGGGCGACAGCGGTTCGAACCCGGGACGAAATTCTTCCCGACCCAGCCGATAAATCGCGCGATTGTACGGAACCGCGACGCCGTGCTCGGCGGCAAGCCGCACGATGTAGCCGGTGATGGATTCAAGCTCGGTATCCTGGGCGCCGCGCAGCACCACGTCCTGGGTCATGCTCGACATGCGCATGGCGCTCACCCTGCGCTCGAACAGCGGTCGCGTCAGGAAGCCCGGCAGCACCGCAACCAAATGAAGAAGCCCGAATGGCGGCATGCCGGCGATACGATGCTCGCGATAGCCGGCCGCGCGCACGACCTGCACGCCTTCCCACAAAACCTGGGTGAGGAGTTGCTGGTAGATGGCGAAATTTGACAGCGGCCGCGCGCCGCGGCCGATCAATGCATCGAGTGCGTTGGTGAGGTTGACCACGATTTTGCTGTGCACAGCATCCTGCAGACGATCGGTGATCTCGGTCGGACAGCCGCGCGCCAGGATCGATTGCACCAGGCGGAGCTCGTCTTGCAAAGAATTGTCCGGCGTGCCGATCAACAACGGGCCCTTGTGGCGATAGCCGACGACGACCGGCTCGTCGCGCCGCGCGTTGTAACCGACGACGCCGTAGATCACCTTGGAGAAGAATTCCGGCAGGATGCGCTGATTGTCGATGCCGTTGGCCGGCGACACGACGATGGGCCGGTCGCCGAGCTCTGCGCGGGCCTGCCGCGCCACCGCGGCCAGGCTGTAGTTCTTTACCGCCAGCACGACGATATCGACGTCGGCGATGTCGCCGGGCCGCTCGACCACGGCGACACGAACGGTGCGCCGCGTCGCCTCCGGCTGGTCGAAGGCATAGGTGGTGATGCCGCTTTGGCGCAGCGCCCCCTGGCTCGCGCCATGGCCCATGACGAAGACAGCCGGATAGGCTTCCGCGACCCAGGCCGCCAGCGATGCGCCGATCGCGCCCGGGCCGATGAAGAGAATCTTCGGTTGACTCACGTTACGCGTGCCTCGTCGCAGTGAGGCCGCAGCATATCCGCGTCGTTGCAAGGAGCGAAGGCGACGAAGCAATCCACGCTTCGGCGAAAAACCTGGATTGCTTCGCGGCGTTCATCATCGGGCCGGCCACTTCGGGCCGGACCCGTCGCAACAACCAAGACAGCGCACAAAGCGGCAAGGCCATGCGAAAATCTGGGTTCTCAGACCGGGAAATTTGCTGTTCTCTCCATCGCAAAAGATGGGCGGGAGGACGGCGTGACCAAGGCTTTGGACAAAACCTATGATGGCATCATCATCGGCGCTGGCCATCACGGGCTGATCCTCGGCAGCTATCTGGCGAAAGCGGGCCTAAGCGTATTGCTCGTCGACCGGCGTTTACAATATGGCGGCGGCCTGACCACCAAAGAAGTCACGGCGCCGGGCTTCTATCACAATCTGCATTCCATCAATCATTTCCACATTTCCGAAACGCCGTGGTTCAAGGATCTCGGCCTTGAAGATCGCGTCACCTACATCACGCCGCGTTACGAATTCGGCCAGGCGCATAGCGACGGCACAGCGCTCGTGTTCGGGCGCGATCGCGAAGAGACCATCGCCAATGTCGCGCGCTTCTCGAAAAAAGACGCCGAGACCTTCCGCGAGTGGAATCGCCGCGCCGAGGAGATCACCGCGCAAATCCTTATTCCCGAACGCTATGCCGAGCCGTTGCCGCAAGCCGAGCGCGAGGCGCTGTTGGAGAAGACCGCGATCGGCCGCGACTTCCTTGCCGTCAGCCGGCGGCAGCCGCTCGACGTGGTGCGCGAGCTGTTCGAGAACGATCACGTCAAGCTCCTCTTCCTGTTCAAGGTTTCGTTGTTCGGCACCTGGCTGACCGACACCTTGTCGAAGACGAGCCCGATGGGCTCGGTGATCCGCGCCTTCGATCTTGAAACCGGCTACCAGCTCTGTCAGGGCGGCTCGTTCAATCTCGCGCGCGGCCTGATGGAGACTTTCATCGCCGCAGGCGGAAGGTTTGCTCCGCAAGTCGCCATCGACCGCATCCTGATCGAAGGCGGACGTGCGCGCGGCATCGTGCTCGGCGATGGCAAGACCGTGCGGGCGCGGCAATTCGTGGCCAGCACCATCGACGTGCATCAGACCTTCGAAAATCTGGTCGGTCGCGCGCAACTGCCCGCGGCGTTCGCCGAAAAGCTCGACCGCTTTCAGTATACCGGCTGGACGCTGTTCGGATTGCATCTCGCTTTGCACGAGCCGCCCAAATTCGCGGCCGCCAAATTCGATCCGAACATCAACCGGACGCTGAAATGGAGCATCGGCGCCGAGACCATGGAGGACCTGTTCAGCGCCTTCGAGGACGTCAAGGCCAATCGCGTGCCGCGCATCGTGCAGTTCGGCTCCGGTCCCTTGAGCGTAATCGATCCGACCCAAGCGCCGCCCGGCAAGCACACGACCTATTGCTGGCATGTCATGCCGTTCGCGCCCGATCTCGGCGGCCAGGACGATGAGGATTTCAAGCGCGAATTCGCGGAAAAGATCATCGCCACCTTCGCGCGCTACTGCCCGAACCTCACACGCGACAACATCATCGCGCAGTACGTCTACACCGCGAAGGAATACACCCGCGAGCTGATCAACATGCGCAACGGCGATATCTTCATGGGCGCATTCAACGCCGAGCAGGTGATGTACAATCACTTCGGCTACCGCACGCCGATTCCCAATCTTTACATGGCCGGCTCGTCCGGCCATCCCGGGGGCGCCATCTCGGGCGGAGCCGGATACATCACGGCCGGCATCATCGCCCGCGATCTCGGCGCGAGACTATGGTGGAAGCCGGCCGACGCCTCCGCAGCGCTCGGCGCAATCGCGCGAGCGGCATAACAAGGCGGCCTAGAGCGCAATCGCTTCAGATTGAATCGATTGGCGCTCTAGCTTTTTAGCGGAGCATGATCTTTTCGGAAAACCGGTTTCCACTTTTCCGGATCATGCTCTAACAACGAGAAGCGGGGCTGGAGGAATCATGTCCGAAACATTTTCTGTGGCCGACAAAGTCGTCGTCATCACCGGCGCCGGCCAAGGCATCGGGCGGAGTTTTGCCAAGGCGTTCGCCTCCGCTGGCGCCCGCGTGGTCATCGCCGAGCGCAATGTCGAGAAGGCGCGCGCCGTCGAGCATGAGATCGCGTCCGGCAACGGCAAGGCTCTGGTCGTGGAGACCGATGTCGCCGACGAGGGCTCGGTCAACGCCCTCGCTGCGACGATCGATCAAGCCTTCGGCCGCGCCGACGTGCTCGTCAACAACGCCGCCATCTTTTCGACGCTGGAGATGCGGCCGTTCGATCAGATTCCCGTGCCGGAATGGGAGCAGGTGCTGCGCGTCAACGTGACCGGGCCGTTCCTGTGCGCGCGGGCGATGCTGCCGCTGATGCGAAAGAACAAGTGGGGCCGCATCATCAACATGGCGTCCGGAGCGGTCACGCTCGGACGGCCGAACTATCTGCACTACATCGCCTCGAAGGCCGCGCTCGCCGGCATGACGCATTCGATGGCGCGTGAGCTCGGCGCCGAGGGCATCACCGTCAACGCAATTTTGCCGGGCGCGACCTACACGGAAATCGCCCGCAAGACCGTCACGCCCGAACAGAAGCAGCGTATTGTCGCCATGCAGAGCATCCCGCGGCCGCAGGTGCCGGACGATCTGATCGGCGTCGTCATGTTTCTGGCCTCCGATGCCTCCGCCTTCATGACCGGCCAGGAACTGACCGTCGACGGCGGCGCAACCCATCCGTAAGCGCTGCTTGCTGCCCTCAGAACGCCGTCGATGGCGAGACGCGGCTACTGACGCGGACCGCCGCTTTTCCGGCTGAAGGTAGGCAAATCGCCGCATCACGGTCGCAATTCGCCTTTATCGGGAACCGCATTGCCCCCTGTCATTTTGAGCCGAAGCCCAAACGGAGCCTGATGCGATGCGTCACCCTCTCATCGCCGCAATATTGATCCTCGCCGCACTTCCGCTCGTATTTGCTTCTGAAACCGGCTTTGCGCAGGGTCAGTCGCAGCAGGGCCAATCGCAACAAGGGCTGCCGAACTTCAAGCCGCCGCCGATGGCGCCGATCAAGCCGTACCAGACCGTAGCGGTGACTTTGCCCAAGGATTTCAACGACCCGAGCTTCATCGCCTTCCGCAAGCAATTGGGCGAGATCGCCGAACACAAGGACAAGGCCGCGCTCGGCAAGCTCGTGGTCGGCCAGGGCTTCTTCTGGGTGCAGGACAAGGACGTGGCCGACAAGAAGAAATCCGGCCTCGCCAATCTCACTACTGCCCTCGATCTCGACGCCAAAGACGGCTCCGGCTGGCAATTCCTCAGCGGCTACGCCAACGAGCCGACCGGCGACGCCCTTCCGGACAAGCCGAATGTGATCTGCGCGCCGGCCGAGCCCAATCTGGACACAAAAGCGTTCGAGGCCCTGATCAACGCGACCAATACCCAGCCGCCGGAATGGGGCTATCCGATCCAGGACGGCGTCGAAGTGCGCAGCGCCGGCAAGCCGGATGCGCCGGTCGTCGAAAAACTCGGCATCACGCTGATCCGGGTCTTGACCGACAACACGGCGCCGGAAGACCCGAACAAGGAGGCGTTTCTACACATCGCGACGCCGTCCGGCAAATCCGGCTACGTCCCGCTCGAGGCCATGTCGAGCCTCGGCACCGACCAGCTTTGCTACACCAAGGACGGCGGCGGCTGGAAAATTACCGGCTTTTTCGGCGGCGCCGCCCAATAGCGGAGATCGATGGAGGCGGAATTGGCTATTGAAACAACACGGGTTCCTGACAACAATAGTGCGGCAGGAGCACGAACGGGGCGGACGATGGGCGTTATCGGTTCCAGGCGCGGATTGCATCGGCGCGGTTTTGCTTGGCGCAAAATGCTAGCAGGCGGGGCGGTCGCTCTGAGCGTCTGCCTGATCGCCCTGCCGGGGTCGACGCAGACGCGGTCGCAATTCACGCCCACCATGGAGGAGCCGCCGCCCGGCGTCTTTCACGGCAATACCAGCGACAATCTCGCCGACCAATACCAGCGGCAAGCGGTCTACTACCGCTCGCAGCATCCGGTAGGCACCATCATCGTCGAGACGCGCGAGCGGCACCTCTATCTGATCGAGAGCGAAACGCGCGCGCTGCGCTATGGCATCGGCGTCGGCCGCGAGGGCTTCACCTGGTCTGGCCTGTTGCAGATCACGCAAAAGCAAGAGTGGCCGGATTGGCACCCGCCACCCGAGATGATCGCGCGCCAGCCTTACCTGCCGCGCTTCATGGCCGGCGGGCCGGGCAATCCGCTCGGCGCCCGCGCCATGCATCTTGGCGCCACGGTCTATCGCATCCACGGCACCAATGCGCCGGAGACGATCGGGCACGCTGTGTCTTCCGGCTGCTTTCGCCTGGTCAATGAGGACGTGATCGACCTCTACGATCGAGTCGGCGTCGGCACCCGCGTGATTGTGCGGCAGAACTGATAACAAGGCAGCTGCCAGTAGGGTGGGCAAAGGCGCGAATGCGCCGTGCCCACGCGTCGCACGCTACTCAAGCTTCATCTGCTCAGCGGTGGGCACGCTTTGCTTAGCCCACCCTACAATTTCTATTATTGCTTCGCGGTCGCGGCTTCAGCGATCGACTTCGCCGTTTGCCCGAACAGAATGGCGCGCTCCTCGGCGGTGCGGATGCCGCCTGCGCCGGGATTGATTTTCGGCGTCCACTCGTAAGCTTTCACGACCGCAGGCCGCGCTTTGATCGCCTCAAGCCAGCGCTTGAGATGCGGGAAGTCGTCGATGTTCTGCCCTTGCCGCTCCCAGGGAAGCACCCACGGATAGCAAGCCATGTCGGCGATCGAATATTCGCCGCCGAGATAGCCGCGGTCGGCGAGCCTTTTGTTCATCACGCCGAACAGGCGATTGACCTCGTTGCGGTAGCGATCGATCGCGTAGGGGATCTTCTCCGGCGCGTAGGCGCTGAAGTGATTGTTCTGACCGGCCATGGGACCAAGGCCGCCCATCTGCCAGAACAGCCACTGCAGGACGTCGTTGCGCGAGCGCAAATCCTTGCCCGAGTCCTTGCCCGAGTCCATGCCGATGAACTTGCCGGTCTTGTCGGCGAGATAGAGCAGGATCGCGCCCGACTCGAAAATCGAGAGCGGCTTGCCGCCGTCGGCCGGCGCGTGATCGACGATCGCCGGGATGCGGTTGTTAGGAGCGACCGCCAGGAAGTCGGCCTTGAATTGCTCGCCTTTGCCGATGTTGATCGGGATGATGTTGTATTTGAGCCCTGCTTCCTCGAGAAAAATCGTGATCTTGTGACCGTTCGGGGTGGTCCAGTAGTAGAGATCGATCATGACAGCCTGCTTTGTTCTGGAAACAAGCGAAGGATGAAAGCGATGACCATAACGTCATGACGGCGCATCCTGGAAGTCCCGCCCAGCGCATCCCTGCCCCAGTGCTCGGAGCCCTTGATTGTACGCCGCGCGCGCCCACATTCCGCATCTTCCCCGTATCCGCATCGGCGTCGGCATGGCAGGCCTCCGCGCTTTCGCACTTCGATGCCGCTCCCGTCGTGATAGGGTGGCGCGCATTGCGAGCAGGGAGTGAAGACAAGGATGATCACCGAAATTGCGCAGATCGAGGTCAAGCCCGGCTTGGAAGCGGAGTTCGAAGCCGCGGTGAAAAAGGCCACGCCGATTTTCAAACGCTCGAAAGGCTGCCACGGCATGGAGCTGCGGCGCTCGGTCGAGAAGCCGAGCCGTTACCGGCTGTTCGTGAGCTGGGAGACAGTCGAAGACCACACTGTCGGTTTCCGCAATTCGCCCGAGTTCCAAGAATGGCGAGGTCTCGTCGGCCATTGCTTCGCCTCGCCGCCGGAGGTCGAGCACGTGCAGCAGGTCGTGCAGGGCTTCTGATCATCGCAATTCCGAGGTTCGTGCGCGTTCGGCGAGCCGATTTCGCTGGGCCAATTTCGGTGGGCCATGACGCGCCGTGCGCACTGCCGCGAGTTCCGAATACGATGATTCTTGAATACAACTATTTGCTGTAATATTGTTGTCTTAAACCAGGGCGTTTAATGGTCCCTTCACCCGTTGGAGAGGATTGACCATGCCAGCCGATCACCACCACAGGCCTGTGAAGCAGCCAATCTTCCACGAGCCGACCCTTCCGGAGCCGATTTTCAGCGAAGACCAGAGATTGCCCAGCCCGACCGGTTTCGAAACGAAACATCCGAGCGACGACGCCACCTACAAGGAGGTCGAAGATCTGCTGAAGAAGAACGTGGTCGCAGTGCCTAAATCGCGCGCCAAAGACGACGAGCTGTTCACGCTCGAACAGGCCTATGGCAGCAATCACGGCCCGCTGGTGATCGACAAGATCAAGGCGGCAAAAAAGGTCATCTTCCACGCGCTCGGCAATTCCGGTGCGGCCGATGTGCGGAAATACCGCGACGAACTGAGGGTGTCGGACCAAGTCACCGTCGACTGCGCGCAATCCGACGAAAACAACCGGCCGTCGTTTCTGTTCCACCTCGGCGACGTGGTCTACAATTTCGGCGAGGCGCGTTATTACTACGATCAATTCTATGACGCGTTCCGCAACTATCCTGCGCCTATTTTCGCGATCCCGGGCAATCACGATTCGTTTGTGGTGCCAGGCACGGCGGAGGCCGACAGGCCGCTGATGACCTTCCAGCGGAATTTTTGCTCACTGCATCCGGTGATCACGCCGGAGGCGGCATCGCTCCATCGCACTGCGATGACGCAGCCGGGCGTCTATTTTGCGCTCGACGCACCCTATGTGCGGATCATCGCCCTGTTCAGCAATGCGCTGGAGGACCCCGGCGCGATTTCGAACCGGGACAGCCGGTGGCCGACGCTCGATGACACGCAGCTGAATTTTCTCCGCGCTCAGCTCAAGCTGATCAAGAAGGGAAGAGATGCCAAAACATTCAAAAGCGCGGTGCTGCTCGCGGTGCATCACCCGCCCTACAGCTACGCACCGAAAAAGGACGATGATAAGGGAACCGGCGGCAATCACAGCTCCAGTTCCGCGATGCTCAGCCAGATCGATGAGATTTGTCTGGCGGAAAAGGTCTATCCGCATGCCTTCCTGTCGGCGCATGCGCACAATTACCAGCGCTATACCCGGACGATTGAATTCGAAGGAAATGAAATCGACGTGCCGTTCGTCGTGTGCGGCGATGGCGGCCATAATGTCAACGCGCTGGTGCGATCGAGCAAAGGACAGCGCGCGGAGGAGCCGCACCCCGGCAGCCGGGTCGATTATCTCGAATCGCCGCATGCCAAGATCAAAGCTAAAGAGCTGTGGCTCGAGAAATACGACGATACGAACTACGGCTACCTGCGCATCCACGTCGACGAGAGCGAACTCGCGATCGGCTTCCACCAGGTTGGCGCAACTACGCTTGCCCAGTCGCGCTACGACATGGTGACGGTCAATCTCGCCCAGCAAAAGATGGTGACAAACTAGAGCGCGATGCCTTCAAGTCATCGTGCTCCAGATCCTTTTGGTGGAGCATGATCTTTTCGGAAAACCGGTTCCCACATTTCCGGATCATGCTTTAGATCTTTGGTGGAGCATGATCTTTTCGGAAAACCGGTTCCCACTTTTCCGGATCATGCTCTAGCCGGCTCTTCCGTCACCCCTTGGTTCGGACCATATTGCGGCAATGGCGAAGGGCCCCGATCGACCGAACGCGCCAAGAGGGCGCGATCCGGCCAAGCATTCGAAAAAAGACCCGGCCAAGCCGACCCGCGCCAAGGCGGCGCGGCCGGATACGCCGCATCTTGACCCGGCGCTGGCCGAATTGCTCAACCCAGCCATCGGCCGCGGCCGCGCCGGCGTCGGCTCGCAAACAGGCATTGAACACCAAACGCGCAGAGATTCTGTTCCCTCGCCCCTTGTTGGGGAGGGGGGTCGGGAGGAGAAGTCGCGAGTAGCGACGGGCGCACATGAGCGTTCATCCGAGCCCGCGCGTCGCCTCCCGACCCCCACCCCTAGCCCCTCGCCACAAGGGGGAGGGGAAGTGCGGGCGGAATCGCCGACATCCAAACTTGAACAGCCGCCGGACAATTCATTCGATCGCCGCGCCGATTTCTCCAGCGCGCATCGCGCGCGTGCGTCCGTCGCGCGCGGTTTCGGCGAGCCGCCGCAGCAGAGCTATGTCGGCAAGACGCCGGTTCCGCCAGGCGAGCTCGATCCCGACCTCGCGCGCGCGCTCGGCATCGACGAGCCGGACAGCGAGGACGATGCGGACCCCTCAAGCGTGATCACGCCCGATATGGGCCGCGCGCGATTGCGCCGGCGGCCGGCGCGCGGCGAAGTCGGCACGGTCGCCGGGCTCGCCAGCCAGCAATCGCTCGACAGGCTGTTGCGCGAAGGCCGGCCGGAATTTCGCCAAGACGATGATGGTGCCAACATAATCTGGGTGCCGCACCGGCCGGCGCGGCCGGAAAAAAGCGCGGGCGGCCGACGCCTGATCATCAAATCCGATTTCGAACCGAAGGGCGACCAGCCGCAAGCCATCGCCGATCTGGTCGAAGGCGTGAGCCGCCATGACCGCAACCAGGTGCTGCTCGGCGTCACCGGCTCGGGCAAGACCTTCACCATGGCGAAAGTGATCGAGAAGACGCAGCGCCCAGCGCTGATCCTCGCGCCCAACAAGACGCTGGCGGCGCAGCTCTACGGCGAGTTCAAGAATTTCTTTCCCGAGAATGCGGTCGAGTATTTCGTCAGCTACTACGACTACTACCAGCCGGAAGCCTATATCCCGCGCACCGACACTTATATCGAGAAGGATTCCTCGATCAACGAGCAGATCGACCGCATGCGGCATTCGGCGACCCGCGCGCTGCTCGAGCGCGACGACGTGGTGATCGTCGCTTCGGTCTCCTGCATTTACGGCATCGGCTCGGTCGAGACCTATTCGGCGATGACGTTTTCGCTCAAGCAGGGCGAGCGGCTCGATCAGCGCGCCTTGCTCGCCGATCTGGTGGCGCTGCAATACAAACGCACCGCCGGCGATTTCTATCGCGGCTCGTTCCGCGTGCGCGGCGACGCCATCGAGATTTTTCCGGCGCACTATGAGGATCGCGCCTGGCGGGTGTCGCTGTTCGGCGACGAAGTGGAATCGATCCACGAATTCGATCCGCTCACCGGCCAGAAGACCGACGAACTGGAATTCGTGAAGATCTACGCCAACTCGCACTATGTGACGCCGCGGCCGACGCTGCTGCAGGCGATCGCGGGCATCAAGGTGGAGTTGCGCATGCGGCTCGATCAGCTCAACGCCGCCGGGCGTCTATTGGAAGCGCAGCGGCTCGAACAACGCACGCTCTACGATCTGGAAATGATGGAAGCGACCGGCGCCTGCGCCGGCATCGAGAACTATTCGCGCTATCTCACCGGGCGCAAGCCCGGCGAGCCGCCGCCGACGCTGTTCGAATATGTGCCCGACAACGCGCTGGTGTTTGTCGACGAGAGCCACGTCACCGTGCCGCAGCTCGGCGGCATGTATCGCGGCGACTTCCGCCGCAAGGCGACGCTCGCCGAGTATGGCTTCCGCCTGCCCTCCTGCATGGACAATCGGCCGCTGCGCTTCGAGGAGTGGGACGCGATGCGGCCGCAGACGGTTTGCGTATCTGCAACGCCGGGCGGGTGGGAGCTCAACGAATCCGGCGGCGTATTCACCGAACAGGTGATCCGCCCGACCGGACTGATCGATCCGCCGGTCGATATCCGGCCGGCGCGCACGCAGGTCGACGATCTGGTCGGCGAGGTTCGCCAGACGGCGCAAAAAGGCTATCGCAGCCTGATCACCGTGCTGACCAAGCGCATGGCCGAAGACCTGACCGAATATCTGCACGAGCAGGGCATTCGCGTGCGCTACATGCACTCGGACATCGACACGATCGAGCGCATCGAGATCATCCGCGATCTGCGGCTCGGCGCTTTCGACGCCCTGGTCGGCATCAATTTGTTGCGCGAAGGCCTCGATATTCCGGAGTGCGCGCTGGTCGCGATCCTCGATGCCGACAAGGAAGGATTTTTGCGCAGCGAGACCAGCCTCGTGCAGACCATCGGCCGCGCCGCGCGCAATGTCGACGGCCGCGTCATTCTTTATGCCGACACAGTCACCGGCTCCATGGAGCGCGCGATGGCGGAGACCAATCGCCGGCGCGAAAAGCAGCAGGCCTATAATACCGAGCACGGCATCACGCCGGAGAGCGTGCGCAAAGGCATCGCCGACATTCTGGAAAGCGTGTACGAGCGCGATCACGTGTTGATCGCGACCGGCGCCGGCACCGGCGGCGAGTTCGAAGAAGCCGCCACCATCGGCCACAATTTCGAGGCGGTGATTTCCGATCTGGAAACGCGCATGCGCGCCGCCGCCGCCGATCTCGATTTCGAGGAAGCCGCGCGACTACGCGACGAGATCAAACGGTTGCGCGCCACCGAGCTTGCGGTGATCGACGATCCGACGGCGAAAGTGGTGTCGCTGCCCGCCCCTGGCGAGCGCGCCTCGTCGCGCCGAAGCGCGCAACGCGAAGGCCGAAGCAAAGTCCACAAGCCCGGCCTCAATGAAATGGGCATCGCGCTCTATCACGAGATGAAGCCGGCGCGCCCCGGCGACAAAGGCCCACGCAAGCCCAATCTCGACGAAATGGGTCCGGGCGTGGAGTCGATACCCGGCAAGCGGCAAGAGGCGGGGGGCGCCGGAGGCCCGACGGGGACGTCAAAAAGCGGCCCGCGCTCGACGCTCGGCCGCCCGGGCATGCGCGGCGGCTGGAAGCCATCACGGCGGCGCTGATTCGACGAAGGCGTTGGCAAAATGGCCGGCACAGGTCCGGCCATTTCACTCGTCCCTAAAAGTAGTGGCTGCGGTTGGTGCCGTCATAGCGGCCGGATTTCATGCAGCAAGTCTTGAAATCGCCGCCCGGACCCGCAGGGACAGAGGTCGTTGCGGCCAAGCTTCTCAATCAGTTCGACGTCACCATGAACGAGGCGCCGACCTCGTTTCACATGAGTTTCGGATGGGAATGACTTCCGCCGCTTACGCGTGATCTCGAAAGCAGGAGAGGTCTTCAAAATTGCGATGCCTGCGCATGACACACCTCCATTAAAATAGCGGCCGAGGATGGTGGTCCATCGGCCGCGCCGATTTGCTATCACTCGAAAGTCGCTCGTGCAAACCGACGCGTCAGAAGCCCGCCGGACTACTGCTTCAGCTCTTCCGGCTCGAAGCCGATGCCGCTTCGCCGCGCGCAAGCGCGCAGCCAAGGCACGATGCCGCTCGGCACCGGGAATTCCATTTTCTCGAGCTTTGGGGCGTCGAACGTGACCGGCACGCCGTCGCCCAAGACGCGCGCCAATTCCAATCCGTGCAGCGGGAAAACTCCGATCTCGTCGCTGCCCAGCATATGGGCCGAGAAGTCGGTGAAGGGTTTTTTGTCGACCACAAGCGTCGCGTCGACCGGCTGGCCCTCCGGCAAATTCAGGCTCGAAATCCTTGAGCATCATGGTGAGGCCCTTGGCGCGGCTGACCATCAGAAATGTGCCGATGAAACGCGCGCTCGGTCCCGATCCGATCCGGTAGTGCTGCCGGATAAAGCAGACGGCGATCTTGCCGTCGCTGCTGCGCAGCTCGGACGCATCCCAGCCGCTGATCTTCTGTTTGTCCTCGATGCCCGGCGGGCCGGCGGCGGTCGGTTTAGCCTGCGCGATTTCGGGTGAGCGCGGTCGCGGTTCGGGAATATCGCCGGCCTTCGGATCGGTCGGGCGATCGAGCGCGATGTCGAATTGCCTGCCGCAAAGCTTCAGCCAGGCGAGCGCCTCGCCCGGCAAATCGAGCGTCATGGCGCCGCTCTTGATGCCGGCGCCATCGGAGTGCAGCCGCAGCGTCGTGGCCTTGTCCAAGGCCGACAGCACCGCCGCGGCATCGCCGGGGTGGAACGCCAGCGTGCCCGAACGTACCGTGAAGGCGGTCGCCGGGAACGCGCGATCGCCGACCAGGACCTCGGCCTGATCGTCGAGAATGGCCTCGGACGGCAGTTTGTCGTCGCCGATCGCAATGGCGAGCCCCGAGCCGCGGCCGATGATCAGGCTCAGCGCCGTGTCGATCCCTTCCCCGGCCGCGCCGCGCGTACGTTTGGCGACCAGCACGCATTGCCGGACCTTCTTATCAGGTCCGGTCTCCGGCAATCCGCTCCAGGTGCCGTCGGGGAAATGCACGGTCTTGCCGGCGACCGGCTTTTCCGGCGCGGCCGCCGCGGCGCTCCCGGCGACAACCGCCGAGCTAAATAACGGACCAAGAAACGGACCGAGAAACGCGCCGATCATCAAGGTGCGAAACCAGCCATTTGCCGCGGCCATCGCCTGCCCCGCAATTCTTGTCATCTGTGTGAACTATAGGCAGCGACGGGGCCAATCGGAACTGGCCCTGCTCGAAAACAAGCGCCGGACACGAGCGCAGAGAGCGACGGAGGACGCTGCCATGGATGCCTTCGTTCCCTATGGCGGGCTGCACGCGGTGGCGCTCGCGGTTTGTGTGCTGGCAATCGCTGCGCCTGCGCTCATCGGCAGAGCGCTGGAACCATATGGGGAGATGATCCTGCGCCGCATACTGGCGGCGCTGGCCGTTGGTTATTGGCTTGCCTACAATACGTGGTGGAATTGGCACGGCCTCGATTTGCGCACTGGACTGCCGCTGCATGTGTGCGACTTCAACGGGCTGATCGCGCCGCTGGCTTTGCTGAGCGGGTGGCGTTTCTTGCGCGCGACCTTGTATTTTTGGACCGCCGCGCTGACGCTGCAGGCCTTCATCCAGCCGGCGCTGAGCGCGGGACCTGCCTCGCTGGTGTTCTGGGCCTTCTGGGTGGCGCATGCCCTGATCGCGGCCTGCGCCGTTTATGACATCGTTGTGCTCGGGTATCGTCCTTGCTGGAACGATCTCGGACGCGCCCTGATCGTGAGCGCCGGCTATGTCGCGCTCGTGGTGCCGATCAATCTCTGGCTCGGCGCCAATTACGGCTATCTCGGCAACCCGGCCGCGGTGAGCGAGATTCCGCCCTTTGTGTATGCGTTGGGACCCTGGCCGCAGCGCGCGATCATCCTGGTTGTGCTCGTGCCGCTTGGCTTCGTCGCCGTTCTGCTGCCTTGGCTCATCCTTCGCCGGCGGCGAAGGCTCGAACCGCGCGCCATTGGCAACAGCGAAGGCGCAATCGGTTCAATCTGAAACCACGGCGTTGTTGTGCCGGCGCCGCGTGTTGGCGCTTGGTGCTGGACGGTGGTGCTGGACGCTTATTGCGCGATCACGTTCGCGATCTTGCGGTTGCTCGGATTGACGATCACGAGCTTTTTCTGAACCATCGCGAAGGAATAAGGCTTAAGCACCGGCACGTCGCTGCCTGCCTGGGCGGTGACGGGTGCGATCACGATCGTGTTCGGCACCGTTGCGCCCACAACCGCGTCGAAACCTGGCGGCGTGTTCTGATTCAGCGAATCCATGTAAAGGTCCTGCCACGCCATTTTGCGCTGCGCGTCCGATAAGGTCGGCGCGTCGCTCGACTGTGCCGCCGCCTTGGCACTCGGCGTCTTGGCGCTATCAGTCTTGGCGCTATCAGTTTTCGCGCTATCAGTCTTGGCGGCTGGCGCATTAGCATTGTCGCGCGACATGGGCGAGCCGCCCGACGCGACCGAAATCCCGGCCATGAGGGTGACCACCGAAAGCGCGGCGAGGGTTGATTTGTTCATGGCGATCTCCGTGCACAAAGGACCGCCCCTGGCGAAAACGCCGCGCGCCGCCGTGCCGTTTCATGAAAGCTTGTCCATCCGCCGCCCAAAATGTCGCACGGCGGCCTGACGCGGTGTCAGTCCTTCACCACCAGCGCCATCGCCGATCAACCTCAGCGCGACAGCTTCTGCAGCTCCGGGAACGGTGTGTACGTGGCGCCGGCGCATGCCTCTTGCGCCTTGTCGACGAAATGGTCGAAGCGGCCGACCATGAACACGGCGGCGATGTCCTTGGCGCCGGTATAACCGCCGCCGCGCTTCTTGTGGTTGAAGCGCACGCAAACGACGTAGCGCGTGGTGTTGCCGATGGTCTTGAGCGCCGGCTCGGCGATCGCGGCTTCGCGGATGCCGGTCGGATCGTTGAGATAAGCGTGCATGGCGCCGAGGATCTCGCGCTTATAGTCGGTGGGCGGGCTGTTGAGCTCCGAATCGGCGGCCGCCGCATCGGTGGACGGGGCATTATGCGTGCAGGCGCCGAGCACGAGGCCTAGTCCGGCAACAAGACCAACCGACCGCCGGCAAACACGACCGCGCATCGACCGCCGCCCCCTCAATGCCCCGGCTCCGGCCAGGTTTCGCCGGCAAATCGCCGCCCGCACCCCCGCAACTTGTATGAAGTTCGTATCCGCGGCGCCAGTGCCATTGTGGCGGCGGGCGGTGTCGCCATATGCCAAAGACCCTGGAGCGGGATGACTTTTCTTCGAATCGTCATCCCACTCTAGCCATTTGTTTGCGCATGATCTTTCCCGAAGACCGGGTCCCCCTTGTCGGGATCATGCTTTATAAGGGACGGCCGGCTCGGCGGATTGCGACGACGAATTGGTGCTTAAGCGTGTTGTGGCACGACATCGCCCATCTCATTACTGACTACGGCCTCCTGGTGGTGGCCATCGTCATCGGACTCGAAAGCATCGGCTTACCGTTCCCGGGGGAGTCGGTGCTCATCCTCGCCGGGATTTTTGCCGGCACCCGGCACGAGCTCAATATCTTCTGGGTCGTCGTGGTCGCGGCCGTCGCCGCCATTGTCGGCCAAGCCATCGGCTATCTGATCGGCCGCGAATTCGGCTACCGGCTGCTGCTGCGCTACGGGCCGTATGTGCGGGTCACCGAGAGCCGCATCAAACTCGGCGAGTATCTATTCCTGCGGCACGGGCGAAAGATCATCGTCGTCGCCCGTTTCGTGCCGCTATTGCGCAGCCTGGCCGGCATCCTGGCCGGGGCGAACCGCATGCCATGGCTGCAATTCCTGCTCGCCAACAGCGTCGGCGCCTTTGCCTGGGCGGCCGTGTTCGGCTTTGCGGCCTATTTCCTCGGGCACGAGGTGGAGCACGTGGCCGGGCCCGTCATGATCGGGATCGGGATTGTCGCTGTCATCGCGCTGGCCATCGGCGCCAATTTCGTGGGCAAGCATGAGGCGCAGCTGGCCGCCGAAGCCGAGCGCGCCCTGCCCGGACCGCTGAAATAGCCCCGAAATTGACCCGAATTCTCGCGATCGCCCGTCCGGACGGGGGATTTTGGCCGCCTTGCGGCCCCCGCCGGCCGACGCCATATAGCCAAAAGTCGGGCGAGGCTTTGGGCGCCCGGCGAAGGGAGGCGCCAAACGGGCCTCGCGCAAAGTCGCTGTCAAAGGGCTTTGAGGACATGTCCAGGATTTCGTCGCTTTCGAGTCCCTTTCTGCTTGGTTTCGACGAGATCGAACGTGTTCTCGACCGCGTCACGCGAGCGGCTGACGGCTATCCTCCGTACAACATCGAGCGCATCGCCCGCGACGAAGCTAGTCCGGAGCGTCTGCGCATCACGCTTGCGGTAGCGGGCTTTACGCGCGAGCAGCTTGATGTGACGCTGGAAGAGAGCCAGTTAGTGATTCGCGGCCGGCAACAGGACGACAAGAGCCGCCAGTATCTGCATCGCGGCATCGCCGCCCGCCAGTTCCAGCGCAGTTTCGTGTTGGCCGAGGGTATGGAAGTGCAGAGCGCGGACCTCAAGAATGGCCTGCTCTCGATCGACTTGGTTCGCCCCCAGCCGGAACGTGTCGTAAAGTCGATCTCGATCAAGGAATCTGAGTGAGGAAACCGAATAGTCTTCGGTAGCGTTGTGGGAAGAAGGAGTGAGCGGCCATGGCAAACTTGAGCCGTACCGAAATGAAGGACATCGAGATATCCCCTGAAGCGCTGGCGCAACTCGGCGACGGGGAGATCGCCTATGTCAAGACGATCCGCTCCGAGGACGTGCATACGCTGTTTCCGCAGGTGCCGGAAATCGAGCCGGGCCTGAAACTGTTCGCGCTGCACGCGGCGGACGGCACGCCGATCATGCTCACCGACTCGCGGGAGGCGGCGATCGCCAATGCCGCAAGCCAGCAGCTTGAAATGGTCAGCGTGCACTGACCGAACTGATGGTCAGCAATCAGTTGCAAAAGGGCCGGCGTCGCGCCGGCCCTTTTCGTTTGCTGATCCGGCACCGTGAATCGGCCCGGCATTGAGGCGACGGCGGTGCGCCGCTGAGGATCACCGTGATGATTCTGGGTCAAATCATCTCGTCATTGCAAGGAGCGATAGCGACGAAGCAATCCAGTCTTTTGCCAAGCCTCTGGATTGCTTCGCTTCGCTCGCAATGACGAAGCGTGACCTAAGCCGCACTGGCCGACGGCATGGCGAGCACTGCATAGAGCGCCTCGGCATCCTCGGACGCGCGCAGCTTGTGGGCCACCGTCGGGTCGCGCAGGAGCCGCGCCACCCGCGCCAGCGCCTTCAGATGATCGGCGCCGGCGCCTTCCGGCGCGAGCAAGAGGAAAATCAGATCGACCGGCTGGCCGTCGAGCGCCTCGAAATCGATCGGACGATCGAGCCGCGCAAACAGCCCGAACAGGCGCGCCAGATGCGGCATCTTGCCGTGCGGTATGGCGATGCCATTGCCGACGGCAGTCGAGCCCAGCTTCTCCCGCTGCATCAACGTTTCGAAGATCGCGCGCTCGTTTTGGCCGGTCAGCACAGCGGCGCGCGCGGCAATCTCCTGCAGCGCCTGCTTCTTGTTGTTGACTTTGAGCGCCGGAAGGATCGCGTTCGGGGCGACCAGATCAATAAGCGGCATCGTTGGGACCTGAGAAGGTGAACGCTCGAGCGGAATGACTTCTCCTTGAGGCGTCATCCCGCCCTAGCCATTTGTTTGCGCATGATCTTTTTCGGAAAACCGGTATCCACTTTTCCGGATCATGCTTTAAGCAAGACAAAGACTTGCCCGGTACAGCCTGGCAAACGCGGTACTTACGGGCAGGACAATTGCGGGTTGGATACTTGCGGGCTGGATGGTTGGCGAGCAAGGCCAGACCTCGCGCTGACGTTTTGCATGGTCTTTCCCGAACAGGCGTCTCCGCCGTTCGAGAACGCGCTCAAGGGCGGCGGACCATAGGGAGGGTGGCCAACCGCGTCAATGGGTATCCGACAACTGCTGTTGAACCAGTGAGTTCCGCGCATGTCACAGGAACCGCTTCGAGCATCAGCGGTGGAAAACCCGGCGGATTCGTCCCGGAGAACAGCCGCCTTGCGGATCATGCTCCGCCCGCCCGGGACTGCCTGAGAACAATGTGACAACTTCGCGAGCGTGCTCTAGATTTTTCGTTTTGGCATGATCTTGTCCGAAAATCCCGTTTCCACTTTGCGGGATCATGCCCTAGCCCCGATGGTCCTTCAGACGGCGATGGTAGCGGCGCAATTGCTTCTCCATCCGCAACGCCGCCTCGTCGGCGCTCGCATAGGCGTCCAGAGCGCTGGCCTCGGCGCGTAGCGTGATTTTGGAATCGAGATGAACGGCGCATTCGGTGTGAAATCCCGTACCCTCCCGCGCTACCGTCACGTGCCCCGAATAGCCGCCATCGAAGTACTTGCTCATTGCCTCGTTGATGCGGCTGTTGATGCGCGCGCGTAACGCTTCGCCGACATCCAGATTTTTTCCCGAGACGCGAAATGACATGGCGGCCTCCGCGCGGGCTTCGATTTTCGACACCGGAAGTGTCTTCTAAACGACGTAAGCATCCGCGGGCGCGGCGTCAATTGGATGCGACACCGCTCCAGCCGCGATCGCACAGCCAATCAAGCGACCGGCACGGCCTGCTTTTCGCGCCGCCGTTGCACGGACGAAGGGATGCGCATCGCCTCGCGATATTTGGCGACGGTTCGCCGCGCGATGTCGATGCCGGATTCGCGCAGCTTGTCCACGATGGTGTCGTCGGACAAGACGTCGGCCGCGGTCTCGGCGTCGATCAATTGTTTGATGCGGTGCCGCACCGCCTCGGCCGAATGCGCTTCGCCGCCATGCGCGGCGGCGATCGCCGAGGTGAAGAAATATTTGAGCTCGAAGATGCCGCGGCTGGTCGCCATGTATTTGTTGGCGGTGACCCGCGACACCGTCAACTCGTGCATGCTGATCGCCTCGGCGACGGTCTTGAGGTTGAGTGGGCGCAAATGCTCGACGCCGTGCGCGAAGAAGCCGTCCTGCTGGCGCACGATTTCGTTGGCCACTTTCAGGATGGTGCGGGCGCGCTGATCGAGCGCGCGCACGAGCCAGGTCGCGCTCTGCAGGCATTCCGCCAGATACGATTTGTCGGTATCGCGCCGCGCGGTCGCCGATACTTCGGCATAGTAGCTCTGATTGACCAGCACCTTCGGCAGCGTGTCGGAATTGAGCTCGACGATCCAGCCGCCGTCCGGGCCCGAACGGACGAACACGTCCGGCACGATCGGCTGCACGGTCGCCGAGCCGAAGGCGAGGCCGGGCTTGGGATTGAGCCGGCGGATTTCCGTAATCATGTCGGCGAGGTCTTCGTCGGCGACACCGCAAACCTTCTTCAATGCGGCGAAATCGCGCTTGGCCAACAAATCGAGACGCCCGATCAGAGCCGCTATGGCGGGGTCGAAGCGATTGCGCTCCTTGAGCTGCAGGGTCAGACATTCGGCGAGATTGCGCGCGCAGATGCCCGGCGGATCGAAGCTTTGCAGGATGGCGAGCACCGCCTCGATTTCTTTCACTCCGGTGCCAAGTTTTTCCGCCGCGGTTTCAAGATCGCCGCTGATGTAGCCGGCTTCGTCGACGAGATCGATCAGATATTGGCCGATCATCCGCGCCGCCGGCTGGCTGACCGCGAGCGCCAATTGCTCGCGCAGCCAATCGGCCAGCGTGGTTTCGGCCGGAACGAAAGCCTCGAGATTGTATTCGCCATCGTCGCGGCCGCCGGCACCGACCGCCGCCCATTCCGAATAGGCGGCCGGCCCCTCGGCGGCGCGCTGCGGGCTCGGCTCGGCCGCATCGGGAAACACGTCGTCCGTCCGCGCATCGAGCGCGTCTTCCATCGCGCTGCGGCTCGGCTCGGAAGAGTTCGCCTCCCAAGTCTCGCCTTCGGCCGCCGGATTGTCCGGGGTGTCTGACGCGCCGGCCTCGACCGGGCCTTGCTCGTCGTCTGCGTTGCGGTCGAGCAGAGGATTGCGCTCAAGCTCCGCCTCGACATAGGCGACGAGGTCCAGATTCGACAGCTGCAGCAGCTTGATCGCCTGCATCAGCTGCGGCGTCATCACCAGAGCCTGGCTCTGGCGGATCTGGAGTCGTTGAGTAAGGGCCATCCGCGGGCTACTTGGTCCAATTCTTGCTTCTAGGCCTTGTACAGCAAGTCGGACGCCCTGTCGTCAACCGATTTCGAACAGGGTTTAGAGCGTAGTCTCGAAAAGTAGGAACCGGTTTTCGGACAAGACCATGCGCCGGCGAAACATCTAAACCATGATCCGATCCGCCCTGATCGGATCATGATTCAGAGTTGGAACTGCTCGCCCAGATAGAGCCGCCGCACGTCGGGATTATTGACGATATCGGCCGCCCGGCCTTCCATCAGAACTTCGCCGGAATAGATGATGTAGGCCCGATCGGTCAGGCCGAGCGTCTCGCGCACATTGTGGTCGGTGATCAAAACGCCGATGCCGCGATTGGTTAGGTGCCGCACCAGCGTCTGGATGTCGCCGACCGCAATCGGGTCGATGCCGGCAAAGGGCTCGTCGAGCAGCATGTAGTTCGGCCGGGTGGCCAAGGCGCGCGCGATCTCGACGCGCCGGCGTTCGCCGCCGGATAGGGCGATCGAGGGCGTCTTGCGCAGGCGCGTGATGTTGAATTCTTCGAGCAACTCGTCGAGATCGCGCTCGCGCTGTTTGGCGCTCTTTTCGACCACTTCCAGCACGGCGCGGATATTTTGTTCGACATTGAGGCCGCGGAAGATCGAGGCTTCCTGCGGAAGATAGCCGATGCCAAGCCGCGCCCGCTGATACATCGGCAGCGGCGTCACGTTGTGGCCGTCGAGTTCGATGCGCCCTTTGTCGGCCCGGATCAGGCCGGTGATCATGTAGAACACCGTCGTCTTGCCGGCGCCGTTGGGCCCGAGCAATCCGACCGCCTCGCCCTTGCGAACGTAGAGGCTGACGCCCTTGACGACCTTGCGGCCGACGAAGGTTTTTTCGACGCCGTGGACGGTGAGCACGCCCTTGCGCTCGAGCGGCGCCGCGCCGTTTCCTTCGTGGCGGCGCGGCCGGGGCGGCGGCGGAGCAAAAGCCTCTGGCGGCGGCGGGCGCTTCGGCCCGCTGTCCGGAGCAGGCGCACGCTTCGGCACGGTGTCGGGCGGCGGCCGCCGGCCGCGCGGTTGTGGCGGAGGCGGCGGTTGCTTGCTGCGCGCTTTGCGCTCGGGCGCCGGCCCGCTGGCAATGTCGAGATAGGTGCCGTTGATCGCCCCACCCATGCTGGCAAGGTCGATCTCCTCCGCCTGGGTAAGCGCAGGCTGGCGCGATGGCGCGCCGCGGCGGCGGAAATATGAGAAAATGTCGACCACGCCGGCCAGCCCTGAACCCTGGAACCTTTACGTCAAATCGCGGGTGTTCCCGCCTGCGGAGCAGATTTTAGCCGATTTGTCTCCGTCATGCTGCGACTGCGCGCCGCAATTCGCACCCTAATTCGGCTTGGCCGGCCCCGGCCCGATGGACATGGTGTTCGCCGGCCCGCCGCCCTTGGCGTCTTTATTCGGCAGGATCACCGCGCGGACACGGCCAGGCGGCCTTGCCGGTGACGTTCCATTTTGTGCGTCCGCATTGGAATCGAAATGGGCGTTGCCAGAGACCGTGTCGACCACGACCCGCTCGCCATGCAGTACGTTCTTGCCTTGGGCGACCGTGACATTATGGAGCAGCGTAATCGTCTTCGTCTTCAGATCGTAGACGCCGAGATCCCCGCTCGCCGTCTGATCCTTGGAAATGACCGTGACGCCGCCGCGCGCCTCGATTCTGCGAATGTCCTGCTGGCGCGTCGGCATCGTTCCTGCCGGTTGCTGCGGTTGCGGTTGCTGCTGTGCCTGTGGCTGCTGCGGTTGTTGTTGCTGCCGCTTGCCTTGGGACGCATTGGCCGCAGCGCCCGGCTCGGGCCCGTAGAACACAACGAGCTTCTGACACTTGATCGTGGTATCGCCTTGCACGACCTGCACGTCGCCCGCAAAGGTCGCCATCTTCTCCTTGTCGCGCACTTCAAGGGTGGCGGCGTCGATCTGGATCGGTTGGTCTTGATTGTCGTTCAAAATCCCCTGCGCGGGATTCGTAAGTTGCGGCGGGGCGACGCTACCCGCGCGCGGAGCCTGCGCTGCCGCGACCGCGGGCGCCGAAAGTGCCAGCACGCTGACGTAGAACCAGAACCGCTGTTTCATCGGTCGCTCGTCTGCGCGTTCATCTGTTCCGGCTGGATGACCATTCGCACGCCATCTGTGAAGCGGATTACGTTGCCGCTGTCCCGCACTTCCATCTTCTTGCCATCGACCACGCTGCCGGTGAGCTTCACCCAAACGGGCTTTTCAGAGATGATGGTACCCTTGTGCACATCGACCGCCGCCTCGCTCAGGCGGGCCTCGTAGCCGTTCGACGAGGTCACGTGGATGTTGTCGGCGAGCGTGAGCATCTCGGTCTTCATGTCATAGCTGCCCGAGTTGGCCGTGAGATTGACAATGCTTTTGTCTTCCAACTCGATCTTCGCCTGAATTTGGTGCAACTCCATCAGATCCGGCTTGGTGATCTCTTGGTCGGCCGAAGTCGCGGTGAATTCATAGGGTCGGGAATCGACCGTATATCCGGTCAAACGCGGCTGCTGCATCGTGACCTTGGTCCCTTTGATCACGAGCTTCCCAATCTCTCCCGGCAGCCGCAGCGGCCCAACCGTGGGCATGTAATTGGCGCCGACCGTCAAGAGCAGTGCGCCCGCCAGTAGCGCAGGAACGCCGATCCGCAACACCCGCACAAGCCGACTGTGCCGCAGCGCCGCGCGATACAGTTGCTCGGCGTCGCCGCGTGCATCGGCCGAAAATCCGCGCCTCGCGCTCTCGACAGGATAGGCGGTAGTCAGCGGCTTTCCCCTAAGACCGGCGCCCCGATTCGCCAGCGCGGACCGCTTTTACGGCTCCGCCGGCGAATTGTCGCCTTGGAATATGGCTTCGACCGGGCGGACCGGCCGACCCGTTTGCGCGGAAGGACCCGGTTCGGGCAGAAGATTAGCAAATCCATGCGGATAGCGCAGCCCTGGCGCGGCCAATCGGCCGATCCCGCGGCGGGACGCGCCAAGACGAATCATCAGGAATGAGCAAATATGTCTTCGTCGGCAAAACCGGCGAGATCCAGCCTTACCCGATCGGGCAAGAAGCGAAAGCAAGCGGCCGCCAGCTTTTCGCGCCCTTCGCGCGCGAGCATCGTATCGAGCCGCTCCTTGAGCGCATGCAGATAAAGCACGTCGGCGGCGGCATAAGAAATCTGCGCATCCGTCAATTCAGGCGCGCCCCAGTCCGACGATTGCTGCTGCTTCGAGATTTCCTGTCCCAACACCTCACGCACGAGGTCTTTGAGGCCGTGCTTGTCGGTATAGGTGCGGGACAGGCGCGAAGCGATTTTGGTGCAGTAGACCGGCTCCGGCATGACGCCAAAGGCGTTGTACAGCATGGCAAGGTCGAAGCGCGCGAAATGAAAAATCTTGAGCACGGCCGGATCGGCGAGCAGCTTTTTCAGATTGGGCGCGTCGCGCGCATGCGGCGGAATTTGCACCACATCCGCGGAGCCGTCGCCGGGCGAGAGCTGAACCAGGCACAGCCGGTCGCGGCTCAGCGATAGCCCCATGGTCTCGGTGTCGATCGCCACCGTGCCGGTATAACGCGAAAGATCAGGCAGGTCGCCGCGATGCAGGCGGATGGTCATGCTTGGGATGCGCCGTCGCCGGCCTCAGTTGCTTCGAAGAAATCGTAGGCTCGCCGTATTTGAATATCGTAACCGAAATGGCGCGTCAAAATCGGATCTCCGGCCGCCGTTTCGGCGAAATCGCCGCATTTCCCGCACCAGGAAACCTGGCGGTGACAACGCGAAGCGGTATCGGATAACATTGGATGTCGGCAACGACCGATCTGATAACGGCCGAAAGGGGGGACTTCCAATCGCGCAGCCCGCGCCTGTCATCGCAACGTTACGAACCGCGGCACCACAAAAGCGGCCTTTGTCGCCGCATGGTTTGTGGCGTGGCCGCTCACTGCGCGCACGGCTCCTGATGATTTTCGTGCTGATCGATGCCGCCGCACTGCTCGTCGGCGGCAGTATTGCGGTGTCGCGGGCGCGGGCGCAGACTCGCGTCGAGATGGCGGCATCCATACACCTCGCCGAGGCGCTTGTCGGCGATGCCGCAGCGCTCGCGCATCAACAACTTCCCGCCGAACAATTCTTGGCGAACCTGCCGGTGCAATTGCGCTCGATCCGCCATGTGCGGATCGCGGTGAAGAACGAGTCGGGCATTCCGATACGGGTCATGCCGCCCGCGGACGCCGCCGCCGCGCGCGCCTCGACGCCGCGCTGGTTCAGGGAACTGGTCGCGCCCCCGGTCGAGATCCGGAACGTCCCAGTCGTCATCAATGGCAGCAAAGTCGGCGAGGTCGAGATCGTGGGCGAACCCGGCGACGAAATCGCCGAGTTCTGGCAAAACGCCGCCGCGATGGCGGTCACGGTCGTGCTCCTCAATGTGGCGATGGTCGGAATCCTCTATGTTTTATTCGGCCGCGTGCTGGGCCCGCTGACCGCGCTTGCCGGCGGCCTCTCCGATCTGAAGCGGCACAGCTATGATGTGCGCATGCCCAGCCCGCAAGCGCGGGAGCTCGCCGCCATCACTGATCATTTCAATGCGCTTGCCAGCGCGCTCGAAACCACGCGCGCCGAGAACCTGCGCCTCAATCGTCAGATCATCACCGCGCAGGACGACGAACGGCGGCGCACGGCGCTCGAATTGCACGACGAGGTCGGGCCGTGTCTGTTCGGGCTGAAGGCGAATGCCAGTTCGATCGCAAGCGCCGCGGCAGCGCTTGCCGAGAAGGATAAGCAAATCATCGCCGAACGCTTGCGCGATACGGTCGCGATTGTCGATCATCTGCAGGCCATCAACCGCAGCATGCTGGAACGCTTACGGCCGATGGCGCTGGGCCATGTGCCGCTGAAGGAGATGCTCGGCGAGCTCGTGCGTGAGCAGCAGCACCGGCACGCGCATATTTCATTTTCCTTGAGCGCCGCCGACATCGAGCGCAGCTATGGCGACTCGATCGATCTCACTATCTATCGCTGCCTGCAGGAAAGCCTCACCAATGCGGTCCGCCACGCTCAGGCGCAGCACATCACCATCGCGCTTCACGCCGAGGCGGAGCGGCGGCTTGCGCTGACTGTGCGTGACGACGGCTGCGGGATTCATCCCGGCAAGGTCGCGGGCTTCGGCATGCGCGGCATGCAGGAGCGTGTCGAAGGCCTGGGCGGCTGCTATGCGATCGAAAGCGAAGCCGGCAACGGCACGTGCGTTCGCGTGACGCTGCCGCTCGCCAAGACCTGGAATGTCGCGGTGAATTCGGACCCGCGGGGCGCGGCTGCGCCATGACCAGCGTTCTCGTCATCGACGACCACCCCATCGTGCGGCAGGGATGCCGCCGGATGCTGGAGGACTTGGGCGTCGAGCGCATATTCGAGGCTTCCGACGCCGCCTCCGGCTACAAGCTGTGCCGCCGCCATCGGCCCGATGTCATTATTGTCGATCTGGCGATGCAGGAGAACGGGCTCGGCGGTCTGCCGCTGATCCGCCGCATGCGCGCGCACGATCCGCACTTGCGCATCATCGTCTTCAGCATGCATGGCGATCCCATCATTATCGCCCGCGCGCTCGAAGCGGGCGCCTCGGGCTATGTCCTCAAGGACACGTCAGCCGAGGACTTCTTGAAGGCGTTCCGGGCCGTGCTCTCCGGCAGCCCGTATTTGAGCCACGACCTCGCCATGCGGGTGGCGCTGATCCACACGCCGGCGCGCAAAAATCCCCTGTCCGAGCTGACGCCGCGCGAGCTGCAAACGCTTTCGCTTTTGGCCAAGGGCAAACCCTACGGTGATATCGCCCTCGAGCTCAATGTCAGCTACAAGACTGTCGTCAATGTCAGTTCGCAGCTCAAGCATAAGCTTGAAGTGCGCAATCTCCCGGAGCTGATCCGCACCGCCGTCCAGCTCTTGGAAACGGCGCAATAGGCACCCATCGCAAGAGTCCATCCGCCGCATAAGTCGACGATCGGACTTAGCCGCGGCCATTGCCAAAACTTCCCGGTATTGTTTGGAACAAACGTCACTGACTTTGCCGCGCCGGCCGTGACATTATCGGCCGTCGACCGCGGGATAAGTCGCGTATGCGTAAAAGGGGGAGTCGACATCATCGTGGCCCCTTTCGGGGGGCGGCGAGCGCTTCGCTCGTGGCGGCACTTGTTGCCGCTGCGATGCCTCTTGGCGCGGCCCTGGCGCAACAGGCCCCGAGCACCGGTGGCGCACAACAAGCGCCGGTGCAACAAGCTCCGAGCGCCGGCACCAGCACGAATGCTGTGTCGCTGCCTGAAATCAAAGTGATCGGAACAACGCCGCTGGCGCCGTCGCGGCCCGGGGCGCGGCCGGCAGCGGCTACTCCCGCTCCCGCTGCCGCCCCCAAAACTGCCTCGAAACCTGTGCCCGGGGCAGTTGAGCAGGACAAGATCCCGTCAAACGTTCAGACCGTGGGAGCTTCGGCATTCGACTACGCGAAGGCGCCAGACCTTCTGCAAGCGATGGTCCAAGCGCTGCCCGGAGTCGCACTGAGCAGTCAGACCGGGAATGAATTCCAGCTCGATTTCAACTATCGCGGCTACGTCGCCGGCCCGGTGATCGGCACGCCGCAGGGGCTCGCCATCTACCAGAACGGGGTTCGCATCAACGAAGTTTTCGGCGACGTTGTCAATTGGGACTTGATCCCGCAGAGCGCCATCAACCGGCTGACGCTCGTCCCCAGCAATCCGGTCTACGGCCTCAACGCCACCGGCGGCGCACTCGCCTTCGAGATGAAGAATGGATACACCTACCATGCCATTGAGGGCGAAGTTAACGGTGGATCGTACGGACGCCACGTTGCTTCGATGCAAGCCGGCGGTCAAACAGGGAATCTGTCCGGCTACATAACGGCCGACGCCATCGACGATGCCGGGTGGCGCAATAACTCGCCATCATCCCTGCGTCGCGTCTATGCCGATCTTGGCGCACGCGGCGATCAGACCGAATTTCACCTGACCTTCACCGGTGCGGACAATTTTTTTAACGGCACCGCCGCGACACCGGTGCAGATGCTCAACCAGAATTGGGCGAGTATCTACACCGATCCGCAAACGACACAGAACCAGCTCGCGTTCCTGACGGCGAGCGCGACCTGGAGGCCGAGCGATACGTGGACCTATCAGGCGATCGCGTATTTTCGCAACTTTCGTCAGGCGCACGTCGATGGCAACGGCACCAACGCATCGAACGATCCGGCGGTATGTGCCGATCCCACTTTGCTGTGCTTTCCCAACTTGGACGGTACGGTATCCAACCTCACCACGACCAGGGGACAGACGATCCCAAACTCCGGCGCGCTCGGTTTTCCGAGTGTCTTGGGCGAACTCGACCGCACCTGGACGACAACCAATAGCTTCGGCGGCTCGGTGCAGGCGTCATCGGCGGAAAAGCTGTTTGGTCACGAGAATAATTTCACGATCGGGCTGAGCATCGATCGCGGGCTCGTGCAATTTTCCACGACCAGTGAGTTGGGAACGGTCAACGCCAATCAGTTCCCGACAGTGCAGGGTTCAGGTTTCTTCATCAACCAGCCCTCAGGCGATGTCGCGCCGGTCGGATTGGGGGCCACGACGCTCTATACCGGCCTTTACGCGACCGACACGTTCGATGTCACTTCACGTCTTTCAATCACCGCGGGCGGTCGCTACAATTTCGCGCAAATCAACCTGACCGATGCGCTCGGCAACAACGTCCTGCTCAACGGCAATCACCCCTACACGCATTTCAATCCGATGGTCGGCGCGACCTACAAGGTCACGCCAAATCTGACGCTCTACGGCGATTTTGCCGAGGCAAACCGCACGCCGACCCCATTGGAATTGGCCTGCGCCGATCCGGTTCGGCCCTGCCTAATCGACAACGCTCTGGTCGGAGATCCCAATCTTCAACAAGTCGTTTCATACACCTTCGAAGGCGGCTTGCGCGGGCAGTTTAATATTGCCAAGGGACTGCTGAACTGGACCGTAGGCGGTTTTCACGCGCTCAATACCAACGATATTCTGCCGATCTCAAGTCCGCTTGTGGGACATCAATTCTTTCAGAACGCCGGCAACACGCTTCGCCAGGGAATCGAAGCCAATGTGACGTACAAGCAGGATCGGTGGAACGTGTACGCAAACTACACTTATGTCGATGCCACCTTCCGAAACGCGCTGACCTTGCAATCGCCTTTCAATCCGTTTGCCGACGCCAACGGCAATATTTTTGTGGTTCCCGGCGATCACATACCGGGCATCCCGGACTTCCGTTTCAAGCTCGGCGGCGAATATCAGATCACCAAGCCTTGGAAATTCGGGGCAGACCTGAACGTCATCGGCAGTCAATGGCTGGTCGGCGACCAATCAAACCAGAACCCGAAGCTGCCCGCCTACTGGGTCGTCAATCTGCATTCTTCCTACAAGGTCACGGAAAACGTCGAGGTATTCGGGCTCGTGCGCAATCTCTTCAATCAACACTATTCCGTGTCTGGAACGTTCTTCGACATCAATTCATATCCTTATTTGAATCTGACAGATCCACGGACCTTTGTTCCGGGCATGCCCTTTGCGGCCTATGTGGGAGTGCGCGGGACAATTCCAACAATAGGACCGGCATTCGCAAGCGATGCCGCGCCGCCGATGGTTACGAAAACATCGCCCGTCGCCTGGACCGAGACCGCATCGCCTTTTGTTAGCTGGACCGGCATCTATCTCGGCCTCAACGGCGGCTTTACCTTCGGCGCCAGCAATTGGACCGATAGCGTGACTGCCAGCTCGACCGGCAATTTCGGCACGTCCGGCTTTGTCTTCGGCGGCACGGTGGGCGCCAACTACCAAGTCGGGTCGCTCGTGTTCGGCGTCGAGGTCGATGGCGATTGGGCCGATGCCAGCGGCTTCGGCACCTTCACGGCTTCCGCTCTCTGTGCCGGAGGATGCCTGACAACAAGCAGTTGGCTCAGCACCGTGCGCGGCCGCGCTGGCTACGCATTCGATCGGTTCCTTGTTTACGGCACCGGCGGCGCCGCGTTCGGCAATGTGCGGGCGAACTTCTCCAACGACCCCGTCAGCAGCGCGACCGAGGCCGGCTGGACGGCCGGCGCCGGCGTCGAGGTCGCATTGACTCGGGGTTGGAGCGCCAAGGCGGAATACCTTTTCGTCAAGCTCGCCGACGGGTCATGCACCACGGATTGCGCCATCGCAGATGCAAGCGGAACACCCGTCATTCCCAACGTCGCCGTCAAATTCAGCGAGAGCATCGTCCGCGGCGGCATCAATTACAAATTTATTTGGTAGCTCGTCGGCTCTTCCGTTCAGCCATCCTTCACCGCTATGCCGCCCATCGCGGATTCTGCTTTTCAAGACCGGACCGCTGCCGACGATGGTGCTGACAAGCCCGTGAGTTCAAGGCTCAAGGCTTTGAGCTGCTGCCGCGCATCGGAGTCGTAGGCCTGAGCGTCAGCGCGCGCTTCGCGCTGGCCGTTGAAATAAAGCCCGCTTTTGCCGTCAAGCTCCGGTGACACGGCAAGCCTGAGGATCGCTTCGGCCCCCACTTCGACGCTGCTGATCGGCGTGACGCCGGACTGGCGCACCATGGTCGTGTTCATGTAGGTCGCCGGATGCAGCGTGTTGACGGTGACGCCTGAGCCCTCAAGCTCGCGCGCAAGATCGATCGTGAACAGGATTTGCGCGAGCTTGCTCTGACAATAAGCGCGCGAACCGCTATAGCCGTGCGTCAGCATCACGTCATCGAAATCGATCGCCTGCTGGCCGAGCGAAGACACGTTGACGATGCGGGCCGGCGCGCTTTTTCTGATCAGCGGCAGAAGCAGATGGGTGAGCAGAAAGCCGGCGAGATAGTTGACGGCGAAAAGAAGCTCATGCCCCTCGGTGCTGGTCCGGCGTGTGGTACGCGAAACACCGCTGCCGAGCCCGGCATTGTTGATCAGGAGATCCAAACGCCGGGTGGTCTTCTGGACAGCACCGGCGAGGCGCCGCACCTCGGCGATGGAGGAAAGGTCGGCCTGCAGAAATTCCGCCGCTCCGCCGGCGGCTTTGATCTCGGCGACGAGGGCTTCGCCGCGCCCACGGTCGCGGCCGTGCACAAGAACGCGCCAGCCGACGCCGGCCAACCGCTTTGCAACCACGCGGCCGACGCCGTCCGTCGAGCCGGTAATGAGGGCGGTCTTTTTGTTCAATTCTGTCATAAGTGAACCTCCGCTCCGGCAGATGTATGTGAGCGTGCTGTGTTTGCCATCCCGGCGAATTTAGGCCCGACCCACCGGGCACCACTTTTGCAAATATGGGCGGCGCAAGTATCGACCCGGAGGGCGTTCGTTTGATACAACGGCAAAGCCCCCAGCGTCACCAAAGCGTCGCGCATTGCGTGCACATCAAGAGAATTATGACGACCGCGACAACCATCGCCGAAGACAGACCAACCACACCACACGGGCCTTTGGGCGCGCTCATGCTGGGCGCACTGGGCGTGGTCTATGGCGATATCGGCACCAGCCCGCTCTACACCCTCAAGACCGCGCTGGAGTGGGCCGGCGGCGCCACGCCGGCTACGGCGATCGGCATGCTGTCGCTGATCGTGTGGACGCTCGTGATCACGACCTCGATCAAATACGTCGCCGTCGTGATGCGCGCCGACAACGAAGGCGAAGGCGGCATTCTGGCATTGATGTCGCTCCTCGGCATCAAGCACGGCGAACGGATCGCGGTGATCTCGCTTGGGGTTCTCGGCGCCGCGCTGCTTTACGGCGATGGCGCCATTACGCCGGCCATCTCCGTGTTGAGCGCGCTCGAAGGCCTGAAAACCCCGTTGCCGGCGATCGCGCCGTACATCGTCGCCTTGGCGGCGCTGATCCTGGTGGGCTTGTTCTCATTGCAGTCGCAGGGCAGCGATCGCATCGGCAAGCTGTTCGGGCCGATCATGACGCTATGGTTTCTGACCATCGGCGTGCTCGGGCTGATCGGAATTATGGACCATCCAGGGGTGCTAGTCGCGCTCGATCCTCGCCACGGTTTCGCTTATCTGTTCGGGCACGGCCTGACCGGATTTTTGGTGCTCGGCGCCGTTTTTCTCTGCGCCACGGGGGCGGAAGCGCTTTACGCCGATATGGGCCATTTCGGCGCCAAGCCGATCCGCGCCGCCTGGTACGGGCTGGTGCTGCCTTGCCTTTTGCTCAACTATGCCGGCCAGACGGCGATCGTGGTCGAAGGCGGCGCCGGCGCCAATCCGTTCTTCTCGCTGTGCCCGAACGTCTTGCAGGTGCCGCTCGTCGTGCTCGCGACCGTTGCCACCATCATCGCCAGCCAGGCGATCATCAGCGGCGCGTTTTCCATGACCCGGCAGGCGATTCAGCTTGGGCTTTGCCCGCGCCTGCATATCGTCCAGACTTCGGACAAGGGCTACGGCCAGATTTATATCGGCTTCGTCAATTGGACGCTGATGATCCTGACGCTCGGTCTCACGCTCGGCTTTCGCTCCTCCGACAATCTCGCCGCCGCCTTCGGCATCGCGGTGGCAACGACCATGCTGCTGACGTCGCTGTTGATGTTCCTGGCGATGCGCGAAGTCTGGGGCTGGAGCCTGCCGGTCAGCCTCGCTGTCGCCGGCTTGTTCGTCGTGGTCGACCTTTCGTTTGTCAGCGCGAACATGATCAAGGTGTTGGAGGGCGGCTGGTTTCCTCTCGTGGTCGCCGCGATCGTGTTCTTTCTGATGTCGACTTGGTGGCGGGGCCGCCACATGCTGTTGCGCGCGCTCGAGCGCGACACCTACCCGCTATCCGATTTCATCCGCCAGGTTCACACCAAGACCCGCGTGCCGGGGACCGCGGTCTATATGACCAGCCGGCTCGACATGGTGCCGGTGCCGCTTCTGCACAATCTCAAGCATAACAAGGTTCTGCACGAGCGCATCGTGCTCTTGCATGTGGTGACCGAGAATGTGCCGCGCATCGCTCCCGAAGAACGCATTCAAACCGCGCATCTCGGCGACAATTTCCACTCGGTGCGGGTACGCTACGGCTTCATGGAGCACCCCGACATCCCGCAGTTGCTGGACGATTGCCGCGCGCAAAAGCTCGATTTCAACATGATGGAGACATCGTTTTTCGTCGGCCGGGTCACCATCGTGCCCGGCAGGGACTCGCGCTTCAACGCCTTCAGGCGGCAGGTGTTCGACATCATGCACCGCAACGCGCAGCCGGCGACGGAGTTCTTCCACATTCCGCCGGGCCGGGTCATCGAACTCGGCGGCCAGGTGGAGATGTAGCCGCGCACGACGGCTTTGACGACGAGCTCGTCCCAAATGATTGAGCGCCTCCCGGTCCTCTTTCGTTCAGCGATGTATGCGCTGCGCGGCGGCTTTCTCATCCGGCCGCTGGTCATTGCCGTGATTTTAGGGATTGCGGGCGCGGTGTTCTCTTCGCTGGAAGAGGCGCGCCCGGAAATCGGCGCGTGGATTCCGAGCGTCCTGTTCCCGTCCCGCCAGGATCCCGGCGTGGCGCAGGTGATCCTTTCCAGTATCGCGACCTCGATCATGACCGTGGTGTCGATCGTGTTCGCCATCCTGCTGATGACGTTGACGCTGGCATCGACGCAGTTTTCGCCGCGCATCCTGATTGGCTTCGCCAGAGACCGAACGACGCAGTGGACGCTCGGCGTCTTCCTCGGAACCTTCTCCTACTGCATCGCGACATTGCCGGCCGCGCGCACGCTGCCGCATCCGTTCGTGCCGGTCGCGAGCGTCACGGGCGCGATGCTGCTGGCGCTGGTCTGTGTCGGCTGGCTCGTCTATTTCATCAATCACATCTCGCAGTCGATCAGCGTCAACCACATTGTGGATCGGCTGGCGCGCGAAACAGAACTGGTGATCGACGAACTCATGCCCTATCCGCGCGGGGCATTCCCCTTGCAGCAACGCAGCGAGGCGTCGCTGGCGGCCGACGAGGCCGCGGTCCTCAGTGCGCAGTCCGGCTACATCCGCTTCATCAATATCGGCCAGCTTGTCGCCGTTGCGAAGGCCTGGGGCATCAGCGTGCACGTGGCGCGCCGCGTCGGGCAGTTCGTGCCGGCCGGCGTGCCGCTTGTCTACGTGTCGAAGCCGGAGCGCGTGCCGCCGGAACGCGCCGTCCATATCATCGCCGCCTTCGATATCGGTCCGACGCGCACCATGCAGCAGGATGTCGAGTTCGGCATCGTCCAAATCGCCGATATCGGGCTGCGCGCAATCTCTCCCGCCGTCAACGATCCCAGCACGGCGATCAGCTGCGTGGACCAGCTCAGCCGTATCATCATTCACTGGGCCCATCGCGCGCCGCCGCCGTCGCACTACTACGCGCCGCCGCACGTGTTGCGGCTGGTGGTACCGTGGATGAGTTTCGATGGCCTGCTGGATACGGCGTTCGAGCAGATCAGGCACTATGCGGTTGCCGACGTCGCGGTCAGTCTGCGCCTGATGCGCGCCTATGGCGACATAACAGGGAGCACACCGCACGGCGATCTGCGTGCATGCCTGCTTGAGCGCGCCCGCCGTGTCGCGGTCGGCTGCGCAGGGCACCTTCCGAAAGACGAGCTCGTAAGGCTCGAGCAGCGCCTCGCGGCCCTCGAGGCAAAACTCGCGACCGCCGACTGACAGACCCCTCCCTCACTTCTGGTCGAGATGCCAGGCGCCGTCCCAATTCTCCGGCGGCGGTGCGTCGGCGAGCGTATCGACGCGCTTGAGCATGGCGAGCGTCGGACCGTCATCGGGCATCGCCGCGAGCGCGGCGGTGAAAGCCTCCCGCGCGTCCTCCCAACGGCGATTGCGATAGGCGGCGAGGCCCGCGGCATAGCGCGCGCGCAGCTCGATCTGATTGGGCGTCAATGCGCCGCTTCGGCCCATGATTTCGTAGACCGGCTGCGCGTGACTTTGGCCGACCAGCGCCACCCGATCGATCTCGCGCACTTCAAGCGCATCGCCGGCCGCCGTCACTGTCGCCTGCGTCGTCAGGATGCGACCGCCATAGACCTTGTTGGCGCCTTCCAGGCGCGAGGCCAGATTCACGGTCTCGCCCATCACCGTGTAGCTCATCATCACATCTGAGCCGATGCTGCCGACCAAAGCTTCACCGGTCGCGATGCCGATGCGGATGTCGAACGAGATCGGCACATTGCGGATCCCCAGCAGCTCCGGCAATTCGGCGCGGAACGGCGCAACGCGCGCCAGCATGTCGAGCGCAGCCAAGCCGGCAAAACGGGCCTGATCGCTGTCGGCGGTGAAGGGCAGCCCCCAATAGGCCATGATGGCGTCGCCGATATATTTGTCGATGATGCCGCCGTGATCGTGGATCGGCGCCGACATGACCGAGAAATAGCGGTTCATCACCTTCACCAGGCCCTGCGGCGTCATCTCCTCGCTGACGCCCACGAAGCCTTTGACGTCGCAGAACAGCACGGTCATGACGCGGCGCTGGCCCTCCGCCGCGAGCGCCGGCCCGCTGATCAGCCCTTCGACGATGCGCGGATCGACATAGCGCCCGAAGGTCTCCTGGATGCGCTCCTTCAATCGCAACTGTTCGACCATGCGGTTAAAGGCCATCGTCAAATGGCCGATCTCGTCCTGCGAGGTGACGGCGAGCGTGCGATCGAGCTCGCCGCGTTCGACCGCTTGCGCGCCTTCCAGCAGATGGCGGACCGGTCTGGTCAGACCGGCGCTGACGATGATCGAAAAGACAAGCCCGAGCGCGGCGGCAAGCGCCGTCAGAACGATGGCCGTGATCACGACCGTCTGTTGCCGGCGCAACGTCGCCGCCGAGTTGCTCTTCAGGAGCTTGATCATCTCGCCCCTCACCTCATCGAGCTGACGATTGAGATCGTCGCGCAACTCGTCGACCCGCTGCAGCAATTCGGCGATCGCCTTTTGGTCGCCGCCGTCAAGCAACGGCAGCAGACGCGCGATTTCCTCGTTGAGTTGGACGCGCGTGCCGTCGGTCAGATCGGCGAGGCGGGTATCGATGCGAACCAGCGCCGGCGCATCGCCGAAGCTCGAGCCTTTGGCGATCAAGCCATCGAGCAAGTCGCGCGCGTTCTTCGCTTCCCGATCGACCGTGCCGCCGCTTTCTTCGAAGCGCTTGCGCGCATCGGCGTAGCGGGCCTCGTCCGGCGGCGACTGGATTTTCTCGATCACCATGCGGCGCAGCGCCACCGCGCGTTCGAGCGAGTGAACGTTGGCCCGCGCCAGCGCCGCGTAGGCCGGGACGTAGCTTCGGGTCAGCTCTTCCAGGCGGCCCGACACCTGCATCACCAGCGCCAACGAGATCAGCGCCGTGACCGTCATCAGGGCGATCAGGATCAGCGCGATCCCAATGATCTTGCGCTTGATCGACAGGCGGCGGATCATCGTGCGATCTTCGTTGCGGCTGTACCGAGGCAGTCGATGCGGCTTTCGTTAGAAAAAGCCGAACGGATCACGCACCAATTGAGCAAATGGTGCCCAGGAGAGGACTTCGAACCTCCACGCCTCGCGGCGCTAGTACCTGAAACTAGTGCGTCTACCAATTCCGCCACCTGGGCCTGTGCGGCGATAGGTACGGAGCCGTCTTCTCATTGTCAATCGAAGGCGCTAACCCTCTATACAGCGCAAAATCCATCCTGTATTCCCGCCCGGCGATGGCTTTGAAGAACAACTTCGACAAGCTGGTCACCGTCTTCGGCGGCTCGGGTTTCCTCGGCCGCCATGTGGTGCGGGCGCTGGCCATGCGGCATTACCGGATCCGGGTGGCGGTCCGCCGTCCGGAACTGACCGGGCACCTGCAGCCGCTGGGCCGCGTCGGCCAGATCCACGCCGTGCAAGCCAATCTGCGGTTTGCGGATTCGGTCGAGGCGGCGGTGCGCGATGCCGACGCCGTCATCAACCTGGTCGGCATCCTGTATGAAAAAGGCCGGCAGCGCTTCGACGCGGTGCAGGCGGAAGGCGCCGAGACGGTCGCCCGCGCGGCGGCGAGCGCCGGCACGAGCCTGGCGCACATCTCGGCCATCGGGGCCGACGAGAATTCGCCGTCGCACTACGCACGCTCGAAGGCGGCGGGCGAGCGCCTGGTGCTGGCGGCACAGCCCTCGGCCGTCATCATTCGGCCGTCTTTCGCCTTCGGCCCGGAAGATGGGTTTTTCAACCGCTTTGCGGCGATGGCAAGCATCTCGCCGATCCTGCCGCTTCCCGGCGGCGGCCTCATGCGGTCGCAGCCGGTCTTCGCCGGCGACGTTGCGGAAGCCATTGCCAAGGCCGCGGACGGCGATACCAAGTTGGGCACGATCTACGAGCTCGGCGGCCCCGAGGTGCGCACCTTCAAGGAATTGATGGAGTTCATGCTGGCGACCATCGAGCGCCGGCGCTTGCTGGTGCCGGTGCCGTTTCCGCTGATGAAGCTGCAAGCGACCTTCCTGCAATTCCTGCCCAATCCGCCGCTCACGCCCGACCAGGTGGAGATGCTCAAGGCCGACAACGTCGTTTCCGCGGCCGCGCGCGAGCAGGGCCGCACCCTCGAGGGCCTCGGCATCATTCCCAATACGATGGCGTCGGTGGTGCCGGACTATCTCTGGCGATTCCGCAAGACCGGCCAGTTTCACGGCCGCATGGCTTAGAGCGCTGTCGCTTCAGATCGAAGCGACTGGCGCTCTAAGCTTCTGCTGGAGCATCATCATTTTGGAAAACCAGTTCCACCCCGGATCAAGTCCGGGGCAGGCTTTTTCCGGATCATGCTCAGCGGCCGCAGCCAAGCGTGGAGACTGCGGAGCGGCGCGCCCGGTCAACTCCCGTATTTGAAGGAGAGCGCCACCCGCGTTCGGAAAGCCGTGACCTTCCCGTTGTCCACCTTCATGTCCATTTTGGTGACCTCCGCGATGCGCAAGTCACGCAGCGAACTGGCGGCCGTCTCTACTGCGACGCGGCCGGCATCCTCCCAGGATTTTTCGCTGACACCCACCACGTCGATAATGCGATAGACGGTGTCCGACTGCTTCTTCGCGATGATCGATCCTTTCGTGGCTAAAATCAAAACGCACGCGGTCAATCCTCACGTGTGCGGCCAAAGCTTAGATCAAGATGTGCCGGTCCGTCGATCATGGTCGATGGACACACGCGACCAAACCATGGAAGCTTGAAACAAGCGTCGTTCGCAGGCGCACAAGATTCTTACGCATTCGCATGTCCTTTTGGGAAAACCGGTATCCACTTTTCCGGGACGTGCTCTAAGAGGGCGAGCCATGCCGGGGAAACGCATCCAGATCGACGAAGAGACCTGGCAGCAACTGAACCTGCTCGGCCACGACCAGATGAAGGATTTTCAGGAATTGGCCGATGAGGCGTTGCGCGATCTGCTCAAGAAATACGGCCGCCCGGTCGATCTGAAAGATGCGCTGCGCCGCAGCGCCGGCGTCTCCGCCAGCGTTCACCAGTTGCACCCGGCCACGCGCCAGAAGCCGCCGCGGAAATAGCCGCCGAATCACAGTCGTGTTTTCGGAGACGCAGCTCACGCGTATCGCTCACGCGCTCGGGCACGCGCTTTCGCCGTCTCGACTTCGCGGTTCCTGGCCGGGCTGGCGGTTTCCAGCGATTGCAGCAGCCGGCGCGCCGTTTCCGTCACTTCATCGACCGCGCGATTGAACGCCGCCTCGTTGGCGCGCGACGGTTTCGCAAAGCCGCTCAGCTTGCGTACGAATTGCAACGCAGACGCGCGAATTTCATCCTCGCTGGCGGGCGGCTCAAAATTGAACAGCGTGCGGATATTGCGGCACATCTTTACCGATCCCTTGGCTTGCTGATCATTTGTTCGATCGTTGATCGTCATCCGTTATGATGGCGCTCAAAACGGAGAGCGCGCGATGTCGTCTGCCCGTGCCGAGCCTATCACCATCGCCGGCGATCACCACATTCACGTTTCCGGGCTGTTGCAGACGCCGCCGCGGGCGCGCGCCTGTTACGTGCTCGCCCATGGCGCCGGCGCCGGCATGCGCCACCCCTTCATGGCTGCCGTCGCCGCAGGGCTCGCGGAACGCGACATCGCCACCTTGCGCTATCAGTTCCCCTATATGGAACGCGGCAGCAAACGGCCGGACCCGCCGCATCTAGCGCACGCGACCGTGCGCGCCGCCGTGGCGGCGGCCCAGCAGACGCTGCCGGCCTTGGCATTGATCGCCGGCGGCAAATCGTTCGGCGGGCGCATGAGCTCGCAGACGCAGGCGCGCGCGCCGCTTCCGGATGTGCGCGGACTGGCCTTCCTCGGCTTTCCGTTGCATCCGGCCGGCAAGCCGTCGCGCGAGCGCGGCGAGCATCTTTTCGAAATTCAGATCCCGATGCTGTTCCTGCAGGGAACGCGCGATACGCTCGCCATGCTCGACCAGATCGAGCCCGTCTGCCAAGCGCTCGGCGCCCGCGCCACGCTGAAGCTATTTGCCGACGCCGATCATTCGTTCCACGCTCCGGCGCGAAGCGGCCGCAAGGATGCGCAGGTGCTCGCCGACGTGCTCGACGCGCTCGCCGGCTGGATCGACGAAATCCTCAGAGTCCGAGCGCCAGCGCGATAAGACCGAGCGCACCGACCACGATGCGCCACCAGACGAACAGCGTGAAGCCGTTGCGCGACACGTAGCCCAGAAATGTCTTCACCACGAACCAGGCGGCGATGAACGACACGATGAAGCCGACGGCGATGATGAGGAGATTGCTCTGGCTCAAATGGCCGTGGTCCTTATAGAGGTCGTAGGCGAAGGCGCCGGCCATCGTCGGCATGGCGAGCCAGAACGAGAATTCGGCGGCGGTGCGGCGGTCGGCGCCGAGCAGCATCGCGGAGACAATGGTCGCGCCCGAGCGCGACACCCCCGGAATCATCGAGGCGCACTGGGCGATGCCGATGATCAGATATGTCGGCAAACTGAACGTGGTGACATCGCGATAACGCGGCTTCAGATCGAGCCGGTCGACCCAGAACAAGATCGCGCCGCCGACGATCAGCGAAACACACACGATCCAAGGGTTGAACAGAACTTCCTTGATCAGCTTGTAAGCCAGGGCTCCGACCACCGCCGCCGGCAAGAAGGCGATCAGCACGCCGAGAATAAAACGCCGCGCCTGCGGACTGTCGAACATGCCGATGAACAATTGCCACAGGCGCACGGAATAGATCGACAGCAGGGCGAGGATCGCACCGAACTGGATCAGAATCGCGAAGCTTTTGCCGAAATCGTCGTCGCCGAAACCGAAAAACCGCTGCATCAGCAGGAGATGACCGGTCGACGAGACCGGAATGAACTCGGTCAAGCCCTCGACCACGCCGAGGATAATCGCCTTAATAATATCGAAGGTCATGGATCAAACTCCGCGGCGGAGGAAGGCGCGGCGGCGCCCGTCCGGGAGGGGCTGGCAGGATGATGGGGCAAACTTGTGACCCAGCGCAAAGGCTAAGGCAACCGCAAAGGCGGCACCCTCAACAGGGTCGCACGACCGTTGTTGCCTGCGGGGTCGCTTCGCCTATAAGGGAACGATTCGCTGATGCTCCCGGCATCGTTCCGCGGCTGCCTTGAGCCGCATTTTACGGCGCGCTCCAAAGCATGCTGACACTGTTCCATCACCCGTTTTGCCCGCATTCACGCTTCGTGCGGCTTGTGCTTGAGGAACTCAGCCTGCCGGTGCGGCTGGTCGAGGAGCGGGTTTGGGAGCGGCGCGAGGAGTTCCTCATGCTCAACCCGGCCGGAACCACGCCGGTGCTGGTGGAGGAAGGCGCGCCGCCGGTCCCCGGCGCCGGCGTCATCGCCGAATATCTCGACGAAACCCACGCCGCGGCGACCGTGCCGCCGGTGCGGCTCTTGCCGAGCGAAATTGCCGACCGCGTCGAAGTGCGCAGATTGATGAGCTGGTTCAACGACAAGCTCTTTGCCGAGGCAAGCGGGCCGCTCGTGATGGAACGCGTCTACAAGCGCCACATCCCGACCGAGAAAGGCGGCGGGCCGCCCGATACCGAAACCATGCGGGCGGCGCGCAGCAATATTAAGTACCATCTGGGCTATATCGGCTGGCTTGTTCGCCGGCGCGATTGGCTCGCGGGTGACCTGCTGACCTATGCCGACCTGAGCGCGGCGGCGCATCTGTCCGCCATCGACTATCTGGGCGACGTGCCGTGGAAAGAAGACGAGACCGCCAAAGCTTGGTACGCGCGGATCAAATCGCGGCCGTCGTTCCGCACGCTGCTGGGCGAGACGCTGCCCGGGCTCGCGCCGGCGCCAAGCTACGCCAATCTCGACTTCTGACACCGGCCGCCGCCAAGAACGCGCTCGCCGAGATGGCCCGCGCGCATGGCTTCGACGCCTTCGGCGTGACGCGGCCCGACGCCATCCCGCGCGCGGCCGACAGCCTTCGCGCATTCCTCGATGCCGGCAGCCATGGCGACATGGATTGGATGGCGCGCAACGCCGACCGCCGTGCCGATCCGCGTGCGCTGTGGCCGGACGCGCGTGCGATCGTCATGCTCGGCGTCAATTACGGCCCGGATGACGATCCGCTGGCGATCCTGAAACAGCGCCTGTGCGGCGCCATCTCGGTGTATGCGCTGGGCGACGATTATCACGATCTGATCAAGCCAAGGCTGAAAGCGCTCGCGCGCATGCTGGTCGAAAAGGCCGGCGGCGACGTCAAAGTGTTTGTTGACACCGCGCCGGTGATGGAAAAGCCGTTGGCGCAGGCGGCGGGCTTGGGTTGGCAAGGCAAGCACACGAATCTTGTTTCACGTACGCACGGATCGTGGCTGTTCCTCGGCGCGATCTTCACCACGCTCGATCTGCCGCCCGATCCTCCCGAGATCGACCATTGCGGCTCGTGTCATGCGTGTCTCGATGTTTGCCCGACGGCAGCGTTTCCGGCGCCCTACCGGCTCGATGCGCGGCGCTGCATCTCTTATCTGACGATCGAGCACAAAGGGCCGATCCCGCATGCGCTACGGCCAGCGATCGGCAACCGCATCTATGGCTGCGACGATTGCCTCGCGGTCTGTCCCTGGAACAAATTCGCGCAAGCGGGGCGCGAGGCGAAACTTGCGGCGCGGGCGGCCTTGCGCGCGCCGGCGCTTGCCGAATTGGCGCGGCTTGACGACGCCGGCTTCCGCGCCTTGTTCGCCAAGAGCGCCGTCAAGCGCCTCGGACGCGCACGCTTCCTGCGCAATGTGCTGATCGCCATCGGCAACGCGGGCGACGCGTCGCTCGTGCCCGAGGCGGAGCGGCTGCTCGACGACGCCTCGCCAATCGTGCGCGGCGCGGCCATTTGGGCGCTCCGCCGGCTCGATCGCGTGCGGCTGAAGATGAGAGCAACGGAACGGAGCGCCGCCGAAGCCGATGTGGACGTCGCTGCCGAATGGGATGCGGCCTGCGGGCAATGAAGCGCCCATAGTGCGACCATGATGCGACCATGACGACCCTCATCTGCTTTGGGCTCGGCTATTCCGCCGATCACTATATCGGCCAATTCGGCGACCGCTTTGCGCACATCGTCGGCACCGTGCGCGGCGCCGAACGCGCCGCGCTGCTGAACGCGCGTTTCGGCGGCCGCTTGCGCGCCTTCGCCTTCGATGGGTCTTTGCCAACGGCGGAAGTGAAAACAGCGCTCGCAGAGGCGGACTTGGCGCTTGTGTCTATACCGCAGACGCAAAGCGGCGATCCGGTGCTGGCCGCCTTCGGCGGTGCGCTGACCGACGCCAAACACTTGCGCTCCGTCGTCTATTTGTCGACCGTCGGAGTCTATGGCGATCACGCTGGCGCGTGGGTGGACGAACACACGCCGCCGCGCCCTGAAATGGCGCGCAGCCGCGAGCGCTTGGCGGCCGAGCAGGCTTGGCAAAGTTTCGGTGTCCGCAATGGCGTTCCGGTCGCGACCCTGCGGCTTGCCGGCATCTATGGCCCGGGCCGCAATGCATTAACCCAAATCGCGCGCGGCGATGCCCGGCGCATCGTCAAGCCCGGACAGGTCTTCAACCGCATTCATGTCGACGACATCGCGCAAGCGATCGACGCGGCGCTGACGCAAAAAGCATCCGGCATCTTCAATGTCGCCGATGACGAGCCCTGCCCGCCCGGCGATCCGCTTGTCTTCGCCGCCCAGCTTCTCGGCCGCCCGCCGCCGCCGGAAATTTCCTTTGAAGAGGCTGCGCCGGCCATGTCGCCGCTGGCTTTGAGTTTCTGGCAGGATTGCCGGCGGGTGCGCAACGACAAACTCAAACGCGAACTCGGCGTGACGCTGCGCTATCCGACCTACCGCGAAGGCTTGCGCGCTCTGCTGGCGGCGCCGTAATCGCCGTCAGTGCAAGCTCGGCCCTTTGAGGAAGCGATCGCGCTCGCCGGATTTCACGCGCACCTGCATGGTCTCGCCGTCGCGGTAAATGGTCATCGGCACCTCGACCCCGGCCTGGCCTTGTGCCCAGATGCGGCGGAACAGGCTCGCCAAGTCGTGGACCTCGTTGCCGGCGACCGAGAGCAGAATATCGCCGGTGCGCAGATCGGCGCGTTTGGCCGGGCCGCGATCGGCCAGCCCGACCACGACGAGCCGGCTTTCCACTTCGGTCGCATAGAAGCCGAGCCACGGGCGCGCCGGCGCGTTGCGCCGGCCGTATTTCATCAGATCGTCGAAGATCGGCTGCAGCAGATCGATCGGCACCATCATGTTGATATTTTGCGCCGGCCCCTTGTCGACCGCCTGCTGCAGTTGCAGCGAGCCGATGCCGAGCAGGTCGCCGGCCGGTCCGATCAAGGCGGTGCCGCCCCAATTGGGATGCGAAGGCGCGGTGAAAATGGCCTCGTCGAGCACGTATTCCCAATAGCCGGCGAATTCCTGCTTGGCGACGACGCGTGCCGCCACCGAATGATGCCGTCCGCCGGCGCCGGCGACCACCACCCGCTCGCTGACCGAAACATTGGCGGACCGACCGAAGGCCAGCGCCGGCATCTCGATTTTGGCGAGCGCCTGCACGAGCCCGAAGCCGGACTCCTGATCGTAGCCGAGCACATGCCCCGGCACCGAGCGGCCGTCGCTCAAAGTCAGCCAGATCGTGTCAGCTTCGGTGATCAAATATCCGATCGTCAGCACCAGGCCGTTGTTGCGAATGATGACGCCGTTGCCGGCGCGCTCGGTGCCGAGCGTCTCCGCGGTGAAGGCATCGGCCGGTATGGTGGCGCGCAATCCGACCACGGCCGCCAAAGCCAGGTCGAGATCGTAGGAATAGTCCTCGGGCTTCGGCTGCACCGAGGAGGGCACCTTCCAGTCGCTCACAGAGGCCATCGGCTCATCCTTCCGCTGTAAGCCTTGTAACCTGGAACGTGGCGGCGGCGAAATCCCGCGCTGGATTGCTGCACAGTTTCCACGCCGCGGCGCGGCGCCGCTACACGCTATTTGAGAAGGCCGAAACGGCCGATCAAGCCCGCCGGCGAACAGCTACGCGACATGCGGGTGATGAGAAGAGGCGGCGGCGCGTGAAAGCCGGAAGGGCTTCGCAACTCATTCCTTCTTCTCGGCGGCTGCCTGCAGCTCTTGCAGCCGCTTTTCGAGCTTGGGAAGGCTCTGGACCAATTCGCACTTGCGCTTGTCTTCCTGCGCCTGTTTCTTCACTTCTTCCCAGCGCTCTTTTGCATCCTCAAGAGTCCAGGCGCGCCGCTTTGCCGGATTGTAGACCTCAGCCTTCACCAGGCTTTCCAGAGAATGGAAATACTCTTCCAGACTGAGAATGCGATTGCGCAGCTGAAAATAAAAACTCGTGCCGTTGAGCTCGCTGCAATATTTCAGACCGCCAAAAGTCTGCTGCGCCATGTGCGCGTCGAATATTTTTCCTTTGACCTCATCGATATCCTGGCTTTGCGCGCGCCCGCCGGCCGCGGCAACAAAGCAAAACAGTGTGGCGCAGCCGCAAAGCAGCACCGCGTGGCGGAGTGATCCCACGGTCGCCGACCTCGATCCCCTTTTGTTAAGAGTATGTTATCAGTTCCGGCGACAGGGCCCAACAGCAAAGCAAAAGCCGTTCAGCAATTGTTATCCATATTTTGTCGCACCGGCGCCTCGACGGGCGACGCTCGTCAAATGTCGGACTCTCTTCGCTTTGTTGCCTTCTTCCCGCCCCATCAATTGAGCAAAAACTGTAGACGTTTTTGTGGGTCGGCGGGGACCTCATCGTGCGCATTGGTGTCGGATTTGTCGTTGTCGCGTTGACCGTTGGCGGTTCCGTTTGCGGTTCCATGGGCGCTGCGATCGCGCAGACCTATTATCCGCCACCGCCGGACTATTATCCGCCGCCGCGGGGCTACTATCCGCCACCTCCTGGTTATTATCCGCCACCGCCGAATGATTACGACTATCCGGTTCCGGCCCATAGCCGCGCTCCGGTGCCGCCTGGCGATGTCGGCGGGCCGGTGCCAGCTTACCCGCCGGGCTATGCGCAGCCTGCTCCGCCACCCTACCCGCCGCCCCCGGGCCGCGGGTATTACGGATATCCGGGTCAGACCGCCGAGCAATCGGCTCCCACCGACGTTCCGCGGCCGCCAAGCCAAGTTGGCGGCGCGCCCGACGTCACCGGCTCGATCAACCCATCTGCGCCCACCGGCGCGCCGCCGAACGGCGCGACCGTCGTCGCCGGATTGCCGCCTGAAGACCAGCCCGAAACCAGTGCAGCCGAACTGCCGCAGCAATTGCACAAGCAGCTCGTCGATTACGCCACCTCGGAGCCGGCCGGCACGATCGTGATCGATACACCGCACACGTTCCTTTATCTGGTGCTCGGCCGCGGCAAGGCGCTGCGTTACGGTGTCGGCGTCGGACGCGACGGGTTCACTTGGTCCGGTACCGAACGTATCAGTCACATGAGCCAATGGCCGGACTGGCATCCGCCGAAAGAAATGATCGAACGGCAACCCTATCTGCCGCGCTTCATGGCCGGCGGAGAAGGCAACCCGCTCGGCGCCCGCGCTCTCTATCTCGGCAACACCGTCTATCGCATCCACGGCACCAATCAGCCATCGACGATCGGCCACACTGTTTCATCGGGCTGTATTCGCCTGACCAACCAAGACATCGAAGATCTTTACGGCCGCGTGAATGTCGGCACGCGCGTGGTCGTGCTGCCGGGCTCGCCGCCGCCCGCGTCGGCTTCCGCACAAAACTTAATCACACGCTGAACTGACGACCCCGCTTCGCCGCGCATAACGTGCGGCGAGCGGGAATCCGGAACCCGCGCAGAGATTTGCGCGAGCGCGCGCGGAGAATTTTTAATTTTGGATTTTTGGCGACTCACTTAATGTCATGCTTCGGATTCGACAGGCTGGCAGCGTCTGCGATCCGATGATGCGTCGGCCGAGGGGGTCTTCGTCAAATTCCTGGCCGCCGCGAGGCCACAGCCTCAGCGATGATCTGTCGCTCAATGTGACGCGTGCTTGCAGGATCGCGCGGGGCGTTCAGCGAGGTCGAATGCTTCCGAATGTACGCCTGTTGATCGCGGCGATGTTAGCCTCGGTCCTGGTGCTGATTTGCGGATTCGGTGTCTTCGCCGCCTTCCGCGTCAGCCGCGACCCTATTGCTCATCTTCCGGTGGCGGCGCCGCCGTTGCAGCTGGTCGCGGAGAATAGAGCGGCATCCTCCGCCGTCTTGGTCGCCGGCGAGACTACGGACCAACATTCACACTTCGACATTCCGGTGAGCGCGCTGGAGGAGACTGCGGCGGCGACAAGTGCGGCCGCGCAATACGGTGCGGCGGAGCTTGTCACTGAGTCCGATCAGACAGCTACGCCACTACCGATCACAGCAACGGACGCTGAACCAAGCGCCGCGCCCGAACCTGAAAAAGAGGCAACGGAGGCGGCGCCGCCAGAACAGCCGGCCACGGCTTCCACGCCCGCGAGCGATTCGCCTGCACCTGCGCTGGCAGGCGATCGCTCCGCCGGCATTGCAGCCGACGCGGCGTCCGCATCCTCGCCTCTCCGACCGGTCGAGCCGGCAGCAGACCCGTCAACCGTCGCGCGTGAGACGGCGACCGACGCGACAGGGGCCAATGAAGCTGCGGCGGGCAAGTCCGCGTCGGTCGGTCAAACAACGATGGCTGAAGCGCCACCCACCAAAACCACTGCTGAACCGAGTCCGGAAACGGAGCCCGCGGCGGTCGCAAGCCTGGCGGTCGAGGCGATGCCAGACGACGCGGCGGGCCGCGATGAAAGTGACGCGCCGATCGAGCCGCCGCTTCCCCGTGCGCGGCCCATTGTCAGCGATGCGCCGCATATCAGCGATGCGCCGCATATCAGTGATTCAAAGCATGTCAGCTATGCGCAGCATGTCAGGCATGCGCAGCCCGCACGCGCGGCGGACGAACGCCCGCGCAGTGCCGCCGCCTATAGACCGAGGCGCGCGCGCGTGGTCGTTGTCCGAAGCGTGCGTGCCGTCCGGTTTACCGCACCTTACTATGGGCAAGCGCAATACGCGCAAAGCATCGATCAGAGCTACGGGTACGGACAGTCGAATTTCCAAGGCGGCCAGGAGCAAATCGTGGTGAGGCGCGTGGTTCGGCTTCACCCTCCGAGACTGGCGGCCAGAAAAACCAACGCGGCGATCGGCGGCCCATTCGTCAGCGCGCGCAGCCCGTAAAGATCCGGGTTGACCGGCGGGCCGGTTACTCCCACGTTGCGACTGTGAAAAAGAATAAGAGTCCCGGGCGCGCTCAGTGATCCCGCTTTCCGTTCTCGATCTATCGCCCGTCACCACTGCCACACCGGGATCGGCTGCTCTGCGCAACTCGCTGGACCTGGCGCGGCTGGCGGATCGCCTCGGCTACACGCGCTATTGGCTCGCCGAGCACCACAATCTGGCGAGCATCGCCAGTTCAGCGCCTGAAGTCATGATCGGGCAGGTCGCAGCCGCGACGTCGCACATCCGCGTGGGCTCCGGCGGCGTCATGCTGGTAAACCACGCGCCGCTCATGGTGGCGGAACGATTCAAAGTGTTGGAAGCGTTGTTTCCTGGCCGCATCGATCTCGGTCTCGGCCGGGCGCCCGGCACCGACCCGGTCACCTCCTACGCGCTCCGCCGGCGACAGGACGCGCGCGAAGGCGACGATTTCCTGGAGCGCTTCCAAGAGCTGATGCTGCTGGAGCGCGGCGGGTTTCCGGCCGATCATCCATTCCGCAACGTGCATGCGGTGCCGGCCGATGTGGCATTGCCGCCGGTTTGGCTCCTCGGCTCGAGCGGCTACAGCGCCGAGCTTGCTGCCGCGGTCGGGATGGGATTCGCCTTTGCGCACCACTTCGCCGACCACGATGCGGCGAGCGCCATGCTGAGCTACCGTACGCATTTCAAACCGTCCGAAGCGCTGGCGGAGCCCCGCGCAATCCTTGCAGTGGCGGCAATCGCCGCAGACAGCGACGCCGAGGCGGAGCGCATCGCGGCGAGCGCCGATCTGCACTTTGTGCGCCGCATCAAAGGCGAGTTCGTGCCGCTCGCTTCACCGGAAGAAGCCGCCGCCTATCCGTATGCACCGGTCGACCGCCAACGCATCGCAAGGCAGCGCGAACGCCTGGTGGTCGGCGGCGCCGAGCGGGTCAAGGCCCGGCTGCTGGCGCTGATCGAAGGGACCCGCGCCGACGAATTGATGGTCACCACCATGGTCTACGACCACGCCGCGCGCCGACGGTCGTACGAGCTGCTGGCGGAAGTATTCGATTTACCTTCCGCGGGCTGACCTTCGCTCCTCTGACAGAATTAGCCCCAAAATTCACCTGTCAGAAATGTGTCGCGTGCAACCTGCCGACGCGGCGGAAGCGTTGCAAATCTGCCGCGGGTTACCGTTAATTTACTCGAGACGGGCGTTTTCCCGGCGAAAACGTGGCGATCCGCTAGGCTCTCAACTAAGATTTGTGTCCAGAATCGTACTCACCGGCTGGGTGGTAAATTTGAGCACTGACATGAGGCACGTTGCGCGTTGTCGGCGGGTGTGCCGTCACAGTGGTTCGTTCAAACCTGTCCTGCTCGCTGCCACGGCAGCGGCAGCAGTTGCATTTGCGCTCCCCATCCCGGTGAAGCCGGCAGCCGCTCAAGGCTGGAACGCGGTCTGGTACGAATATCCGGCGCGGCCAAGGCTGAAGGTGAGGCCGAAAGCCAAGCCGCAGGCGCCGGTTCCCGATCAAGTGTCGAAAGATCCATTCGGGCAGATTCCGAAGGGGCCGCTGCAGATCATTATCTCCATCGATCAGCAGAAGCTGCACCTTTACAGCGACGGATCCGAGGTGACGGATACGCTGGTAGCAACCGGCGTGCCTGGACATCCCACGCCGGTCGGCGTTTTCAGCATCATTCAAAAAGACCGTCTGCACCACTCGAACATCTATAGCGGCGCGCCGATGCCCTTTATGCAGCGCATCACCTGGTCAGGTGTCGCGTTGCACGAAGGCGGCAATCTGGGCCATCCCGCTTCGCACGGTTGCGTGCGCCTGCCGCACGATTTTGCGACGCGGCTATGGGTCCTCACCAGGCTCGGTGCGCGCGTGATCATTGCGCGGCCGGAATTGCGGCCGACAGAATTCGCCGATCCGCATCTGTTCGTGCATCGCGAGATATCTCCGGCGGTCCCGACCGCCTCGCAGCCTGTTGTCGAAAAGCCAATCAAGACGGCGCAAAGCCTGCCCGAGGACAAGAAGAGCGACGCACCGGCGGCAAGCGCGGAAGACCTAAAGGAACCCGTGCAGCCGACGAGCGACGCCTCCAAGCCGGCCGACAAACCCGACGGCGCGCCGTCGCTGACAGTCGTTGCGGATGGGAGCGGCGAGACCGCGCTGCGGCCAAGCCTCAGCGATCCACCGGCAGCACCGGCAAGCGAACCCGCGCCCGCCGAAGTGCCACCCACCGCCGACGCTCCGCCGGCACCGCCCGCTGTCTCGCCGGTTGCGCTGCCGGCAGTTCCAGTGCCGCCCATCAAACCGGCTGAAATCGCGCGCAGCGCGCCCAAGACGCCGATCTCGATCTTCATCAGCGGCAAAGAAAAGAAGATCTTTGTGCGCCAGGACTTTTTGCCCCTGTTCAGCGCGCCGGTGACGATCAATCATCCGGAGCGGCCGCTGGGGACACACGTGTTTACGGCGCTGTCCTTTGCGGACGATCACGCGCATTTCCGTTGGAACGTCGTGTCGCTCCCGGGCGAGCAGCCCAGGGCGAGCGCCAGGGCATTGGCGAACACCTCGCGCATCGAGATGGAGAGAAGGTTCGCCCGCGGCAGGCACCGGGATGAACCGGCTGACACGCCCGACGTGCTGCCATCACCGCAAACGCCGCAAGAGGCGCTTGCCCGCATCGATATCCCGCAGGACATCATCGATCGAATTTCCGATTTGATCATCCCGGGATCGTCCTTGATCATCTCCGATCAGGGGCTCGGCGGGGAAACCGGCGAAGGCACCGACTTCATCGTCGTGATGCGCTAAGCGCACGATCCCGAAAAGCCTGTCGCGGACTTGATCCGCGGTCCGGGATGGTCAGTTGACACAATCAAGTTAGATCACGATCGGGACGCCCTCGCTCGAGCGTCGTCACATCCAACAGGCGCTTTCCAGTCTTGCGGAACCTGCTCCGGCGCCGCCGGTCATTTCGACCGACATCATCCGCCGGTATATGCTAGGCCTCGATTGAGGGGCCATCCATTCATTGCAGTTGAAGGAGGATCATCTTGGGTCAGCACTTTTCACTTACCGCCGCGGACAATTTCAAACTCGGCGCCTATCGCGCCGAACCGAGCGGAACGCCCAAGGGCGGCATCGTCGTCGTTCAGGAGATATTCGGCGTCAATCATCACATTCGCGCGGTGTGCGACCGTTTCGCCGGCGAGGGCTACACCGCGGTAGCGCCCGCGATCTTCGATCGGCAGCATGCGGATTTCGAAAGCGGCTACTCGCCTGACGAAATCGCCAATGCGCGCAAATTCGTTGCCAACCCCGATTGGGGCGCGATGATGAAAGACGTTCAGGCCGCCATTGACGATGCCAAGAAAAGCGGCCCGACGGCGATCATCGGTTACTGCCTCGGCGGCAGCATCGCGTTCCTTGCGGCCGCTAGGCTTAACGGCCTTTCCGCTGCCATCGGTTGTTACGGCGGCCAGATCGCCAAGAATGCCGACGAAAAACCGAAGGTGCCGACGCAATTGCATTTCGGCGAAAAAGACGCCTCGATCCCGATGAGCGATGTCGAGCTGATCAAACAAAAGCGCGACGGCGATTGCGAGATCTATGTGTATCCTGGCGCGCAGCACGGCTTTTTTTGCGACGAGCGCGGCAGCTACGACGAGGCCTCGGCGAAACTTGCCTGGCAGCGTTCGCTCGCCTTCCTGCAAAATAATCTGAAAAAATAATCGGGCAGCGGATGCGCCGGCATTCATGCATTCACCGGGCCGGCAAAGCCGGTCCGGTCTTTCAGCTCAGGCAAGGCCGCTGAGCGCAATGCGAACGCTGCCGGGATTGACGATCAGAACCAGCGCTCTTGCACGTTGACGGTGTCGCCGGGACGGATCGGGAAGCTTGGCGGCACCGACATGCGCACGATACGGCCGGCGACCGGGCGATCGACGGTCAGGTTTCTGCGAAACGCGCGCGGGGTGAATCCGCCAGCGATGGCGACTGCGGTCTCGGCCGTCATGCGCGGCACATAAGGATATTGGCCCGGCGCGGTCACCTCTCCGAGAATGAAGAAGGGCCGGTACGCCACCACCTCGACCGCCACGTGCGGCTCGCGGATGAAGCCGTTGCGCAGCTTGGCCGCTATTCGATAGGCAAGCTCTTCGGTGGTCGCGCCGCGCGCCAGAACCTGGCCGATGAGCGGCACATCGATCAAGCCGGCGGCATCGACCAAATAGGCGTTGGTCAGTCCTTCCTGACCGAACACGACGACGCGAAGCCGGTCGCCGGAATCGAGCGTATAGTCGGGCGGTGCGACGACTGGCGCGTAGGCCACCGGCCCCGCCGGCACTGCCACGGGTGCCGCCGGTACTGGCACCGGTACTGGCACAGGCACCGTTGAAGCAACACGCACCGGCCTCGCGGCCGGTACCGGCGCGGGCGCAGCGAATGCCGCCTGCGCAGACGCAGCCACCGCCGCTGGCGGGGGCGCAGGGACGGCGACCGGAGTTGCCACGGGGACCGCCGAAGCAACACGCACCGGCCTCGCGCTCGCTACTGGCGCAGACGCTGCAACCATTTGCGGCGCAGGCATCGGCGCCGCGACCGGTGGAGCGGGCGCCATCGCAACCGCAGGAGCGGGCGCTGCCGTGTACGCAGGGCCAGAAGCCGGCGCAGCCGCGACCACATAGGCCGGACCGGGACGCAGATTCGGAGCCGGACCTAGTGCCGGATTCGGTGGCGGCGCATAAGCCACCGCAGGTCTCGGCGAGACGTAAGGTCCGCCGGTGCCGTAAACCACATGGTCGATCCCCGCCGCGGGATGCTGAGCGCCGGCCGGCGGATAGACCATGTAGGCGACAGGTTGCTGAGCGCATCCGGCGACGGTGGCCGCCACGCCCATCACGAGAAGGAGAAAACGGACGACCCGCATACGCGCCAATCCGGCCTAGCACTACTTTGGCAGATTTACTCACGCTGCTTTTCCTCGCTGATCCAGGATCGGCAGTACGGACATCGCTGAGGACTTGATCGCATGATGAGGTCGACGATGGCGTGGCGAACCGCCGGCAACGTCGGTTGAGGGGGCGGGCCGTTGATTCTTTTTTCCCCGCCTCACTTTTTTGAGCCGGCGATGTTGGAGGAACGCGTAAGCAATCATCGCCATCAGCGCATGACGATGAAGGCCGTGCCAAGACCTTCCCTCGAAGTGGTCGAGCCCGAGTTCCTCCTTCAACTGTTGATGGGCCTGCTCGCAAATCCATCGTGCCTTGATCGTCGCAGCTAAGCTGCGGAGGTCCATTCCGGCGGCCAAGTTGGCGAGATAGTATTTCTTCTCTCCCGACGCGCGGTGCTCGCCGATCAGCCAAGCCTCGTCCCCTGGAAGATGCTGCTGCCCCTTGTCCCATATCCGCTGGGGAGGACCGTCGGCAGTACGCACACGGACGGCGGCAAACCGGGCTTTGAGCCGACCCTTCGTACCGCTGCGCCAACTCACAGTTCTCCACTGCGCACTGGCCAACATGTCTTCAGCTGCTGTCGATAGACTATCCGGCACGTGCCGTTTACGTGGCCGGCCTCGAACTTTGGTAACTGGCCAAATGAGCTGTACCCCAACAGGGTACACCTTGAGGTGACGAGGGATGCCAACCGCCCAGGCAAGCTTGCGGGCCGTCAGCCCTTGACGGAAAGGCGCACTGAGACCGTAACCGGCATCCGCCAGCACACAGCGGAAGCGCACGCCGATCGATATCAAGCGATCAATCTCCGCCAGTGCGATCTCGGGCTTTGTCCGTGAAGTTCGATATTCGGCCGGAACACCAGCTCGCTTCAGCCGCCGCCGATCGTTGACCCAACTGTCTGGAAGGAAAAGCCGCAATGCCACCATCACCGGAACTTCGCCGCGGGCGAGCGTCAGTGACACCAGAGTTTGGCAGTTGGCGGTCTTGCCTAGCGCTGAAGCGTATTGCGCAGCGACGCCGACCGAGTGCGTGCCCTTCTTCGGCACCGCCGTATCGTCGATTACCAACACGGCGTCGCTGCCACCAACGAGCCGATCCGCTTGAATGAGCAGCTCTGTCTCCAATGGCGCCGCGTCCCAGACGCCAGCCGCAACAAAATGATGCAGCTGGTCGTAATCGCCAGGCGCAAGCCGCTCCGCCATTGGCTGAACGCTCTTGCGATCGCCGGGTCCGATCAGCCCTGCCACATAAAGCGGACACATTCGCCGCCGCGATTTATGGCCCAGGCGATCCAAGAACGGCTTGAGCCATCCTCGAAGCTCGTCTTCCCAATTCGACGTTGTGCCTACCATGGTCGGCCCTCCAAAAGCCGACCACCCATGAATTATTGAAAAACTGATTTGGGAATCCCGTGCCGCTAAAAATCTGCCAAAGTAGTGCTAGTTTGATCAAACGTTAGGTACGGATTACGCCGGTTATGGTTAACAATCCCTCACCGCGCGCCCAGCGGCGCGAATAGCTGGCAAAAGAAGGTGCAATCCGGGCACGACTGGCAAAGCGCTCGATCCCGGTCGCCACCGCGATCGCCACTTTGGCGGCTACGAAGGCCGTTGGTCTTGACGCGACAAGCGATCGGCAATGGCCAGCAGCAGCATCGCTACGACGAAAATCAGGGGGAACGCCGCGACCCACGTGAGCTTCACGTTGTCGGCGCCTTTTTCCAGATCGAGATACCAAGCCAACGCATCGACCGCCGCGATGACGGCGATCGAGCCCATGACCCGTTGCTTGAGCGCGCCGAAATCGATGGCCGTCAAACCCTCGGGCCAATCTTCATGGTCACGTGCTTCCACCTTGTGAAGGAAATTCTCGTATCCGGAGAAGACGACGATCAGCACGAGATTGGCGGTCAGCACGATATCGATCATGTTGAGGATGTCGACGATGAGCTCGTGCCAAGTCAGGCTCGGCAAGCGCACCGCGATGTGGTAGAAATCCGCGAAGAAACGCAGAAGCAGCAAGATAAGGGTGAGCGCTAGACCGACCAGGAATGGCGCCAGCAGCCACCGCGACAGAAACAGCGCCGTTTCGAAGCCGCGTTCGATTGGCCGCATCGATCCCCCACGAGGCCCATCACCGGTACGACTGTGCCGTCAATCGCCGCGCGCGGTCAATGCCGGCCGCTGCGCAGATCGAAAAACTCAGTCCTCTTTCGGTAGCTCCGTTCCGGCCGAATACCAATCGGCGCGAGACGCCCAGTGAGCATGTCGCTCAGGCTTGACCCCAAGGTCACCATCGAATGTTCCGGCCGGCACGATGGCCTCACGGCCGCTGCGCGTCAGGTGCGGCAATGGGGAGCCGCAAGTGCGGCAGAAGGATGTGGCGAAGCTTCGCGCGGTCGGAAGATCGTAGCGGACGACCAGATCCTCTCCCTGCAGCCAGCGAAACGCGGCGGCCTTGACCGCCGCGTTGCTGGCATGGGCCGTTCCCGTCGCCTTCCGGCAACGCGAACAATGACAGTGGATGAAACGGTCGAACGGCAGATCGACCGCGAAAGTGACACTGCCGCAGAGGCAGCTGCCACGCGCCGTCATCGTCGATTCCTTGGCCGATTCCATCGCGTCCACGACGCTATCAGGTATGGGCAGGCGCGCTGGCCACGCCGGTTCCGATCTGGCAAGCCACGCCGGTGCCGCCGAGGCCGCAATAGCCGTGCGGATTCTTCGCCAAATACTGCTGGTGATAATCCTCGGCGAAATAGAAGGGCGGCGCATCGCGGATCTCGGTCGTGATCGGGCCCAGGCCTTCGGCCGCCAGCGCCTTGGCATAGCTCGCGCGCGAGGCTTCGGCGGCGGCGCGTTGCGCCGGTGAGAAGACATAGATGCCGGAGCGGTATTGCGTGCCGACGTCGTTGCCCTGGCGCATGCCCTGCGTCGGGTCATGGTTTTCCCAGAACGTTTTCAGCAGCCGCTCGTACGAGATCTTTTTCGGATCGTAGACGACCAGCACCACCTCGTTGTGCCCGGTGCGGCCGCTGCAAACTTCCTCATAGGTCGCATTGGGCGTGGAGCCGCCGGCATAGCCCACCGCGGTGACATACACCCCGTCGCCAAGCTCCCAGAATTTGCGCTCGGCGCCCCAGAAGCAGCCAAGCCCGAATATCGCCATCGCCAGCCCCTCCGGATAAGGCCCCTTGAGCGGATGGCCGTTGATGAAATGTTCGCGGGCCGTCGGGATAGGTGAGGAGCGACCCGGCAAGGCATCCGCAACGGCCGGAATTTCGAGCTTCTTTCCGAAGGTGAACATCGGTGTCTCCCTTGCGTGGCGGAGCAAATATAGGCGGCGCCGCGCCACTTCGCAGCCGGCTCGCGATCACGTTTTCGCCGCAGCCGCTTGATTTTTGGTCCGTGCGCCGGCTGCATCCCAGGTCATGCTGCCACGACATTTCGTTGCCAACGCTTCCACCCGGCGCGTTTGCCGCTTATTGTGCCGCTCCGCGCCCCGCCTTTGAGTCGGCATGGTAAGGAGATGAAGAAGATGTCCCGGATGCTTGCGCTTGCCTGCGCACTGGTCGTCTTTGCCATGGCGGCTGGCACGGTTTCCACCGGCGCCCTTGCCCAGCAAGCTGCCACACCCCCTTACGGCGCCCCGATCACGCTCGACGACGCCAAGCGCGTAATGGCCGCCTCCGAGCTCGAAGCGGCCAAGAATTCGTGGCAGGTCGCCATCACCATCCTGGACAGCGGCGGCAATCTGGTGATGTTCCACAAGGCCGATAACACGCAGCTTGCTTCGATCGCCGCCTCGGAAGGCAAAGCGCGGACCGCGCTCACCTTTAAGCGGCCGAGCAAGGCGCTCGATGACGCGATCGCCGCCGGCGGCGCCGGCCTGCGCCTGTTGGCCGTGAAGGACATCACGCCGCTGGAAGGTGGCATCCCCATCCTGGTCGATGGCAAGATCGTCGGCGCGATCGGCGTATCGGGCGCCTTGTCCTCACAGGACGCGCAAGTCGCCAAGGCCGGGGCCGACGCGCTGGCGAAGTAGCTCGTCGCCCGGTCGCGGACCTGAGCACTTTCACGTCTTATGCTGAGGGGGTGCGGCTGTGCTAGCGGCCGCCCCATCCGAAGCATAATTTGGCGTGACGCGCTTGATCAAAAGACGAAACCCACCTTCCGTGAAGCATTGAACCCGCCGTATTTCCTCACCAGTTTAAGGGTGGCGGGGTCTAGCGGGTGACGGCATGAGCGGATCACGGCAACTGCATTTCGGCGCTTTCATGCGCCCGACGACCATCCATACCGGCGCCTGGCGCTACCCGGGCGCTTTCCCAGACGCCAATTTCAATTTCAGCCATCTCAAGCGCTTCGCCCAGACGCTCGAGCGCGGCAAATTCGATGCGTTCTTCATGGCCGATCATCTGGCCGTGCTGAACATGCCGCTCGATGCGCTCAAGCACAGCCACACCGTCACGTCGTTCGAGCCGTTCACGCTGTTGTCCGCGCTCGCCATGGTGACCGAGCATGTCGGGCTGATCGCCACCGGCTCGACCACCTTCGACGCGCCCTACCACGTCGCGCGCCGGTTTGCGTCGCTCGATCACTTAAGCGGCGGCCGCGCCGGCTGGAATATCGTGACCACCTCCAATCCGGACGCGGCGCTGAATTTCGGCATGGACGATCACATGGAGCACGGCGAGCGCTATCGGCGCGCGCGCGAGTTCTACGACGTGGTGACCGGCCTGTGGGATTCTTGGGCCGACGACGCCTTCATCCGCGATGCCGAAAGCGGGCTCTATTTCGATCCCGACAAGCTGCACGTGCTCAATCACAAGGGCCCGTATTTGTCGGTTCGCGGTCCGCTCAACATCGCGCGCCCGGTGCAGGGCTGGCCGGTAGTCGTGCAGGCCGGCGCGTCAGATTCCGGGCGTCAGCTCGCCGCCGAAACCGCCGAAGCGGTGTTCACGCCGCCCGCCAACATCGCGACCGGCCGCGAATTCTACGCCGACGTGAAGGGCCGCATGGAGAAAGCCGGCCGCGCGCGCGAGCACATGAAGATCATGCCGGCGTGCTTTGTCGTGGTCGGCGACAGCGTCGAGCAGGCGCGCGCCAAGCGCGCCAAGCTCGATAGTCTGGTCTATTACGACAACGCCATCGCTTCGCTGTCGATCGCGCTCGGACACGACGCCTCGCGCTTCGATCCGGACAAGCCGCTGCCCGCCGACATCCCCGAAAGCAACGCCAGCAAAAGCGCGCGACAGCGTGTCGTCGAGATGGCGGAACGGGAAAAGCTCACGGTGCGCCAGCTCGCGCAGCGGCTCGGTGGCTATTCGGGGTTAGCCATGGTCGGCACGCCGCAGACGATTGCCGACGAGATGGAGGAATGGCTTCACACCGACGCCAGCGACGGCTTCACCATCATGTTCCCATATCTGCCCGGCGGGCTCGATGATTTCGTCGATCGCGTCGTGCCGGAATTGCAGCGCCGCGGATTGTACCGGCGCGAATACGAAGGAAAGACCTTGCGCGAGAATCTCGGGCTGCCGCGCCCGACCAACCGCTTCTTCGAGACGCGCAAAGCGGCGGAGTGAAAGCGGCGGCGCAAACAGAGCGCGCCGATCGCGGAGTTTGGACCGAGCCCGGTTGGGCGACGTCGTCATTGCGAGGAGCAAAGCCACGAAGCAATCCAGAAAACCTGAGATAGGTCTGGATTGCTTCGCGGAGTTTACCGTCGGGCCGGCCACTCCGGGCCGGACCCGTTGGCTCGCAATGACGAGGTTGTCCGCCAGGAATTTCAGCTAAAAATGATAGTTGAGGCCGACGCGAATGATGTTCGTGTTGGCATTGCCGCTGACCGTCGTGACGGTCGGAACCGCCGGCGTCGTCGACGGCGTGCCGACGAACAGATATTCAAGCTTCGCGCTCCAGCAGCCCCAGAAGGCCATCTCGGCTCCGGCGCCGGCCGTCCAGCTCCAAAAAGTCGTCGAACTGGAAAAGTTGCCGACCGAAGACTCGGTGCCGCTCCAGGAGCTGTCGCCGTAAACCGTGCCGGCGGTGGCGTAGAGCAAGATGCGGTCCATGGCATAGCCGACGCGGCCGCGAACCGTGCCGAACCACGGCGTCTTGGCCGTCGCGCTGATGGTGGGACCGGCGCTTGCGTTCAGCGAACCGCTTGCAGCGGTGCCTTGGAAGTCGGCTTCGGCGCCGAGCACGAAGGGGCCCGTTTGCCAATTGTAGCCGATCTGCGCACCGCCAAGAAAACCGTTGCTGCTGACAGTGAATGGGTCAGCTCCGAGCGCGGTGGTGAAGGTGCCCGAGCCGTTGGTCCAGCCCCAGCCGGCGTTGCCGCCGATGTAGAAGCCGGTCCAGGAGAATACCTGCACGACCGGCATGGGAAGCGGCGGCGGCAGCGGAGGTGGGAGCGGCGGCACATCGGCAGCCGCGGCGGCGCCGATTCCGCCCGCGACCAGAACTGCGCCCAAGCCAAGCACCCGCAAAAAACGAGGCATCGTCGCCCCCGCACTGTTTTTCCTCCGCTTGTTATGATTCCGGTAGGGTTAAGTGCGGGTTAAAGCGGCATCGCGTCCGCGATAGCCGCAAGACGCGCAAGGTCCGCTTTGGCCGAATCGGGAGCGTCAGCGTTGCTTGAGAAACTTCCGCACGCTTTGAACGCTCGGGTCGGAGTCCTGTTTGGCGACGGCACGGCGAAAGCCATCGCGTTCCTTCAGGGATTGCCAGTAGGCCGCGACAGCTGGAGAAAACTTCGCGTTCAAGCCGATGAATTCAGCCAGCATCAGGGCGAAACCGACCGAGATGTCGGCAACGGTGAAGCGTCCGGCACACAATGTTGGTTGTTGGGAAACGACAGCGTCCACACCGCGCAGGCGCGAAAGAAACCATTGCGAATAGTCCGCCGCGACCTGCTCTGATCGCCGCTCCGGCGGTTCAAACAACGAATAGCGCAGCACGATTGTCTGCGGGAACGTCAGCGTCGCCTCGCCGAAATAGAGCCAGTTGAGATACGGACCGAAATCCGGCTCCGATGTCTCTACCGCCAAAGGCGTGGGGCCATACCGGGTCACCAGATATTGGCAGATCGCCGCCGACTCGGTCATCCGCATGTTCCCATCGAAGAATGTCGGTACCGTCCCAAGCGGATTGACGGTGAGATAGTCCGGTACCGCCGCTCGCGGCGGGAAAGGCAGCATCTTCAATTCGTAGAGCAGGCCCATTTCCTCGAGCGTCCACAGCGGGCGGAAAGAACGCGCGTCATGACAATGATAAAGTGTAAGCATGCGTTTCCCTCGACCCTCAATTCGTTTGGTTCTGCTGCGCAGCGATTATAGCGTCAAATAGGCGCGCTGAATGTCGGCATTTTCGGCGAGCTCCGTCATGGTGCCTTGCCAGCAGATCTGACCTTTCTCCAGCATGTAGGCGCGATCCGAAACGAGCTGCGCGAAACCGACATTCTGCTCTGACAATAGTATCGATAGCCCGCGCTTTTTAAGCGCGATGATCGTGTCGGCAATCGCTTCGACGATGAGCGGAGCGATTCCTTCCGACGGCTCATCGAGCAAAACAGTCAGCGGATTGCCCATCAGCGTGCGCGCGATGGTGAGCATCTGCTGCTCGCCGCCGCTCATGCGGGCGCCGGGACGCGCCCGAAGCTCGGCGAGATTGGGAAAAAGCTGAAACAAAGCGTCCGGCGTCCAGTTGGGCGCTTCGGCGCCATCCTCAAACCGGCGCGGCGGTTGCCGGCCGGTATCCAGATTCTCCTCGACTGTCAGGTCGGAGAAGATGCGGCGATCCTCCGGCACGAATCCGACGCCGAGGCGGGCGATCTCGAATGGCCGCAGCCGCGAAACATCGCGCCCGTTGACGCGAACGATTCCGCTTCGGCGCGCCATCAATCCCATGACGGCCTTCATGGTGGTCGACTTGCCGGCGCCGTTTCTTCCCATCAGCGCCACCACTTCGCCGCGCCCGATGGTGAAGCTCACGTCATAGAGAACTTGCGCGGCGCCGTACCAGGCGTTGAGATTTTCCGCGGCGAGCGCGGGCGCACTCATGGGGCCGCTCCCGCGCGCTCGAAGGTTCGGCCGCTGCCGAAATAGACCTCGCGGACCAGCGGATCGGCGCGGATCGTCTTGGCGTCGCCGTCGGCGATCAGCCGGCCGCGCGCCATCACCAGGATGCGGTCGGCGAAGGCGAACACCACATCCATCGAATGCTCGGTGAACAGGACCGACACGCCACGCTCGACGACCAGCTTCTTCACCAGCGCGATCAGCGCGTTGCGCTCGCGCGGCGCCATGCCCGCGGTCGGCTCGTCCATCAGCAGGAGACGCGGCTCGCTGGCGAGCGCGATGGCAAGCTCGAGCCTTTTGACGTCGCCATAGGCGAGCTCGCGGCACGGCCGGTCGGCGGCCTCCTCCATTCCAACCTGCGCCAAAAGCTCAAGCGCCCGGCCGCGATGATGCGACGCCGCCGGCCGCCACAGCCGATAGGTCTCGCGCGCATGCGCGATCAACGCCACCTGCACATTCTCGACCACCGTCATGGAGCCGAAGGTCGCGGCGATCTGGAAGGTGCGGGCGACGCCGCGGCGGCAGATTTCGCGCGGCGGGAGCTCTGCGATATCGCAGCCGTCGAAGCGGATCTTGCCGCTGTCGGGCGTGAGCTGACCGTTGATGGTGTTGAAGCAGGTTGATTTGCCGGCGCCGTTCGGGCCGATCAGCGCCAGGAACTCGCCGTTGGCCACCGAAAAACTCACATCGTCGACGGCGCGAATGCCGCGGAAGCTTTTGAACAAGGAAGCGACCGCGAGCTCGCTCATGCCGATTGCCGTCGCCGCGCCGCGAGCTCGACGAGCGCGCCGACGAGCCCGGACGGAAAAGCAAGCACCAACAGGAGAATGATGCCGCCCAAGAGCGCATGCCAATATTCGGTCTGCTGCATGACGAAGTCCTGCAGCACGGCAAAGATCGAGGCGCCGACGATCGGCCCCGCCAAGGTCTGCACGCCGCCGAGCAGCACCATGACGAGCCCATCGATTGAGCGGCCGATGCTGATCGTTTCCGGCGAGATCGAACCCTTGGCGAAAGCAAAGATACCGCCGGCGACGCCGCAGACGGTCCCGGCGATGGCGAAGCCGAGCCAGTGCACGCGCTTCACGTTGATGCCGATGGCTTCAGCGCGCAACGGCGAGTCGCGGCCGGCGCGCATCGCATAGCCGAACGGCGCAAACAAAATTCGTCGCAGCAGCAAAACGCCGAGAACGACACAGACCAGCGTCAGCAGAAAGAAGATCGACAGCCGGTCGAATGGCGCGCTCGGCCAGATGCCGAGCACGCCGTTGGAGCCGCCGGTGAAGTCCTGCCATTGGAAAACGATCGACCAGACGATCTGTGCGAAAGCGAGCGTGAGCATGGCGAGATAGACGCCGGACAATCGCACGGCAAACCAGCCGAACAGCAAAGCCCCCAGTGCAGCCGCGACGGGCGCGAGCGCGAGCGCCATGCCCATCGGCGCCGCGAGCCATTTCACGGCGAGCGCCGCGCCATAGGCGCCCAGACCAAAATAAGCGGCATGGCCGAAGGAATGCATGCCGCCCGGCCCCATGATGAAATGCAGGCTGGTGGCGAACAGGACCGCGATCAGCACGTCGACGCCGAGCACCAGCGCGTAAGGCTGCGAGCGGGCGAGGAGCGGCAAACAGAGCAAGACGAGCAACACCAGAATGCTCGCAATGGTAAGCGTGCGCGAAGCCGGACGGATCGGCGCTTCAATGGCGGCACCGCCGCGCACGGCGATTTGCGGGCGGCCGAGCAGACCCTGCGGCCGCGCGATCAGCACGATCGCCATGACCAGAAATTCGGCCACCAGCGTGAACTTGGAAAAATTCACGGAGATTCCGGCGATGCTCACAAGTCCGATGCCGATGCACAGTGCCTTGACCTCGGCGACCAGAACAGCGGCGATATACGAGCCGACGATCGAGCCCATGCCGCCGATCACGACGACCACGAACGCGTCGGTGATCACCGTCAGATCCATGCCGAGATTGGCGGGCTCGCGCGCGATCTGCAGCGCGCCGCCGAGACCGGCAAGCAATGACCCGAGCGCAAAGACGGCGGTGAACAGCACCGACTGATTGACCCCGAGCGCGCCCAGCATCTCGCGGTCTTCAGTCGCTGCGCGCACCAGCCGGCCGAAACGCGTGCGCGTGAACACCGCATGCAGCACGACCAGCACCAGCGGTGCAATCGCGATCAGGAAAACATCGTAGCTCGGCATGCGCCGGCCGAGAATTTCAATAGCGCCGCGCAAGCCGGGCGCGCGCGGACCGAGCAGGTCCTCCGGTCCCCACAGCCACAACACGGCGTCATTGATGACCAGAAGCAGGGCGAAGGTGGCGAGGAGCTGAAACAATTCCGGCGCGGAGTAAATCCGCCGTAACAACAGTATCTCGATCAGCGCGCCGATGACGCCGACGGCGATGGCGCTCGCGACAATACCGCCCCAGAAGCCGAGGGCGCCGTCGAACCTCGTCGCCAGCGTGACGGCGATGTAGGTCCCCAGCATATAAAGCGAGCCATGCGCGACATTGATGATGCGCGTGACGCCGAAGATGAGAGAAAGCCCGGCCGCGACGAAGAACAGGCCGGATGCCGAAGCAAGACCGTCGAGCACCTGAAAGGCCAGGCCTTCCCAGTTCATCGCGCAGCATCCTGATTAGGGACGTTGAAGATCACCAGCGCATAACGATCCAAACGATAACCCACACTACACCACCTATGAGGGCCACCCCGCCGAAAAACGTCCTGAAAGGACCGCCTGTTCGGATGAATGGAAATTGATGGTTGATCCGTTCCGCGCGTTCGGGCGCGAATACCAAAATTGCGCCTGCCGCGGAGATCAGCAAGCCTTCTATCAGGCCGCTAAAATCGTACATCGCAAAGTGGTCTAATCCGCCGATGCCGGCCGCAGCTTCTTCACTTCGGCGTCGGAGGGCAGGACGCTGGCGCCATCGACATATTTGAAATCCGTCATGGTGCCGTGGCCGTCCTTGAGTGCGAGCTTGCCGACGAAGGCGCCGAGCGTCGCTTGGTGATCGCTGGCGCGGAACGTGAACGACCCGAACGGGCCGTCGACTTGCAGGCCGCCGAAGGCTTCGATGAGCTTGTCGGCGTCGGTCGAACCGGCCTTGGCGATGCCGGCGGCCAGCGATTTGACCGCCAAGTAGCCGACGATCGAACCGACGCGCGGATAATCATTGTAGCGTTTCTGGTAGGCGGCGAGAAAAGCCTTGTGCTCGGGCCCGTTGATCTCGTTCCAGGGATAGCCGGTGACGATCCAGCCTGCGGGCGCCTCGTCCTTGAGCGGATCGAGATATTCCGGCTCGCCGCCAAGGAGATCGACCACGACGCGATCCTTGAATGTGCCGCGGGTCGAGCCCTCGCGCACGAATTTGGTCAGATCGCCGGCGAACAGCGCGCTGAAAATCCCGTCAGGCTTGGCGTCATCGATGGCCTGCGCCACCGCGCCGGCATCGATCTTGCCGAGCGGAGACGCTTGCTCGGTGACGAATTCCACGTCCGGCTGTTTGGCCTTCATCAGCTCCTTGAAGGCCGCTGCGGCCGACTGTCCGTATTCGAAATTCGGATAGACCAGCGCCCAGCGCTTTTTCTTTGCCGCGAGCGCATCAGGCAGCAGCATCGCCACCTGCATGTAGGTCGAGGGCCGCAGCCGGAAGGTATAGCGGTTGCCGTTCGCCCAGGTGATCTTGTCGGTCAGAGGCTCGGCAGCGAGAAAGAACACCTTCTTCTTGCCGGCGAATTCCGTGACCGCCAATCCGACATTGGAGAGAAACGTGCCGAAGAGAATGTTGAGGTCGCCGCCGGTCGTCAGTTCCTCGGCAACCCGCACCGCGTCGCCCGGATTGGCGCCGTCGTCGCGCGAGACGATCTCAAGCTTTTTGCCCAGCACGCCGCCGGCGGCATTGATCTCATCGACCGCCATTTCCCAACCTTTTTTGTAGGGGTCGAGAAAGGCCGGCTGGCTCTTGTAGCTATTGAGCTCGCCGATCTTGATCGTTTGTTGGGCAGCGGCCGGCACGACCAGCGCTGAAAGGGCGAGCGCAGCAACAACAATGAGAGCGTGAGCGCGCATAAAACTCTCTCCTATCCGCACGTTTTCGGCGTCCCTTGCTCCATATCACGCCGCACCGGCGCCCGCAGCAACGATCGCCTGCATCTTCGCCGCATCAAGCCGCTTCCCATGGCTGATCACATGCGCCGGCGGACCGTGATAGCGCAGCGCCTCGACCTCGTCCGGCTGATCGAGCACCACGAGGTTTGCCGGAGCGCCGACCGCGAGGCCAAATCCTGCAAGATTGACGGCCTTGGCCGGCTCGAGCGTGATCATGTCGTAAAGTGCCGCGACGTCCTGCCGCGTCATCATCCAAAGAAGGTGCGCGGCGAGGAATGCCACTTCCAGCATGTTGTTGCGGCCGAACGTGTAAAAGGCGTCGGAAATGTCGTCCTGGCCGAGGCATACGCGCACGCCTTCGGCGCGCAATTCCTTGACCCGCGCGTGCAACGGCCCGGTATGCGGATCGGTCACCACCGCAACGCCGGCGGTGTTGAGAAGCCGGGTGAGACGCTGCACGTAGGGGGCAGCATAGAGGCTCATGGCGCGGCAATGATGCGCGAGCGCCCTTCCCTGCCAACCGCGCTTGATCGCTTCGACGGCCATCATCTCCAGCGTGCGCAAATCCGGATCGCCGGCGTCGTCGAGCAACATCGACACGTCTTTGTTGAATTCCCGCGTCAGATCGAAACAGAAGCGGATGTGAGCCGCCGCATCGTCGCCGGTCAATTCGATCCAGGGAATGCCGCCGACCACATCGGCGCCAAGCGCCATGGCCTGGTGCATCAATTCCGCCGCGCCCGGCTCGCGCACAATGCCGTCTTGTGCAAACGCCACCACCTGCAGATCGACAATGCCGCGGAATTCGTCGCGCACGCGGGTGAGCGCCTTGACGCCTTCGAGCCGCGCCTTGGCGTCGACATCGGCGAACGCGCGGATGTGCAGATTGCCGTGCAACGCCGCGAGCGCAACCGCGCGGCGGGCGTTCTCCACGATCCACCCCTCGGCGTATTTCTCTTTGATCTTGCTGGCGAGCTCGATGCCGGAGAGCGCCCTGCCCATGCCTTCGCCCTGATAGGCGCGCAGCGCCTCCTCCTCCATCATCGGCAAAGTCCAGACCTTGCAGAGGTGCAGATGCGGATTGACGAAACTCTCCGTCACCAGATTGCCGCGCGCGTCGATTTCGGCTCCGCCGGTGTCGCCGAGACGCGGAGCAATTGCGGCGATGCGGCCATCCTTGATGCCGATGTCGGCATACCGATCGGCGGAGCCGCGCAGGCGAGCACGGCGGATCGCGATGTCGAACGCTTGAGTATTCATCTCGGCAGAGCGCGGCTGCGCCATCCTTAACGCGAACAGATGAAGGCGAGGATAAATGCGTGCGCCATGCGCTGCAAATTCCGCGCCGCTAGAAAATTCGCCGTCTGCTACCGGAATGCGCAGGGCTGGACTCAAATCGGACTTTCGCGGTATCGGCCTGTCAGAACTCTGTCTGATCGGCAAATTCTCGAACGCGAAGGAACCGTCATGGAACGTCGGATGTCGAGTGTGACGCAAATGGAGATCGCCAAGATCATCGGCGAGCGCAAGCCGGTCATACTGCCGACCGGGGCGACCGAGGCGCACGGCCCGCACATGCCGACCGACACCGACACGCATCAGGCCGAACACATCGCGCTCAGACTGGCAGAACGAATCGACGCCGTCGTCGCGCCGCCGGTGGCCTACGGCATCTCCAAGACTTTCGAGTTTTTTCCCGGCACGATCTCGCTGTCGATACCCACATATCAGACGATGATCTTTGAAATCGGCGCGGCCCTGATCAAGCAGGGCTTTCATCATCTGATCATTCTCAACGGCAATCGCCCGAGCGGCACGGCCAACGACCAGGTCGCCCGGCATCTGGTGGACGAACTCGACAAAGAGTTCGACTTCATCGTTTCGGCCGTCAGCTATTGGGAGCCGGCGGCGGCAAAGATTCACGCCATGCGCAAATCGGTGCCGGGCGGCATGGGCCACGGCTGCGAACTGGAAACCGCCTTCCAGCTCGCGACGCGTCCGGAACTGGTGAAAATGGCCGAGCTTGCGGGCGCGAAATATGGCCCGGTCGGTTGGGACCTCGTGGCGCCCAGCAATCCGACGCGTACCTATATGCGCCGTCCGCGCCCCGCTGCCGGCCATGCCGCCATTTTCGGCGATCCAACCAAAGCCACCGCCGAAGCCGGCAATGCCTTCATCGACGCGGCGGTCGACGGCTTGGTGGAGACGTTCAAAAACCTGCAAGGCTCCTATCAGGAGCGGCGCTGAGCAGACGCAGGTTTCCGTCCATTGACCGGATCCGGCCGCCAGCCGAGATCCATCGATGCCAGATGCGCGGCGTGCAGGAGATGTTCGAGCAGTTCGTCGCGCTTGCGCTCGTTCTGCAGCAAGGTCTTGCGGCCGATGAAGCAAAGCGACGCGATCACGCGGCCAGAGACGTCGCGGATCGGCGCCGCGATCGATCCGGTAAACGGCTGAACGTCGGCGATGGTGACGGAGTAACCGCGCCGGCGGATTTCTTCCAAATCCTTCCGCAACACCTCGGGATCGGTGATCGTGAGTTCGGTGAGCCGCTCGAGCGGCCGCCGCAAATACTGCTCGACGAATTCCGGCGTCTCAAAAGCGAGCAGCACGCGGCCCTTTGAACCGCAATGCAGCGGGAAGTGGTAACCGTACTGCGCCTTAGCAATCTCGGTTGCATAAGGCTGCGCCGAATAGATCGCCACGGCCTGATCGCGCACGCGCTCGGCCAATTGCACGGCGATGCCCTCGATCTGTTCCGGTTTCTGCAGATAGGGGATCGCGGCGCGCAGCACGCGATGGTTAGCCATGTATGTCGCGCCGGCAAACCACAGCGCCGGGCCGATTTCATAGCGTTTGGTCTCCGGATCGCGGCGCAGAAAATCGGCTTTGGTTAGTTGGGTGATGATGCGATGCACCGTCGCCCACGGCAGCCCCATTTCCTGAGTCACGTCGACCACGCGCCCCGGCCGCACCGCCAAATGCTCGATGATCGCCAGCGATCGCGACATTCCCCGCAAATCTTCCAAACCGTTGCCGTTCTTCACCGGCTTTCGCTGCTTGCGGCTTGAACGCGCCGCCTTGACGGCGGTGGGCGGCGGCGATCTCTCAGGCATGCCTCTGTGCATGATGAATTTCCCAGCTGACTCTCGCTCAATCGACAGGCAGCACAACCATTCTATCAAACGCCACTGTGGCGCGTGAGTTGATTGACAGTCCGTCCGTTATGTAGATATCGTATTCGGGTTGCGGATACACGCGTTATGTGAGGGCCGCTGGTAGAATGAAGCCGCCGCTGTTTCGGTATGAGGCTCCGCGGACCCTCCGGGACGCTGTCGCCGTCCTCGCCAGCGACCCCGACGCGATGGTGCTGGCTGGCGGCCAGAGCCTTGTCCCGGCAATGAATTTCCGCGTCGCCACACCTTCTCTGCTGGTCGATATCCAGCATGTCGAGGGCCTCAAAGGCATCGCCATAGAAGGCGATACGATCGTCATGAAGGCGATGACGCGGCATCGTGAGCTCGAACTCGATCCCGAGGTGCGGCGGGTCAATCCGCTGATCGCCGAAACCATGCAGCACGTCGCCCATGTGCCGATCCGCAATCGCGGCACCGTGGTCGGCAGCCTTTGCCACGCCGACCCGTCGGCGGAGATGCCGCTGTTGTTTGTTCTTTTGGACGGCACTTTGGTCGCCACAGGTCCGGTGGGTACGCGCCACATCGCGGCCGCGGATTTTTTCCAATCTTTCCTCACCACCAGCCGCCGCCAGGATGAAATCGTCATCGAGGCGCGGCTTCCGGTTTTGCCTGCCGGCGCGGGCTTTGCCTTCGACGAGGTGACGCGACGGCATGGCGATTATGCGCTGGTCGGCGTCGGCTGCGTGCTCACGCTCGACGGCAGCGGCCGCGTGCAAAACATTCGGCTCGCGGCTTGCGGAATTTCCGATCGTCCGGTGCGCCTGAAGGCGGCTGAAGCAGCGCTCAGTGGCAGCCTTCTTGCAACAGGCGATCTTGTTGCGGCGGCGCGGGCATCGGCAGATACGGTGACACAAGCGGACGATATGAACACTTCCATGCCTTACAGGCGGCGCGTGTTGAGCGGTTTGATCCAGCGGCTGGTGCCGATCGCCGCAAGCCGCGCGCGCGGAGGAAAGCGGCAATGAAGCGCTCCGCGATCCGGCCGTCGATTCCCGAACGTTCGGAAGATCCGCGCGTCGAAGTATCGCTGACGGTCAATGGGCAGCCGGTCAAACGCACAGTCAGCGTGCGCATGCTGCTGAGCGATTTTCTGCGGCATGAGCTTGGACTTCACCGGCACGCATGTCGGCTGCGAGCATGGCGTTTGCGGCTGCTGCACGGTCCAGATCGACGGCAAAGCCGGCCGTTCCTGTCTCACGCTCGCGGTGCAGGCAAACGGCTGCAACATCCGCACCATCGAGGATGTCGCCGCCGAGAACGGCACGCTGCATCCGGTCCAGCAAGCATTCAAGGAATGTCACGCCCTGCAGTGCGGTTTTTGCACGCCCGGCATGGTGATGAACGTGCTCAGCCGGTTCGAGGAGCGCGAGCCGCTCGATCTTTCCGAAAGCGGCATTCGCGATCTTCTTTCGGGCAATCTGTGCCGCTGCACCGGCTACATCAACATCATCGCGGCGGTACGGCGCGCCGCCGAGCTGCTCGGCCGCGCCTGACGGACATCTGCCATGTCGACACGCACATTCGGCGCCCGCATTGAACGGAACATCGATCCGAAACTGCTGCGCGGCGAAGGTGCCTTCGTCGACGACATTCCGCTGACCAATGCGCTACACGCTGCCTTCCTGCGCAGCCCGGTGGCGCGCGCGCGCATCAAGACAATCGACGTCGGCGCCGCCAGAGACTATCCGGGCGTCGCCGCGGTCTATACCTACGACGACATCGGCCCGCTCGACATGGCGATGCCGCTGCTCATTCCGCATCCGTCGATGAAAAACCCGAAGACGCAGCGGCCGCTGGCGCGCGGCGACGTGTATTACGTCGGCCAGACCATCGCCATGGTCGTTGCAGTCGACCGCTATACCGCCGAAGACGCGGCCGCCCTGATCGAGATCGAATACGAACAGCTCCCGGTCGAGATGGATATGAAACGTGCGCTGCAGAATGGCGCACCGCTCGTTCATGCCGACGTGCCGAACAATCTCGCCGCGCATTTTATCCAGACGTCCGGCGATCCGGATGCAGCCTTCGCGCGCGCCGAACATTTCACCAAAATCGAAGTGCAGGTCGACCGCTCGACCGCAGCGCCGATGGAATGCCGAGCCGTTGCCGCGCGCTGGGATGCGGTGTCGGGCGAGCTCACCGTCTGGGACGGCACGCAGGCGCCGATTTCCGTGCGCGGCGGGCTCGCCTCGATCTTCAACCTCGACGAAGACAAGGTGCGGGTGAT